>NZ_CP042911.1:8299334-8999201 GCF_008065095.1 Gemmata obscuriglobus | reverse complement strand
TGAGTCAGTATTTTACCCACTTTTGAGTTGCCGGTAAAGCCCAATAGCTTAGTCGTAAGTCGTTAAGAAATAATGGATTATGTGCCATAAGATGTGAGGTGGCAGCGAGGGCAGAAACGACCGCATCTGGCTAAAAAGCAGCGACGCGTGGTGCCGTTTGCGCACAAACGGCACCACGCGTCGCCATCGCCGGTTGAAAAGAGCTGCTAATCGATGATTTGGATCGCCTTACCGTCGGCGCCGCGCTTGTAGAGCGGCAAGTGGCGGTAGTAGACCTCGAGCGTCAGGAGGCACATACAGGTCGTGCCCAGACGCCCGCACCCGCGGCCGATCCAGCCGTCTTCGATGTCCCAACTCCCCGCGTTCGTGTCGGCCCGGATCTGGGTTTGAACGAGCCAGTCGCGCATGCCGCCTTTACGGGTGCCGTCGGCTTGTCTCGGCCCTTCGTTCCACGTTTTCCAGTCGTCACCCTCGCAGAAGTGGACGACTTGAGTCGCGTAATAGTAGTAGTACATCTCTTTAACAGCGGGCGGCTTTCCGGTGGCCGATGAGAGGGGAGCCACTTTCATCAGCCCGCTGACGCCGTCGATCATGCCGTCCTTGTTCGGTCCCCATCCCGAGATGTAATACCGGCACAGCAGGCCGACCGCGGTCCGCGCGGTGCCCGGTTGGGCGTCGGAGTTGTCGGCGTACCCGTACATCGATTTCCGCGAGCCGGCCGCGGCCAGGTCGAGGAACTTCTCGGCCTTCTGGATCACCCGGTCGTCGACCACCAGTTCCTTGCTCAGCTTCGCGGCTTTGAGCGCCTGGATCTGCCAGCCGACGATCGAGGTGTCGCCGTTGCCGGTGTTGCCGTACCCCCAGCTCCCGTTCGGCCCCTGGGTGCGCTGGATGAAGTTGATGGACGCCTGCGCGTACGGCCTGAGGGCCGGGTCCTTGGTCATTCCGTACGCCTCGCACAGGGCGATAGTGGCGATGCCCTGGGCGTACACGTCGGTGCTCATGCGCCCGGCGCTGGCCCCGCTCGGGGAGCACAGCTTCATCAGGAACCCCAACCCCTTTTGAACCACCTGGTCGTAGTTCTTCTGCTCGTGCTCCTTACTTTTCTTGTGGGTCACGCCGGCCGCGAGGAACGGCAGCAGCGCCATCCCGGTGGCGGCGGCGCGCTCCTCCTTGCGGCCCTGGTCGTAGGTCCACCCGCCGTCCGCCTTTTGCTGCTTGGCCAGCCACGCCAGCCCCAACCCCACGGCGCGCTCGCTCTCCGCGTTGCCGCCGCCCTCGCGCAGCAGGCGCGATTTGGTCGCCCCCGACCGGCCCTGGACCATCGCGTTGCCGACCCCGGCGTTGCCGCCGCCGCCCGTCATGAACGAGCCGGTGTCACCGGCCACGCCCGGGGTGGTGAACTCGCGGATGTCCGAGATGCCCGGGAGCGTCGCGCCCTGGAGGTCGTTGTCCTGAACGGTCGGCTGGCCGATGTTGTCCATCGTGACCTTTTCGTCGACCGTCTTCGTGTCGAGCCGATCGATCTCGGGCAGCGCCGATTCGATTTTGGAGTCCACACCGAGGTCGTCGGTGGTGAGGTTCAGCTGCTCGGGTTCGTCCGACTTCTCGGCGGTGGTGGTGAGCGGCTTGTCCGGCTGCTTGGTTTCGGCGGTTCGGAAGCCGAAGAACAGGATCGCCAGCCCGAGCACGCCGGCGTGGATCGCGCCGCTCATGAGGCACGCCGGTACGTACTTCATCAGGAACCGCTCCTGAGCGGTCTCCTCAGCGAACTCCACCCGACGGATCACCGCCTCCTTCGGCTCTTTGACTTTTTTCTCGCTCACGGTCGTTCTCCTCGGGGCTGCGCCGGGGCGGCAAGCGGCAGCCGGATCACCAAGACAAGCGGCAAGTGGGCTGATGTGGTTCGCGACACTCAACCAATAGATCGTGTTCCGGCCCTTACGCTGCCGGGTCGAACGGATTTCGGCCCCGCACCGCGTCCATTTCCGCCCGGGCCTGTCGGTCGCCGCGGCGGTACCAGAGGGCAAACACCCCCGCGCACAAGATTAAAAGCGCCGCGCCGATGATGGCCCCCTCGGCGAACGCGTTCCACGTCACGGGCGTCGCGTGGTCGGGGTCGCGGCGCCCGATCGGCCTCTTCCCGATCAGTAACGGGGCGAGTTTGTCGATGTGCTTCGACGGGTTCTTGGCGTCCTCCTCGGCGGACTCGTACCGCATGCGCTTGAACGAGTAGCCCGCGAACGTCACCCACTTGTTAACGCGCCGGGCCGGGTCAACACCCTCGAGCGGCTCGCTGAACACGACGCACACCGGGTTCCCGCGCGGCTCGTGATCGGGGATCAGCCAGCCCTCGAAAAGCTGGTTCACGCCGGCGGCGCCGAGCCAGTCGTTCGAGTCCATGCGCCGCAGCGAAATCAGCCGGCCCTCGAATTTGACGAGCGACAGCCGGTGCCCGATGCGCGGCTCCTCGAACAGGTCCGCGAACCGCACGTCGGTGACCGCGTCGCGCTCCAGTTCCTCCGCGGAGAACCGGGCCGCGTGCAGCACGACCCGGTTGTACGCGGCGACCTCGGGCCACGTGGCCGCGGTCGGCCGGGTGCGGGTCATCTTCACGTCGTCTTGAATGAACTTGTAGAGCCGCAGGCTCTTGTCCAGCGCGGTCGGGGTCGGGCTTCCCGGGGGCGGCCCGGGGAGCGGGGTGAGCCCCTTCCCGATGAGGAGCGGCAGGTTCACAACCGCGCTGCCCTGTTCGCCCGCGACGCTCATGGTCTTGAAGAAGTACCCGGTGGCGGTGACCCACCCGTCGGCGTCGAGCCACTCCTCGGGCGCCTTGCCGCTCACCGCGGCGAGCGACTCCGGCAGGTCGGTGAACACGACCGACACCGGCGTGGCCGGCGATTCGTCGAGCGGCACGAGGCGGGCTTCGTACAGATCCTTCACACCGGAGCTGCGCAACTGCGGCGGGGGCACCAACCGGCGGACGCAACTCAGCTTGCCGTCGAACCGGATCAGCTCGGTTCGGTACGCGCGGGGGAATTTGGCGAACTCGAGCGGGACCAGGTCGCGGATGCCGTGCTCGTTGAGGTCGCGGGCGTTCTGCTTTCGCGCGTGAAGGACGTACTCGATCCAGGCGTCGTACTCGCGCGGGTTCTTGTCCTGAGCCGCGACCGGTTTGAAGTCCACAATTTCGGTGAAGATTGTGCGGTCGGTGTCTGGGATGCGGAGCTTGTCGTATCCCTTGCGGCGCGGCGAGTCGGCCGGCACCGGGTCGCGCCGGTCGAGGTCCGCCTCACTGGGCGTTTCTTTTTCGCCGTCCCCCTTGGTCTGGCCGCTCGTGTTTGAGTTGTTAGTGGGCTGGGCGCTCGCGAAGTCTACCGCCGAGAACGGACCGGGCGCGAAGCCGAACAGCGCCGCGAGCGCGAGGAGCGCGGCGGCCTTGAGTTTCAGCGGTACGGTTCCCACGGTCCCGGCGGACATGCGCGCCCCTCCAACACCTCATTTGACGACAAATACCGGCAGAAGTTCCAGGTTCCGATCCGGTTCCCACACCCTCTGCCGTTGCTCTTGAAGTGGAAATCAGACGGACGGAACGGCCCACCGCACTCCCGGAGCTGGTTCGGGAGTGCGGTGGGCGGAATGCGGAGGGCAAAACGTGTGCCCCGAGTCGCCCTCGCACTTCGCCTCGGGCGAGATCGGAGCGCCGAGCTTACCGGTTCTTTTTGTCGATGGGCACGGGCGAAATGTCGGTGAACCCGGCGCTGGTTCCGGTGTCCACGAGGCGAACGACGTTGTCCTGCGACAGCCGCGGCGGGAGTTCGAGCGTCAGCTTCATCGGCTGCTTCTGCGGCTCCCGGTCGCTAAGTTCCTTCTGGTACACCTCGAGCATGGACATGTCCGACCCGTCCGGGCGCTTGTGGAGCCCGGATTTCAGCTCTTTGGGCTCGGCGGCGCTGCCCTCCTGACTGAGGGTCATTTGTCCGATGTCGCCGTCGTCGGTGGCGAGCACGCGGACGATGTAATGGACCGGGGCGTCGGCCACGGCCGGGCTCGGGGCGCCCTGTCCCCCGCCGTCCTCCTTCGGCAGCGAGAGCATGATCTGGCCCTCGGTCGGGGCCGGCTTGAACGTCAGGATAAAGAACGCCAGTAACTGGAACGACATGTCCAGCATGGGCGTGATCGGCAGCTCCGGCTCGACGAAATCGGTGCCGGTGCGCTTGCGTGTGTGCCTCAACATGGGGCCAACTCATTTCTCGTTTCGCACCCGCGTTAATTCGCTGGGCGCGCGCCGCACGTGCCGGCAGTTCGCGGGCGAGCGTGTGCCGACGTCGCGTCAGCCCGGACCGCTTCCGGCGAGGATGGCTCGCAACTGAACCCGCTGGTACCCCGCGGAGCGGCACGCCTTCATGACCGGGTACGTTTTCTCGAACGGGCACGCCTTATGAACCCGCAGCACGATGAGCGTGCGGAGCGGCTTGTCCTCGTTACCGGGGCCGGCAATGAGCCGGTCCTCGTCGGCCCGGCGCTTCAGCCAGATCGCGAGCTGGACCGGGTTGTCGGACGACTCGCCGTCCTTGCCCAGCGCGCCCGGCGGGTAGATCACCTGCCCCTTTTCGTTCACGTTCAGGTAAAGCACGTAAGGCTCGGTCGCTTCGATCGCCCTGGCGGTCGTTGCCAGCGGGAGCTTGATGTCCACGTTCGTCTGGTCCATGACGAAGTTGGCGCACAGCATGAAGAACATCACGAGCTGCAACACGAGGTCGAGCAGCGGGGTGAAGTTCGGTTCGCACTTGTCGCTGCTGCCGTGGCTCATGGTCGGCGACCAGTGAGGGGTGAAGGGGAGCGTGGGGCCAGAGTTACGGGCCGCCGGCCCGTGCCTTAACTTCTCGCTCCGGGCGTCCTAGCGCGCCGCCGGGGGGGCGCCGTTGGCGGGCGCCGGGGTCGCGGGCGGCGGGGCCGCGGCCTTCTTCGAGTTGTGGTACATCTGCGTGAGCAGGTCGTCGGCGATGTGGCCCACGTCCATCGTTACGCGAGTGATGCGGTTCCGGTAGAACGCGTTGAAGAAGATCGCGGGCACCGAGATGGCGACCCCGAACAGCGTCACCACGAGGGCGTGCGAGATGCCCTTGGCCAACTCCGAGGGGTTCACCTGGGTCGCGGTCGCGAGCACGGAGAACGACCGGATCATCCCCCACACCGTGCCCACCAGCCCGAGCATCGGGCCGACGGTCGCGATCACCGAGTTGTAGTTGTTCTTCATCTCCTTGTCGCTCTTGATGCTTTCCAGCGTGTTCATCGCGGCCTCGCGGGCGTCCTCGAGGCCGTACTGGAGGCGGCTCATGCCGGCGGTCAGCACCTGGCCGAGGAACGACGGGTCGTTCCGCGCCATTTCAAATGCCTCTTTGAATTTGCGCTTGTTCACAATGTCGGTGAACTCGTCGACGAACCCCGGGGGGATGGCGGAGCCCATGCGGAGGTCGAGGAACAGGAGCACCACCAGCGCGAGCATGGCGAGGGAGATGAGTAGCAGCGGTATGCCGAACACGAACCCGAGAGACTCGAGCATGAACACGATGAGGCCGGTGCCGGTCTGCTCCTTGCCGCTCGCCGGCGTCGGGGCGTCCTGGGCCTGGGCCAGTTGCGCGAACATCGCCGTGACGACCAGTGCCAGTGCCGCCGCACACAGGAACCGGCCGGCGGACCGTAACCGCGGAGAGGAGATGCGTATCATTGCTGCGAATCCTGGAATCGGGTGTTCGCTGACGGAGCCGGTCCGAACCGACGTGTTTCCGTTGGACGCGAATCGCGGTGAAAAGTTCCGTCGCCAATCCGCGCCGGATCGGAACCCAGGGCGAGCACACGTTTCGGCGCCGCGGCCGTGACTTAATAGGACGGCAGAAAACGACTTTCGTCAAGCGGGATCGAACAAAATTTGCCCCTGCGCGGTCACACGCTGTTCAGCACAGGTCGCTACCCGGCGCTGAAAGTGCTGTTCGATTCGTGCTACCCTCTGGACACGGCCGTGCGGTTCCGGGATAGTCGAACGATCCCACCTGTCAGAGCGCCGCCATGTCCCCGTTCACCCATCCTCACCTCACGCGCCGCGACGCGATCCAGGCCGGCGCCGTCGGCCTGCTCGGCCTCGGAATGTCGCCGTTGAGTGCGCTCCGCGCGGAACCGAGCCCGCGGGCGCGGGCGGTCATTTACGTGTTCCTTTCCGGCGGGCTCGCGCAGCACGAGAGCTTCGACCCGAAGCCGAACGCCCCGGATTCGATCCGCGGCGAGTTCGGCACCACCGCGACGAAGACCCCCGGGCTGCGCGTCACCGAACACCTGCCGAAGCTCGCCGCGTGCTCGGACAAGTGGTGCGTCGTGCGCTCGCTGACGCACAAGTCGAACGACCACTCGCTGGGGCACCATATCATGCTCACCGGCCGCTCGGACGCGCCGGTCGGCTTCAACCCGAGCAAGCCGCAGCCCACCGATCACCCGAGCCTCGCCGCGATCGCCGGTGCGGTCACGCGGGCGCGGAACAACCTGCCGCCCGCCCTCGTGCTGCCGGACAAGATCGTTCACAACGCCGGTCGGGTGATCCCGGGGCAGTTCGCGGGCGTCATGGGACGCGCCCGCGACCCGTGGTTCCTCGAAGCCAGCGCGTTCGAGCCGAAGGCGTACGGTGCGTACCCCGAGTACGAGTTCGACCACCAGCAGCGGCCGTTTCAGCCTGTGCGTAAGGGGTTTACTCTGCCCGACCTGAGCCTGCCGCAGGGGATCGGGGCGGAACGGTTCGCGGACCGGCTCGACGTACTGGCCCACCTCGACAGGCAGCGCAAGACGTTAGCCGAGGCCGCCAGCACGGGCGCGCTCGACCGCTCGCGCGCCGACGCCGTGAGCCTGCTCACCGACGCCCGGGTGCGGGCGGCGTTTGATCTGAAGCGGGCGGACCCGCGGGACGTGGAGCGGTACGGCAACAACGCGTTCGGCTGGTCGTTGCTGATGGCCGCGCGCCTCGTCGAAGCCGGGGTGAATCTGGTTCAGGTGAACCTGGGCAACAACGAGACCTGGGACACGCACGGGAACGCGTTTCCGCACCTGAAAGACAAATTGCTCCCGCCGACGGATCGCTCGCTGTCCGCCCTGATTGCCGACCTCGACCAGCGCGGGTTGCTCGGTTCAACGCTGGTCGTGGTGGCGGGCGAGTTCGGGCGCACCCCGCGCGTCAGCACCTTGACGCAACACTACAAGGGGCCGGGTCGTGACCATTGGGGCGCGGTGCAGTCGGTTCTGCTCGCGGGCGGCGGAGTGAGCGGAGGGCGCGTGGTGGGCTCATCGGACAAGAACGGCGGCTTCCCGGCGACCGATCCGCAGACGCCGGAAAACTTCGCGGCGACCATTTATAGCGCACTGGGGTTGCCGAAGACGGCGGCGTGGCACGACGCGGAGAACCGCCCGCACCACCTCTACCACGCCGACCCGATGCCCGTGGCGTAACGGCGCGTCAACCCGGCTGGAGGGGCGGCGCTGCTTCGCGGTATAAATCGGGGGACGCTCAAGGAGGGCTCACATGTCCGCTGTACTGACCGCCGCGCCTTTCACGCCGACGTTCCTGAACGAGGCGTCGATCGCGAAGTTCTCAACCGAGCGGTACGACCGCATGGTTGGGGCGGGGATCTTTACGCCGGACGACGACGTCGAACTGCTTGAAAACTACGTGGTGCTCAAGATGCCCAAGAATCCTGCGCACGACGGCACGGCACTCCGTATTCGTAAGCGACTCTCACGTGCGCTACCGACAGGATGGGATATCCGCGAACAGGGCACGCTGGCACTTTCTGATAGTCGCCCGGAGCCGGATTTCGCGGTCGTTCGCGAAGACCCGGCCGATTACACGACGCGACACCCGACCCCGGATGACACGGCGCTGGTGATCGAAGTTGCGAACGCGTCGCTGCTCCGCGACCAGCGCGACAAGGCCCGCATTTACGCCCGCGCGAATGTCGCTTGCTACTGGATCATCAATCTTGAAGAGCGCCGGGTCGAGGTTCACACGCAACCGTCCGGCCCGGGCGCCGCTCCGGCCTACGCTTCTGTGCAAAACTACACACCCGGCGACGCGGTTCCGCTCGTTCTCGACGGCACGACGGTCACCTCGATTCCCGTCGCCGATTTGCTCCCGTGATTGTTCGCTGCTGTTTCGTGCGCGCACCGCATTCCGCACGGGTGCCGGTTACCGCGCGGCGAACTGAAGGGCGAAAAATACGCCCACGCCGATCGCAAAGACGGCCAGAGAGTACAAGCCGATTTGAAGCACCCCGAGCTTTTGGCCGCTGTTCTTCATGTACTGCGTGCGGCACCGGGTGCAGGACACCAATCCAAAGATCGCTGGCCCGATGAGCCCGCCCCACCACGTGAATGACACCTTTGTGGATCGGCGGTTCCCGCAATTCGGGCACGTTCCCGGGCGCGGCCCACGGCGGCGCGGGCGGTCATCTTCATCGTCCTCTTCGCCCACCGCGCGGTCGAAGTCGAAGTCGTTGGCGGGGCCACGACTTTTGCCACGGCGCGGGCGGTCGTCGTCATCGCTTCGCGCAACCGGGCGTGCCTTCGGCTTCGGTTTCGGTGCGTTTGGGTCTTTCGCGACAAAGTCCTGATCGCACTTCGGACAAGTAACCCACTCGCCGAGGTCGGCCGTTTCAACCTTGACGTTGGCTTGGCACTCGGAACACGGGACGCGAACGTACTCGGGCGCGCTCATCGGCTCGTTCTCGGGCGTGTTGGTGGTGCCGGCGGTCCCGATACGGTACAACAAGTTTCCGGAGCGAACAATTCTCCGTCGGAAAGTTACACTACTCCGGAATTTCGGCCCGCTCTCGGCTCAATAGTGCTTGGCGCCCTGTAACGTTAACCCTTTGCGGCGGTGCCCTGTACCACGCGCACACGCCTCTCATCAGATTCCCGATTACGCCGCGCTGCTCGACTGTGACCCGAAGGCAGAACTGACTGTCACCGGCTGAGGGCGATTTCGCACGCCCGCGCTTCTTCGCGAGCTTACATTTCCCGATACAATAGAACCTGACTCAGCATTCTGACTCTTCGAGCGGGGGGAACCTTCAATGGCCACCGATACCACCTTTCGCGGTCACGTTTACGACGACATCACGCAGACGTTCGGGAACACTCCGTGCATCCGCCTTCGGAAGGTAGTGGGTGACGCGAAAGCCACGGTGATCGGTAAGCTGGAGAACTTCAACCCGTTGTGGTCGGTGAAGGACCGCATCGGGGTGGCGATGATCGACGCCGCGGAGAAAGCCGGCAAGATCGGGCCGAACACGCTCATCGTTGAACCGACGAGCGGTAACACCGGTATCGGTCTCGCGTTCACGTGCGCTGCACGGGGTTACAAACTCGCGGTGGCGATGCCCGAAAGCATGTCGTTGGAGCGCCAGCGCCTCCTGAAGGCGCTCGGCGCCACACTCGTCCTGACGCCACGCGAGCTGGGAATGAAAGGCGCCGTGTCGAAGGCGATGGAAATGTTCCAGGAAGCGGGCGGCGAGCCGAAGGCGTTCATCCCGCAGCAGTTCAAGAACCCGGCGAACCCCGATGTCCACCGCCGCACGACGGCCGAGGAGATCTGGCGCGCGACCGGCGGAACGATCGACATTTTGGTGTCGGGCGTCGGTACCGGCGGGACGATCACCGGGTGCGGCGAGGTGCTGAAGTCGCGCAAGCCGTCGGTGAAGTGTATCGCCGTCGAACCGACGCAAAGCCCGGTTCTGACGCAGCACATCGTTCAAGGGGTGCCGAAGGACCAGGTGAAGCCGCTGGGGCCGCACAAGATCCAGGGCATCGGCGCCGGGTTCGTGCCGGACGTGCTGAACACCGCGATCATCGACGAGGTCGTTCAGGTGACCGACGACGAAGCTTTCGAGATGGGCCGGCGGCTCGCGAAAGAAGAAGGGATGCTGTGCGGCATCTCGTGCGGCGCCGCGGCCCACGCGGCGGTGAAAATCGCCCACCGCCCCGAGAACGCCGGGAAGGTGATCGTGGTGGTGCTGCCGGACCTCGGCGAGCGGTACCTCAGCACCGCGCTGTACCCGCAGGATTGACCGGCCCCGTGGGGCGGGGCACAGACCACCGCCCCGCGGCCCTACTTCCGCTGGCTGATGATGAATTGGCAATTCGGCAGTGCCGCTTTGAGTTCTTTCCCTCCCTCTTCGGTCACGTCGGTTTGGTGCAAATCAACGCTGGTTAAGTGCTTGAACGTGGCGAGTGTCTTCGCGCACGCGTTCGTCACCTTCGTGTGCGTCAGATTTAGGCGCCGAAGTTTGGTTAACGGGGCCAGGTTGCGGACGCCGGCGTCCGTTACTGGTGTGTCGCGCATCGTGAGCCCGGTGAGGTTCGTGAGTGCCGCGATTTCTTTCAGATCCGCGTCAGTGATTTTTGTGGAGCCGAGGTCGAGTCCGGATAACTGCTTGAGGGCGGCAAGTTCTTTCAGCCCCGCGCCGGTGACCTTGGTGTTGGACAAGCCGAGGTGGCCGAGCGTGTCGAACCCGGCCAACTGTTTCAGCCCCGCGTCCGTGAGCGGCGTGCCTCCGAGTTCAAGTAACCTGAGGCTCTTGAGGCCGGTCAGTTCGCTCAACCCGTCACCGGTGATTCGCGTCCCGCTCAGGAACAAGAACTGCAACTTGGTCAGGAGCGCGAGGTCCTTGAGGCCGGGGCCGGTCACCGGCGCGTTCACCAGCATGAGGGTTTTGAGTTCCGAGAGCGGAGCGATTTCTTTCAGTCCCGCGTCGGTGACGCTGGTCTCTCGTAGGTCGAGTTGGCGGAGCCCGCGCACCCCGACCAGTCCCCTCAGCCCGGCATCAGTTACAATTTTTGAGCCGAGTGAGAGTGTCCTCAGTTTGGTCAGGGCCGCCAGGTGTTTGAGGCCGCTGCCAGACACCTTCGTGTAATCGAGGACGAGGTCCGTCAGCTCCGTCAGGCCTGCAATTTCCCTCAACCCTTCGTCCGTGATCTGTGTGTAGGAGACGTTGAGAACGGTCAACTTCGGGAACCGGGCCACGTCTTTTAACGCGGCGTCCGTTACCTGAGTGTTAGTGAGGTTGAGGTTCGTCAGACCGGCGAACAAGCTGAGTTCCTTGAGCCCGGCATCGGTAAACGTCTTCGCGCCAGACAGGTCGACTCCGGTTACCGCACCGTCCGATAGGAACACCCGCCCGCCCGACTTTTCAACGAACTGAACGGCCGCCGTTTCGTCGCCCGCGCGGGCCGGGAAACTCCAGACCGTACCAACCCCGAGCAGCAACACCCGCAACATGACGATCGCGCCTTCGGCGTGTGACGGAGCGGACCAGAGACGATGATGTTAACGCGCGTGCGGCGCGGAGCAAACGGCGGCCGCCCGATACAAATTCGTCAAAATCACTCGTGCCGGAAAGATAATAACAATGAGATAGCGTTCCACGTGGAACATCAACGGCGGTAAGAGTAAGTTCGGGCATCCGCACTTCGCGCCGCCGCCCCCCAGCCGCTACAATGCACAGGAGCCACAACTCACTCGGTGCCGTCGAGCCGCCTGGGGTCGGAACGCACCCCGGGACTGGAACCGGTGCCACACGGAGATCACCGCAATGCCCAGCCCGTTTCCTGGCATGGACCCGTACCTCGAAACGCCGAAACTCTGGCCCGCGTTCCAGCACCAACTCCTCGCGTGCCTGTACCAAATTCTCCTCCCGGGTCTTGTGGACCGTTACCGCGCCCGCGTCGGCACCCGCACCTACACCTCCGAGATGCCGCTGTTCACTTCCATCGTCCGTGAGGAGTTCGCGGAGGAGTTCATTGAGATCCGCAACCGCTCCGATGGCAAGCTGGTGACGCTGCTCGAAGTGGTGTGCCCCGCGAACAAAACCACCCCCGCCGGGCGCGCCGCGTACCTCCACGCCCGTCAGCAGGCCCTGGCGCAACGGGCCGGGGTTGTCGAAATCGACATTGTGTTACAGGGTAAGCCGCTGCTCACGTACTCGCGCGACGGTCTGCCGGAGTACGACTACGCGGTCACGGTGACACGCTCGAACGCCCCGGACCGGTACGAGATTTACACCGCGACGCTCCAGAAGAAGCTGCCGAAGTTCAAGCTCCCGCTCGCGGCCGACGACCGCGACGCGCTGCTCGACTTGCAGGCCGCTTTCGGTCGTGCCTACGACCTCGGGAGCTTTGCCGGCCAAATTGATTACAAGAGCCCGCCGCCGCCCGATGTGCCGCTCTCGTCCGCCCACCGCACCTGGACCGAAGACCTCTTCAAGCAACTGAAGTTGCGGTAGCTTCACACGCAGCACCAGCCCGCAGGAGTAAACTCTTGGCGGGTCACAAGCGGTCACTCCGGTTAGGCGCGAATTCTGCGTAAAGCGGTTGAGTTCCCTTACTCCGGAGGGAGGGATTATGCGCTTTTCGCCGAAGATCTCTGTTGCTAGGGCAAATTCGGCTTAGAATCATGCGATAACTGAACTCGTGACGCGCGGCCCGTTTTTGGGTGCGGCGGGCGCGAGGTTCGACTGCTCCGCGCGACGGATCGCACACCGGCTCACATGGAGTCGTCAGCCGTGGGTACTTCCGTCTTCCCGCGCTCGGTTGCCGCGCTGTTGCCCCCCATGCGAGACACCGACCCGACCGCCCTGTTGCGCGAACTGCTCGCCAGCGGGGTTGTGGCGAACGAGAGCTACGAGGCGCTTGACGCCGCGGACCGGTTCGCCGTCGATCACGCGCCCTCCGCCGCCGCCCTGCTCGATCAACTCGTTCGCACCCGCCTGCTCACCGAGTTCCAGGCCGCCCGCGTGCGCACCGGCCGTCTCCACGGCCTCACCCTCGGCAACTACCGGTTACTCGATCGGATCGGCACCGGCGGCATGGGCGTGGTGTACCGCGCCGAGCACCGGCAGTTGCGTACGGTCGTCGCGGTGAAGGTGCTGCAGCCGTCGCCGGAGGTGAACCCGCGGATGCTCGCGCGGTTCTTTCTCGAGGCCCGCGCCGTCGGGCAGCTCAAGCACCCCAACATCGTCGCCGCGATCGACGCCGGGGAGGAGCCGGCCCGCGGCCCGGACGTTCCGGCGCTGCCGTACTTCGTGATGGAGTTTCTCGCGGGGGCGGACCTGGAGCGCGTCGCCGCGGCGGCCCCGCTGTCCGTCGGGTTCGCGTGCCAGATCGCGCACCAGATCGCCGACGCGCTGATCGAAGCGCACCGGCTGAAACTCGTCCACCGCGACATCAAGCCGTCCAACGTGCTGGTCACGCCCGACGGGCAGGCCAAGCTGCTCGACTTCGGGCTCGCGCGGCTGCCCGGGGAGGAGCGCATCACCCGCACCGGCGCGCAGCTCGGCACGGTCGGGTACATGGCGCCCGAACAGGCCCGCAACGCGCACGACGTGGACGCCCGGGCCGACGTCTTCGGGCTCGGCTGCACGCTCTACTTCGCGCTCACCGGCCAGGCCCCGTTTTCGAGCGTGACGGCCGCGTTCGGCCCCACGCCCAGCGCCCGGGCGTTGCGGCCCGAGGTGCCCGCCGGGCTCGACGCGGTGGTGAGCCGGATGATGGCCGCGGAGCCCGCGCAGCGGTACCCGACGGCCGAGGCCGCGATGCGGGCGCTGCTCGCGTTCCTCCCGGCGAGCGCGGGCGCTCTGCCCGCCCGTGCGCAGGGGCCGCTCACCCCACCCCCCGGCGGCGCGCGGGCGTCTGCGGACAGCGGCCCGTGCGCGACCACGCACACCTCGCCGGGGCGCGTTCTTATCGTCGACGATCAGATAGACATCCGCCGGCTGTGTCGGGTCGCGCTCGGGGCCGAGGGGCTCCAGTGCGAGGAGGTCGGTAACGGCCCGGACGCGGTCGCGCTGGCGTGTCAAAAGGCCTACGACTTGGTCCTGTTGGACGTGGACCTGCCCGGGTTCAGCGGCGAGGAGGTGTTGCGCCGGCTGCGCCAGCGCCAGCCCACCCGGCACCTGAAGGTGGTGATGTTCTCCGGGGCCGCCAGCGGCGACGAGCTGTCGCGCATCATGCTGGCCGGCGCCGACGACTTCCTCACCAAGCCGTTCAGCGTGGTGCAGCTCCGCGCCCGGGTTAAGGCCGCGCTGCGCCTGAAGGACGCACAGGACCGCGCGGACGTGCTGAACCGCGAGCTGCTCACCGTCAACGCCGAACTGGAGCAGGCCCTTGAGGCCCGCGACGGCGAGTTGCTCCGCGCCCGCAACGGGCTGGTGCTCGCGCTCGCGAAGCTGGTCGAGCACCGGTCCGCGGAGAGCGGCCGGCACTTGCAGCGGCTCCAGCGGTACTGCCGCGCCCTCGCCGAGGGGGCCGCCGCCCTGCCCGCCTACGCGCCCCAGATCGACGCCACCTTCATCCGGGTGCTCGAGGACGCGGTGCCGCTCCACGACATCGGCAAGGCGGCGCTGCCGGACCACATCCTGAACAAGCCCGGCCGGCTCGACGAGGGCGAGCGCACGCTGATGGAGGCCCACACCACCATCGGGGCGGACACGCTCCGCGAGGTGGCCCGTCAGCACCCGTTCGCGACCGGCTTCTTGCACGTGGCGATCGACATCGCGCGGGGGCACCACGAGCGCTGGGACGGGAGCGGGTACCCGGACCGGCTGTCGGGCGAGGGCATCCCGCTGGTCGCCCGGCTGGTGGCGTTCGCGGACGTGTACGACGCGATGCGGAGCCGGCTCGTGTACAAGCCCGCCCTGTCACACCACACGGCGGTGCTCGTGATCACCGAGAAATCGGAGGGCCAGTTCGACCCCGGGCTGCGCGAGGCGTTCCTCCAGGCGGCCCCGCAGTTCGATCGCATCTTCCGGGAGCTGGGCGACTGAGCGCGGCGCCTCGCCCGTCCCGTTTCAAGAGGCGTTGCACCCCGGGGCGCGCGACGTAAGATGGGACAATCGCGCTGTCGCGCTGTCGTCCACTTACTCGCCCGCTCCCGCGGGAAAGGCACACCCTGATGGCCAAGCGCCCCGACTCGTCCGACCTGAACCCGGCCTGGAAGCTCCACGACGCGTTCGAGACCTACGGGGTCAAGAACTGGGGTAAGGGCTACTTCGGCATCAACAAGCAGGGGCACGTCACCGTCCACCCCGACAAGAACACCGACCGCGCGATCGACCTCAAGGACCTCGTCGACCAGATCCGCACCCGCGGCATCGAGCCGCCCCTGCTGCTGCGGTTCACGGACATCCTCCAGCACCGGATCGGCGAGATCGCCGGCGCGTTCGAGAGGTCCCGCAAGGAGTACGGCTACGCCGGCGAGTACCACTGCGTGTACCCGATCAAGGTGAACCAGCAGCGGCACGTGGTCGAGGAGGTGCTGAGCTTCGGGAAGGACTACAACTTCGGCCTCGAAGCCGGCAGCAAGCCCGAACTGCTCGCGGTGCTCGCGCTGACCAACGGCGTGGACACGCCGATCATCTGCAACGGGTTCAAGGACGACGAGTTCATCAAGATGGTGGTGATGTCCCGGAAGATCGGGAAGAACATCATCCCCGTTGTCGAGAAGTTCACCGAACTGGAACTGATCGTCAAGTACATGGAGGAGCTGGGCGTCCGGCAGCCCATCGGCGTGCGGGTGAAGCTCGCGTCGCGCGGCAGCGGCCGGTGGCGCGGCTCGGCCGGGTACCGGTCGAAGTTCGGGCTCACGCTGACGGAGGTGCTCGAAGCCTACGAGTTCCTCAAGAGCAAGGGCCTCGGCGACTGCCTGCAGATGACCCACTTCCACATGGGCTCGCAGGTGTCCGACATCCGCAAGGTGAAGGACGCGCTGTCCGAAGCGGCTCGCATCTACGTGGAACTGTGCCGGCTCGGCGCCGGGCTCAAGTACATCGACGTCGGCGGCGGGCTGGGCATCGACTACGACGGCTCGCAGACCGCGTTCGAGAGCAGCATGAACTACACGCTGCAGGAGTACGCGAACGACGTGGTGTACCGGATCAAGTCGGTGTGCGACGAGGCCGGGGTGCCGCACCCCGCGATCATCTCCGAGAGCGGCCGGGCGCTGGTCGCGTACCACTCGGTGCTGGTGTTCGATGTGCTCGGCACCAGCGACTTCGACAAGTGTACCGCCCCGGACACGCTCCCGGACGACGCCCCCGAACCGATCCGCGACCTGTTCAGCAACTACAAGGAGCTGAACAAGAAGAACTTCATCGAGTTCTACCACGACGCCGTGGACCAGATGGAGAAGACGCTGTCGCTCTTCAACCTGGGCCACCTCACCATCGAGCTGCGGGCGCTGGCGGAGCGGCTGTTCTGGGCGTTCGGGCGGAAGCTCCAGCGGATCGTCCGCGACCTGGACTACGTCCCGGAGGAGCTGAACGGCCTCGACAACATGCTCTCGGACACCTACTTCTGCAACTTTTCGGTGTTCCAGAGCATGCCCGACTCGTGGGCCATCAAGCAGCTCTTCCCGATTATGCCGATCCACCGGCTCACTGAGCCGCCGACCCGGCGCGGGGTGCTGGGCGACATCACCTGCGACTCCGACGGCAAGGTGGACCAGTTCATCGACCTGCGCGACGTGCGCAACACGCTCGAACTGCACCCGCACAACGCCAACGAGCCGTACTACCTGGGGGCGTTCCTCCTGGGCGCGTACCAGGAGATCCTCGGCGACCTCCACAACCTGCTCGGGGACACGCACGCGGTTCACGTGTCGATGGAAGAGGACGGCACCCCGAGCATCGACTCCGTTGTGAAGGGCGACACCGTGACGGAGGTGCTGAACTACGTCCAGTACAACGCCGAGAAGCTCACCGACCGGATGCGCAAGGACGTGGAGAAGGCCGTGAAGCGCGGGAAGATCACGGCGGCGGAGGCGCGGCATTTCCTGCGCTTCTACGAGAACGGGCTCGAGGGCTACACCTATCTCGAAGAGCCCAGCGCGTAGCGGCTGTTGCCGGTGCTTGCCCCGGGACCGTTGCGGCGTATTGTGGCCGGGAAGGTCCTCCGAACGCCCGGGGTTCGCCATGCTGTGCCGCCGGCCCGCATTTGCCGCCGCTGTTCTCGTTTCGCTCACACTTCTGCTCGGCACCTTCCCGACCGGGCTTCGCGCCGACGAAGCGAAGCCCGACCCCACGCTCACACGACAGATCGCGGCGGTCCGGGACGCGCACAAGGTGCCGGCCCTCTGGGCCGGGCTCGTGGAAGGCGAGGCGCTCGTTGCCGTCGCCGCGGTCGGGGTTCGTAAGGTCGGTGCCGACGACTCGGTTACCGCCGCCGACCGCGTTCACATCGGGTCGGACACCAAGGCCATGACTGCGACTTTGCTCGCGGTCCTGATCGAGCAGAAAAAGTTGAGCTGGTCGTCCACGGTCGGTGAAGTGCTGCCCGACCTCAAGGGCAAAATTCACGACGACTACCTGGGCGTTACGGTCTCGCAACTGCTCGCCCACGAGGGCGGGGTGGTGCCGAACGTGCTCTGGTGGGGGACCGATCGGGACAAACCGGTGCGCGATCAGCGGGCCGCGCTGCTGCCGGTGATCCTGAAGAACGCGCCGGCCGACAAGCCCGGGACCAAGTTCGTGTACTCGAACGCGTCGTACGTGGTCGCGGGCGCGATGGCCGAGGCGGTTGCCGACGCCCCGTGGGAAGAGCTGATGCGCGAGCGGCTGTTCAAGCCGTTGAAGCTCGCGAGTGCAGGTTTTGGCTCGCCGGGCAAGAAGGGTGCAACGGAGCAGCCGTGGGGCCACAAGCCCGCGAAGGACGGGTTCGAGCCGACGCAATTCGACAACGCTCCCGTGATCGGTCCGGCCGGTACGGTTCACCTGTCGCTACCGGACTGGGCCAAGTTCGCATCCGCTCACCTCCGCGGCGCACAGGGGAAAGGAACGTTCTTGAAGCCCGAGACGTTTGCCAAGTTGCACACCCCGGCCGAGGGGTTCCGGTACGCCGGCGGGTGGGGCGTTAACAAGGACGCGAACCTCTCGCACGACGGGAGCAACTCGTTCTGGTACTCGCGGGTGCGTCTGGTGCCGAAACAGAACGTCGCCTTTTTGGTTGTGACTAACGCGGGCGGGGATGAGGCTCAGAAGGCGGTGGCGGCGGCCGAAAAAGTGTTGATCGAGTACGCGCGCGAGCGCGCCGCCAAGAAGTGAGCGCAGGGAGGGTCGCGTGCAACCGTTTCACCTCACGTTCACGCTATCGCGTCGGCAGCGGCTCGGGGTCGAGCTGATGCCCTGGCTCCCGGCGGCGGCCGCGACGGTTGGGTTCGGTGTCGGTGCCGTGTACCTGGCGAACACCGTGTCGGTGTGGTTTCTGCTGTTACTCGCCGGGCCGTTGCTCGCTTACCCCGGGTTGTTTCGGTTCGCCTATGAGATCGCGTTCTGTGCTGGGCCGCCGGTCGAGCTGGTTGTTGACGAATCGACGCTGGAAGTGACCGCGTTCGGTGAACGCCGGAAGCTCGCACTCGGTGGGATTTTTCAGGTGTACAAGTCCGAAGGGGTGTGGACCGTTCTTCACCTTGAAGGGGCCGTACTCACGATCCCGGTGGAGGCGATCAGCGACGAACAGATCGGCTACTTGAAATCGTTCGCCCGCCGCGCGGCTGCAGAACGGGCTTGAGACGAGCGGTCACAGGTTATCAGGACGCGATACGCCCAAGTCGTCACAAACACTTCCCGCTTATTTTATAACAATTGACTTGGCGACACGCGAGTTCTCGCGTGATTCTGCTAGCGCCGTCATGGCATCTTTCGCCATTTCAAAGGCTTCTTCCAGCGTGTCCGCTTCGGTCACGAGTCCCTTAATGTAGGGTGCGGTTACCGTATATCCGCCTTCTTCAGCGGCTTCGAGTTCGAGCACCAACTCGCCGTCGGTGACGATGTATTTCTTTGGCATCCTGTGTCCTCCTTTCGAAGTGATACACGCATTTCGCGCGCGACACAACCCTCCCTCTGGGTACACTAGCGGCATCCCGCCTTCGCACTCTGCCGGAACGCCTCGAATGGACCTCGCCGATCTCACGTGGCCCGCAGTTGCGGCGCTGCCGAAGACTACACCCATCATCTTGCCGATCGCCGCCCTCGAACAGCACGGGAAACACATGCCCGTGTTCACTGACTCGATGCTGCTGGGCGAAGTGGTTCGCCGCACGAAGCTCGCGCCGGTAGCAACGAAGTGCCTGTTCGCGCCGCTCCAGTGGCTCGGAAACTCCCACCACCACCTCGACTTCCCGGGCACGCTGTCCGCGTCGCCGCGCGTGTACCTCGACCTCCTGAAAGACCTCGCCGAGTGCTTCATCCGGCACGGGTTCACGCGGATCGCGTTCGTGAACGGGCACGGCGGGAACGTTACTCCCTACCAGCAAGCGCTCTTTGAACTGAAACAGCAGTACCGCGACCGTCGCGATTTGCTTTTGCTCGCGCTGACCTACTGGGACGCGGCCGGTAACCCGGCAGACACCATTCCCGGGCTGGTGCAGGCGCGGATGGGGCACGCGTGCGAATGGGAAACGTCGATGGTGCTGCGACTGCGGCCCGAACTGGTGATCGGCGACGTGGCCGCCGTGCCGGAGGTGCCGCACGGCCGCGAGTTTGCCCCCGGTTATCGTGCCTGGGTGATGCCGGACCGCAGCGAGCCGGGGCACGTCGGTGCGCCGAGTGCTGCGACCGCCGAAAAAGGCGAAGCGTTGTTCGCGCATTTCGCGGCCGGAGTCGTCGCCTATCTGGAGCGGGTTGTGAACTGGGACGGGAGCTGGGACAGCTAAGGGCAGCGCAGAACGAGGAGTGATACCAAGTCCGATTGAAGAGTACCGGTGGTCGGGAGCGCCACCCGCCGGCTGACACCCTCCCGAGGCCGTTATTCTTTAGCCGGATTTGGATGAGGCACGGACGGGTATGGGTTGTGTTTCGTTTACGGCCAACGGGTGCATCACGTGAGCGCTGTTGATTCCTCGCCTCTCGCCCCTCGTTCTTCCTGGCGCTGGTGGGTGTGTGGGGTGCTTCTGCTCGCCACCTTCCTGAACTACATGGACCGGCAGGCTCTGGCGGTCACACTGCCCGAACTGAAGCGCGCGTACAACCTCCAGGAAAAGCGGATCGGGCTGATCGAGGGGTGCTTCGGGTTCGCGTTCGCGGCCGGGTCGATCGTGTTCGGGTTGCTCGCCGACCGTGTCGGCCCGCGCGGACTGTACCCGGTGGTGCTCACCGGGTGGTCCCTCGCCGGGGTCGCGACGGCGTTTGCCGGTGACCCGCGTGCGGTGTCGTGGCTCGAAGGGGCGGGCGACGACCCCGGAACCGGTGTGTTCCGCTGGCTGCTGTTTTGGCGCACGGTGCTGGGCGTGTTCGAGGCGGGGCACTGGCCCTGCGCACTCATCACCGCGCGACAGGTGCTGTCGCGCAAGGACCGCACCCTTGGGAACGGCATCCTCCAGAGCGGCGGGGCCGTCGCGTCGATCTGCATCCCGCTCTATGCCGAACTGATCGAGCGGGTCGGCGGGAACTGGCAGGTCACGTTTTGGTCGATCGGCGTTGTGGGGTTGCTGTGGGTGCCGCTGTGGCTGTTGCTCGTGCCGCGGGGGAGCCTGACCGTTTCTGTCGAACCACCTGACAGGGGCGGCGCCGTGGCCACAGAGCCGGCCGATCGTACCGGGGTATTTCGCCGGGCCTTCGTGCTCGGGCTGATTGTTTGCACGATCACGGTGAGCTGGCAGTTCCTCCGCGCCTGGCTCACGCTGCTCCTCGACTTTCACGAGTACAGCCGACTCGACGCGCGGCTCGCGACGACTGGCTACTTTGTGTCCGCTGAGATCGGTTGCCTGCTCGTGGGGTTTGTGGTGATGGTCTTGGTGCGCGGCGGACGAAGTGTGCGCGCGGCGCGTGTCATCGCGTTCGCCGGTTACGCGGGGTTAACCGCTGTCGCCGCGCTCGTGCCTTTTGTAGGGTCGGGTGCGCTCATGCTGACGGGGTTGATGGTCGCCGGAGCCGGCATCTTGGGTTTGCACCCGTTGTATTACGCGCTGAGCCAGGAACTGCCCCACCGGCACATGGGTGTGCTGTCCGGCGCGCTGGCGGCCGGCGGGTGGGTGGTGTCGAGCGTGTTCCAGATTTTGATCGGCGCTCAGATCCAGGCGACGAAGAGCTACGACGTGGGGCTCGCCATCGCGGGTCTGGCGCCGGTCATCGGGCTGGTTGCCCTTTTGGTACTGTGGAAGGCGCCGCGCCCGGCGGGAGCGGCACACACGGTCACTTGAGTTCGATGTTGAGCTTCTTGGTGTTCTCGTCGATGGTGTACTTGAGGCCCGAGTGTTCCGGGTCTTTGTACTTCGCAGGGAGCGGGGCCGTTTTCGGTGCCGCTGCGCCCTTTCCGTCCGACGAGGACGACGACCGCGGCCCTTCCATGATCCCCACCTGAATTTCGCCGGGGACCACGTCGGTGATTGTGAACGTGCCGTCGGAGTGGATCGGGGCCGTTGCGAACGCGCCGCCGGCACCGACGAAGCGCAGGATGCCCGACTGGAGCGGCGCGCCTTTGTACGTTATCGTCCCTTCGATCGTCTGCTTTTTGATCTCGCCTTTCGAGCAACCCGTTACAACGAGGCAGGCCAGCGCTCCGAGGGCGAGTGCGCGGGAAATGGCATTCATCGGTTCTTGAACTCCTGGGAGAAGGGAAAAGCCGCCGGGGGCGTTCACACGCCCCCGGCAGTTGTGGAAAATTCGTGGGGCGTAACTTACCAGTCGCTACCGAGGACGAGACCGTCCTGCGGCCAGATCGCGCGAACCCACGTCGCACCCGAGACGCCCGAGTTCACCTGCCGCACGCTCCCGTCCATCATCCCGACCTGGCACCCGCCCGCGTCCATCGCCTGGAGCAGGTACGGGTTGCAGTTCTGCACCGTCGGCGTGAGCTGCGGGGTCGCGGCGGTGGAGGCTTCGTTCGGGGTGATGGTGTCGTTGCTCATGATGCGGGTGTCGAAGTACGGCCCGCGCTCCCACCGCCACGGGATGTAGTACGCCCACAGCTTGTGGTAGTACTGCGAGCCGGACGTGGTGTCCGTTTCGCCGGTGCCACACACCGCGTACTGCTCGCCGAAACCCACCGTGTTCGAGGTGCCGTCGCCGATGCCCTGAAGGGTGAGGTTCGAGATCGTGTTGCCGCCGCCCGGGACGCCGAAGAGGGCGTGGTTCGCCGCGTAGTTGTTGTGCGCCCAGGTGCCGCCGTTGCTCTCCACCCAGGTGTCCGGCGGGTTCGAGGGGTCGCGCGGCGACAGATAGGTCTTGATCTTCTTCGACCCGGCCGAAGCGGCCCCGCCTTCCCAGGCCCCGCCGTTGGCCACACCCAGCCGGTACACGTTATCCTGCTCGATGTACGGGAGCAGGAAGAAGAAGACGGACACCTGTCCGCCGCTCGAACCGGTGGGAGGCGGGAGGGCGGCCGACAGCGGGGGCAGTTTGGAGTTGGCGTCGTGGTAACTGTGGCACGCGAGGCTGATCTGCTTCAGGTTGTTGGCCGATTGCATCCGCGCGGCGGCGGCCCGCACTTTCTGAACTGCGGGCAGCAGTAGTCCGATCAGGATCGCGATAATTGCAATCACGACCAGTAGTTCAATCAGTGTGAACGCGCGGCGACGGAATGGAGCGTGAACCGGAGAGGGCATAAGAACTCCTACGAGAAAACAGAGATGGAGCCGCACCCTCTGAGAAGGGGTCGGAACGCAGCACAGATGGGCGCAATTGGGCGGGGCGAAAGCAAGAAAGGGGCGGACAAAGGGCGTTTCGCAGGCTTTGATATTATCGAAGCGCCCAGGTGTCTCTCTCTACCGGTTCATACCGGGATTTCTCATCAACTTTACACACACGTTCCGTGCCGAATGGCGCAGCACCGGCCGATGTCCGGGCTGGAGGATGAGGCCCGGCGCGATTGTTTCGTTGCAGTCGTCGCGACCGTGCCGAGCGGGCTCCGGTGCCGGGCGCGGTCGCGACGATTTCATTTGCAGGCTTTCAAGAACGCGATCAGATCGGCCAATTCCAGAGGCGTGAGTTGCTGCTCCAGTCCGCCGGGCATGAGTGACACTGTGCTGGGTGCAAGGCTCTCGATCTCCGAGCGGGCGATGCGCTCTTCTTTGTCGGCCGCCACCACGATCACGACCTCTTCCGGCGCGTCTTTCTTCAGCACCCCGTTCAAGGTGCGGTCGTCCTTCGTGACCACACGGACGGGCTCGTAACTCCGCACGAAACTGGCGCTCGGGTACAGGATCGATTCCAGCAGGTCGCGCTCGGTGCGGATGCCGCCGATGCGGGTCAGGTCCGGCCCCGCGGTGCCGCCGACGTAGCCGACCTTGTGGCACGCGATGCAGTTCGCCTTCGTGCCGTTGAACACGAGTTGCCCGCGGCGGATGTCGCCGGGTTTCATTTCGCTCAGGAGCTGATCGAGTCTGGCGGTTTCATCTTTGCGGGCCGCTGCGAGTTCGGCGTAGAGCTTTTCCGCTTCCACTTTCACCGTGGCAGGGTACTTATCGAGGATCGGTTTCACAACTTCGGTGCGCACACCCAATCGCACCGAAGATTGACGCAACGATTCGACCAGAGCGATTCCGACTTTCTCATCTGCCGACCTGGCAAACAATTGCAGAATCCGGGAGAACTCGAGCGGGCTGACCGTTTTGAGAGCTGCCGCAAGTGTGGTGAACTGTTCGGGATCGAGTTTCGCCCGGGTAAGGGCTTCGGTCGCAAGGAACCGGTCGGCCGGGGTGGCGTTGCGATCGAGTGCCTTGAGCGCGCGCGTGAGGTCGGCGGGTGTGAGCTTCACGGTGCCCGGCCGTGACGTACTCAAGAGAGCCAGCCGTTCGGAGTCCGTTCGCGGGCGGTTGTGTGCGCCGCGGCCCAGTTCCGCCATCGTCAGCACGTCCGTGTGGTCCTGCTCGCTCGGCGGCACGGCCCGCAGGACGGCGCAGCCGAGCAGCGCGACCGACTCATGCTCCGAGGCGATCGCGCTTGAAAGGCTCAGCTTCCAGGCCGCCGGCAGCGCTTTGAGGCCGGACCGTTCCATCACCCCGAGCGCGAGCCGGGCGGCGGCCGGGTTGGCGGCCGGGGTTTCGCCGAGCACCTTTTGGACGCCCGGGCTGCTTGCGAACCGGACGAGTCGGTTCGCGAGGTCGGCGCGATCCTCCGGTTTTAACTTGTCTGCGGCCTTCAATTTGGTTTTGAAGTACCCTGCAAGCTCATCTCCCCACTGCGCGTTCCGTCCCGCGACCCACCAAGCCGTGTCGCGCATCGCGGCGTCCGGCGCGTCCAGTTCGGCGAGCACTGCCTTCGGTTCGAGGCCGCTGGGGATGTACGACAGGGCGGCGAGGGCCGCGCGGCGCACCCGCGGCGAGGGCGAAGCGAGCCCGGCGCGCGTGCCGGGCGCGTCACCGATCTCGATGAGTGCGTAGGTGAGGGCGTGGTCGAGTTCGCGATCATTTCTCTCGTCCGTGAGCGCGCCGAGAAGGGCCGCGGTTGCTTTGACGTTGCCGATGCGGCCGAGCGCCTCGGCCCCGAGGCGGCGCGTGTGCAGGTCGGGCGACCGGAGGGCCGCAAGAGCTTCCTTGAACCCCTTCGGGTCGCGCGTCAGCGCGATCTCGCGCAGGTGCGACAGCGGGAGGGGCTTCGGCTTCGCCCTTTCTTTGTGCGCCCCGACCTTTTTCACGCGGTAGATGGCACCGGTTACGTCCGGCTTCACGAGCTGCGACGTGGGACAACACAGCTTGTACCAGCCGCCGGTGTCCACGACCAGCAGCGACCCGTCGGCGTCCTCGATCACGTCCGTCGGGTGGAAGTCGATGCTGTCGGACGCGAGGAAGTCGGAGTCGCGCGTTTCGTAGGTCGAGCCCTTCGGAACGAGGACGTGCCGGCTCACCTTCCGCATGTTGAACTGGCAGCAAAAGATGTTGTTCGTGTACTCCGCGCCGAACTGGTCGTTCTCATAGCGGTGCAGCCCGGCCGGCGCCGCCGGTCCGAGGTGCGTCATCGGCGGCATGAGTTGCGGTGAGGTCCACGGGTGGTCGTAAACGACATCGTGGTCCTTGCCGTACACGGCGCCGTAGATCGCGTGAACGAGGCCGTCGCGCCGCCCGTTGGCGGGGTGCTGGAAAAACGTCGTGTTGAAAACGATGTCGCCCGACGGGGTGAACACGAGGTCCACCGGGTTGTCCATGCCGCCGGTCATGACGGGTTCGATGTTCTTGCCGTCGGGCGTGGCGCGGAAGATGTGGGCCGCCCGCGTTCCGAGCTTCTTCCCGTTCGGCAGAACGTACTCCTGCTTCGCGAAGGCGCCCTTCGTCCAGTAGACGTAGCCGTCCGGCCCGGGGTACGGGCCGTGGAGGTCGTTGGCGCAGCCGGTGAGCGTCTTGCCGTCGAACCAGATCTCTTCCCTGTCTGCGATGCCGTCGTCGTTCGTGTCGGTGAACTTCAAGATGTGCGGCGGGGCGGCGACGTACAGCGCGCCGTTGAGCCACATGCACCCCTCGGGGAACATGATGTTCTTCACGAACACGGTCTGTTTGTCGAAGACGCCGTCGCCCTTGGTCGATTCGAGCCGCAGAACGCGGTGCGGCTTCTTCTCCAACTGCACCTTCACGTTCTCGTTCGAGCCGGACGAATCCGTGACGTAGAGGCGGCCCTTTGGGTCGAACGCGGCGGCGATGGGGCGCGGTGCCAGGTCCGCGCCGGCCGCGAGTTCGATGGTGAACCCTTCGGGCAGCGTGAACGTGTGGCCGTTGAGCTTCACCTGATGGGTCGGCACCAGCGGGCGAGGTGCGTCTGCGCCTCGGGCAACGGTTCCGAATGCGATGAGCGACAGCGCGGCGAGCGGGGCGCGGAACATGCAGCATCTCCGGCGGGTTGCGGGAGAGTATAACCGAAGCGAGTGGCGGTGTAAGCCTGCTGGTGCGGCGGCATTCCGTTGACCGTCTCGGGTTTCCGTTCCGCTCACCGGCGGGCTTATACCGCTCACAAGCCTACAATTGGCTCTTGCCTTCCCTATTCCCTTCGGAGCTTGTCCGATGCGCCCGCTCCTCACGTTCGCCTTTGTGCTTGTGCCATTCGTGGCACTCGCGGCCGACGACCCCTACAAACTCGGGGACACGTTCAAGGCGGCCAAGCCCGAAGACCTCAAGGACGTTGCGAGCACCGCGCCGCCCGAAGGGGCCGTGGTGCTGTTCGACGGCAAGGACTTCTCGAAGTGGGTGAAGCGCGACGGGAAGAGTGAGGTGAAGTGGACCCTCAAGGGCGGGGTGATGGAGGGCGTTAAGGGGCACGGCGACATCATCACGAGGGACGTGTTCGGCGGGAAGTTCAAGCTACACGTCGAGTTCCGTGTGCCTTACGAGCCGGGCGGCAGCGGGCAGGGGCGCGGCAACTCCGGCGTGTACCTCCAGGGGCGCTACGAGGTGCAGATCCTCGACAGTTACGGCCTCAAGAGCGGCAAGAACGATTGCGGCGCCATCTACGGGGTCGCGGCGCCGGCGGTCAACGCCTGCAAGGCGCCGACCGTGTGGCAGAGCTACGACATTGAATTTACGCCGCCGAAAGTGGAAAACGGCAAAAAGACCGAACCCGCCCGCATGACGGTGAGTCACAACGGGATCACGATTCACGACGACGTTGCCGTGACCTCGGACAACACGACCAGCGGCCTCGGCGGCGACATCTCGAAGCCCGGCCCGATTTTGCTACAAGACCACGGCCACCCGGTTCAGTTCCGGAACGTCTGGCTGCTGCCGGCCAAGTAGTTCGCCCGGACCCATTCCACAAGGACGACGGACACCTATGGGCATCGACCCGGTTGAACCCGCACTCTCCCCAACCGTAGGCCCCAAGCCCGCCGCCCGCCCAGCAGTTGAAACCGACCCGACCGCCGTTCCCGACCCGGACCCCGGCGTCCCGGCCGGGCCGTACTCGGAACCGGCGGGCGCGACCGAAGCGGTCGGGGCCGCCGTGGCCGAGACACACGCTACGCATGCGCCTTCGACCGACACCCCCGGCGGTTCGCGCGAACTGCTCAAGCTCGCGCTGCCGCTGATCGTCAGCCAGAGCTTCATGACGGTGCAGGTGTTCGTGGACACCGTGCTCCTGTCCTGGCACGACCCGCGCGAGATGGCCGCGTCGTTCCCGGCGGTCATGTGGTACTGGCTGTTCTTCGGCGTGCTTCAGGTCACGGCCGGCTACACCTCGACGTTCGTCGCCCAGTACACCGGGGCCAAGCGCCCGCACCGCGTCGGCGCCGCCGTGTGGCAGGGGATTCACTTCGCCGTTGTCGCGGGCGTGCTGTTCCTTGTGGTGGTTCCGGCGTCCCCGCACCTGATTGCGGTGGGCGGGCACACGCCGGAGATCCAGCGGCTCGAGACCATTTACTTGCGGTGTCTCGCTTTCGCGGCCCTGCCGATGCTCGTGATGGGCGCGATCAACGGGTTCTTCTCCGGGCGCGGGCAGACGTGGACCGTGCTCGGAATCGAAGCGGCCGGCACGGCGGTGAATATCGCATTCGCCTTAGTACTGATTTTCGGCCGACTGGGCTTTCCGGAACTGGGCATCGAAGGCGCTGGGTGGGCGACGGTAGCGGGGTCGTGGGCGGCGGCGCTGTTCGCGCTGGCGCTGATGCTCCGCAAGAAGTACCGCGACGAGTTCGGCACCTTCAGCGGGTGGAAGCCGGAGCGCGAGCTGTTCCGGCGGCTGATGGTTTACGGCGGTCCGGCGGGGATGCAGGTGTTCCTCGACGTGCTGGTGTTCAACGCCTTCACGCAACTGGTCGGGCGGCTCGGGGACGCGGCCCTGGGCGCGACGACCCTCGCCATCCGGCTGAACATGATCGCGTTCCTGCCGATGATGGGGATGGGGCAGGCGATCTGCATCATGGTGGGGCAGCGGCTCGGCGGCGACCGCCCGGACCTCGCGGAGAAGAGCACCTACACCGGGCTGAAGTGGACGTTCGGGTACATGTCCCTGATCGCGCTCGCTTACGTCACCATTCCGACGGTGCTGCTGTCGGTGTTCGAGGGGGATAAGGAGCCGGAGCAGTTCGCGGCGATCGCGGCGCTGGTTCCGAACCTGTTGCTGTGCGTGGCGGTGTTCTCGGTGGCGGACGCGATCAACGTGTCGTTCGCGTTCGCGCTCCGCGGGGCCGGGGACACCAAGTACGTGACCGCCCTCACGTTCGCGCTGGCGTGGCCCCTGATGGTGATCCCGACCGCGGTCGTTGTGTTCAACGGCGGGAACCTGTACTGGTGCTGGGTGTTCGCGACGCTGCACATCATCGGGATGAGCGTGTGCTTCTGGTTCCGGTTCCGCGGCGGCAAGTGGAAGTCGATGCGCGTCATCGAGCCGGGGTTAAGTGAATAGAAGGGTGTTAACCGCAGAGGGCGCAGAGAAGACAAGAAAGGTGTTCACCGCAGAGGGCACGAGAGGGCGCGGAGAAAGACCTTGAGAGTTCTCGGACTCTCAATGCCTTTCTCCGCGCCCTCTCGTGCCCTCTGCGGTGAACACGCTTATTTCTTGCCTTTCAACAGCTTCAAGTGGACGGCGGCCACGTCCCACATGTAGTGGCCGATTTCGTACTTCTCGACCGCCGTCGCCATGTGCTCGAGGCACTTCTTCGCGTCGCCTTCGGTTTCGTAGTACAGCGCGACGTACAGGTTCGCGTAGAACCGCGCTTCCTTGAGCCCCTCGCCGTCCAGTTGCGCGTCCTCGGCGGCAGCGAGCACATCCTTCGGCTTGATCTTGCCCGCGAACAGTTCCAGCACCTGCTTCATGGGCACCCGCGCGTCCTTCGTTACCGGAATCAGCTCCGCGCGGGCCTTCTTGGGCGTGTTCGCGCGGGCGTTGCAGAGGTAGTGCCACACCGAGTTCTCGACGTCCTCGCGCGCCTTCCCTTCGGCCGCGTCGAACTGCGCCGCCCCGTCCTTGAACCGGCCGGCGTAG
Source organism: Gemmata obscuriglobus (assembly GCF_008065095.1). Lineage (NCBI taxonomy): Bacteria > Pseudomonadati > Planctomycetota > Planctomycetia > Gemmatales > Gemmataceae > Gemmata > Gemmata obscuriglobus. The sequence goes on along the minus strand of NZ_CP042911.1, from coordinate 8,970,273 downwards.
TACAGCGCGATCCCGCGCCGCCAGTGGTCCGGGGCCGCCTTCGGGTTGTGCTTGAGGTACTCGTCGAAGTCCGCGAGGGCTTCCTTGAAGTTCCCCTGCTTGAGTTGCGCGTCGCCGCGGGCGTCGTAGGCCTTCGCCTCTTCGGGCACGAGCTTGATGAACTGGCTCCACGCCTTTACGGCCTCGGCGTGCTGGCGCAGCTCGGCGTGGGCGTTTGCCGCAGCGAACGGCGGGCCGGGGTTCGTGGGGTCGAGTTCGGCGGCCTTCTTCGCGAGCGGGATCACCTTCGCGTATTTTCGGTCCTGCATGAGAGATTTGATCTCGCCGAGCAGCTTCGTCAGCTCCTCTTTGTCTTTCTTTTCCTGGCCGCCGGCCCCGAGCGCGCACGCGCACAGGGCGAACACGACGGCAGTACACAAGCGCATGATTTAATCCTCGCGAGGGGTGAGAGGGTTGATGCTACCCCGGGGCGCGGGCGTATAACAGCTTGCGATTCCCATTCCTGGCGCGCGGAGGTGCGGCGATGGCGGGTGCGGCTCAGCCCGACGGGCTGGACAAGCAGAAGATGAAGCAGATCCTGGTGCCGGCGCTGGCGGTCGGCGTGATCATCGTGCTGGTGTCGCTGGTGATTTACGTGTCCGACGCCGCGACGGCGAAGAAGATGTCCGACGGGTCGGATGGGTCGCCCGACGATCCCGGTTTGAAGGAACTGACCCCGGGCGTGAAGTACCGCGACATCAAGGCGGGGGTCGGCGAGGAGTGCCCCGCGGGGGCCGAGGTGAAGATCCACTACACCGGGTGGCTGGTGGACGGGACGCAGTTCGACAGCAGCAAGGACCGCGGGCAGCCGGCGCAGTTCAAACTGGCCGGGCTCATCAAGGGCTGGCAGGAGGGCATCCCGGGCATGAAACCGGGCGGCATCCGCAAGCTGGTGATCGCGCCCGACAAGGGTTACGGGTCGACGAGCAAGGGCAAGATCCCGGCCAACAGTACCCTCATCTTCGAGGTCGAGCTGATCGAGGTGATGTCGCAAAAGAACGTGACCACCGGTCCCGGGAAGCCGATGTCGGACGGGTCGAACGGCGGCACCGACGATCCCGGCCTGAAGGACATCGGCGAGGGGCTGAAGGTCCGCGACCTGAAGGAAGGCACCGGCGAACCGGCCGCGCCGGGCGCGACGGTCACGATCCACTACACCGGGTGGCTGGTGGACGGGACGCAGTTCGACAGCAACAAGGGCAAGGCGCCGAACACGTGGCCGCTGACCAGTCTGGTGCAGGGCTGGCAGAAGGGCATTCCGGGCATGAAACCCGGCGGCATCCGCAAACTGGTTGTGCCCTCTGATCTGGGGTACGGCGAGCGCGGCAGCGAGCCGAGCATCCCGGGCGGCGCCACCCTGATCTTCGAGGTGGAGTTGGTCAAGTAGCGACTGAGCGGTCGGGCCGCCTCCGGTCCCCTGACACGGGTCCGGGGCGGCCGATCTGACTTACCGTTGCACCCGCGCCCCGGTGCCGGCGGCGAACGCATCGACCTCGGCGAGCGTCGCCATCGTGGTGTCGCCGTGGTAGGTGGTGAGCAGCGCGCCGTGCGCCCAGCCCAGGTTCAGCGCCTCCTGCGGCTGGCGCCCGGCGAGCAGGCCGTAAATGGTGCCCGCGGCGAACCCGTCGCCGCCGCCGATGCGGTCTATCACGTCGAGCTGGGCGGTCGGGCTGATGTACCGCTGCCCGTCCATCCACAGCACCGCGGCCCAGTCGTGCCGGTTCGCCGAGTGCGTCTCGCGCAGCGTGGTGGCGACCAGTTTGATGTTCGGGAACTCCTTCACGGTGTTCTCGATCATCCCGAAGAACACGTCGGGGTTCAGCTTCGACTCTTCCTTCTTGGTCACCTCGGGGCCTTTCACGCCGAGCCCCTTCTGCATGTCCTCTTCGTTGCCGATGAGGCAGTCCACGTTGGCCACGATCTTGCGCAGCACCTCAACGGCCCGCTTGTCGCCGCCGACCGTCTTCCACAGCTTGCCGCGGTAGTTCAGGTCGAACGACACGACCGCGCCTTGCGCCTTCGCGGCCTTCATCCCGTCGATGATGAGGTCCGGGTTGGCTTCGGAGAGCGACGCGAAGATGCCGCCGGAGTGGAACCACCGGCACCCGCCGGTCATGATCGCCTTCCAGTCGAAGTCGCCGACCTTCAGGAGCGCAGCGGCCTCGTTGGCCCGGTTGTAGAACACGACCGGGGCGCGCACGCCCTGGCCGCGGTCGCTGTACACCGTGGCGATGTTCGGCCCGCGCACGCCGTCGTGCTCGAAGTGCTTGTAGAACGCGGCCACGCCCATCTCGCGGACGCGCGCCTGGACGAGGTCGCCCACCGGGTTGTTCACCATCGCGGTGGCGACGCCGGTCTTCAGCCCGAAGCAGTCGGACAGGTTCGCGGCGACGTTGTACTCGCCGCCGGACACGTGGATGTCGAAGTTACGGGCCTTGCGGAACGGGACGACGCCCGGGTCGAGCCGGTGGACCAGCGCGCCGAGGGAAAGGAAGTCGAGGGCGCAGGCGTCGGTGCGGATGGCGAGAGGCATCGGAAGGAAGCTCCGTACAGCGGGACGAGTCACCCGCTGTTGTACGGAGGACGGGACGCGCGAGGAGCGGAGCGCGGTGAAGCCGCGGCGGCGGTAAACCCGGTACTGTTTTCTTGCGCCAAGGGAACGGCAGGCGGTGCTGTTCAAGCCGACGACGGGCGTGACTTGGTTCGCGCTCGGTGCCCGCGGTCCACTCCTTCGGCTCAAAGAAGTCGAGCCGGCGCCTTTTGCCCGGGCGCCCTTCCTGACGACGAACCGCGCCCCATCGACAGCCCTTGCTGTGCCGCTTTCGCGCGTTGTTGAGCGCCGGGCAGACGTGTTACAATACAGACTGATCTCATCGGAGGCGTGTGATGGTTACGCTGCACATCGGCGGTCGGGCCGTGAGCTGGGCCGACGCCGAAAAGCTGTTCGTCGAAGCCGCCCGCACCCAGCGCATCGAGTTCCGCGACCCGGCGGGCGTGCTCCTCGCGGCGACCGACCCCGCGGGCGCGATCGAGCCCGACTGGGTCCGGGGGATCACTCCCGAGGAGACCGCCCGCCGGCTTACCGAGCCGGGATTCACCTTCGAAGAAATGAAACAACGGCTGGGCTGGCAATGACGTTCACTGTCACGTGGCGGTTGACTGCCACGCTTGAGGTGTCCCGCATTGAAGCGGCCGCCGATGACCCGGCGGCCGTACGTGCGGCCGCAGCTCGCATCGACTGGGTCCTACGGCGTACCCCGCGCGACATGGGCGAGTCCCGCGATCAAGGGTACCGGCTGTGGTACGAGGATGTCCTCGGCGTCTACTATCGCGTTGACGATAACAACCTTCGGGTCGAGGTGCTGTACGCGGGGCCGAGCCGCCGGCGCTGAGCCCCGCTTGTTACCCTACAATAAGCGCCCTACAATACCGGTTCGACCTTCGCCACACACCGCCGGGCCGCAATCGAATGTCCGTCAAGAGTCTCCCGCTCAGCGCTGATAAGTCGCCCGCCGCGGGCGCCGCGACCAAAGGGAACTACGCCTTCATCTCGCTGGGCTGCCCCAAGAACACCGTGGACAGCGAGCGGATGCTGGGCAAACTCGCCCAGGACGGGTACTCGCTCCAGCCCGACGCCGCCGGCGCCGACGTGGTCATCGTGAACACCTGCGGGTTCATCGAGCCGGCGCGGCAGGAGTCGCTCGCGGTCATCCGCGAGATGCTCGAACTGAAGAAGGCCGGCAAGGTCGGGTCCGTCGTCGTCGCCGGGTGCATGGCCGAGCGGCAGAAAGACGTGCTGCTCGAGCAGGTGCCCGAAGTCGATCAGATTGTCGGCGTGTTCGGCCGCGAGGAGATCGCTGCCGTCGTGGACCGTGCGGTGTCGCAGCGCGACGAGCAGCGGTCGCTGTTCCGGCCGGCGCCGGTGCGGGCGCTCGAGGACACGGCCCGCCTCCGAATCACCCCGCGGCACTTCGCGTACCTGAAGGTCAGCGAGGGCTGCGACCGGCTCTGCACCTACTGCGCGATTCCCAAGATGCGCGGGAAGCACGTCACGAAGCCGATCGAGGAAGTCATTCGCGAGGCCCGCGAGCTGGCCGCCGACGGCGTCCGCGAACTCATCATCGTCGCGCAGGACACGACCTATTACGGGATGGATCTGTACGGCCGCACCCGGCTCGCCGAACTGCTGCGCGAACTCGACAAGGTCGAGAACATCGAGTGGATTCGCACTCTGTATGCCTACCCGGAACACATCTCGGACGAGCTGATCGAGACGTTCGCGGGCTCGAAGAAGATCATCCCGTACCTGGATATGCCGCTCCAGCACATCAGCGACCGCGTGCTGAAGCGGATGATCCGCCGGGTCGATCGCGCCGCGACCGAGAAGCTGCTGTACCGGCTCCGCGAGAAGTGGCCGGACCTCGCGATCCGCACCACGTTCATCACCGGGTTCCCCGGCGAAACCGACGCCGAGTTCGAGGAACTGCGCGACTTCGTTGCGCAGTTCAAGTTCGAGCGGGTGGGGGTGTTCCCGTACTCGCTCGAACCGGGCACGCCTGCCGAGAAGCTCGACGGGCACCTGCCTGAGGACGTGAAGCAGGCCCGCGTGAACGCGATCATGGAAGTGCAACAGGGCGTTGCGTTCGGCTGGGCCGAGGCGCAAGTCGGCCGGGAGCATCCCGTTGTGATCGACGGGCCGGACCCCGAGTTCGCCAACCACTTCCGGGGCCGCACTTACGCCGACGCACCCGAGATCGATTGCGCGGTGCGGGTGAAGGGGAAGAACCTGCGCCCGGGCGATTTCGTCCGGGCGAAGATCACGGCGTCCGACGGGTACGACCTCGTGGCCCGGGCGATTGGCCAGCCGTGGTGATCGTTCCTAAAATGCCGCTTTCGCACGAACGCTAACCGAGGGACGTCGAAATGGGCATTCAACACGCGCCGAAGAGCCAGCGGAACGCCTCGAAGAAGCGCCGCAAGGCCCGCAAGCATAAGCTCCGCAGCAGCAAGAAGTACAAGGGCGGCGTGCGCTAAGGCTTAACGCACCGTTCGGTTTCACCGGCGGGCCGGGTACCTCGCGATCAACTGCGAGGTGCCCGGCCCGCCGGTGCTTTTTTGTTGCGCACCTCGACCACATTTCCCGCACGCGTTATGCTGCTTTCGGTTTCTCCGGAGGCAGTCATGGCGAAGCCCGCAACGCGGTTCGTACTCAAACGGCTCAACTGGGCCGAGTCCTACGACGGCACAATGGAGCGGCAACCGGGGGCGCGGAACGTGGCGTCGTTCGACACGTTCGATGCCGCGGACGCCGAGCGCGTTACGCGCGAGAACGCGTGCCGCGAGGTGGTGAACCCGTTCGCCTGCGGTGCCGGCGTGTACTTCTGGACGCACCTCGACGAGCCGCGGCTCCGCGACTGGCTCATGGATCACGGCGTCGATCCGCCGAATCCGAAGAAGGGCGGTGCCACCGACTGGGCCGGGTGGTGGAAGAAGGGGCACGCAAAGCTGTCCGCGGAGAAGCGGCACGCGGTATGGGAAGCGCTCGACAAGGTGCGGTTTTACGCGGTCGTCGAGGAACCGGTACGCCCGGTCGGCTACGCGGTGGTCCACATCAACTGGCAGTACAACGACGAAACCTACGACGCACACCCGGACCAGAGCGAGGTGATGCAGGTGTTCCGCACCCGCGAGCGCGCCGAGAAGGAGTGCGCGGACAGTAACGACATCGCTCGCGATCTGTGGGCTGACATCGTTGACGAGTCCGACGAGTTCGCGGGGGATTACGAGACCGAGGACGAGTACGCCATGTTCGACATGCGGGACCGCGTCCGGCGGCAGCGCGGACTGCTCGGCAGCCAGAAGCTGAATAAGGGCGAAGGCGTTTTTCGGCTGGTGAAGGACACCCCGTTCTACGAGGTCATTGAGGTCCCGCTGGAGGGGCTGGAATGAGCCGCAAGCCGGCCGCGAAGAAGGCCAAGCGACCCCGAAAGGCGAAACCGCTCAAGGCGTACATCGTGGTGCGCGAGGTGTCGGCGGTGAACACGAGTTACACCGAACCGGACCTTGTATTCGCGTCGAAGAAGGCGGCGCAGGAGCACGCGGAGCGCCTCAACCGCGAGCTGCGTGCGGTCACGAACCCGTTTGCGCACGACACCGACCCGGGCTTCCTGATGTCCGACGAGGACGAGCTTTTCAAGCTCCTCAAGACGTTCGGCGTTCCTGAACCCAAGGCGCCGAAGGTGGGGTACGTGCAGTGGGACCAATGGTGGGCGCGGGTGGTGGGCGAGTTGACCGAGGGGCAGCGGGACGCGGTGTGGGCTGCGTTCGACGAGTTCGAATGGTACGAGGTGCGCGAAACCACGTTGGAGGATTGACCGTGTCGAAGGCCTGGGTTCACGCGCAATCGTCCGCGAAGCGCTGGGGCGGTAAGCCCGAGGACTACATCGACATCCACGAGCGCATGGACAGCACCAAGAGCGCCCACGCCGAGGTGACGCACCGGTGCGTGTTTCACTCCGCGTTCGGGATCTACATCATCGAAGAGATCTTTGGCCGGTTCGTGACCAATTCGGACGGCCGGGAGGTGTTCGTGCGCGACATCGCCGAACAGCACGTTCTCGAAGATCTCGGCTTCATTCCCAGCCTGAGTGACTGGCTCAAGGAAATGCCGGCCCAACCGTGGATGGCCGGGCAGCGCAAACTACCGGTGAAAATCGTCGATTGATCCAGTGTGAAACGCGCCGGGATCAGTCCACTTCGCCGACGCGGGCGTCCTTCAGTGAGAACAGGTAACTCTCCGGGTCCGTTCGGTTCAGTACCAGCGTTCCCGTTACCTTGATGAGCCCCTTGCGCAGCTCCGCGGTTTTACCGGCCTTGAGTTCCACGTTGAGCATCGCGGTCGGGTCGGGCACTTCGCAGAACCAGCAGCCCACCGGGTATTCGAGGAGCAGAAAGCCCGTCACGGCAAGCTCGTCTTTGACGGGCTGCATGAAGCCGGTGAGCGTGACCGTTTTGCCGTCGAGCTTTTCGAGGTGTTTCGCGAACGACGGTTTCCCCTTCGCGGTAATCGTGGTCGCTCCCAGAACGGGCCACGGGAGCACGTTCACTCCCGCATCGTCGATCGCGGACAGCAGGGCCTCATCGAACGCCTTGATGAGTGGGCGCGTTGACTTCACCTTGATGGGGCTGCGGTGCGGGTCGTGGCCGGGCTTTTTCGCCAGTTCGTCGGCCGCGGCGCGGTACAGCAGTCGGCGCTTGCGGAGGTCCGGGGCCGCGAGCGCGAACTCGGTTACGCACCCGTCGAGGGCCGCGGCCGCGGCGCGTGGGTCGCCGAGCGCGTTACAGACTTCGCCGATCTGCCAGAGCAACCGGCCGTCGGCCGGGAGCCACAGCGCCAGTTGCTGGACGGTGACCAGAGCGTCGGCGGGGAGCTTCTTGCGCTCGGCTTCGGCCAGCACGCCCGGCTCCGGGGCTCCCGACGGTCCGATGTACTTGACCCCGAACAGGTCATCGACGGCGCTGGGGCTGGCGGCGGCTTTTCCTTCCTTCCGCCGGAGCGTAACGAGTTTGAGATGCGCGTGTTCGAACGGCTTGAGCTTCGCAGGAGCAAGCCTCACGGCCTCTTCGAGTTGCGCGGCGGCGCGTTCTAGATTGCCGGTCAGTTGGAACGCGGTGCCGAGGTTCGCGGCGATGCGGAAATGGTCGGGAAACTTGCGCACCGCGGGAGCGAGAACGTTGAGCGCCTGGTCGGGCTTACCGAGCCGGAGGTGGACGGCGCCGAGGTCGGCGATTTCGTCGGCGGTCAGCGCGCGGATCTTGTTCAGCTTTTCCAGGCGGTCGGCGGCGGCGCGGTAATCGTCGCGCAGGGGCGACGGGAGGCCGTCCGGGCGCTCGTAGCCTGCGGCGCGGAGCGCGCGGTGGTCCGTCAGGAACCCGGACGGGCGACTCGGCAGCTCCGCGAACTGCTCGCCCGAGTAGTGCAGCCCGGCACGCGCCAGGGCTGGCAGAGCGAGCGCCACCAGAACGCTTGCGAGCACGCGGAGGGGTGTCGCCACGGTCGGCCCTTGTGAGGAGTCTTGCCGTTTGGACGCTGTTCCCGACAACAGCGCGATGCCACACACGATTCTACTCACCGGGGCCACCGGGTTCGTCGGCTCGCACGTCGCCGAGGCGCTCGTTCGCGCCGGGCACACGGTCCGCGCGCTCGCCCGGTCGGGTAGCGACACCGCGTTCCTGACCGCCCTCGGGGTCACCCTCGTTCCGGGCGACGTGACCGACGCCGACGCCCTCAAGCGGGCCGCCGCGGGGTGCGACGCCGTGGTGAACAGCGCAGCGAAGGTCGGCGACTGGGGCCACGTGGACGGTTACCGCGCGGTGAACGTCGAGGGGCTGCGCAACCTGTTCGATGCGACCCTCGGGCAACCGCTGCACCGGTTCGTCCACATTAGCTCGCTGGGCGTGTACGAGGCCCGGCACCATTACGGCACTGATGAGACCGAGCCGCTCCCGAACGACCACATCGACGGCTACACGCAGTCGAAGGTGGAGGCGGAGCGGATCGCGCTCCAGTACCACCGCAAGCAGAAGGTCCCGGTCGTAATTCTGCGCCCCGGGTTCGTGTACGGCCCGCGCGACCGGACGGTTTTGCCGCGCCTGGCAGAGCGGCTCCGCGAGCGGAGCGTGATCTACATCGCCCGCGGCCGGTACGCGCTCAACACGACCTATGTGGGCAACATCGCGGACGCGGTGCTGCTCGCGCTCGGGGCGCCGGCGGAAGGCGTCGTGGGCGAGGTGTTCAACATCACCGACGGCGAGTTCGTGAGCAAGCGCCGGTTCTTCGAGACGGTGGCCGACGGGTTGGGGCTGAAGCGGCCGCGGGGCTTCCCCCCCGTGCCGGTGTGGCTGGCGCGGGCGATGGCGAACTGGCGCGAGAGCACGTTCCGCAAACTGAACAAGCCGCACCCGCCGCGGATCACGCAGGCGCAGCTCAAATTCGCCGGGCTGAACCTCGACTTTTCCATCGCGAAGGCGCGCACGAAGCTGGGCTACACCCCGCGCGTTCTGTTCGACGAGGGCATGGGGCGCGCGCTGGCCTGGCACAAGGGCGAGCGGGGGGCGTGACTTTCCTGGCGCACGGTCCAGTTGCGGGTGTCCGTTTTGGGTTTACGTCTTTGTGGTACAGACATTCCTGTCTGTGCGGGGCCTGGAGGTCGCACAGACAGGAATGTCTGTGCCACAAGAAACGGGCACAATCAGCCGAATCGTGAGTGATCTATTGTCGCCGAACTGATTCGCTGTGCCGGCGCTATTGCGTTTTGTCTTTATTTCGGTTACTCGGGAGGCTCGCGCCTCCGTTCTTCAGATCTACTTGAGGCCGCACTCCCCTGTCACCGCACACACCCTCGGCCGTTTACACCGACCGCCTGGCGGCACGAACGGCCTCCGTCGCCGAACTTACGGCGCGCCTCGATGCGCTCAGCTACGCCCGGCTCGGGGCCTTCGCTGTCGTCCTGCTCGCTGCGGCCCTGAGCTTCGGCGCGGGGCTTTTTTCGGCGTGGTTCACGCTGGTCCCGCTGCTGGGGTTCGTGTTCCTTGTGGCGAAGTTCGAGGCGGCCCGCGGGCGCAAGGCGTGGGCCGAGCGCGCCGCCCGGTTCTATTCGGGCGGGCTCGAACGGCTCGCCGGGCGGCCGTCCGGTAACGGCGACGGAACACGCTTTGCCGACGACGCGCACCCCTACTCGGACGACCTCGACCTGTTCGGCCCCGGGTCGCTGTTCGAGTTGCTCACCGTGTGCCGCACGCGGACCGGTGAGGACACCCTCGCGGCGTGGCTGCTCGCGCCCGCCGGTCCCGGGGAGGTGAAGGCCCGCCAGGAGGCCGTTGCGGATCTGGCGCCCCGCCTCGATTTGCGCGAGGCGGTCGCGGTGGCCGGGGCGGAAGCGCCCGCCGCCGATTACCGGCCGCTGGTGCAATGGGGCGCTGCGCCGGCGGACGCGCCGCCGGCGTGGAAGTGGTGGGCCGTCGAGGTATTGGGCTGGCTGAACGTGTTCGCCTGGGCCGGGTGGCTCTTCGCGGAGACGACCGCGCTGCCCGTTCTGGCGTTCGGGCTGCTGTCGCTCGGGCTCGCGGCGCCGCTGATGTCGTGGGCCGGCCGGGTGCTGAAGCCGCTCGACCGCGCGGCCGAGAACCTGTCCCTCTTTGAAGCCGTCTTGATCCGGCTCGAGCGCGAGCCGTTCAGCGCCCCGCGCCTGAAGGAACTTCAGGGTTCCATGCGCGCCGGCGGGCTGTTGCCGTCGGAACAGATCCGGCAGCTCCGACTGCTTCTCGACGGTTACAACGCCCGGCGCAACGCGTTCTTCATTCCGGTGGCCGTGCTGCGGATGTGGCCCGTGCGGTTCGCGTTCAAGCTCGAAGCGTGGCGGACGCGGTCCGGTTTGGCGGTCGGGCGGTGGCTGCGGGCCGTCGGCGAATTTGAAGCGCTGTCGTCGCTCGCCGGGCACGCCTACGAGAACCCCGCGGACGTGGTTCCGACGGTCGAGCCCGGCCCCGTGCGGCTCGCGGCGGTCGGCGTGGGGCACCCGCTGATTCCGGCCGCGAAGTGCGTTCGTAACGACGTGGCGCTTGGCGACGGCGCGAACCGCGTGCTGATCGTGAGCGGCTCGAACATGTCCGGTAAGAGCACCCTTCTTCGCGCGGTGGGTGTGAACGCGGTGCTGGCGCTGGCGGGCGGGGTGGTGCGGGCAAAGAGCTTCGCCCTGACGCCCGTTTCGGTCGGGGCAACGATGCGCGTGCAGGACTCGCTCCAGGCCGGGCGGTCGCGGTTCTTTGCGGAAGTCACGAAGGTGCGCCTGCTGCTCGACATCGCGGGTCGCGCGGACGGGCCGCCCCTGCTCTTCTTGCTCGACGAACTGTTCGCCGGCACCAACTCGGCGGACCGCGTTGCGGGTGCGGAAGGGGTCACACGTGCGCTCGTGGCGCTGGGCGCGGTCGGGTTCGTTACGACGCACGATTTGAGCCTGACCGCGGTGACGGACAGCATTCCGGGCGCGGCGAACCATCACTTCTGCGACGGGCTGGCGGGCGGCGAACTGCACTTCGATTACACCATGCACCCCGGCGTGGTGCCGCACGGCAACGGACTGGCACTCATGCGGGCCGTCGGCCTGAAGGTGTGAACCGGCGGGATTCGCCAGAATTGTGCTTGAACCTCACGTTACGTCAGGCCGTACCATGCCCGCGTCGATCAACCGGGAGGGCGGCCCCATGTCGGAACGGCAGCGGTGGAAGGTCGGTGAGCTGGCCGCGCGGACGGCGCTCACCGTGCGCACGTTACACCACTACGACGCGATCGGGCTGCTCGTGCCATCGGATCGTAGTGGGTCCGCGCACGGCTCCGGGCACCGGCTGTACACCGCCGCCGACGTTACGAGGCTGCACCAGATCCTGTGCCTGAAGCAACTCGGGTTCAGCCTCGAACAGGTGCGCGAGTACATGACCGGCGATGCCTACGACCCCCGCGAGGTCGTGCGGCTGCACCTCGCGAACGTGCGCCGGCGGGCCGCGGAACTGGACCGCCTCGGCGACCGGTTGCAGTCCCTGTCGGAAATGCTCGACGCGGCGGACGCGCCGTCCGCCGACACGTTCCTCGAAACGATTGAGGTGATGAGCATGATCGAGAAGTACTACACCCCCGAGCAACTGAAACAGATCGAGGACCGCCGCAACTCCGCCGGCCCCGAGCTGCAAGCGGCCATCGCGACGGGACCGCAAATGTGGGCCGACCTGTTCGCGGACGTTCGGGCGGCGATGGAAGCGGGCGTTGGACCCGGTGACGAGAAGGCGCGCCCGCTGGGGGAACGGTGGCTCGCGCTCGTGACGGGCTTCACCGGCGGCGACCCGGGGCTGTTCGCCTCGCTTCGCGCGATGTACCAGAACGAGGACAACGTGCGGGGGATGGATGTGAAGGCCATGCGCCCGCTCAACGAGTACCTCGAAAAGGTGCGCGCCGCCCACGGCGTCCGGCACCCCGGCGAGTTGTAGGTTGGGGTGAGCGCGGGGCGTGGGTTCAGGTCGGCGAGTGGCTCCTGACGTGTGGCGCTGTAACTGGGGTTACAGTGCGGCAATGGAAGACAGGGCCTTAACCTTGTGTTTGGAGAGCGGGAAGTGAGGCGTTGCCGGGAATCAAATTGGCAAAATTCGCACACGCGCTCGCCGCACATCGACGCTGAGAAGGGCGCCGGCAGCCAGTTCCGTGCTGTGCTGCTGGAAGGCCGCAAGAACCTGGGCGCCGATCGATGTCGGGCTCGGATCAGAATCTCGGATAATGACAACACTCGGCCGCGAGGCTCGCGTCTGTGCCAGAATTGTTCCGAAGTCAAGGTCGTGGGTCAGAATGATATGATCATGGTCTCGTGCCTACTCCACAAGTTCCGAGTCGAGAGCGTGCGGATCGCCCACCGCTGACCAGTGGACTGCGGCGTGCCCGTCCGCGTTCAACACCGGCACCCAATCCGGTGACAGGTTCAGGTCGATGAGGATCGAGAAGTTCATAATCCCTCAGTTGGGGTGGGAAGACTGGTATTCGTGCCAGCTTTTCCCTTTGCTGCACTTCATTTTAAGCACTTGTGATAGCGTCGAAAGGTGGGCTGCTATTGTGGCAGCTAATGCACATGATTGATCCGAAGTGTTCTTCAGGTAGACAGTTGCGACTACTGCCATCCTGTGGAAAACTTGCGCTGGCTGTTAGTCCATTGCGCGGATGGAAGCTTGTTTGGAGACGGGCAAAGTGGCTCCCAGCGGCTGTTCGCGCTCCTCAAGCCTCCAGGCGGCGTAGGCGAGTGCCTGTGTGATGTCTTCTCCTTCGAGGTAGGGGTACGCTTTCAGAATTTCTTCATGAGAACGACCCGCGGCAAGCATTCCGACGATTAGCCCGACAGTGATCCGCATCCCGCGGATGCACGGCCGCCCGCCCATTTGGAGGGGGTTGTGTGTGATGCGGTCGAACGCTTCCATCGTGAACCTCCGGTGCATGTTCTGATTGTACCAAATGCCAACGGGGAGCCGTCTGGCTCCCCGCTATCACGATGTTGCTCTCGGGCTCGATCAGAGCAACTCCTCGACCGTGTTGCGGTCGTCGAGGATGTACATCGGGCGGCCGGCGCCGTTCGGGAACGTGTACGCCGGGTCGATGCCCATCGCCCGATACAGCGTCGCGAGCAGGTGCGGCACCTTGTATGGGCGCTCCTTCGGGTACTCGCCCTTCGCGGACGTGCTCCCGACCGCCTGGCCCATCTTCAGCCCGCCGCCGGCCACCAGGGCGCTCATGACGGGCGACCAGTGGTCGCGGCCGGCGTCCGAGCTGTTGATCTTCGGGGTGCGGCCGAACTCGCCCCACACCACCGTCACCACGTCGTCCTGCATCCCGCGGTCGTGCAGGTCCTGGATCAGGTTCGCGACCCCGCGGTCGAGCTGCGGGAGCTGCCGCTTCAGCTCCTTGAAGTTGCCGGTGTGCGTGTCCCAGCCGCCGTAGCTGAGGGTCACGCAGCCCACGCCGGCCTCGACCAGCCGCCGGGCGGTGAGGAACTGTTCGACGCCCTTGTACCGGTCGCGGGTCTTCGGGTCCTCGTGCTTCAGGTCGAGCGCCTTGCGGACCACCCCGGACGCGATCATGTCGAACGCGCGGCCGGCGTAGGCGTCCATTCCCTTCATCGTGCCGCTGGCGTCGATCTCGCGGCGGGCGGTGTCGAACTTGCCGAGGAGGTCCTTGCGGTCGCCCAGCCGGTCGCCGGTGACTCCGCCGGCGAGCCTCAGGTTCTCCACCCCGGCGCCGCTCGGGGTGAACGGGCGGTGGGCCGGCCCGAGGTAGCCCGGTTCGGTGCCCGGGCTGCCGCCGCCGCGAAGGCTCACGAAGGGGGGCACGTCGTTGCCGCCGTCCGCACGCAGCTTGGCCACCACCGAGCCGAACGCCGGGTGCGCCGCGACGCGGTTCACCTGCTCGCTGAACCCGGTGCTCACCAGCGAGTCGGAATGTTCATCGACCGATACGAGCGAGCGGACGACCGCCAGCTTGTCCCACATCCGCGCCTGGAGCGGCATGTGCTCGCAGATCGAGACGCCGCTGACGTTCGTTTTGATCGGTTTGAACTCGCCGCGGAACTCGGCCGGTGCGTCGGGTTTAAGGTCATACATGTCCAGGTGCGACGGACCGCCCGGCAGGTAGATCATGATGGCCGCTTTTTGCGACGTGCCGGCCCGCGCGGCCGGATTCTGGGCGGCCCGCGCCCGGAGTACGTCCGCCAGCGTCAGCCCGGCCCCGAACGCCCCGAGTTGTAAGAAATTCCGGCGGCTCACGTTGTCGCAGTACCGTTGGGCGGCGCCCCAGAAGGTCAGCATCGGATGTGCTCCACTTTTTGGAGAAAGGTCGGTGGGGAAGCGGACATCTGGCTGGTAGGCAAAAGTACAACTGGGCGGTGTGGACGGGTGGCGCCGCGCAGTCGCAAACACTTACTGAGACTAGCTTGAACGCCCCTGGGTCGCAATTGGAAAGTGCCGAATCTTTTCGGGCCGCGAAACCGTCAGTTGAGTAGGCGCGAATTCCGACGGACCCGGGCTGGCACAACTTGCGTTTATTTGCTCAGAATCGGCGCGAACCGGTGGTCCCGTGCCGCACATGCCCCACTTGCCACAGACCTGACGGATTGCGCACGCGGTGCGCAACGCCGAGATCTGTTTTTTGCGGCGGTTTACATGGGGTTAATTCGCCCGCGTAGGATGCATTCCCGTTGCTCGTTTGCGGTTTTCAGACATGCTGGATCAAGGACGTTGTTTTCTGCCCCGGCATTGATGAGAGCTGCCCCGCGGCGGTTCGGCCCGGACCAGAACTCGCGGGTCCGCGGAATGGTGTTGTTCGGAGCGGTTTGCTTTTACGTTTTTGATTGACCGACACGGAACTAGTAGTCCCTCCCACCACGCAGGTATTCATCGATGTTGCCTTCTTGGCTCCGCCAACTGTTCCGCAATAAGTTCACGGGCCACGGCACGGTCGCCCCGTTCCAAAACGCGCTCACGCTTGAGGCGCTAGAAAACCGCGCCATGCCGGCCATCATCACGTGGACCGGCGGCGCGGTGCCGGACTTCGACTTCAACGGGAGCGGGACCACCAACGTCGGCCCTGTGGACGCAAACGGTGCGCCCGTCAACCCCAACGACGTCGGCGAGAGCGGTGATCTTAGCTGGTCGAACCCGCTCAACTGGGACCTCGGCGTCCCCACGAGCGGGGACGACGTGGTGTTCGAGACCGCGGCGTTCTATGGCGGTACTCTGCCGCGCAGTGCGAACTATTTCAAATATTATACGACTGACAGGTTTGTACCCACTCCCAACTCGGTGATGGACCTCACCCAAACGGTCCGCTCCATTACCATCAAGGACGCGGGCTGGCTCATCGTCGATCAGGTCGTGGATGAGCCACTTTTCCCCCAGGGCAACGCTCCCACGAACCTCGGGACGCTGACCGTCACGGACGGGATCACGTACTTGGGTGCCGGCAGTAGTACGCTCTACTTCCGGATGCAACTGAGCAACGAGGCGCAGAACTTCACGGCCACCAACGCGGCCGGGACGCTGAACATCATCGGCAACATCGGCACCTCACCGGCCGCCGCGAACCCGTCACAGGTGGGCTTTATCAAACTCGGTGACGGAACGATCTCGCTCGGCGGGAGGAACCCGGTAACGGGGGCCGCCGGCGGGAACAACACGTTCGCCGGCCTCGTCGAGGTGCAACAAGGCGTCCTCCTCGCCAACAGCAACAACGCCCTCGGCCTGACCGCCGTCGGCACGAACGTGCTGAACGGGGCGACGCTCAGGGTGAACGTGTCGAACTTCCGCGAGTCGCTCACGATTCAGGGGACCGGCGTCGGGGGCCAGGGCGCTCTTTTCGGCGGCGACGGCGTCGACCCGCTCACCGGCGGTACGGTTTTGAACGGGGTGACCCTGAACCCGTCGGCGACGGTCGGCGGCCGGCTGACGATCAGCGGGGTGGTCTCTGGGTCTGGAAACCTGACGACTATAGGCACGATCACGCTGACGACGGCGAACACCTACGGCGGTGTCACGTTCGTTAACGCCGGGTCCCTCGCGATCAGCAACGACGACGCCCTGTCGCCGGGCTCCTACACGGTGGTCAGCAGCGGCGCGACGCTCGCGCTGTTGAGCAACCCGGTGTCGGGCGCCCGCGTGATCGACGACGAACTGCTCATCCTGAACGGCACCGGGCTCGCGGACACGGGCAACAACAATCAGCCGCTCGGCGCCCTGTTCGCGCAAGGGGCCAACCGCACGACGCCCGCGGAGTGGCGGAGCGCGATCTTCTTGGAGGGCAACGCCACCATCGGGGTGTTTGACGGTGGGGCCTTGTTGGTCAGCGGTCACCTCGCCAACCTGCCGGCGAGCGCGGCGGCCACGGCCCTCCTGACGCCGACCGAGGCCCTCTCCCTCCAGGCGTACCGGGCGCTCAACCGGCCGGTCGTCGCGAACGCCAGCCTGTCGAAATGGGGCAAGGGCACGGTGATCTTCCCGAACCCGAACCTCGAGTTCAGCGGCAACACGTTCGTCAACAACGGCGTCCTCGTCATGCAGGGGCCGAACGTGCTCGGCCCCGCGACCCGCACCACCGCCCCGCGTGGTGGCGCGATCACCGTGAACTCCGACATCACGAACCAGTCGTTCGGCACCCTCGAGCTTCAGGGCCAGTACACGCTGCAGAAGAACCTCACCCTCAACGGGCCGGGGTACACCGGGGGCGCGCTGTCGATCACCGACAACGCGGCCACCCCGGCGGTCCACACCGTGATCGATGTGGCCGGGACCGTGACGATCGCCTCGACAACGACGATCTCGAACGACCCGAACACCGACCTGACCATCAGCGGGGTCATCGGCGGCGCGGCCGGGCAGAACCTGACGAAGGTCGGAACCGGCACGGTCAGCATCACCAACACCAACACCTTCCTCGGGGCGCTGACGCTGCGCAACGGCGTCACGACGGTCACGAGGGGCGGCGGGTTCGGCGGCACCGGCGGCGCCGGCACCACGGTCGCCTCCGGCGCCGCCCTGGTGCTCGCGAGCGGCATCACCGTCCAGAACGAGGCGCTCACCCTCACCAGCGCGGCCGGCTCCTCCGCGGCGCTCCAGGTGAGTTCCGGCACCAACGTGTGGACCGGGACCGTGAGCGTGATCGGGAACAACCAGATCGGCCCCGGCGACGAGGCCATCATCAACGTCACCGGCGCGACCGGGTCGCTCGAGTTCAGCAACGTCGTCAGCGGTGACGCCAAGATCCGGAAGCTCGGCGCCGGTGAGCTGAAGCTCACCGGCACCGCCTCCAACACCTTCGTCGATACGCTCCAGATCGAACAGGGTACGGTGTCGCTCAAGAAGATCGCCCCCGTCGGCACCACGGTCAACGCCGTCGCCGGGGCGATCATCGTCGGCGACGGGCAGGGCGGCAACAACGCGGACGTGTTGCGCCTGGACGCCCCGAACCAGATCCCCGACACCAGGGCCATTACGGTCAACTCGTCCGGGCTGTTCGACCTGAACGGCTCCAACGAAACGGTCGGGCCGCTGGCGCTCCAGGGCGGCGAGGTGACAACGGGTGCGGGCTCGCTGATCCTCACGACCAACGTAGCGACCTTCGGCTCGTCCGAGATGTCGAGGATCACCGGGAACGTGTTCCTCGGGTCCACCACGCGGACCTTCACCTTCCTCCCGGGGGCGGCCACCACGTTCTCGGCGAACCGGAACCCGGCCCAGGCCGGCGGGACCGTGACGCTCACCTTCACGGTGACCGGGAACCCCGGGGACCCCGTGCCGACCGGGACGGTGTCGTTCTTCGACGGCAACATTTTCCTCGGCACGGCGACCGTGCTCGCCGGCACGGCGACCTTCACGGTGCAGGCGAACGTGTTGACGGTCGGCGCGCACACCATCACCGCCGTGTACACCGGCGACGCGAACTACGCCCCCTCGACCGTGCCCCTGGATCAGAGCCTGGTGATCGTGAACCCGAGCGAGCGGGCCGTGCTCACGTCGAGCGCCTCGCCGGCGCTGGCCGGGCAGGTCATCACGTTCACGTTCAACCTGCCGCCCCGGGCGGGTGAAGCGGTGCCGACCGGGACCGTGCAGTTCTTCGACGGGCCGAACCCCATCGGCGCGCCGGTGGCGCTGTCGGCCCTCGGAACGGCGACGTACATGACGACCCTGCCGGTCGGGTCGCACCAGATCACGGCCGCGTACAGCGGCGACGGCACCTACTCCCCGGTTCAGGTGACCCTCGCGAACCAGCAGGTGGGTACGCCGGCCCAGCTCGTGCTCCGGTCGAGCGGCAACCCGGTCGCGCCGGGCAGCCCCGTGACGTTCACGTTCATCGCCAGCGGGGACTCGTCCGCCCCGACGCCGGGCGGGAGCGTTCAGTTCTTCGACAACGGCGTCGCGATCGGGGCACCGGTCGCGCTCGACGCCAACGGGGTGGCGACGCTGACCACCAGCGCGCTGACGGTCGGCACGCACACCATCACCGCGGCGTACACCGGCGATGCGAACGTGTACCTGCCCGGGGTCGTGCCGCTCGCCCCGACCCTGGTCGTGGGCGGCACCCCCCTCCTCACGGTGATTTCTGGCGCGAACCAGGCCATTGCCGCCAGCGCTGTGCCGCTCACATTCATCGCCACGGGGCGGGCGGGCGACCCGGTGCCGACTGGGACCGTGCAGTTCTTCGACAACGGCGTCGGGATCGGCGCCCCGGTGGCACTCGTCAACGGGCAGGCGACGATCTCGCCGACCACGCTCGGAGTCGGCTCGCGCACCATTACCGCCGTCTACTCCGGAGACAACTTCTATGCGGGCGGGACGGGGCGGCTGACGGCAAATCAGACCATCATTGCCGCTCCAACGCCTGCTGCGGGCACCATTGCGGGGATCGTCTCCTCGAGTTCCAACTCGGTGACGAGCAACGGGAACGTGACGTTCACGTTCACCGCGATCCCGCCGTCGGGCGGCGTGATTCCGAACGGGACGGTGCAGTTCTTCGACGGCACCACCCCCATCGGCGCGCCGGTCGCGCTGAACACCGTGGGCAACAACGGGGTCGCGTCGGTGACGACGAGTGGCCTGACCCCGGGCACGCACACGATTCGCGCCCAGTATTTCGGCGGCAACTACACGGCCAATACTTACACCCTGACGCCGGCTCAGGTTGTTGTAAATCCGTATATTATCCAGGTTTCGTCGAGCAACAACCCGGCGGGCGTGACCGAGAACGTGACGTTCACGGCCAACTTTATTACCCTCCCCGGCGCGCCGGCGCTGACCGGGACCGTCAGCTTCTATGATAACGGCGTCCAGATCGGCACTATTCAGAACGTCGTCGGCGGTTCGGCGTCGGTGACGACACCGAACCTGACACCCGGTACGCACACGATTACTGTCAGGTACTTTGGGAGCGGTGGGCTCACCCCGACTTACGCCCCGACGGTGACTGATGTTCCGCTTGCGCCAAGTCAGGTGGTGGGTGTCCCCCCCATCATGCTGCTCACATCGAACCTCAACCCGGCCCCTCCCGGAAGCCTCGTCACGTTGACGTTCGTGGCAAGCGGTAAGGCGGGCGACCCGGTGCCGGCCGGGAGCGTCCAGTTCTTCGACAACGGCGTTCCAATCGGTGGCACTGTGCCGCTCAACGCCGGTAGCGCAACCCGGGACGTGAGCTTTACACCCGGCACGCACACGATCACGGCCCAGTTCATACCCGAGAACGGGAACACCAACTACACCAGCGGGGTCGCGACGCTGGTGCCCAGCCAGGTGGTGACGACCCCGGCGGCGATCCAACTCACCGCCGACAACAACCCGACCGCCACCGGCGCCAACGTGACGTTCACGTACCGCCTGACCCCCGGAACCAACGACCCGGTGCCGACCGGGACGGTGCAGTTCTTCGACGGCGCGACCCCGATCAGCGGCCAGGTGATCCTGGTCAACGGCGTGGCGACGCTGACCACGAACACGCTGACGATCGGCACGCACACGATCACCGCTGTGTTCACCTCTGGGGACTCCAATTACCAGTCCAACCAGGCGACGTTCAACAACCTGGTGGTGAGCAACCCGCCGCTGCCCCCGCTGGCCCCCCCGCCCACGATCGTCGGTGCGGCCCAGCCCACGCTCCAAATGAACGCCGTGATGAGCGGCGCCGCCGGGGCCGGGGTCATCAAGACCGGTTCGGGCCAACTGGTCCTGAACGCCGTCAACACCTACACGGGCACGACCACGGTCAACGGGCTCAACGGGGCGATCGTGGTGGGGGTGAACAACGCCCTGCCCGACACCGGGGTGGTCGTGACGACGGGCACTCTGACGGTGAACCCCGGGGTCAGCGACCAGGTCGCGTCGCTGACCGGGGCCGGCACGCTGGACCTGGGCGCCGGCGGCAACCTCGCAACTGGGGTGAGTAACGGCAACGACACGTTCGCCGGGCCGATCACCGGGAGCGGCACCCTCACGAAAGTGGGCGCCGGTACGTTGACCCTGACCGGTAACAGTCCTGCTTACACCGGTAGCAGTGTCGTGGCCGGGGGCACGTTGCTGGTCACGGCCAACCAGAGCAGCGCGAGCGTCGTGGTGCAGGGCGGCGCTACGCTCGGCGGCACCGGTACGGTCGGCGCCGTTACGGTCAACCCGGGTGGCGTCCTGGCACCCGGTACGAGCCCGGGCATTCTGAACAGCACCGGCAACTTGACGTTTAGCGCCGGCTCGACCTTCTTGGTCGAGGTGAACGGTACGACGGTGGGCACGCAGTACGACCGGTACGTGACTA
This sequence comes from Gemmata obscuriglobus, assembly GCF_008065095.1. NCBI lineage: Bacteria > Pseudomonadati > Planctomycetota > Planctomycetia > Gemmatales > Gemmataceae > Gemmata > Gemmata obscuriglobus. Next base: position 8,949,362 of record NZ_CP042911.1, on the reverse strand, counting down.
CCGGGACTGCGAACCTCAACGGCGCTACTTTGGGCTTCAACCTCGGTTTCACTCCGACGCTCGGTGACTCGTTCACCATCCTGACCGCGGCGGGCGGGGTGAGCGGGGCGTTCAACGGTCTGCCCGACCAGGGCACGTTCACGCTCAACAACCGGGTGTACCAGGTTAGCTACCTGGCCACCAGTGTCGTCGTCACTCAGGTGGCGAACGCCACGACCACCTCGCTCGTTTCAAACAACAACCCGTCGCTGCCGGGCTCGGCGGTCACGTTCACCTTCACGATCACCCCGACCGCTGGCGCCGACCCGATGCCGCTGGGCACGGTCCAGTTCCAGGACAACGGGGTCAACATCGGCGCACCGGTTACGCTGACGGCCGGGTCCGGGAATTCGGCGGTGGCGGTGCTGACGACTTCGGCCCTCGTGAACGGGTCGCACACGATCACCGCCGTGTACACTCCGCAGACGGTTCCAACAGCGTCTCCGTACCTGACTGCTACCGCCGCAATAGTTCAGGCCGTTACCGTTCCTTCGACCACGACCCTGACGGCTCTGCAAGGGCCGGTGGTGTTTGGGAGCGTCACGTCGTTCCTGGCCGGCGTGGGGGAGCAGTCGGGGCTGCAGACGCCGACCGGGACGTTCACGTTCACCAACTCCGCGACCGGAGCGGTGCTCGGGGTCGTGGCCCTGGACGCCACGGGCCGGGCGGTGTTCAGCACCGCGGCCCTGCCCCCGGGTACGGCGACGGTGACCGTGACGTACTCGGGCGACAGCTTCTACCGTGCGAGCACGGCGACCGTGACGCAAGTGGTGGACCGGCAGAACCGGGTGGTGGTCGGGTCGGACGCGGGCCCGGTGGCAACGGTGCAGGTGTTCGATTCGACTACCGGGGCACTGGTCGGCACGTTCCAGCCGTTCGACCAGTACACCGGCGGTGTGAAGGTGGCGACCGGCGACGTGAACAACGACGGGGTTGCCGACATCGTGGTGTCCGCCGGGGCGGGCGCGCCGGGCGGCCACGTGAAGGTGTACGACGGCGTGTCGTTCGGGCTGCTGTCGAGCTTCTTCACGTTCCTCGGGTACAACGGCGGCGTCAACGTCGCGGTCGGCGACGTGGACGGCGACGGGTTCGGTGACGTGGTGATCGGCACCGCCGCCAGTAACGACCACGTGAAGGCGTTCTCCGGCCGGTCGCTGCTGAACGGCGGCATCGCCGCGAACGGCACGGCCGACCCGAGCACCATCCTGAGCTTCTTCGCCTACGGCGGGGGTAACCCGGTCGGGGTGACGGTGGCCGCGGGCGACGTGGACGGGGACGGCCGGGCCGACGTGATCACCGGGTCGGCCACGTTCGCCGGCCACGTGAAGGCGTTCTCGGCGAGCGGGCAGCAGATCGGCAGCTACTTCGCATACGGCGCGGGGTACCTGGGTGGGATCTACGTGGCCGCCGGCGACCTGGACGGGGACGGGCGGGCGGAGATCGTGACCGGGGCCACCAACGCCCCGCACGTGAAGGCGCTGCGGCTGGACGGGTCCGAGGTGGCGAGCTTCTTCGCGTACACCAACGGGAACGGCTCGCCGGCCCCGTTCGGGGTGCGGGTCGCGGTCGCGGACCGCAACGGGGACCGGCTCGCCGACATCCTCACCGGTTCGGCCGGTGGCGCCCCGCACGTGAAGGCGTTCAGCGGGCTCGACCCGTCGCTGCTGCTCGACAGCTTCATCGCCATCCCGCCGGGCCAGGCCCCGTCCACGAGCGGCGTGTTCGTGGGCGGCAGTGCCCCGAAGTAGTTCCGAACGCGAGCTCAACGTGAGTTCGGGCGCGGCCCCGGTCCTTCGCAAGAAAGGACCGGGGCCGTTGCTTTAGAGCAGGGATTTTCCGCGAGTAGCATGAGCCTGAACCACGGTACTAATGACCGTGATCCACGCTGCCGAGCAAGGGCGTCGGGTGTTGCTGCTGGAGAAAGGGAAGAAGCCCGGCGTCAAGATACTGATGAGCGGCGGGACGCGATGCGACGGAATTTTGCATCGAACCCGGCTCGGGGAATAACTCATGACACCAACGCCGCCGGAAGGCTTTGCTTGGCCTGCCAACTGGGCACCAATCCCCGCCGGTGACACTTGGCTTGGATACCCCCGTATCATGGCCGAGACGTTTGGTGGGGAACCTCCATCCGACTCCCTTGCCGATGAACTTCAGCGAGAGGTCAGCCCTGCCCACCAACTATTTCAAGTGCCGTGCTCTCCTATTGCCCGGAACGGTGGTGACCCGAACGAGTTTCTTTTCTTCACCGCCCATCCTGAGATGCCACTCGCGTTTGTTCACCTGACCTGGACCAAGGAGACAGGGGCGAAGTTCCCTTGGGTCAAGGGCTACAAATCCTGGGAGGAGCTTCAACTCGCATGGGCCGAACCATCCAGTGAGACATAAGCATATTCGTCTTTTGCTTGACGGCAGATTCGGAGTCCCCTGTGACCATGATCAGCTTCGATTACGACGCGATTATCGCCGGTGCCGGAGCCGCCGGGCTTATGGCTGCGATCCACGCCGCCGAGCGGGGGCGCCGGGTGTTGCTTCTGGAAAATGGGAAGAAGCCCGGCGTCAAGATCCTCATGAGCGGCGGGACGCGGTGCGGGGAAATTTTACGTAACGAACTCCGTCACGATCGTGATGACGAGTTCGCAGACCGCTGGGCCAAAGTCGTTGAGAACTGTTCGCGGACTTTTGGAGCCCCGTCGTGCCAGTCCTCGAAGAAGCCGGGGCATCCCCAAGCCGGTGGGTACGCGTACCTGACACCATCCTCCACCACCGACACCCAATCTTCCGGTTCTGTCGGATCGATCATCTCGAAGCAAGCCGGGTCGTACAGTACCGGCTCCCCCCGGTCGTTGAGAAGCCGTAACCAGTCGGCCTCAATTCCGAGGACTTCGTACTCTGCTCCCGGAGTGAGCCAGAGGTAACGTGTGCCGCCAGTGGTGTCGGGTGCTATCAGTCGGACGTTCATGCCTTCAAATTCTCCTGAACGGCGCGCCGAATCAAGTATAGCGGCCGGGTAACTTGGTGTTTCCATGACGACGTTCGACTACGACGCAATCATCGCCGGGGCTGGTGCAGCGGGGTTGATGGCCGCAATTCATGCTGCCGAGCGAGGGCGTCGGGTTCTGCTTCTGGAGAAGGGGAAGAAGCCCGGCGTCAAAATCCTGATGAGCGGCGGGACGCGGTGCAACATCACCCACGACTGCGACGCCCGGGGCATTGTTGAGGCGTTCGGGCCGAACGGGAAGTTCCTCCACTCCGCGCTCGCGGCGCTCGGGCCGCGCGAAACAGTCGCGTTCTTTAACGGCGAAGGCGTGGCAACAAAAGTCGAGGATACCGGTAAGGTGTTCCCGGTCAGCGACCGTGCGGTCGATGTCCTCGACGCGCTCCTGAAGCGGCTCGCGCGGAGCGGGGCCGTGCTCGCGCTGAACGAGCCGGTAAAAGACGTGGAGCCGCGCCCCGACGGCGGGTTCCGGGTGCTCACACCCGCGCGCACGTTAACCGCCGAGCGGGTGCTGCTCACCACCGGCGGCCGGTCGTACCCCGGGTGCGGCACCACCGGCGACGGGTACGCCCTGGCGGCCAAGTTCGGGCACACGATCGTGGGCCAGAGCCCGGCCCTCGTGCCGCTCACGGTCCAGCCCGAATGGGTCGGCGAGCTGCGCGGCATCACCCTGCCCGACGTGAACCTGAAGGTGCTTCCCCCGCAGGGTAAGGCGCTCACGCAGCGCCGGGGCTCGATGCTGTTCGCGCACTTCGGCCTCACCGGGCCGGCGCCGCTGGACGTGAGCCGGGCGGTGAGCGGGCACGCCGAGCCGCGGTCACTGACCCTCGAAGCCGATTTTCTCCCGACCGAGCCGGAGCAGGCGTTCAACGATTTCTTGCAAGCCGAGTCGCTGGCGTCGGGCAAGAAGCAACTCGCGGTGGTGCTCGCGGACAAGCTCCCGCGCCGGCTTGCCGACCAGCTCCTGGCGCTGTGCGGCATGGCGGCGGACCGTAAGGCCGCGGCGCTGGCCAAGGCCGACCGCCTCGCCCTGGTGGGCGCGACGAAGCGACTCCGGATGCCGCTGCGCGGGACACTCGGGTTCGAGAAGGCCGAGGTCACCGCCGGCGGGGTGAGCCTGGACGAGGTCGATTCGCGCACGATGCAGAGCAAGCGCGCGGCGGGCTTGTACTTCGCGGGCGAACTGCTCGACCTCGACGGCTGGATCGGCGGGTACAACTTCCAGTCCGCGTGGAGCACGGGACGGCTCGCGGGCCGCCAGCTCTGATTCATGGTCCGGGTAGTTGTGTTTGTTTCTTGTGGCACAGACATTCCTGTGTGTGCGGCGCGAGCATACGACCAGCTTGAAACGACTGGGTCCGGTTTGCGGCACCTCCGGACGAACTCAAAGATTTCACGTTACCCGTTGCGCGTCATCCGCACGCAGCGGGCGATGCGAGCTGCCGCTTCGTCGATCTCGGCGCTCGTTTGTGCCGGCGAGAAGCTGAACCGGAGTGCCGACTTCAGTACCTCGTCCGGTACGCCCATCGCCCGCAGTACGGGGCTGGGTAACAGGCTCCCGCTCGAACACGCGGACCCGGTCGAGCACGCGACCCGGGCCAGGTCGAGGGACATGAGGAGTAGGTCCGCCCGGCACCCCGGGAACGACACGTTCAGCGCGGCCGGTGCCACGTCCGCGGCCCCGATCTCGGGACCGTTCAGCACAACGGGCGCGCACTCGCGCCGCAGGGCGTCCCAGAGCCGCGCCCGGTGCGCGGCGAGCGCCGCCCGGTTCGCAGCGAGGTCGCGGGTCGCGATCTCTAGCGCCGCGGCCATCCCGACGGCGAGCGCGACCGGTTCCGTACCCGGGCGCCGGCCGCCCTGCTGGTGCCCGCCAAAGGTGTGCGGCTTCAGGTCCGTGCCGCGCCTCGTGAGCAGCAGCCCGACCCCCTTCGGCCCGCCGAACTTGTGCGCGCTGGCAGTGAGGGTGGTCGCGCCGAGTTCGTGAAAATCGACCCCGATCTTCCCCACGGCCTGAACGGCGTCGCAGTGGAGCTTCGTGCCTTTCGGGAGCGTGGCCGCGATCGCGCGGACCGGCTGAACCGCTCCGGTCTCGTGGTTGGCGAGCATCACGCAGACCAGATCGGCGTCGGCGGCGGGCTCGCGCCAGGCGATCACCCCGCGCTCGTCCGCCGGGAGCCACTCGACCGCCGCGCCGCCCGCTTCCAGTCGCCGGAGCGGTTCCACGACGCACGGGTGTTCGATGGGGGAGGCGACCGCGCGCGCCGGCCGCAGCCCGAAGATCGCGAGGTTGTTCGCCTCGGTCGCCCCGCTGGTGAACGTCAGCTCGTCGGGGTGTGCCCCCAGGAGCGCGCTCGCCTTCTCGCGCGCGTCTTCGAGTGCCTGACGGGCCTTCCGCCCGAACGCGTGCGCCGACGACGGGTTCCCGAACGTCTCCAGCATCAGCGGCCGCATCCGCTCCCACACTTCGGGCCGGAGCGGCGTGGTCGCGTTGTGGTCGAGGTACACCGGTTCCATTGCGGTATTCTACCGGACCCGGCTCACTTCTCGACCGGCGCACACCGCTCCAAAAAGCCGGTCACCGCCTTCCGGTACCGTTCCGGTTCAGCCGCGGCGAGGTGAAGGTGATCGCCACCTTCGATGACGACCAACTCCGCCCGTTCCCCGATCGCGTCGGCGATGGCTGCCGCCTCGGTCGGTCGCGCGCGACGATCGGCGCTTCCGGCCAGAACCAGCACCCGAGCCGACGCCGGAATTCGTGCGGCGGCGGTCAGCGGAGAAATGTCGTTGATGTTCGACAGGAGCATCGGCGCGACGACGGAGAAGCCCGTGTACGCGACGAACTCGAGCCCGGGCGGCAGGTACATACGGGTCCGGTTCCGGGTCGCGGTCCGGAGGTCCTGATAGGGGCATTCCAGGATGTAGCCGGCTACCCGGTTCCCTAACTCCTCTGCGGCGAATACCGCCGCCGCCGATCCCAGCGACTGCCCCCAAACGACCACCGGGCGCCCGGGGTGTCGCGCCCGGAGCCACTCGACTGCCGCGATCACGTCGTGCCGTCCGCTGTACCCGAAGTCGTTCACGTCACCGGTCGAGTCCCCGTGCGCGCGGAACGAAATCATCAGGACCGCGCTCCCGGTACTCGCGATGAGTTCCGCCTCCTTGAGGCACGCGGACCGGCGCCCGCCGTTACCGTGGAGGAACAGAACGAGCGGCCGATCGGGGCGCCCATCAACGAACCACGCGCCGAGTTCCTGGCCGTCGGCGGTGGCCAGGCGAAACGGCTCGATGCGGCCCCACGCGAGTGTGGGCGCCGGCTCCGGCTGCTGGGGACCGGCCCGGTGCGTGAGCCGGTACGCGGCCGCGTAGGAGCCCAGCAGCCAAAATGTGGCGCCAAGAGCGCCAAGGGCGAGCAGCCACACCCTCCACCTCCTCCGGGCGCTCTTCCGACCGGGAACCGGCATGTCAACCTCCGAGTCGCGCGACGGCTGGTTCAGTTCGTGTGCCTGTACGTGTTCAGCGCGGTTTACAAGCTGGTGTCCCCGGGGTGGCAGACGGGGTACGTGATGTACTTCGTGAACCACGATCTGGAGTGGTCGCTGACGCCGAACCTGAGCCCGTACTTGCCGCCGTTCGCGCACCGGTTGAGTTCGTGGGTCACGATCGGCTGGGAGCTGGCGTTCCCGGTGCTGCTCGCGTTTCGGCGGACCCGCGTGCTGTGCCTGGTGATGGGCGTGGCGTTTCACATCATCACATTCCTGACGCTCGAAGTGGGGCACTTCGCGCTGTACTCGCTGACGTTTTACGTGCTGTTCGTGCCGTGGGAGCGCTGGGCGCGGCCTCGGAGTGTTACGAAGGTGAGTGCTCCGCACACGCAATTGTGAGCGCGCCGAGCAGTTCTGCTTCCTGTCGCTCCAGCACGCACCGCAGGTCCAGGAGGACGCGGCCGTCCTGAACGCGGGCCATCACCGCGGGCGTTCCTGTGCGGAGACGCGCCGCGAGTTCGGATTCGCTCAGGCCCGCCGCACTCAACCCCAGCACCACCGTCGGAACGCTCACATCCGGCAGCGAGCCGCCGCCGACGAACGCCTCGTCCTCCCACACGCCGAGCGTCACCCCGGGGATCTCGCGCACCCACTCGGCGAAGGACTCGGTCCGCCGCTTCAGCTCGGCGAGCGGGGTTGTGAGCATCCGGAGCGTGGGAACGTCGCGAACCGCCTTCTTCGCGTCGCGGTGGAGTAACAGCGTCGCTTCGAGGGCGGCGAGGGTCATTTTGTCGAGCCGGAACGCGCGCATCAGCGGGTCCTTCTCGATGCGCTGAATCAGGTCGGCCTTTCCGACGATGAGCCCGCACTGCGGGCCGCCGAGGAGCTTGTCGCCGCTGAAGAGCACCAGGTCCGCGCCGGCGGACACGCTCGCGGAAATGAGCGGCTCGCCGGGCAGTCCGAAGGGGGTGAGGTCGGCGACCTGGCCGCTCCCCGCGTCGTCGATCACGAGGAGGTTGTGCTTGCGCCCGAGCGCGACGAGGTCTTCGAGTTCGACCGACTTCGTGTACCCGCGCACGCGGTAGTTGCTGCAATGCACCCGCATGAGCGCCGCCGTGTTGGGCGTGATCGCGCGCTCGTAATCGCTCAGGCGGGTGATGTTGGTGGTGCCCACCTCGCGCAGCGCGGCGCCGCTGACCGCCATCACATCGGGGATGCGAAAGCTCCCGCCGATCTCGACCAACTGCCCGCGCGACACGACCACTTCTTTACCGGCCGCGATCGCCCGGAGCGCGATCACGGTTGCCGCGGCGCAGTTGTTCACGGCCGTCGCGCCCTCGGCTCCGGTGACGGCCTTCAGGCCCGCGCGGACGGGGCTTTGGCGCGAGGAGCGCTTACCGGTCGCGAGGTCGAGTTCGAGGTTGAGGTACCCGCGGGCGGCCTCGTAAGCGGCGCGGGCGGCCTCTTCGTGGAGCGGCGAGCGCCCGAGGTTGGTGTGCAGGACGATGCCGGTCGCGTTGATGACCGATCGCAAGAGGGGGCGGCTTTGGGCGTCGAGCGCGCTCATGGCTTCGCGGGCGATCGTATCGACATCGGCGGACAGCGGTTCACCGGCTTTCAGCCGGTCGCGCAGCCGGTCGAGGGCGGCGCGCACCTGGGCGGTGACCGCCGCGGCCGGGTGGCTCTCGTGTGCGGGCGCGAGCGCGGGACTGGCCAGCACCTTGGCGACGGACGGGAGGGCGCGGAACGGGTTGTCGCTCATGCGGGTAGTGTACGCGCCGTCACCGCGCGTCGCCCGCGGACGCGCTCAACACCCCGACGATCTCGTCGGCCCGGTACCCGCGCCCGACTCTGCGACTCAGTCGAGTGGGACCACTTCGCCAGCATCCGGGGTGACGGCGGACCAGAAGGCCGCCGGTGCCACGCCGCGGCTGACCACCCGCACACTGCCGTCGGCCATGGCGCAGGGCAGCCCCTTGGGGTCGCCGGTGCTTAACTGCCTCGGGTCGCACTCGCCCGCCAACGGCCGGACTTGAAAGGTGACCGAACGGTCAGAAGCAACGCTCACGGGCGGGACGCCACTCGTGATCGGGTAATAATCCCCGCGTGCGAATTCCGCGAACGTTGGCCGCTGGGAACTGGCCGAACCGTATGGGTAGGAGATCGGGCTGTGGAACTGGAACGCCTCGCCGGCACAAACGGCGTAGCGCTCGGCAAACAAAATGGTCCCGGTGGTGCCGTCGGTAATCCCCTCGATCCGGCGAAAGGGTGAGATCACGTGCGGGTTGTAAGCGTAACTCGTCAGACTTGATTTGTAGGCCCAGTCGGTGTCATCGAACGGCGAACGGAACACCTTGACGTAGGAGTCCGTCACCGGCGTGCCCTGTCGAAAGTAGGCCCGGTAAAGGTTCTCCTGCTCGACGTACGGGAGAAGTTGCATGTGAACTGTGCTGGGTACAATGCTGCCCGGAACCTGCTCGTAAGGAAATGTCGGCAGCCGACCGCCGCGCGCAGACGCGTACTGATGAACGGCCAACCCGAGTTGCTTCAAATTGTTCAGGTTCTGCATCCGCTTGGCCGTGACCCGCACCGATTGCACCGCGGGTAGCAGAAGGCCAATCATCACAGCGATGATGGCGAGCACAACGAGGAGTTCGATGAGCGTGAAGCCGATACGCCGCCGCGGGTAAGCGCGTGTTAAGAACGACACGAGGAATCTCCGTGCAAGTAGCAGCAGAAGGTCGGCATCCCTGTTTGACCTTTTTTTGCACGCGGAAGGTCGCCGGCCGGGCCGGAGAGATCTACCGCGCCAAGTCGGGAGTAGTCACCCGAGTACCGACACCGCCCCCAGGGCGACCGCACTCCAGGTAGTTTGATTTCTTGTAGGACTTGTAGGTTGTAGCCCTCATCCCACCCGCCCTTGAGCCGTTTCGTACTCCCTTTGCCCGGCGCTCGCCGGAGCAGGGACGCGGCTTTCAGCCGGTCGCGGCGTCACCGCGCGTCGCCCGCGGACGCGTTCAACACCCGGACGATCTCGTCGGCCCGGTACCCGCGCTCGATCATCGTCTGCTTGAGCCGTGCGTTCCGCTCGGCGACGCGGACCTTGCGCCAGGCGTCGGCGACGGTGGCAACGATGAGCCACAGCGCCAGACCGCCGAACAGGAACGTGACGAACAGCACCCCGACCAGGTCTTTGGCAACCGCTTCCTCGATCGACATGTGGCCCCCTGGTGCGTGCCCGAGCAACAGTGCCTTACCGCTCCGTTACCTCACGATTGTCCCGCCGCGCCGCCCGGTCCGCAACCGCCGGGCGCACTTTCCCACGTTCTGAACATCTGCTAAAAAGGATATGACGATTCAAATCGTGGAATTGATCGGAGGCGACTATGGAGCTTCATCAGCTCCGGTATTTCGTTGCGGTGGCCGAAACGGGCAGCTTTACCCGCGCCGCGGAGCGCGAGGACGTGACCCAGCCGACGCTCAGCGAGCAGATCATGCGGCTCGAGAGCAAGCCGCACGGGGTGGGCCGGCGGCTGTTCGACCGGCTCGGGCGGAAGGTGGTCCTCACCGACGCCGGGCGGGAGCTGCTGGGACACGCCCAGGGGATTCTGGCCGCGGTCAAAGAGGCCGAGCGCGCGGTCCGCGACTCCGCGGAGGGCGGGTCGTTGCGCGTCGGGGCGATTCCGACCATCGCACCCTTTCTGCTGCCGGGCACGGTGACGCGGTTCCGCAAGGACCACCCGAACGTGCAGTTGCAACTGAAGGAGGACCTCACCGAGCGGCTGCTGGCCGACCTGTTGGCCGGTGAACTCGACGTGGCGCTGATGGCGATGCCGGTCCGCGACGACCGGTTGCACGTCGAGAAACTGTTCGCGGAACCGCTGGTGATGGCACTACCGGCGAAACACGAACTCGCGTCCAAGACCGAGGTGAAGCTGGCCGACGTGCTGGAGGAGCCGTTCATCCTGCTGGACGACATGCACTGCTTCGGCGACCAGGTGCTGAGCCTGTGTCACCGGGGCGGGCTCGAACCGAGGGTGGTGTGCCGGGGCGAGCAGATCGTGACACTGCTGGCGATGGTCGCGGCGGGCCAGGGCGTGTCGATCGTTCCCGAGATGGCCGCGACCGCCGACACGAGCAAGCAGTGCGCGTACCGGCCGCTGGGCAAGCCGACGCCCGTGCGCACGTTGTGTGCGGTGTGGCACAAGCAGCGGTTCCGCCCGCCGTCGCTGCGGGCGCTCGTGGACATGGCCAAGCGGTAACTGGGACCGCCAGCGGGTGCTCCGCCCGACGAACCGGAGCCGCCCGCGTGATGTTCGTGATTCACGGTCCGGGTGGTGGTGGCTGTTTATTGTGGCACAGACAGGAATGTCCGCGCCACAAAGACATCAGTCCAAAACGGATATCCGCCCCGGACGGCTAATAAGGTGCTGGCACGAGCCCGAAGCCCGTGGCTCAGGCGGCCGGGCGCGTGTTCAGTCGGCGAGCCAGTACCGGAAGATGCAGTAGAGGGCCTGGAACCCGTCCTTCATGCCGATCTTCTTGCCCTCTTCGTAGGTGCGGCCGCTGTAGCTGATGGGCACCTCGAACACGCGCCACCGGGGCTTACCGGCGCGCTTGCGGGCGATCTTGGCGGTCACCTCGGGCTCGAACCCGAACCGGTTGCTCTTCAGGTTCATGCCCTGAATCACCTCCCGGCGGAACACCTTGTAACAGGTCTCCATGTCGGTCAAGTTCAGGTTGGTACACCAGTTCGAGAGGGTGGTGAGCACCTTGTTCCCGACCGAGTGCCAGTAGTAGAGCACGCGGTGGCTCTCGCCGATGAACCGCGACCCGATGACCACGTCGGCCTTGTCGTCGAGGATGGGCTGGATGAGCTTCGGGTACTCGGCCGGGTTGTACTCCCAGTCCGCGTCCTGCACGATCACCAGGTCGCCGGTGCAGTGCTTGAACCCCTCGCGCAGGGCCGCGCCCTTGCCCATGTTCCGGGGCTGGTGGAATACGCGGACGTTGTCGTACTGCTTCTCGAGCTGCGCCAGGATCTCGGGCGTGCGGTCCTTGGAGAAGTCGTTCACCAGGATCAGTTCTTTGGGGATCTCGACCGCTTGCACCCGGCGCACCAACTCGGCCAGCCAGCGCTCCTCGTTGTACACGGGGATCACCACCGACAGCTTGAACCCGGGCGGGATCGGGTAGATGCCGATCTGCCGGCACGCGTTCACGCCGAGCAACTGTTCGAGCAGTGCGGCGCGCGTGTTCGGGTCCGCCGCCATGCGGTCCAACAGCGGTTTGAGTTCGGGGGCGAGGTCGGCGAGCGGGGCCGGAGCGGGGGCGGCGGTCGTGCCCGGAGTCGTCGGCGCTGGCGTCATTCGTGCAGTTCCTCAAGTCCCCGGCGGGCAAGCCGGCTTGACACGTTTACCCTCTGTAACGTAGGGATACCCTGCTTTCGTTAAACCCCGGTCCGCAATCGGCTCTGAGTTTCGCGGCGCAGGAGGCGTCTCACGTGAAACCGACATCTACCGCACCTACCCCCTCTGCGCCGGTCCCGCTGTGCGACATTCAGGCCCAGTACCGCGGGCTGAAGGACGAAATCGACACGGCCGTGCTCCGCGTTCTCGGGTCGGGCCAGGCCATTCTCGGCCCCGAGGTCGCGGCGTTCGAGCAGGAGGCCGCGGCGTTCTGCGGCGCGCGGTACGGGATCGGGTGCGGGTCCGGCACCGACGCGCTGGTGCTCGCCCTCCGCGCGCTCGGCATCGGGCCGGGCGACGAGGTGATCGTTCCGCCGTTCACGTTCTTCGCGTCCGCCAGTGCCGTCGCCCGCATCGGCGCGAAGCCGGTGTTCGTGGACGTCGACCCGCTCACGTTCAACATCGACCCGAACCAGATCGAGGCGAAGATCACCCCGCACACGCGGGCGATCATGCCGGTTCACCTGTTCGGCCAGTGCTGCGACATGGACGCGATCGGCGAGATCGCGTCCGACCACCGCCTGTACATGGTGGAGGACGCGGCGCAGTCGTTCGGCAGCGAGTACAAGGGCAAGCGGTGCGGCACGTTGGGCGCGGTCGCGTGCATGAGCTTCTACCCGACCAAGAACCTCGGCGCGCTGGGCGACGCCGGTCTGGTCACCACGGACGACCCGGACCTTGACAAGCGGCTGCGTGCGCTGCGGGTCCACGGGTCGGAGGTGAAGTACTACCACAAGTACGTCGGGTACAACATGCGGCTCGACGCGGTTCACGCGGCGGTGCTCCGCGTGAAGCTGCCCCACGTGGCGGGCTGGCTGGTGGCGCGCGAAGAGGCCGCGAAGCGGTACGACGCGCTGATCGAGGGGGCGAACCTGCACGGGTTCATGCGGCGCCCGGTCGCGATGCCGGACCGCCGGCACACGTTCAACCAGTACGTGGTGCGGGTGCCGGCGCACCACCGCGACCCGCTCGTCAAGCACCTGAAGGACAACAGCGTCGGTGTCGAGGTGTATTACCCGCTCAGCCTGCACCAGCAGGAGTGCTTCAAGTACCTGGGGTACCGCACCGGCGACTTCCCGACTAGCGAGCAGTCCACCGGCGAAGTGGTGGCGCTGCCGATCTTCCCGGAGATCACCGAGGCGCAGCAGCAGCGGGTGGTCGAGGTGTGTAGCGCGTACCTGCGCCAGGCCGTCCGCCGCGCGGCTTGAGGTGCCAGTAACACAGGCAGGTTCGCCCGCTGATAACGTCGCAGTTCATTCGAGCGGCAGACGTTACCAGCGGGGCGTGCATCGAATCGCCGGTTGAAAAACGCGACCGATTCTCAAAGCCGGTCGGCTTCAAAACTGCGCAAAGGGCACCGCGGGCGTGGTCGCAGAAGGCGGGAGCGAGGTGAGTTCAAACCACCTTCCCCGTGCCTTCTGCTGTGACCGCGCCCGCGGTGCCGTTTCGACACCACCCACCCCAATTCGGCAGTTGCAATCAAATCGCGTCCGGCGGCGGCCCGGTGCCGCAGCACGTCCGCTGCCATCAGCCGGTTGATGCACCAGATGTCCCCACCGATCGCCGGCTCTACCTGCGGACCGCGTCCGAGAATTACCCGAACGGCTAACCGCTTCTTGCTGAACCGGCAACGCAACGGGGCTCCTGCCTCACACCTGGGTGTCGCGCTGGGGTGCCGACGAGACATTCACTGGCGGCAAACCGGCCGCGGACTACCCGGTCGCTACCCACGAATCCACCGCTTCAACCCCCCGGATACGATGGCCGGACGAGCGGAGTGGCGCCCCGGTTGTGCTCTTTAGAGCGACGCAACATGCTGATGCGAGATATTTTGCGACGATTTTGATGCGCGCGCGTGACTGCACCTCCCGGACGAGAGCCGCAGTCCCGGCCGCCCTAAAGGGCGTGCCTCGGACTTCGAGAAGTGCAGCATCTGAGAAAGGCGGTGGAACAATGCCCGATAAGCGGAACATCCGACCGACGGCCCCAACAAACGGTAGGGCGTTATCCCGCTCCAGATTTAGCGCTTCTTCCACCACTTGCGCGCCGCGACCGCACCCAGACCGATCAGGCCGATCAGACCCGTTGACGGTTCGGGGGTGTGCTCCGGCGGACCGATCGGCGGTTTGTCGACCGGGACCGGCGGGCCGCTCGGCGGGTTGGGGATGGTGGGCTCGCGCGGCGTGTCCGGCGTTAGCAGCGATGTCGGGTTTAAGAGCGTCGGCTCACGCGGCACGCGGCTCCCGGGCCAGTCGTACCAGTAGAAGGCCTGAGCCGGTGCGCTCCCGGCGAGAAGTACAGCCAGCGCGCCCCACATGCGCCGGTCCCCGTATTTCGCTCGTGTTCGCGCCGTCGTCATGGTTTCGGCCCTCCTCCGCCGACTTACAAATCGGCACATTCCAAATTGCCCGGTTAGTGTCAACCCGATCTCGGGGCCGGGCCGAGTGGCGATCGAGGCAAGCCTGTGAGATTGGCGAAGAGGTGCCGGAAAATCTGTGCGCGACGATCCGAGAAAGTTTGTGGGTTGCACGTCCCGCGAGCCGAATCAAGGGGGTGAACCGTGATCGAGGGCGGCGGGCATGAAGCGCTTCCGGGTTAAAGCGATCGGGCTGGGACTCGCACTGACCGCCGGGTCGGCACTCTCGGCCGACGGTGATTGGCGCCCCGTCGGCGCTCCTCCCGCGCCGTCTGCCCCTCGGGCGGGCGAACCGGGGTTGCTTCCGGCCGCGCTGCGCACACCGCCTGCAACGGACTCGGGGGTCATTTGGCTCCCGGTGCGGGGCTCAACGCCTGGTGTCGTGCAAACCGCGGCGAAAGAGCCGCAGCCGACCTTTCGGGCCGCGCCTCCGGGACCGGTTCCGCTTTCGCAACCCGTACCGCCACCTTCCGAGTCTGCCGGGCCGCGCGGGGAGTCCCTCGGGCCGCTCCCGGCGATTCCGGAACTTCCCAATCCGGGAGTCGCGCCTGGCGTATCAGAACCGCCGGCCGCACGCCCGGATCTGGCTGTGGTCACGGAACCGCCGCGCGAGGCTTTTGAGCCGCAACCGGAGCCGGTGCGTCCGAAGTCCGACGACCCCGTGCGCCCGAAGTCGGCCGAACCGCCGATGATGAACCCGCCGCAACAGCCGGGCCTGTTTCCGGACTGGAAGGGCGTGAACCCGCTGCCGACTCCGCGTTCGGTGCCGCAGACGCAACCGCAGCCCGAGTTGGAGCCCGCGCCGGCAGAACTCATGTACCCGGCTGGCGCGTTTGATACTCCGAAGCAGGGCCGCGGGACGTTCGGCTCGCCGCCGGTGCGCCTGTCGCGGGACTACCCGCCGCTGCGCGAGGTGGTCGGGAACTCGCGCGATCTGAGTGTTGCGGACGAACTGGACGCCGGACTGTCAAACCGGTTCTTCGCACGCGCCGAGTACCTCCAATGGTGGCTTCCGGGGTTCGCCACGCCGGTGCTCGCGACCACCAACGCCAACACCGCGCTGAACGGCTACCTTGGTGAGCCCGGAACCACGGCGCTTGTTGGTCCGGGGGCGTTTCTTGACAGCACCCGGAGCGGGTTCCGGTTCCGGGCCGGAGCCTGGCTCGACGACGCGCAGTCGTGCGGGATCGACGCCGGGTTCTTCTTTCTGGGTAACCGGTCGGGTAGCACGACCATTAGTCCGGATCGGTTCCCACTCATCACGCGACCGATTTACGCTCCGAACCTAATTCCGGGGACGAACCAGCCCCTCGGCGAGAACGGCGAGGCCGTCGCGGTGCCCGACATCCTGCGCGGGGCGCTGACGGTCGAGGCCGACAGCCGGCTCTGGGGGGCGGACGTTAACGCCCGCTGGTGCTGGATTAAAGGTTGTGCGGCGCGGTCGGAGGTGTTCGCGGGTTACCGGCACCTGAACCTGCGCGAGAGCTTGACCATTCGCGAGAACATCACCGTAATCGGCTCCGGTGGGACGCGGCTTCTGATCCCGGACCCGATCGGAACGCAGATCGTGGTTCAGGACCGGTTCGCCACGCGGAACCAGTTCCACGGCGGTCAGGTCGGGATGGCGTATGAGCGGCGCTGGGGCCGGTGGGACCTGGACGCACGCGCCTCGGTGGCGCTCGGTGCGACCCATCAAGAGCTGGAAATCAGCGGGTCTCAGGTGCGCCAGCAACCGGGCGGCGCCCCGGTGGTGTTCAACAACGGCGGTCTGCTTGCCGCCGGACCGAACCTGGGCCGGTTTGAACGCGATAAGTTCAGTGTGGCGCCAGAGTTCACGCTCAATATTGGGTACTGGGTAACGCCGAACTTTCGTGTGTTCGGCGGGTACAACTTCCTCTACTGGTCGAACGTGATTCGACCCGGGGACCAGATCGACCACGTTGTAGACCTCACGTTCGTGCCGAACGGCCTGCCGGCGGGGTTCTCGGGCCAGTACCGGCCGCGTCCGCTGTTCAAACAGTCCGACCTCGCGATCAACGGCCTCCAGTTCGGGATGGAACTGCGATGGTAGTTTTTCGGTACGTTTCAAGTCCGGAAGGCGCACGTCGTGGCGGAAGACCTAAATTGTCAGGTCTTCCGCCACGACGTGCGCCTTCCGGACTTGAAACGTACCAATCTCACTTGTTTCCTGGTAAGCGTTCACGGGTGATGCGGCAGTGTATCAACAGTTGGCGAGTAGCGGATTCACAACGTTCTGTTGTTGAGCTTCAGCTGGAACGAGCGTCGGTGCCTTCGCGCCGGTCCGGTGTGCGGTGACGGCGTCGATGAGGAACGCCAAGACGTTGCGCTTCTGGCGGCGGCACGAGGCGATCACCGTGAGGATTCGTTCCACGAACCGGCTCCCGCGTTCGCTGTCGGTCCCGAAGCTGGTTTTGCGCCAGCACACGGCGTGACGCACCTCACGCTCGGCCGCGTTGTTGGTCGGTTCCACGCCGACGACACGCGCGAACGTCCACAACGACGCCTCGACCGACAACAGTTCCGCGCAGGTCGTGGCGGTCTTGGCGCAGCCGCACGCCGCCCCGTTCCGCAGGTGCGTGCCGACCTGACGACGCAACGCGGGGATGTAGGTCGAGCGACATGTGGACCGCGCGAGGGTTCCGTCCCGGACCCGATACCAGTTCTCGAACAGGGCGTCCGAACACGCCAACAGAGCCGCGCCGATCGCCTGTCCGGAACCGCCCCGGTCGATCATCGCCTGGAAATCGCGTCGCAGGTGCGCCCAGCAGAGTTGACGCTTGTACTTGTCGAGGTGCGTGTACACCGGATACCGGTCCGTCGTATGCACGGCCGTGGACCCGGCACGCAGGTCATCAAAGGCGGCCCGGCCCCGGGTCCGGCGGATCAGGAACGCCACCACGAACGTGGTCACGGCGGCCCACAGCCAGGCCCGCTGACGCCCCTGCTTCCAACCGGTCTCGTCCACGTTGGCCGGGTGCCCGCGGGTGTACACCAGGGCCTGTTCGGCCACCGGCTTCAGCGCCTCGGCGGTTCGGTGCTGGAGCTTGCACACCATGGCCGGGCTCAGGGGCAGGCCGAACAGATCGTCGAACAGTTGGCTCGTGCCCCGCTTGCCCAGACGGCACGAGCCGGTGAGAAGCGCGGCCACCGCCTGCGCCCGGGGGCCGTATCCGGTGCGCGCCTCCGACGGCACCGCGGGCACCGTGGTCGTGCCGCAGTGGGGGCACCGGAGCCGGTGGCACCGATACTCGGTCACGTGGGGTTTGATAACGGGCAACTCGTGGACCTGATGAATGGCCGGAGCCGGATCGTCCCCGGCCAGCGACCGCGAGCAGTCCCGGCACACGGACGGCTTGAGGGTCCGGATCTCATCGGGTGGCAGGAGCGTGCGCTCGGCTTTGGGATGCCCCGGTTGCCCGCCCCGACGCTTCCCCGAAGGGGCCTTGGGCGGGGCCAGTTTCACCTGCGGAGGATCGGACGAGGGCGGCTTCGACGAGTTGGTGGAGCTCTGGTTGAGTCGGGCCTTGAGTTCGGCGACCTCGGCCACCAGAGCAGTGATCGTGGCCTCCAAGGCGCGAATATACGCCACCACCGCCGGTGGTAAGTTATCGGGCAGTTCCGGCGGTTGAGGAACAGGCGTCATGACGTCTGCTCGATTACGGAACATGCCCGCTTGTGGCAACCGCGTATCCAAACGGGCTAAAATGACGGGCAAAAGCGGGTGGCGCACCCCCATGAACGCTTACGTTTCCTGAGTCTCCTTCGCGTTACACCTCTCTCATAAATTGGTATTCTGTTTGCACGAATACCGGTTGAGGCTCGCGGCACGCGCAAGTTCACTCCCTTGCCGCGTTTGTCATACGCCCACGCGATTCGCACCGCTGCTTCTTGAGGTATCTCCCAATGACCGAACGAGTGCTGAAGGTGCTGCCCCTCGGCGTGTTCGGCTCGCTTATGGTGGCGCTGGCCGTCATCAATACCGTTCCGGCTCAGGAGCCGATCCCGCTGCGCCCGCCCGGCACACCGCAACCCGATCCCGTCCCGTTACCGCTCCCGGCTCCGGGGCAACCCGCGCAAGCCGGCCAGGGCGACGGGATGGAAGTGCTCGCCAAGGGGCCGGTTCACGAAGCGTTCGCATCAACGGCCGAAGCCCCGACGGCGGCGCCGGTTGTGGCAAAGCAGCCGCCGGAACCGATTGAGGAGCTGCCGCCGGACCAGAAGCCCGAGGGCGACAACGTCCAGTGGATTCCGGGGTACTGGAACTGGGACGAGGAGAACGGCCAGTTCATCTGGGTCAGCGGGTTCTGGCGCCAGCCCCCGCCGGGGCGCGTCTGGGTGCCCGGATCGTGGCGCGAGGCCAAGGGCGGTTGGCAGTACGTTCCCGGGTTCTGGCAGGAGGTGGCGCCCGCGCAGCCGCAGCAGCCCGCGCAACCACAAGCACAGCCGGAAATCGAATACCTGCCGCAACCGCCGCAGTCGCTCGAAATCGGGCCGACCGTTGTCGCGCCGAGCGCCACCAGCGTTTACGTGCCGGGGTCGTGGGTGTGGCGCAACCGTTACGTCTGGCGCCCGGGCGTGTGGGTCGAGCACCGGCGCGACTGGCTATGGGTGCCGGCCCGTTATCACTGGAGCCCGGCCGGCTACGTGTTCGTGGACGGCTACTGGGATTACCCGCTGGCGACCCGCGGCGTGCTGTTCGCCCCGGTCGTGTTCACCCGGCCGGTGTACGCGCGGCCGGCGTTCGTGTACACGCCCATGTACGTCGTGAGTGAGCCGTGTATGACCGGCGCGCTGTTCGTGCGTCGCGGGTACACGAACTACTACTTCGGCGACTACTTCGACGGGCGGTACGTTGACCGCGGGTACTCGGCGTGGTGCGGGGTTGCTACCCCGCGCGGCGGGTTCAGCATCGGGTTCGGCGTGGGCCGGAGTTGGGGTTACGACCCGCTGTGGAGCTACTACTCGGTTCAGCACCGCCACAGCCCGCGGTGGAACGCCGGCGTGGCCGACATTTACGCGGGCCGCTACCGCGGTGACGTGGTGCGCCCGCCGACCACGCTGGTCCAGCAGAACACGGTGATCAACAAGATCACGCAGACGAACATCAACAACGTGACGAACAACATCACGGTGGTGAACGGGGCGCCGACGGTCGGGAACCAGAACGTCGCGAACGTGGCTATGGTCGCGCCGCTGAAGGTCGCGCCCGACCTCCAGCGAACGAAGTTCCAGGCGGTGGCGGCCGAGCAGCGCCGCGAGGAGGCGACCGCGGCGCGGCAGTTCCGTGATGTGGCCGCGCAGCGCACGAAGCTCGAAACGGCCGTCGCGTCGAAGCCCCAACCGGTGGTTACACCCGGGGCCGTTGGGGCCGCGCCACCGGTTGCGCGGCCGCAGTCGATCAAGCTCGACGTGCCGAAAGCCGCGGTCGCCCGGGCGCGGGTGGCGAGCGATGACAAGGCGCCGCCCCCCAACCCGCTCCGCGCGAACGGCAGCGGTACCCCCGGCGCGGGGACGCGGATCGATCCGAAACCGGCCGCTGGTGGCGGGCCGGTGAACCCGGCGATGAACCCGCAACCGCGGCCCCCGGTTGGCCCTAACCCCGTTATAAATCCGGCGACGCCTCCGCAACCGAAGGTTGAGCCGAAGCAACCGGCGGCTTCCACGGGACGGCCGCAACCGAAGGTCGATCCGGGCCAGCCGACGAACCCCGTAACCCGTCCGCAACCGGTGGTGCCGAAGGTCGAGCCGAAACCGACTCCCGCGACGAACCCGGCACCGCGTGTCGAGCCGAAGCCATCAACCGAGCCGGTCATGCCCGCACGGCCCAAGATCAACCCGACTCCGACGCCCGCGCCGGCGAGTCCGCAGCCGAAGACGGAACCGAGGCCGGCGGCACCCACACCGGTTAGCCCGGCGCCGAAAGTGAATCCGCCGACCTCGC
Organism: Gemmata obscuriglobus; assembly: GCF_008065095.1. Lineage (NCBI taxonomy): Bacteria > Pseudomonadati > Planctomycetota > Planctomycetia > Gemmatales > Gemmataceae > Gemmata > Gemmata obscuriglobus. The sequence continues at coordinate 8,928,994 of NZ_CP042911.1, read as the reverse complement.
CGGCGCCGCGGACGAACCCACAACCGACGCCCATACCTGCCGCTCCGACGCAGCCGCGCCTGAACCCGGTGGCACCGGCTTCGAAGCCGCTCGCTCCTTCGCCCGCGGCGCCTTCGGCCGCGCCGAGGGTGAATCCTCCGGCTTCAGTGCCCACACCGGCGGTTCAACCAACGCCGAAAGCGTCGGTCGCGCCACCGGTCCCACAGCCGACGCCGAGACAGCCGGTTCAGCCGCGCCCACAGCCGGCCCCAGCCCCGGCCGCGCCGCCATCATCGCGACCCGTGACCGCTCAGTCGCCTTCCGTGTCGCCCCGACCGACTGTTGCGCCCCCGGCAACTCCGTCGCGCCCGAGCGCGCCGCCGAGATCACCGTCGGCCGGCGAGAAGCGGGGCAAGAAGTCAGATGAGTAACTCGTGACGTAGCGAAGACATGCGGTAGCGCCGACACTTGCTGGCTTTCCCGCACGTCGTCGCTGTTAAGGCCACGGCTATTTCTTCTTTGGGACACCTTCGATTGTCACGGTAAGCGGCGTCACCGCGAAGTTCGGGAGCGGGCGCGGGGCACTGTTGTTGCCCTTCGGGTTCGGCGCTCCGCTCTGACTGCGCAGCACGAGCGTATGTGTCCCCGATGGCAGGTTCGCGGGTACATCGATGTTCAACTTGATATCGGTACTATTGGGTTGCGCAGTACCGACTACCGGGAACGGTTGGTTCCCCTGCGGGCGCGGCCCGAATCCCGGGGTGGCAACGTAAATCGCGACCGGTTCCTTGAAGCTGGTGTCGCGCGTGATTTTCAGCGTGACATCGACCTTACCGCCGCCCTTCACCTTAAACGCCGTTTCGGTTGGCGTAAGAACGAACGGCGCTGTTCCGCGGATCGCGAGGGCCAATCCGGGGCCGCGGTCCATGCGGGTCAGTACCGGGCTGTTCGGCGGCGGCTGGTTCGCCTGTTGTCCCTGCACGGGCCACGTCACACTGAAGGGCCGCGCCGTTTGCTTCAAACTGCCTGCGGTTCCGGTGATCGTGACGAATCCGTCGAAGTCCGCTGCGGGCTTCTCGCAGGTGAGTACCAGCACGCCGCGCGTTTGTCCCGGGCCGATGACCTGTTTCGGGCACTTTACTTCTCGGGGCAGTTGCTCGGCACCGAGTTCGATCGCGCCGTCGAAGCCGTCGAACCGAAATGCGTACACCACGAGCGCGACTGCCCTGCCCGCGGTGAGTGTGCCGGCATCCGGGACGTGTGGCGTCAGTGGCATTACCGCCAGGCGGAAGTCCGGTTTCTCCTTTGCGATCCGCAACACGTACTGGTCCCGCGGGCCGAACTGTACGGCCGCCTCGCGCGTGGACACCATCACCTTGTAAGTGCCGTCCGCCGGTACCGCAAACCGGTACCGGCCGGGGTCGTCGGACTTGGTGTAGAACTGGTTCGGGCTCAGTGTGTCCGCACCGTCGTCCTGTTCGACGATCACCTTGCCCTTTTCGTCCGTGAGAATGAAGTACGCATCGACGGGGGAGCCGATGCGCTCCGCGAACACTTCGAGCGTCCACACGTCGCCCTTCTTCGCGGCGAAACTGTACCAGTGTCGCTCGCCTTTCTTGGCGATGCGCCCGGCGATGTCACACGGCCCCTTGACGAGCTGTGCTTCGGCCGCAGTGAGGTTCGTACCGGCGTCAGCTACGATCGGGTTCGCTGCCATCAGCCGTGGCGTTCCACCACGCGAAGGCGGTTCGAACAGATCGACCATCGCGGCCGAAGGGGCGAGGGGCCACGACGCCAAACCGGCGCCTTCTTCGGCAACTGGCGGGAAGGTCGCGGACGCCCGCGGTGCGGTTGTGATCGTGAGCCGGTAGAAGTGGTCCGGGCCGCCGGTCGTGTACGCGAATTGGGACACGCGCACGGTGTAGTCGCCGTCTTTCAGAGCTTTGAAGTCGAGTACCGCGTCGCCGCCCCTGTAGTTGCGGTTCGAGGCGAGTTGGCGGCTCTCGGAGTCGCTCACCATCAAGTCGGCTTGCATCCGGCTGTCGATGCTCGTCGTGAGGCAGTACACCGCGACGTTCTGACCGGCCTTCGCCTTGAAGGTCACGAAGTCCACGTCCGTTGGCGCCGACACGACGCCGTTGATCGTCGTGTCGAGTTCGACTTTTTGAGCCTGCGGTACGTCGTTGTTGGGTTCGACCTCGTTCACCTCCGTGTCGCTGCCGACGGCGAACGCGCGCGGGTTGCTCAGGCCGCTCTTGCTTACCACACGGACATCGCACGTCCCAGCGAATCCCCTCGGCGCGGTGACTTTGAACTTCACGCTCGCGGCAGGTGCGCCTTTCGGCGCCTTGGGATCGGCAGTCGCTACGCCGACGCGCTCGGCGGTAAAGCCCTTCGCACTGAACAGCAACTTCTCGTCGCCATCGAAACCAACGCCCGCGAACGTCACTTCTACGGCGCCGCCCGCCTTTGCCCCGGGCGGGAACACGGTCAACAATTGCGGACCGGGTTGGGCGCTCGCCGATCCCGCGGCGAGCAGCAGAGCGAGAGTAGCAGCGAGGCGGCGCGCGAACATGGGGGCGGCTCCTACGGGCGTATTTGCAGCGTAATCCCTTCAGGGACTGCAAACAAGTTTGTGCCCCGCGGCGCGGGCGCGTCTAAACTACTTCGAGTTTATCTCTCGGAGGCGATTTCATGCGTGCAGGTGCGATGGTTCTTGTTCTCGCGTTGGCCGGGTGTGCGCCGGCGCCGCGCGGGTCGGACGAGCCGATGCCGACCGACGCGCCGAACCAGGTGGTGCTCAAAGTGCCCGACATGACGTGAGTGACGTGCCCGCAAGCCGTCAAAGAGCGGCTCGCGACTCTACCGTGGGTAGAGCCCGACACGATCACGACCAACGGCAAGACCCGGCAAGCGAAGTTTACTCTGAAGAGGGGGGCGAAGTTCGACCTCGAAGAGGTGACGCAGGTGCTGGCGCCGCGCTACTCCGGTGACATCACGGTGCTGACCGCGCCGGCGGAAAAGTGAGCCGGCTCTCTGTGCGGCGCGCCGATGGCGTGGAAGCCGGTTCGGCGCGCCCGGCACCTTCTGGACTCCCAGGAGCGGCCTGGGCGGCTTTGAGAAAAGTGCCGCAATCGCGGGATAACTGTTGCCAGTGCCCTTGATTGGTTTGCTACAATTTGGTGCCTCTCGGTTCCCACTGCGCGAGCAAGCTCTGACCGTCGGAACATTCATGCCGCCCGACGACACCGACCGTTTTGCCGAGCCGGTCCCGTCTCTGCTCGGGAGCGGTGCCTCCGGCGCCAAACGTGATTCGGCGACCAGCAACGAGGCGGACGGTGTGCCGATCGTTTATCCGATACAGCGGCTGCTGTGCCGTCGGTGCGGGGAGACGGCCGAACCGGTCGCTGGGCAGTGCCCGTGGTGCGGCAACCAACTCGGTGCCGCGCCCCGTGGTCGTCCGCGGCGCCCGCCCCGCGCCCGGCCGGTCCGCGCGCCCGGCGACGAGTACGAAGGCCGGCGCCCGCCCCGCCCCGAGTACGCGATCCCGGTGCGGCGCCCGTACCTGATTCCGCCGCTGGTCGTCGTACCGGTGGCGTACTTCGGGCTCCTCGCGTCGCTGGTCGGGTGTGCGGTGCTCGTGGCACTCGGCGGAATGACCGAGGGCGACGACCTCATCGCCGGGCAGGCGTTCGCCGAGGTCGTGACCACGGGGCTCACGCTGCTCGCTCTGGGCCTCGTTTGGAAGGCGGCGCGGCAAAAGGTGCCGGAGGGTACGGCGGCCCTCACCTGGGCCGCATCGTTCCCGCTCCTGTGCCTCCTGTTGGTCCTGAACCTGGCGTTCTTCACACTTCTGCGCGAACTGCTCAAGCCGCTCGGCGCGCCCGAGCCGGAGCGGATGAAGCTGACCCTCATTACGGTGCTGCTGATCTGTGTCCAGCCGGGCATTGTGGAGGAGCTGTTTTTCCGCCAAATGACGCTCGGCGTGCTGCGAAAATCGTTGAACGTTCACTTGGCGATCTGGCTCACCGCCGTGGCGTTCGCCGGTGCGCACCTCGGGAACATCCTCGGAATGCCGTACCTGTTCCTGGTTGGCGGGTTCCTTGGATACGCCCGCGTGTACGGCGGACTGCCGCTGGCCGTACTCCTGCACTTCTTGCACAACCTTGCGGTCGTCGCCTACGACGCGTACCGACCGTTCGGTTGAGAAGCCGGAACTGATCCGCCCCGTCAGCCGACGCGGGCGGACACCGATTTCGGAGACGGAAGGGTGCTTCTGTTTCCGAAATCGGTGTCCGCCCGCGTCGGCCGGCGGATAATATTGCTTTTCGCCTTTCTGCTACAATCCTGGCATGTCTGCTCCAAACACAAAGCCCGAGCTTTTGGCCCCCGCGGGTGACTGGGACGCGATGCGCGCCGCGGTCGCGAACGGGGCCGACGCGGTCTACTTCGGGCTGTCCAACTTTAACGCGCGCGCACGCGCTGCCAACTTCGCACCGGACGAACTGTCTGACGTGATGCGGTTCCTCCACGGGCGGAACGTGAAAGGGTTCGTGACCCTCAATACGCTCATTTTCTCGGACGAACTCGAAGCGGTCGCGGAGTTTGTGAAGCGGATCGCCGGTGCCGGGGTTGACGCGGTTATCGTGCAGGATTTGGGGCTGGTGCGACTCATCAAGCGCCTCGCCCCGACGCTGCCGGTCCACGGCAGCACGCAGATGACGCTGACGGAGCCGCGCGGCATCGCGTTCGTCACAGAACTCGGTGTCGAGCGGGTCGTACTCGCGCGCGAACTGTCCCTGGCGGACATTCAGAAAGTGACCGCGAACACCGTCACCCCGGTCGAGGTGTTCGTTCACGGCGCGCTGTGCGTGGCGTACAGCGGGCAGTGCCTGACGAGCGAGGCGCTGGGCGGGCGCAGCGCGAACCGCGGGCAGTGCGCGCAGGCGTGTCGGCTCCCTTACGAGATGATCGTCGACGGGCAGGCGCGCGACCTCGGCGACCGCGCGTACCTGCTCAGCCCTCAAGACTTGGCCGCGTTCGACCTCATCGGCGATTTGGTGGACGCCGGGGTGATCTCGTTCAAGATCGAGGGCCGACTGAAGGGCGGCCCGTATGTCGCCGCGACCACGCAGACATATCGCAAGGCGCTCGACACGAAGCTCGCGGATCGCGCATTCACGCTGCCGCGGCGCGAGCAACTGGACCTGGCGCAAACGTTCAGCCGCGGGCTGACGCCGGGGTTTCTGGAAGGCGTGAACCACCAGATGCTCGTTCGCGGGCGGTTCCCCAAAAGCCGCGGGGTGCGCCTCGGGCGCGTGTCCGGGTTCGTGCGCGGGGGCGCGCGGGTGGAACTGGCCGAGGCGTTCGACGATCTCGTCAAGCCCGGCGACGGTGTCCTGTTCGACTTGGGGCGGCCGGACACGCAAGAGCCGGGCGGTCGTGTGTGGAGCGTCCGTCGTGCGGCGCCCGCGCAGGTGGAACTGTACTTCGCCGACGGTGCGGTCGACCTCGCATCGGTGGCGGTCGGGTGCGACGTGTACAAGACGGACGATCCCGCGCTGCGCAAGCGGTTGGAGCAAAGCTATTCGCAGGATAAACCCGCCCGTCGGGTGCCGGTCCGGGCGCGCCTGGAGGGTGCGATTGGTGGCACTCTCACGTTGACCCTGATCGATGGTGCGAGCGAATCCTCTGCGGCGTGGGCCGGACCACTCGAGTTAGCCCGCAAACAGCCGACTTCGGCCGGAGAGGTGCGGGAGCAACTGTCGCGGCTCGGGGATACGCCGTTTGAACTGGACGAAGTATCGCTCGACCTGCCCGCGGGCGTGATGCTGCCGCGGAGCGTGCTGAACGACTTGCGCCGACAAGGCGCGACCGCACTCGCGGAAGCGCGGAGCGCCGGGCGTAAACACGCGATCAACAACCCCAACGCGCTGGAGGAACTGCGACGGGAGTTCTCGCTCCTGCCGAGCAGAAGCATGCGGGTGGATGATCGCGAGGGCGGCGCTTCGCTCACCGTTCTCGTGCGCAATTTGGATCAACTCGACGCCGTACTCGCGTGGGCGCCGCCCGACGGTCTTCCCAAACTGGCTGCGGTGTACTGCGACTTCGAGGACCTGCGCCGGTACAAGGACGCGGTCCCGCGGGCACGTGCCGCGGGCGTGCCGGTCGGGCTGGCGCCGGTGCGGGTGTGGAAGCCGGGGGAAGACGGGTTTCAGTCGCTTGTCGCGCGGGCCGAGCCCGACATCGTTCTGGTGCGCAACCTCGCATCGATCAGCTATTTCCGGGAGCAGTTGCCGCACGCGCGACTGGTCGGTGATTTCAGCCTCAACGTCGCGAACGAACTGACGGCAAGTGTGCTTCTGGAAGCCGGCCTGGAACGGTTGGTGCCGAGTTACGATCTGAACTGGGATCAACTTGTGTCAATGGTGCGGCGATCGCGGCCGGAATGGTTCGAGCCGGTGATTCACCAACATATGCCCATGTTCCACATGGAGCACTGTGTGTTCGCGGCGTTCCTGAGTACCGGCAAGGATCACCGCGATTGCGGGCGCCCCTGCGAGGTGCACAAGGTCGAGTTACGGGACCGGGTTGGCGCTCCGTTCCCGGTGCTGCCGGACACGGGCTGCCGAAACACTGTGTTCAACAGCGCCGCACAGAGTGCCGCGGAGTACGTGAGCCGGATGCGCGAGCTGGGGTTAGCACGGTTCCGCGTGGACCTGCTGCGTGAGGCGCCGGCGCAGGTGGGGCCGCTGCTGACGCGGTACGCACGGGTGGTTGCGGGCGTGGACGATGGCCGCGAAACGTGGCGACAGCTTCGGGCGCTGAACCAGTTAGGGGTAACGAGGGGAACGCTGAACTTGTTGTGAGGCCAACCGATGACCGAAGCGGAATGGCTCGCGTGCGATGAACCTTGGACGATGGCACCGCACGTTGACCTCGCGGGGGCGCGGAAGGCCCGCCTGTTGGCCGTCGCTTGCTGCCGCCGCGTGTGGACTTTGCTCGACAAGGACTCGCGGTCCGGGGTCGAGGTGGCCGAGCTGTACGCAGACAATGCCGCTCACGCGCGTGAGCTGGAAAAGGCACACCGGACGGCCCGCCAGCGCGCGAACAACTTTCAACGGCTCTTCGGGTTAAGGCTCCGACAGGACGGCTCCCAATCCGCCGACTCTGAGGCGCTGTGCCGAGACTGTCAGCGGGCTTCCTTAGCCGCTTACACGTTGCAACGGGACGGAGGATTGGTGAGCGCGTTAGCTCAATCGGTACAACTCAATCTGCGTCTCCGCCTCGGCCCCCAAGCTTACCTTGGGCGCCCTTCACAGGATGAGGTGCAAAAACTCACCGGACCCGACGAAGCCGAACTGGCGAACCTTGTACGCTGCGTCCTTGGGAACCCCTTCCGACCTGCCGCCTTCGCCCCGGAGTGGCGCACCGACACGGTTCGCGCCCTCGCGGCGCGGATGTACGAGTCCCGCGACTTCTCCGCGATGCCGATTCTCGCCGACGCCCTTCAGGACGCCGGGTGCGACTCTGACGACATCCTGAACCACTGCCGCGGACTCGGACCACACGTTCGCGGGTGCTGGGTCGTGGATTTGGTGTTGGGAAAAGGATGAGTGCCGATCGGCCTGCTATCGTCGGCGCGATGGGCGAAGAGGACCACCACGATAAAGTGTGCTTGCGGTGTTGGTGCAGGTGAAATCTCTGACTCAAAATCGCGAGCGGGCATCGGCGCCGAATTGTGTACCGGCCTTCAGCGATCGGTAAACCCGTTGCCGACATCGCCCGTCCGTTTCGTGTCCGTGACCGTTCTGGCGCGCTGGTGCGTTGATCCGTTGGCGCTTAGTGGCTCCGGTTTCGGGAGCCGTGAGGTGCGGCTCGGCCTTTCTTTGTAGCCTTAAGTGCCCGTGATGCGGTGACCGGCGTGTTGCCGAGCTTGAACCGTGAGACGAGCTCTCGGAGCTGCGCGGCTTGGTCCGTGAGGGTCTGGGCGGTGGCGCTCATCTCTTCGGTTTGCGAGGCGTTCCGCTGGGTCACCGTGTCCATCTGGCTGACGGCCTTGTTCACCTGCTCGATGCCGGCGGACTGCTCCCGGCTGGCCGCCGCCATCTCGGTCACGATGTCGGTTACCCGCTTCACGCTGGTCACGATCTCGGCCAGCGTGTCCCCCGACTTATTTACCAGTTCCGTGCCCGCGTCCACTTTCTTCACCGAGTCCTGGATCAGGGCTTTGATTTCTTTGGCGGCGGTGGCGGACCGCTGGGCGAGGTTTCGGACCTCGGTGGCGACGACGGCGAACCCGCGCCCCTGCTCGCCGGCCCGGGCCGCCTCGACCGCCGCGTTGAGGGCCAGCAGGTTGGTCTGGAACGCGATCTCGTCGATCGTCGTGATGATGTCCGCGATCCTCTTCGACGACCCGTTGATCTCGCCCATCGCACTCACCGCGTCGCTGACCACGCTCCCGCCCCTTTGCGCCACCTCCGTGGAGCCGTTGGCAAGTTGGCGGGCCTGCTGGGCGCTGTCCGCGCTGCGGCGCACGGTCGCGGTGATCTCGTGCAGCGTGCTGGCCGTTTCCTCCAGGCTGCTCGCTTGTTCCTGTGCGCCCGTGGAGATTTCTTCGCTGGCCGCGGCCAGTTGCGACGAGGCGTCGGCCAGTTGCTCGGACACCTCGCGCATGCCCTCCAGTGCCGCGCGCACGCTACCCACCGCGGTGTTGAGGGCGACCGCCATTTGGCCCAAATCGTCGGAGCCCAGGGCCGGCACTGATACCGTGAAGTCGCCCGCGGCCAGCGCGTTCATTCCCGACAGGATGACGCTCACCTTTTGTTTCAGTTCTTCTGCGTGCGCGCGCTCCGCGTGGCGAGCTCGCTCCGCCGCGGCTTCGCGCTCGGTGCGGATCGCGTTTTCTCGCTCCGTGCGCTCGCGGATCTCCTGGGCCTTGGCCGCGAGTTCCTGCATGTTGGCCGCGGTTGCCCGTTCGGCTTCGGCGAGAGCGGCCTCGCGTGCGGCCTGGGTCCGCATTTCGTTCTGGCTGAGGACGCACATCCAGGCCAGCACGGGCATTGAAAATAGCGCCCAGGCGGCGTGCTCGAGCCAGAGCCAGTTGCTGTACGCGCTCGACCCGTACACCGACTGCCACCACAGGAACCCGCGGGCGATGTGATCGACGGCCGCGACGGCCACACCCAGCACAAGGACGCGCCACTCCCGGTACACGGCGAGCATGCCGATGGAGGCGAACACGTGGAAGTGCGACTCGATGCGCCCGGCGGTCAGGTGCATCACGAGTATCCCCATCACCATCTGCGCGACAGCGACCACGTACCCGTTTATCTCTTCGCCCGGTTGATTGACCGCGAGGTATACCGGAGCGGCCGCGCACGCCGCCCCGAGCAGAACGGCCACCCAGACGTGGAAGTGAACGCTCGATTCCGAACCGGCCCAGGCGCGCGGGCTGACGACCAGTGCCAGCACGATCAGCAACCCCCACTGGGCGACCATGAGGCCGGCGAGCAACCGGTCGGCGCGGCCCCGGTTGTTCGCAACCGCGGTCCGGTAGAGTTCTTCGGCGTGTGCTCCGGTGTGAGGCGCCAAGGTTCGGCTCCGAAATTGAGGTCAGTCTTGCAACGTGCAACCGAACACCGGGAACGACACGGGCGTACCTTCGGTGCCGGACAGCCGGGCGCTTGCCGCCCAGAGTCCCGGATTCTCGCCTTCGTGGCCGCGCCCATCGGTTATGCCCCCCTCGAACACCAACTGGCCGTTGGGGGAGTACAGAAACACGTGGCCAGATGTCATCGCGCCGAATCGTTTCGCGACGCTTCCGTCCGGATCGGGGCGACACTCGGCCTTGGGCACGTTGGCGGCAGCACGACCGTTGGGCGTACCATCGCTGGCGCCCGCGACGACGTAAATTACGGCCTCACAACGCTCTCTAGCCACAAGCGCGGCGAAATTGCGCAGGGAGGTTGGGGTACAGGGGCAGTGAGGGTGGACGAACATCACCGCCCGGGGGATGGTGCTGTGCGCCGGTTCGGGCCACTGACGCGATACGGTTCCGCTTGGCCCGGGAGTGAACTGATGGGCAGCAAGAAGGTAGAGGCCGCCTACTAACACGGCGAGCCAGGACCCGAGCGCAGCAACGCGGTAACTCACAACACGCCCTCCGCGGTAAGTGAGCTGATGGTTGTGCGGCTCTGTCGCTCGCACCCCCGGATGATGGCTGCGAGGGTTGACGAGCGGCGCGTGGGCCAATGTCGCATCCCTCCCGCTTGCGTTACCAGGGGATGCTACATCATTTATCGTGTATTCGTTCGTGATTTTTGCCGAGCCCGCCGTCGTGCCCCTCAAACTCATCTAGCATCCTTTTCCGCTCTTGCCTATTACCCCACCCCCCACGCCTCTCGGTGCGGTTGAGAGGTGCCCCCGGTGGAGCGGAGCATGAATCGGGTTCGGCTATTTCTCGCGCTCGCGGTTCTGGTCGCGGCGGCGGTCCCCGCTGCCGCCCAGCCGGCGGTCGCGTTCGACGACGCGGGACTGCACGCGGTCCAGTTCGTGGACGCGAGCGAGGGCTGGGCGTGCGGCGACGACGGGGCCGTGTGGCACACCGTCGACGGCGGGAAGCAGTGGGAGCGGCAGAAGACCGGCACCCGGGCCAGCCTCCGCGGGCTGCATTTCGTTAACCCGTATACCGGTTGGGCTGTCGGCCGCGTTGATACGCCTTCCGGTTCCGTGGGCGTGCTGCTGAAAACCACCGACGGCGGCCTGGGGTGGGCCGAGGTGGGCACGAACGTGATGCCCGGGCTGAACGCGATCCGCTTCGTCGACGAGAAACTCGGGATGGTGTGTGGGGACGGCTCAGATGCGTTCCCCACCGGCGTGTTCGTCACGACCGACGGTGGCGCCACCTGGGACTCCATTAAGGGCCCTCGCCTGCCGTCGTGTCGCGCGGCCGCGGTGTGCGAACGGAGCGGCATACTCGTCGCGGGTGCGTGGGGAAAGCTCGGGGAAGTGCTGCTCCCGCGTTCGGGCGTGGCGGTCGCGTACCACGACGCCGAACTCGACCCGCTCGCCGGGCGCGGCGTCCACGGGGTCGCGTACGCGCCCAACCACGGCGTGAAGGGGTGGGGGTGTGCGTTCGCCGCGTGCGACGGCGGCGCGGTGCTGACCAGCTCCGACGGCGGGCGGAAGTGGGGTTACGTGGATCTCGGGCTGCCGGCTCAGGCGCTGGCGTCCTGCGATTTTAAGTGCGTGGCCGCCTACGGGACGCACGTGTGGGTCGCGGGTCGCCCGGGCGGGTTCGTGCTGCACAGCGCGGACCTGGGTAAGACCTGGGAGGTCCAGAAGACGGAGTTGACCGTGCCTGCGAACGGGATCCACTTCGTCAGCGAGAAGGAAGGCTGGATCGTCGGCGATCTGGGGTGCGTCCTGGGTACGATCGACGGCGGTAAGACGTGGAAAACGCAGCGCCTCGGCGGCCAGCGGGCCGCGACACTCTTCCTCCACGCCAGCGGGAAGAGTACCCCGCTCGACGTGGTCGCCGCCATCGGCGCGGCCGACGGCTACCTCTGCGCCGCCACCGCCCTCACGAATGCCGACCCCGCGACCGCGGATCCGAAGCGGGCGAGCGACGGGCTTCGTGCTCGGTACGCGATGCGGCTCGCGGGCGGCGCGGTCGGTGAGAGCGGGTGGGCGTTTCCCCTCGCGGCTCACGCCGCCGGGCTGCCCGCGCGTGAACTGCTCGGCACCTGGGACCGGGCGCACGGGGGCCAGGCCAACGGGCAGCTTTTGCGCCAAGCGGTCCTCGCGATCCGCGTGTGGCAGCCGGAAGTGATCGTGTGCGACCTGTTCGCGAACGACACCACTCCGGCCGACGCGCTCGTGCTGAACGCCGCTAAGGAGGCGTTCAAGCAGGCCGCCGATCCGACCTGCTTCCCCGAACAGATCGCAACGCTGGGCCTGAAGCCGTGGGGCGCGAAAAAGCTGTACGCGCTCGCGGGCGATCCGAAGACCGCTCCCATCAAACTGGACCAGAGCGTGTTCAGTAACCGCCTTAACGATTCGCCGCGGGACTTCGCCGAGGCTGCTACGCGCGTACTGGCGGGCGATGCGGCCGTCACCGACCGGCGGTGCTTCGTACTCGTTGCGCACCGGCTCCAGGGTGCGGACGCGCACACGTCCCTGATGGAGGGCATCTCGCTGGCCCCGGGCGGCGTGGCCCGGCGCTCCGCTGTTGCCTCCTTCGACCCGACCGCCGCGACCGAGAAGCAGAAGGCCGTGCAGGCGCGACGCCGCCTCGAAACGCTGGCCGGGGTGGTGGACGCCGAAATGGGCGGCGCGGACAAGCTGCTCGGGGCGCTCAACACGGAGCTCAAGAAGCTCCCCGACGACGTGGCGGCGCGGACTGCGTTCGCGGTCGGCACGCGGCTGGCGCGCGAGGGCAAGTGGGTCGAGGCCCGCGAGGTGTTCGGTGTGCTTACCGCGAACTACACCGGGCACCCGCTGTCGGTTGAGGCGTTCCGCTGGCTCACCCGGTACCACGCGAGCACCGAGGCCCGCCGGCGCACAGAGATCCAGCAGAAGATGTTGCTTCAGTCGACAACGTTCGAAGCGAATGGCGTCCGGGTCAACTCGAATGGCGTCGGTGAGGTCAAGTTGACCCCCGCTTCCGGCGTCGCGGCCAGTGTCGGGAGCGCGAATACGACCGAAGACGTGTACCGGTTCTACAGCCCGAACATGATCCTGAAGTGGCACCAGACGTGCCTGGACCTGGAGCCGAAGCTGTCCGCATTCGGGCCGGCGTACGCGCGGGACCCGGCTGCGTGGCTGTGCTTCCTCGCCGCCCACCGCCAGGTCGGCAACCACGATAAGGCGACCGCGTTCATCAACGACTACTTCAAACACACGCCGCAGGCGCTCGCGCTGGCCCCGGGCGTGGACCCGTGGCGTGACTGTCTCGCGGCGGAGTTGTGGCTCGCGAACCCGACCGGCGGTCCCGCGCCGTCCAAGCCGGTCGGCTACTGCCGGCTCACCGACACCCGCCCGCTCCTCGACGGGAAGCTCGACGACGCGTGCTGGACGCGCAGCGCGAAGGTCATGCCCCTGAAGGTAACTGCGTCGGCGGGCGACAAGCCCGACGAGGCGAAGGCGTTCGGCGAGAGCTACAAGACCGAAAGCTGGTTCAGCTACGACGAGCGCTACCTGTACATCGCGGTGAAGTGCGACCACCCGGCGGGTAAGAAGGCCGAGCCCGTGGCGAAGCGCGTTCGCGACGCCGACCTGAGCGGGCGCGACCGCGTGGACATTCTGCTCGACATGGACCGCGACTACCAAACGTACTACCGGTTCCAGATCGACCACCGCGGCTGCCTGGCCGAGGACTGCTGGGGCGACCGGAGCTGGAACCCGAAGTACCACGTCGCGTTCAACTCGACCGATACCGGCTGGACGGCGGAACTCGCGATCCCGCTGGTCGAGCTGACCGGCGAGCGGCCCGCGCACGGGAAAACGTGGGCGGTGAACGTGTCGCGGTTCGTGCCCGGCGCCGGGGTTCAGTCGTGGAGCGGTCCGGCCGATCACGACCCGCGCCCGGAGGGCATGGGACTACTTCAGTTCCGCGCGGACAAGTAACAACGGGCAGATTGGCCGTTAAAGAAGCAGGAGATTGGCCACAAAAAAGCACAAAGGGCACAAAAGGAAACCACAGAAACAAGAGTCAGTTTAAAGCACTTCTCTTGTCTTCGTCTGTGGTTTCCTTTTGTGCCCTTTGTGCTTTTTTGTGGCCCGTCTGCCTTTCGACTACAGCCCGAGAGCTTTGCGCTTCTCCATCAAAAACGAGACGTGGTGCGGGATGTGGTTGGTCGCCATCCCGATGATCTTCTCGAGCGTCATCAGCCCGCGCTTGTTGTGGTTGCCCGTCAGTTGGAGCTGTTCCGGTGTCAGCCCGCCGATGATTCGGGCCATCTGTCGCCGGATCGATTCCACCACCGCGAGTTCCTCTTCCAGGTCGCGGGCATGGTAGCCCAGTCCCTTTACGAACAGGTCTTCGTCCGCGACGAGCAGCAGCGGCACCTCGGCCGCCATCGCGATGATGCGCTTCATCCGGTCCGCGAGGATCAGGTCAAAGTCACTGAGGTGGCACACCACCTCCATCGCGGACCAGCGCCCCGCGACCGGTCGGGCGAGGAGCTGTTCGCGGGTCATTCCGGCAACTGCGGCGCGTAACTGCGCGGCACCCGCGAGGTACTGGTCGGCGAGTTCCTGAGGCGTCGGCATCGGTTCCTCTTTTCGGTGCGTTGTGGTGCGTAGCGTCCGCGCGCACAATATACCGACCCGCTCGCGCGACCGTACACTGGAGGATTACGAATGGGCATCACGCGAAGGCAACTCCTCGCAGCCGGGGGCGCGTGCGCGGTCGGGGGATCGCTGTGGGCCGGAGCGAAACGCGCCCCGCGGGTGCTGCTGCGCTCCTCGTGGCAGACGGTGAACATCGGCGACATCGCTCACACGCCCGGCGTCCTCGCGCTGCTCGAAACGCACGTTCCCGGCGCCGAGGTGCGGCTGTGGCCGTCGAAGGTGGACGATGGCGTCGCGGAACTGCTGAAGAAGCGGTTCCCGAAGCTCGTGATCGTGCAAGGCGACGCCGCGCTGAAAGCGGCGTTCGCGGAATGCGACTTCTTTTTGCACGGGTCCGGGCCGTCGCTGGTCGCGGCCAAGGACCTGGCCCGCTGGCGGAAGGAAACGCAGAAGCCTTACGGCGTGTATGGCATCACGCTTCCCGTCCCTTCCGAACCGGCGCTCGACCTCATCAGCGGTGCGAAGTTCTGCTTCTTCCGCGACTCCGTGTCACTCAAACTCGCCAAGGACCGCGGCGCGAAGTGCCCGGTCATGGAATTCGGCCCCGACGGGGCGTTCGCGACGGACGTGCGGGACGACCGCGCCGCCGAGACATCTTTGAAGGTGAACGGGTTGGAGAGCGGCAAGTTCCTGTGCTGCATCCCGCGGTTGCGGTACACACCGTACTGGAAGATCCACGACCGCAAAATGACCGCCGAGGACGAGGCCAAGCACAAAACGAACGAGGCCAAAAAGGAGCAGGACCACGCGCCGCTGCGCGACGCCATCACTGCCGTGGTGAAGAAGACCGGGCTGAAGGTGTTGGTGTGACCGGAGGACCGGAGCCAAATGGCTGTGGGGAAAGAGCTGCTCGTAGACCCGCTGCCGGCGGACGTGAAAAAATCCGTCGTGTGGCGCGGGGACTACTGGCTCACCGACGAGGCGCTGAGCACCTACGTCCGCTCCGCGGGGCTGTTCGGCAACGAGATGCACTCGCCGATCATGTGCGTCGGCAACGGCGTGCCCGCGGTCGTGTGCCGGTGGGCGGAACAGACGTCGAAGGGGTTCATGTGGGCCGACATCGGGCTCAAAGACTGGCTGTTCAACATGGACGAGGATAAGGACCGCGGGCGGGTGGCCGAAACGGTACTCGCCCTGGCCGCCGACCCGAAGGCGGCGCAGGAGAAGGCCGCGAAGGCCCGCGAGTTCGTTCGCCAGCGCCAGAAGGAGACCATGAAGGTTCTGGCCGATGAACTCGCGAAGCTGGCTCAGTGACCGCAATCGTTGTGACTCCCGGACCCGGTGCGGATCTTTGCCTTTCGGTTTCTGGTGCCGCTCATGCGATCTCTCGTTTCGATCGTTTCGCTTCTCGCCGTTTGCGCCGCGACTTCTTCCCAGGAGAAGAAGGCCGAGCCCAAGAAGGAACCGCCGCCGAAGGTTCTGTACTCGATACCCTTGGTGGTGAAGCCGGGACAGAAACAGAAGCTCGCGCTCCGCGGGAGGCACCTTGCGTCCGTCAAGGACGTGAAGGTTGTCGGCGCCGACGGCGCGAAGGTCCGGGTGATCGGCGCGAAGGCTGTTGGGGTGCCGAACAACTATCCGGCGGACCGCGTCGGCGATTCCGAGGTGGAAATCGAGTTAGAACTGCCGAACGACGCGAAGCCCGGCGCCGTGAAACTGATCGCAGCGGGCGCGAGCGACTCGAACGAGTACCGCCTCCTCGTTCGCGATAACCTCCCGACGGCTGCGGAAAAGGAAGACAACGGCGCGTTCGGCTCCGCGCAACTGATCGCACTCCCGGTCGCAGTGGAAGGTACGATCAAGGGCGAACGCGACGTGGATGTGTTCAAGTTCGTGGGGAAGAAGGGGCAAAAAGTGCGGATCGAGGTGCAGGCGGCCCGCTTCGGCTCGCCGCTCGACGGGTTCCTTACCGTTTGCGACGCGAACCGTAATATCCTCGACACCGTCGATGACGCGGACGGCTCGGCCGATCCGGTTGTCACGCTCACGCTGCCCGGGGACGGCGCTTACTACGTCTCGCTCATCGACGCCCATGACCTGGGCGGACCGAATTTCGGCTACCGGCTGATCGTGAAGCCGGATTGAGGGGGCGTTACAACCCGACCGGGCAAACGCGTTCCCCGCGAGGTGTGCGTTTGCATAGGCTGCGGGACACGGGTATAATTTGGCAAGTGCCGCGAGTCCCTATTCTTGCCCGCGGCACATCCCGGGGGCTGTTTCATGCCGCACCCCAAGCGTCCGAGCCAGACCGGTGCCAGTTCGTTCCCACCGGGCTCGGTTCTTGGCCTGCTAGCCGAGAGAACCCAACTGGATTTCGAGCTCGAGTTTTACGGGAAACTGCTGGCGACCATACCGGACTTCGCAGACGTCCTCCGGGCGCAGGCGTGTAACCTGACGCTGAAGGGGCGAATGCAGGACGGGCTCGCCGTGGACCGGCAGCTCGTGACGGTGCGCCCACACGACCCGACGGCCCACTACAACCTCGCGTGCCGGTACGCGCTCCTCAAACAGCGCGACAAGGCCATTTCGACGCTCCGCAGGGCGGTCGAACTGGGGTACCGCGACTTCGCGTTCATGCTCGAAGACCACGACCTCGATTCGATCCGCAAGGACCCACGGTTTCGTAAGTTGGTTAAAGAGTACCACGACTGATCGCGCGGAAATTTGCCATCTGGTCGGTGCGGACGGGCGGAAATTTCAAAGACAAAGAGCCGTTCTTTTGCCTTTAAAATCTCTGCCCGCTCGTGCCGACCGGAGGGTAAATTCTTCTGCATGACTACCCTCTTCACCTCTCCCGCGTCCGACGAGGCGAGGGCCGCGTTTGCGGCCAAGCCGCGCGGCCTTGTCGACAAAATAATGTCCGTGAGCGAAGCCGTTTCGCGCTTCGTGCGCGACGGCGATTACTTCGCCACCGGCGGGTTCGGGGCGAACCGCATCCCGACGGCGGTGTGCCACGAGATCGTCCGCCAGAGGCGGCAGAACCTCGGGTTTTCGGGTCATACGACCACCCACGACTTCCAGATCCTCTGCGCCGGCAACCTGACGGGCCGCGGGCAGTTGCTCAATCGCGTCGACGCGGCTTACGTCGTCGGTCTGGAGGCGCGGGGGCTGTCGGCCCACGCCCGGCGTGTAATGGAGTCAGGGGCGCTGGACGTGGCGGAGTGGTCGAACTACACACTCGCGCTGCGGTACACCGCGGCCGCGATGGGTGTGCCGTTCGTTCCGGCCCGCTCGCTGCTCGGGACCGACACGCTCGCACACGGCCCGGCGAAGGAAATTCAGTGCCCGTTTACCGGCGAGAAACTGGTCGCGGTGCCGGCCCTGTATCCCGATGTGGCGGCGATCCACGTTCACGAGGCCGACCGGTACGGCAACTGTCGCTTCAGCGGCACCTCGGTCGCCGACGTGGACCTCGCGCGAGCGGCGAAGAAGGTCATTATCACCTGCGAGCGGTTGGTGCCGCACGACGAGATGCGCCGCGACCCGCACCGGACACAGATCCCGTTCCTGTGCGTGGACGCGGTGTGCGAGGTGCCCTACGGGTCGTACCCCGGGAACATGCCGGGTGAGTACTTCTCGGACGAGGAACACCTCAAACTCTGGATGGAAGTCGAGAAGGACCCTGCCGCTCACGCGCAGTTCCTGGACGATCACCTTTTCGGCGTGAGTGACTTCACAGAGTACCTGGAGCGGTGCGGCGGGCTGAAGCGGCTCCAGGCGTTACGGCAGCGTGAATTGTTGTTGCACCTCGGCCGCTGAGCGTATGTACGGGGCACGGCCGGCGGCTAACGCTTCTTGAGTGGCTGCGGATCGAACTGCTGCGGCCGGAAGCCCGGCAATTCGCCCCGATCCACCGCGAACGCATACACCCGGAACGGCTTGTTCGCGAGAAAGTCGTTGTCTGCGGTCACGAGTAGCAGTCGGCGCCCGTCGGGCAGGTCGGGGCCGAACGCCAACCCCTCGAACTTTTCGGGGCATTCCGGCCCCGCGATTCCGTACTTCTTCGCGAGCAGGTCCAGGAACGGCTTTTTCTTCACAGACTTTACGGCTCCGGGCAAGCCCTTCGCAGGTAGCGCGGCCACTGCGCTCACGTCAGTCGCGTCCGTCAGATCGATCAGATAGAGCCGCTTGAACTCGGCTTCGTTACCGCCTTTGCCGTCTCGCTCCAGCACGAGGAACTCGTGATCGTTGACCGCCAGGATCTCATTCACGCCGTACCCGGCGTTTTCGAGCGGGTACACGAACTCGCGAGATTTCTGGGTCGTGAGGTCGAGTTCGAGGATGCGGCAGTTGAGGCCCGTGCGGTTGTTTTTGTCGTCGAGTGCGCCGTCCTGGATGAGCGGGCTTTGCATGATCCCGAACAGCTTTTTGCCGTCCGGGGAAATTGCGAGCCCTTCCATGCCGCGATTCGGTTGCCGGCCCGATGCGCTCTTCGGCGGTAATTCGTCAGCCGGCATCTTCCCGGGTTTCGGCGCCAAGAAGTGAGCCGGCATTGGCAAACTCGCGACCCGCGTACCGCTTTGGTTGAACGCGTACAGCCCCGGACCGTACTCGTCTGAGAGGTGCACGGTTCCGTCGCGCCCGACCCGTGCGCCTTCAGGGTCCAAACGCAGGTTTTTCGCCGGGGCCGTGTGCTCGAACGCGTCGAGCGAGCCGACGAACCGCTTGCCGCTCTCGTTGGTCAGCAGCGTGGTCGCAGTGAGTTTAAGCGTGACGGGCGTTTTCGCGCCCGGAGCAACGCCGACTTCCATTTGGTGCCAGCGGCACACGAAGTCCGTCGCACCGTCCTTCGGTCCGCGATCGGACACGAGGAGGTATTCATTCCCCTGGCCGGTGTACGCGATGGCGGACCCCATTCCGCCGAGCCGGTTGTGCGGCGTGCCGTCGCTGGTTTTGCCTTTGAGCCCCGAGAGGTCGGCCGCGTCGCCGGGGATCGTGCCTACCCCGATGAGGGCAACATCCGCTTGTGCCGCGGAGGCACACGCGGCGAGTAGCAAGCAAGCGGTAAACGTGCGCGGTCGCAACATGGATGAGATCTGAGGGGGGAAATAAAAACGCCGCCCGAACTTCGGGCGGCGTGGTCAGCATGCGTGGTGGTTTAGAAGTCGCCCGGGATATCACCGGCGCTGGCGGTGACCAGAGCCGCGAACGTAGCGGCCGAGATCCCTTCGCGGATGAATCGCACACTTCCGTCGCCCATCAGGACGTTGGTGCCGCCGGAGTGGAACGCGTAGACTTCGCTGTCGTTGGTGCAGTTAATGAAGCAGGTGCCTCCGGTGGTGACCAGGTTGGCCTGGACGCCGTCGAGGCTGATGCCGACGCCGTCCGGGTCCGCCCAGCCGTGCCCGTCTGCGGTGTTGGTGCCGAGGTCCTTGCCCTTTTGGAACAGGTTCGGGCGCCCGGCGTCCTCAGCCAGGAGGATGGTGTTGGACGTGCCGTCGGTAACGCCGACGATCGGCGTGTCGGTGACCTTGGCCATCGCCCCGTTGGCCTCGTCGCCGGCGGCGGTGCCGGCCACCGGGAAGTTCGGGATGCTGTTGGCCGTGTAGAACCGGCGCCGCACCGCGTTCATGGTGCCGTAGTCGCCCAGACCCAGCGCGCCGTACGTCCCTTGCCGCCGCGAGTCCGGGGCAGACGGACACTTGAACAGCTTGAAGGAGGTCTGGGACACGGGCAGGTTCGTACCCTGGTTCCACTTGACCGTGAAGTTCCACTGCTTGGCGACGTTGTCCTGCTCGACGTACGGTAGGGCGAGTGGGGTCCAGGCGCGGAACTTAGCGTCCCCGCCGACCGTCACCCGCGTGGCCGGGAACTTGTTGTCATTTGTGTTCGCGTAGTTGTGAATTGCTAGGCCGAACTGCTTGAGGTTGTTCTGGCAGCTCATCCGGGCAGCGGCTTCGCGTACTTTCTGAACGGCCGGCAGGAGGAGCCCGATCAGGATCGCAATGATCGCGATCACCACCAACAACTCGATCAGCGTAAACGCGCGACGCCGGAACTGGGACATATTAGCTCTCAAACGAAATAAGGACGACCACTGTGTCCGGAAGCAATTTCTTACTTTCACTAGCGTGAAAGTCACATCAGGATTTCGAGAGGGTTTTGTGTGCAAATTGTGAAGGCGGCGGGCCAGGACGCATGAGAGGTGCGGGCAGAACTCACCCGTCAGTACAACGGGACACGAGCACCGGATCAGAGGCGGCGTAAGACGCGAAGGTGTGAGTAGTTGCTTCGAGTATTGCGTGGGCTGAAGTCGGCGCCGGGTGTGCGAATTGAGTACCCGGCGCCGCGGTTTGCGGCGCCGGATCGCTTGTACTTACTTCTGACCAGCCGCGGCCTTCTCGAAATATTCCTTTGCGTTGTTCGTGTTGATCGTCATCGCGCCGGGCTTCCAGTCGGCCGGGCACACTTCGCCGTTTTTCTCGAAGAACTGGAGCGCGTCCAGCACCCGGATCGCCTCATCGACGCTGCGGCCCAGCGGCAGGTCGTTGATGGTGATGTGGCGGATGATGCCCTTCGTGTCAATCAGGAACAGCCCGCGGAGTGCCACCCCCGCGCCCTCGAGCAGCACGCCGTAGTCGGTGCTGATGGTTTTCGTCAGGTCGGCCACCAGCGGGTACTTGAGTTCGCCCAGGCCCCCCTTGGCGCGCGGGGTTTCGATCCACGCGAGGTGCGAGTACTGGCTGTCCACCGACACCCCGACCACCTGGCAGTTGCGCTTCTCGAACTCGGCGATCCGGTCGCTGAACGCGATGATCTCGGTCGGGCACACGAAGGTGAAGTCGAGCGGGTAGAAGAACAGGATGGTGTACTTGCCGCGGGTGCTGGACAGCTTGTACTCGTTAACGATCTGGCCGTTGACGACTGCCTTCGCGGTGAAGTCCGGGGCTTCCTTCGTGACCTGAGCCGGCATATGTGTCTCCGTTGGTGAACACAAAGTTGCGGGCCGCGCCGAAGCGGCCCTCGGAGACATCATTAGGGACCGGAAGGGGCGTTTCCAGCGGGGGCCGCGAAGGGAAGGCATCGGCCCGTCCGATGCGGGCCGGGAAAACAGGAAGCACGGCCCGAGGGCCGTGCTTCAAATGTGCTCCGTGTCGGGGAGGGGAATCAGTTGCCGCGTCGGCGCTTCACGAGCCTCCACCCGGCCGCGCCCAACCCGCCGATGCCCAGGAGCACCCCCGTTGCCGGTTCGGGCGTCGCGACCGGCCCGCCACCGCCGCCATTGTTCCCGCCACCGTCCCCACCGCCGCCATTGTTCCCACCACCACCGTTGCCACCGTCTCCACCGCCGCCATTGTTCCCACCACCGCCGTTGTCGCCACCGCCACCCGACTGTTCCTTTGTGCCCGGCCCGAGGCCGATGACCCACCAGCCGCCGTCGGGGACGGTCACGGTTCCGGTCCCGATCGGATTCGACGCAGCATCGGTGAGTGTGACGGTGAGGGCACGGGTGCCGTTGGTGTCCGGGTCGCCGAGGTTGGCGGTCAAGAGCGCCGCGTTCTCCGGGGGGGTGGTCGCGGTCGCGTCCGGGGCCGCGGTCGCGAGCCCTTGCCCGCCACTCGTTTGGCGCTTCAGAGCGTCGCTGAGGTCGCTGGGCTTGGCGCCGCCCGCGAGGTACGCGTAGCCGTCAGTGGTGGGCAGCACCACGGGAACCGCACCGCCGGTGAAAAAACTGCTCCCGCCGCCGGTAGTGGCTTCGACGTTTCCACCCGTCAATTGGGTCACCGCTATAGGCGGCGGTCCGTGCGGGGTCTCGAACCACAAGTCCTGGTACCCGGTCGCGGTGGACGACCCCGCCACGCCGGAGGCGATCGACACCCAGAACCCGTCGATCGTGTCGGCCGCGGCCGACGCCGGGGTCCCGAGACACGCGACGCCGACCACGACGATCCACGCCGTTGCTCGACGCATAAACCCACGCCCCTTCCTGAGAAGCCTTCTCTATCTCTCCCCGACGGCGCGGACATTAGCGACACCCCGTGGCGAAAAAAAGGTGAAGTTAGCCGCTCTGGATGACGGCCCCGGAAAGGGGGCATTGGGATTAATGCTTCAGCTTAAGGCAATTGGCGTTGGTTGTTCAGCTTGGAGGCGGGGGCACCGCCAGCACCGCTCCGATCGCCCAGCAGTGCGGGCCGTGGGCCGTGTCGTGCCGGCAGTGACGGAGCAACTCTTCGGCGTCGCAGCCGGCGTCCTGGAGCGCGTCCGCGAGGACCGGTAGTTGATCGAATGCGCTGCTGGGGCGGATTGCGTAAACGAGGTGCGTGACGGTCGTCGTGAGGGAGTGCGGTTCGACGGCAGGTGCAAAAGCGGGCAAGATGCCCGCGCTCCACAGAGAGTTGTCACTTCGCCAGGACCAGGTATCCGATGATCGCGGTGAGGACCAGAACGATGATCGCTAGCACCGGGGTCCAGTTGAACGGTTTCGGTTCTTCCCGAGGCGCGCGCGCTTCGACCCGCACCTTGTGCTCACGGCTACCCTTGGGTGGCGGGTACGCGCCCGAAGGGCTGTTGTAGCTGTAGGGCGGGGGCTTCGGGGCGGTGGAGGCTTTCGGGGCCGGGCGCCGGCCCAGGTTTCCGGAGGAAGTGGGGCCGGGGGCCGCTGCTTCGCGGTATTCGACCGTTTCGTCGGGGTTGGGGGTGCGGGCCGCCGGGACCGCGACCGGGGCGGGGGTGACCACGAGGTCGCGGAACTCCGGCACGCTCGCGAGCGGGGTGAACTGCCCGTGCTTTGTGCGGCTCACCAGCACTTCCGACGGATCGCCGAGCAGGCTGTCGCGCAGCGCGTTGCGGATCCCCTCCGTGCTGCCCTTTACCGTGTGCGGCTTTTCGTTCTCGTCGCGGTACACCAGATACCACACGTCGGCCCCAGGTGCGGGCTGGCCTTGCTGGTTCGGGTTTTGCTGGGACGGTCGGCTCTGGCCGGTCAGGTCCTCAAGGAACTCGCGGCAACTCGCCGGGCGCTGGGCCGGTTCCGCACTCATGGCGCGCCGGATCGCCCAGTCCACGCGGTCGGAAAGGGCCGGGTTCAGCTCTTTCGGGGTGCGGAACTCGTTGCGGATTTTGCGCATCCAGCAGTCGAGCGGGCTGGCGTTGTCGAACGGGACCACACCCGTCACCATCGCGTACAGGGTGGCGCCCAGGGAGTAGATGTCGCCGCGCACGTCGACCGTTTTGGCGTTCCGGAACTGCTCGGGGGCCATGTAGTGCGGTGTGCCCAACCCGCGCCCGGTGCGGGTCAGGTTCAAATCGCCCTCGACCTCCTTAACCAACCCCATGTCGGTGAGCTTCGCCACGCCCTCTTTGTCCACGAGGATGTTGTCGGGTTTGACGTCGCGGTGTACCAACCCTTGCTTGTGCGCCCGCTGGAGCCCGTCGCACACCTGTGCGACGAGCCGGACCGCCTCTTCCTCGGCGTACTTACCCTTCTGCTCAATGCACTGGCCGATCGACAGGCCGTCCACGAACTCCATGACCAGGAACGGGTGCGGCGGCGCGCCGCTGTAGTCGAGGGCCCGCACGACGTTCGGGTGGTCGAGCACCTTGGCCGCGAGGAACTCGCGCTCGAACCGTTGGAGCAGGATCGGGTTTTTGGCGGTGGCCGGCGCGATGACCTTTATGGCCACAACCTCGCCCGTGGCGCGGTTGCGGGCCTTATACACGGTGCCCATCCCGCCCTCGGCGATCTTCGACGTAATGTCGTAGTTGCCGAGTTGCTGCGGGACCGGCGGTTCGACTGCCATGTGAGCGCTCCGGCCGTAAGCGCCGGTAGGGATCGGCGCGCGGATTAGTTTACTTATAGCTCAAATGTGGCCGCCGTGCGCGGCCGTCGCGCACGACACGCCGCCGGTTCCCTCACTGTGACCCGAACCCGACACGTGGTCGCGCAGGCGCGTTCTGCCCGGGGTAGAATACCTGAAAGGTTCACCTCGGGCGCCACATAACCGGTAGGACCGCCACCGCCTTTCCAAGTTTCCGAACTCCCGCTGTTTGTGGACGTTCCGCGCTTGTCAAGGTCCGTGTTGTCCGGCAGAATCGCAGTCTGGAAGCGCGTTTGAGCGCCTTTCACAGAACTCAACCTTGGGCCGCCGGGGACTCGCGCCCGGCCCGTGCAGGGACACGAACGCCATGAGACTGTTCGGCATCCTGCTGGTGTTCTTGACCCTCGTCGCCGGGGTTGCGTACGTCTACTTCGGCGCGCAGGACTACAAGGGCCGCCAGCAGCTCAACGCGGCGGGGCTCCGCCACGTGCTGGTTTTGCGCGGCATGCCGCTCGACGGCGACCGGTTCGCCCCGGACAACGAGACCCCGTTCGTCGCGGCGATGGGCGGCGGCCAGCAGACCAGTACGGTCGGCAAGGCCCTGCTCGACAAGCACTTCGCCGACATGGCGAAGGCGCCGGCCAACGCCGGGGCCAAGGGCGGGCCGCCCTCCGGGCTCGCCTCGACCGAAGCGGTGGTGAGCCAGTCGGCCGAGGTCTTGCGGGTCCACGGCATCGTGAAGGCCGAGTTGGGCGCGGCCCCCGAGGCCGCCCAGCGTGTGGCTGCTGTGCTGAAGCGGCTGCTGCTCCAGGCGGAGACGATGGACGAGCGGCTGCTGTTTCAGTCGCTCGCCGCGCCGGCCGGTGCCGACGGCAAGCCGAAGACCGCGGAGCAATACGCCGCGGACGCGGAGCAGCTCGTTCACCTGTTGGACCGCAAGTTCTACCGCGTTGCGCCGAAGCTGTACGATTCCGAGTCCGGCGCACTGGCTCCCGCCAAATGGGGCGAACTCAAGAAGAAGATGGACGAGGCCGCCGGTAACCCCGACGCGCTCGCGGCGATCAAGCCGGCGGCGCCGACCGACGAGGGCGACCGACGCGACCGGATCGCTCAGCTCCTGGTTCACCTCGATCAGGACAGCGCGTGGCAGCAGCGGGTGGCGACAGTGGTCGGGCTCCGGCACTATGTGCGTGCGATCGCCAGCCAGGCCGTTCGCTTCCGGCTGATGCGCGAGCAAGTGGACCAGCCGATTATGGCGGACCAAGCGGTGTTTCAGCTCCGCAACGATGTGCTGCTGAACGAGACTCGGCACAGCCTGGACCGGGCGCGGACGGTTTCCCAAGAGCGGGCCAAGCTGGACGACGCGAAGGCCGCGGCGGACGACGCCGTCAGCCGCCGCCGGACGCAACTGAGGGACCTGGGCGCCCAACTGGAAAAGGTTCGGGCCGAGGTCGACCAGTCGCTGGTGCGCCAAAGTAACATCGAGAGGCAGTTGTACGAGATCCAGCGCGAGGTCGCGCTGACCCTCGACGAGGTGTACCGGCTCGAGGCCCTGCTGGTGGACGTCGAGCGCGAACGGTACGGGCAGCCGCCGTCCGCCCGGCCCTGATCGCGGGGCGGGTTGTTGGCTGGTGTTAGAGGTGTTTCGGGTGCGGCACGGGCTTTCGACTGTGCCGGGATCGATCGGGACGAGGCATTCACCGGGCCAGGTGCGACCATGACGGCAATCGGCAAGCTGTTGGCCTTCCTGCTCCTCGTCGTCGGGCTCACGATGATGACGTGGGCGGTGGGCGTGTACGCGCAGCGCCCGACGTGGTTCAACCCGGTCCCGGAAGGCGGGGCGGAGAAGGGCGAAGGGGCGGCCGGCTACGCCGAGCTGAAGGCCGAGATCGACTCGCTGGGCGAGGCCGCGAAGGCGGCCAGCGGGCTGTGGGGGGAGACCCTCAAGTCCCTGGAGGCGCACGAGCGGTTCCGCGCGAACCGGCGCAACGGGTACGCCCAACTCATCGAGTACGCGCACAAGGGGAACCCGAAGGACCTGATCGATCCCGCGAACCCGAAGAGCGGTAAGGGCTTTTATCTTCCGGTCGTGGACCCGAAGACCCGGCTGTACGATCTGAGCTTCGACGCCGCCGGTCGGCCCAAGGGGGAGGCGGTCCTGGGGAGCGAGGTGGGCGCCGACGGCAAGGCGCTGCCGCTGCCGGGGCTCGACGCGTTGACCAACTCGGTGTCGGCCGACACGCAGCGCATCGAGTTGCTGACGAAGGAGATCACCGACCAGCGCCGGCTGTACGACACCCTCAGTGCCGAGGTGCTCGCCACTGAGAAACGGCTGGTGGCCATGAATACGATCCGCGACAGCGTCCAGGCCGAACTGTTTTTCTTGGACACGTTCGAGGTGGATGTGTTCGAGACCCGGGAGACGGTGCAGCGGCGCGCAAGCCAGTTGCGCGGCCGGTTGAAACTGCTCGGCGTTTCGAACCCGTGAGAACAATGCGTTCCGGGCTCCGGGTTCCCAGGCTCGTGCCGCGCGTCGTGGGGCCGTAGTGCCTCCCGCGCGTCGGCGGCCCCGGGCCGGACCCGGTATCTGGAATTCAGCACTCGGGACTCACACCGCGGGAGGGCGTGCGATGAGTTGGCTCGGCAAGATCCTGACGTTCCTGGTTCTCATCGCCTCCGTCGCGTGGATGGCGCTGACGCTCAACGTGTACGTCACGCGGACCAACTGGAAGGCACGGGCCGATGCGGCCGAAAAGGCGCTCAAGGAGAGTGAGACGAACCGCCGCACCGAACTGAGCACCAGCGCCGCCGAAGTGGCGCGGATTGCGAACCTGTTGAGCGCCGAGCGGAGCCGCACCGCCGACCTGGACAAAACGATTGCGGATCAGTTGGCCAGCAGCAGCAAGAGCGACGAGGACTTTCGGAAGTGGACCACCAACCACGCCGCCGTCGAGCAGCGCGAGCGGCTCCTGGTGGCCCAGCAGAAGGCCACGCTGAGCGAACTCGAAGACACCCGCAAGCGCAACACGGTACTCGAGAACGACCGGGTTCAGTTGGTGCGGGACGCGGAGAACGCTAACCGCGAGCGGCTCCGCGCCGAGAACGACGCCAAACTCGCGCGGGCGATCTCCGACGAAAACGTGGCCCGGGCCGCGTCGCTCCAGGCCCAGCTCTCGGAGCTGAGGCAGTCCGGCGGCGGCGGCGGTGCGGCGACTGTACTTCGTTCCGTCGATAAGGCCCCACCACCGGTCCCGGAAAACGTCCGCGGCACGGTGGTGAGCGATCTCGCGGGTAGCTTCGTCGAAATCAGTGTCGGCCTTGATGCCGGCGTGACACCCGGGGCACGTCTGGACGTGTTCCGCGAGACTAATGGCGGCCGGTATTTGGGCACCCTGGTGGTAACGAAGTCGGCGTACCCGAAGAACGCCGTGGCCGAGTTCCGCCCGGCCCGCCAAGTGCCCGTTTCACAACTAAAGCCTGAGGAGCTGCCCCGCAAGGGCGACCAGGTGAGCATCGTTGGTGACCCGCGCCCGAACCGCTGACCGCGCACCCTAACGCATTACGGAGGCCGCACCAATGGCCCGAAAAAAGGATCGCGACCGTGACCGTGATGATGACCGCCCCCGACGGCCAGAGCCGGTGAAGCGAGACGGCCCGTACGTGGTGATGCTGTTCATCACCTTTATGGCCGTCACTATCGGCTGCGTGCTGCTGTACCTCGATTTCAGCGAGTACGGCGGCAAGTCGGCCCCCTCGACGCCGGTTCCGGCGGTGCTGAAGCTCGGCGAAGCGGCACCGCCTGCGACTGCGGGAGCGCCCGCGGCCGCGCCGAAGGGCAGCGACACTCCACCGGCTCCGTAATTCGGCACGCCGCCTTCGCTGTGCTGGTTATCGCCCTGCGGCTGCTCCCAGTCGGTCGCAGGGCGATAACACACTTACAGCGCGCGGAACATCACCAGCGCGTCGACGAATCCCAACTCTTTGTGCTTGAACGCGAGCGGCAGGCGCCCGACTGTTGCGAACCCACACCGCTCCCATGCGCGCACCGCAGCCGCGTTCGTACCCACCACGAAGTTGAACTGCATCGCAGTGAACCCGAGCCGTCGGGCCGTTTCCAGCGAGTGCTCGCACATCGCGACCGCCAGCCCGCGCCCGCGGGACTCGGGGGCGACCATATACCCCGCGTTCGCCACGTGGCCGCCGCGGCCCGGATAGTTCGGGCGGACGTAGTATGTCCCGGCAAACCGCGACTCATCTTCACAAACGACGCAAACGGCGGGCGGGTCGAGCCACAGCTTCCGGGCGACGGCTTCGGGTGTCGATTCGTCGTAAGCGAATGCGTCCCCGCTCGCTGTCACGCTCTGAAACAGGTGCCACACGGCAGGCCAGTCGGCTTCAGTCGCTTCACGTAGGATCATTGTTCGTCAGCGGCGATCGGTAAGGGGCGAAGACTTGCTCACGCCCTGCGACAAAAAGCCACCCTCCTTTGGAACGCTCACCTGCGGAAAAGGTACGGGCGAAACAGATGATACACCGCCTCGCGAGGCGGTGTAAACTGTCCCCCGCTGCCCTGTTACCCGGAGGTCCCATGCTCTCACGCCGCCAGTTCCTCGCGACCGCATTCGCGGCTGTCGGGGGACTCCGCCCCCAACTCGCCGGGGCCATCGACCCGATCAAGCGGCCCGGCGCTCAAACCGATCTCAAGCTCAGCCTCGCCGCGTACAGCTTTAACAAGTTGCTCGACCTGAAAAAGCCGTCGATGGACCTGTTCGAGTTCATCGACCTCGCCGCGGGGTTGCCGCTCGATGCGGTCGAAATCACCTCCTACTACTGGGCCGAAACGACCGACGCGTACGCCGAAAAGCTCAAAGCGCATGCGGAGAAGAAGAAACTCGCGATCTCGGGCGTGCCGGTCGGTAACAACTTCTGTGTGGCAGATGAAACGAAGTACCGGGCTGAGATTCAGAAGGTGAAAGACTGGACCGCACGGGCGGCGAAAGTGGGGGCGAAGACGGTCCGCATTTTCGCCGGGAACCTGGAGAAGGGCGACACGCTCGAAGCGGTCCAGAAGCGCGTGGTCGCTGCGATCGAGGAGTGCTGCGCGGTGGCAGAGAAGCACGGGGTCGTGCTCGCGATGGAGAATCACGGCGGCATCACCGCGACCCCGGACCAACTGCTCGCACTGGTGAAGCCGGTGAAGAGCGCGGCGTTGGGCGTGAACATCGACACCGGTAACTTCAAGACCGCGGACCCCTATGCGGACCTAACCAAGATC
The DNA here is from genome assembly GCF_008065095.1 of Gemmata obscuriglobus. Classification (NCBI taxonomy): domain Bacteria; kingdom Pseudomonadati; phylum Planctomycetota; class Planctomycetia; order Gemmatales; family Gemmataceae; genus Gemmata; species Gemmata obscuriglobus. The sequence continues at coordinate 8,899,627 of NZ_CP042911.1, read as the reverse complement.
GCCCCCTATGGGGTGGTGTCACAGGTGAAGACCGAAGTGTTCCCCGGCGGTAAGCGCGAGGACGCCGACCTCGCAAGAGTGGTAAGGATCCTGAAGGACGCGAACTTCCACGGGTACGTCGCGCTTGAATACGAGGCGAAGGACGATCCGAAGGTCGCGGTGCCGAAGTATGCCAGAGAGTTGCGCAAACTCATCTCAGGCTGAGAAGTTCAAAAGGCAGAGGATTGGCCACAAACAAGCACAAAGGGCACAAAGGAAAACTGAAGACAAATAGAAGCGTTTCAAATTCACTTTTCTGTCTTCGTCTTTGGTTTTCTTTTGTGCCCTTTGTGCTTGTTTGTGGCCAATCCTCTGATGACTTCGCCCTTTGTGCTGCCAGCCCTGCCTTTATTGCAGTTCCAGCGCAGCGAGCAGCATGTCTTTCACCTGCGTCATCGGGACGCTGGCGGCGGGCATGGGGCCGTGGCCGATGAGGATGGGCCGGTCCAGCGGGTCGGCCGCAGCCAACCCGTGGCTGCCCCGCACGACGCCCGCGTCGAGCGGCACAACGTCGAACGTCGTGCGGAACCCCAGCTTCTTCTGGACCAGCTTTCGGGCCGCGTGCAGCTTGGGGAACCGGAACCTGGGGTCGAAAAATAGCTCGCACGGGTCGAACCCTGGTTTGTGGTGGATCGCCACGGCGCGGGCGTAGTCGGGGGCCTCGTCGTCGTCGAGCCAGAACGGGTACGCGAACCACGCGTCCGGCTCGGCGAGCAGCACCAGCGCTCCGCTCCGCTGGTGGTTCAGCCCGATCTCGGCGATCTCCTCGCCGGCGAGCAACTTGGCGACCCCGGGCACCTCGGCCAGCACCGCCCGGACGCGGGCCAGTTCCGCCGGGTTGCGGAGGTACACGTGCGCGACCTGGTGGTCCACCACCGCGAACGCCCGCGACCCGTACAGGTCGAGCTGTTCGCCGAACGGCCCGGGGCGCACCTCGAGTAGCTCGGCCTCGCGCAGGGCGCGGTTCAGGTACACCGGGCGCGACACATCACAGTGCCCGTACTCGCTCACAACCCAAATCTGCGCGCCCGCCTCCTTCGCGGCGTCGAAGATCGGCGCGCACGCGTCGTCGAGTTCCTTCACGCACGCCCGCATGTCGCACCCGCTCGGGCCGAACCGCTGCGGGTCGTAGTCGAGGTGCGGGAGGTACACGAGCGTGAGGTCGGGCTTCTCGAACTGGAGCACGTTGGCTGCCGCGCTGGCGATCCACTCGGTGGCCGGCAGGCCGGCCATCGGCCCCCAGAACGACGGGAACGGGAACGGGCCGAACACGCGCTCCAGCCCCTCGGCGACGCCGGGCGGCGTGCCGGCGATCCCGAACGCCTTATCGCCGTTGACCGCGTAGTGCGGCTTCGGGGTGACGGAGATGTCCACCGCGGCGCCCTGGTTGAACCACCAGAACAGCTTCGCGCTCTTGAACGGCACCCCGCGCTCCGCGGCCCGCCGCCGGGCCGTCTCGTACACCGGCTCGGCCTGCACCAGCCGGTTGCACTGCTGCCAGAACCGCACCTCGTTGGTGCTGTTGAACAGCCACCCGTTGGCGACGACGCCGTGCTTGTTCGGCAGTGTGCCCGTCAGCAGCGTGGCCTGCGCCGTGCAGGTGACCGCCGGGAGCACCTCCGGCATGTCCATGTACCAGCCGCCGTCCGCGAGCGCCTTCAGCCGCGGGGCGTGTTCCAGCAGCCGGGGCGTGAGGCCGACGGCGTTAATCAGTACGATGGGTGGCATCCGGTCACGCTATCAAGGCGGACCCCGGCCGCAAAGTGCGGGGCGGCTCTCATCAGTCGGCGAACAGAGATCACACGAATGCAACTGCGACAACTCGGCCACTCGGACCTGAGCATCACCCCCATCGGGTTCGGCGCGTGGGCCATCGGCGGCGGGGGGTGGGCGTTCGCCTGGGGCGCCCAGGACGACGCCGAGAGCGTCGCGACCATCCGCGAGGCGCTCGACCTGGGCGTCAACTGGATCGACACCGCGGCGGTGTACGGGCTCGGCCACTCGGAAGAGGTGGTCGCGAAGGCCCTGGCGGGCGTGCCGAAGCGGCCGTACGTGTTCACCAAGTGCGCCCGCGTGTGGGACGAGAGCCGGCAGATCGGGAAGCGTCTGACGGCCGACAGCATCCGCGCCGAGTGCGAGGCCAGCTTGAAGCGGCTGAAGGTGGACGTGATCGACCTGTACCAGATCCACTGGCCCGAGCCGCCGGAGGACATTGACGAGGGCTGGCAAACGCTCGTGAAGCTCAAGGAGGAGGGCAAGATCCGCTGGGCCGGCGTGTCCAACTTCAGCGCCGAGCAGATGGCCCAGGTGTCGAAGTTCGGGCCGATCACCTCGCTCCAGCCGCCGTACTCCATGATCCGGCCGGAGGTCGAGGAGAGCATCCTTCCGTACTGCCAGGCGCACAACATCGGGGTGATCGCCTACTCGCCGATGGCGAGCGGGCTGCTCACCGGGGCCATGACCCGCGAGCGGGTCGTGGCCATGCCCGCCGACGACTGGCGCAAGGAGAAGAACCGCCACTACCAGGAGCCGCTGCTGACGCGCAACCTGAACCTCGTGGACCTGCTGAAGACGATCGGCGCCCGGCACGGGCGCGCACCGGGCGCGGTGGCGATCGCGTGGGTGCTGCGGCACCCGGCCGTTACTGCGGCGATCGTGGGGGCGCGCCGGCCGGGCCAGTTGAAAGAACTGCTCGGCGCCGCCGACTGGCGGTTGACGCCCGCCGAGATTGGTGAGATAGATGTGTTCCTGAAAGCGAACCCGGCCTGACCCGCGGAGGCGAACATGACGGTCGTGACGATCGCGGAGGCCCGCGAGCACCTTCCCGATTTAATCCGGCGCGCCGCCGCGGGCGAGCAGATCGTGATCGCGGACAACGGCACGTGGCTCGCTTCGCTCGGCGCGGCTCCGCAGGTGGCGCCCGGAATGGACGAAACCGAGCGCCAGCGCGTCCTGGACGAGTTCGAACGCAACATCGCCCGATGGCACGCGGAAGACGGGCTGCCTTACCCCCCCGAATCGCTCCCGCAAGGGCGGCCGCTGCCGGAGTCGCCCGCCGCATGATTTTCCCGACGTCCGCTCCGGCGAGCGCTCCGCCGGCGTTTGTTCTCCACACGTCCGTCGCCGCGGACTGGGGCATCCCGGCGCGGTACACCATCTACTCCCACCGCGTTCGTTTTCGATTGGCCGCCGGGACGGCCGCGGTCGTTGCCACGGGCTGGCCGCTTGAATTAGCCGAGGAACTGCTGGCGGCGGTCCGTCGAAACGACACGAACTGGCTCCGGACGGACGGCGTTTTTGTGGCGCTGCCGGCCTACCGGATCTACCTCGACGAACGCGCCCCGCACCTGGCCTGGCCCGAAGTACTTGATCTCGCTCGCACCTACGGCCTTCCGGTTCACGAGGCGGCGAGCCTCGAACTTGCCTTGCGCACCGCTCTCCCGCTCGCGACAACCTCTCCCGCTCTCCTCTCCGCCGCGGCGTCGGCCGCGGTTCCGGTCTTCACCCCCTGACCCGTTCCCCGGTGCCTCATGCCCCGCTGGTTCGCACTCGCGCTCGCACTGGTCTTCGCCCCGCAACCGCTGTTCGCACAGCCCGCGGCCCCGCCGAAGCCTCTCGCGGGGGCGGAACTCAAGGACCACATCCGCGCCAACTACACGAAGTACGAGTACCAGATTCCGATGCGCGACGGGGTCAAGCTGTTCACCACCGTTTACGTTCCGAAGGACGACGCCAAAACGTACCCGATGATTCTCACCCGCACGCCGTACAGCGTGGCGCCCTACGGCCCGGACAAGTACCCCGACGCGCTCCGCCCCGGCGCGCTGTTCGTCCAGAGCGGCTACATCTTCGTGCAGCAGGACGTGCGCGGGCGGTGGATGTCCGAGGGCGAGTACGTGAACGTGCGCCCGCACAACCCCGCCAAGAAGGGCAAGGACATCGACGAGTCCAGCGACACCTATGACACCGTCGAGTGGCTCGTCAAGAACGTGAAGGGGCACAACGGGCGCGTGGGGATCACGGGCATCTCGTACCCCGGCTTCTACACCGTGTGCGGGATGATCGACGCCCACCCGGCGGTGAAGGCCGTCTCCCCACAGGCGCCGGTGAGCGAGTGGTTCATCGGTGACGACTTCCACCACAACGGCTGCCTGTTCCTGCCGCACTGCTTCAACTTCATGTCCGGGTTCGGCAAGGCGCGGCCGGAGCCGACCAAGAAGTTCAGCCGCGACCGGTTCGACCACGAGACCCCCGACGGGTACAAGTTCTTCCTCGATATGGGGCCGCTCAAGAACGCCGACGCCAAGTACTACAAAGGCGAGATCGCGTTCTGGAACGAGGTGATGGAGCACGGCACCTATGACGGGTTCTGGAAGGCCCGCAACATCCGCCAGCACGTCAAGAACATCCGCCCGGCGGTCTTGACGGTCGGGGGCTGGTTCGACGCCGAGAACCTGTTCGGGGCGCTGGAGGTCTACAAGCACGCGGAGGCCAACAGCCCGCCGCCGAACAACCACCTCGTCATGGGGCCGTGGGACCACGGCGGCTGGAGCCGCGGCACCGGCGACCACCTGGGCGACGTGCGGTTCAACTCCAACACGAGCGAGTTCTACCGCGAGAAGATCGAGTTCCCGTTCTTCGAGCAGCACCTGAAGGGCGACGGCAAGAGCACGCACCCGAAGGCGTGGGTGTTCGAGACCGGGACCAACGTGTGGCGCAAGTTCGATGCCTGGCCGCCGAAGGCCGCCGAGAAAACCGCTTATCAATTCTTCGGCAAGGGCGAATTGGGAACACCCGGGCACCTTCCTCACCCCCTGTCGGAACCGTTCGACGAGTTCGTCAGTGATCCGGCGAAGCCGGTGCCGTTCGTCAACAAGACCGATGTCGGCATGGTGCGCGAGTACATGACCGCCGACCAGCGGTTCGCGGCCACGCGGCCGGACGTGCTCGTGTACCAGACCGAGGCGCTGAAGTCCGATCTCACCCTCGCCGGGCCGGTCGAGGTGGAACTGTACGTCTCCACGACCGGCACCGACGCCGACTGGGTGGTCAAGGTGATCGACGTGTACCCGGACGATTTCCCCGATCTCGACCCGAACCCCACCGGCGTGAGAATGGGCGGCTACCAGCAGCTCATCCGGGGCGAGCCGTTCCGCGGCAAGTTCCGCAACAGCTTCGAGACGCCCGAGCCGTTCAAGCCCGGCGAGGTCACGAAGGTCAAGTTCACGATGCCCGACGTGTTCCACACCCTGCGCCCCGGGCACCGCCTCATGGTGCAGGTGCAGAGCACGTGGTTCCCGCTCGTGGACCGCAACCCGCAAACGTTCTGCGACATCTACAAGGCCGACGCGAAGGACTTCAAGAAGCAAACGCACCGCGTGTACCGCGACGCCGAACACCCTTCACGGGTCACCGTGGGCGTGATAAAGTGACCCGCGTTCCGCACAACCAAACCCGGGAGTGAAGTTCGCCCATGATTATCATTTTCGGTGAGAAGTCGTACGGGAAGGTCGATCGGGTGCCCGGGGTCTGTTACGTCGTCACCACCTTCGCGCACCTGAACTACCTTCCCCTGTTCCCGCTCCGCTCGTACATCGTGATCGAGGGCACGGAGAGCGGGGGCGAGTTCCGCGGGAAGCAGATCGGCGTCAGCCTGAAGTCGATGATCGCGGGCTACGCGCGGGTGTGGATCGGGGCGCTGACGATACTCGCCGGGATCGGCGCCGGTGCCGAATTGAACCGGGCGCTCCTGGCGCGACAAATGGACGGCGCGCTGCTGCTCGGGCTGATCGCCGCCGGTGTCCTCGGGCTGCTCTCGTTCTTCGTCAACGGAAAGGTCGGGGCCGGGTTCCAGGTGGCCGCGCACGTCGTTTCGGTGGTGATGTGGTTCGTACTCAGCGGCGGGGCCGCGAACCGCAAGGCCGCCGACGCGACAAACTTCGGACTGTTCTTGCTGTTCGTTGCGAACGTCGGCCTGCTCCTGTTCGGCCTGACGCGGCTCTTCGATCATGCTGGCGCTGAGCGGAAACGCGAACTGTTCAACCAGCTCGGCGTCGAGGTTCCGGACGATGAAGAAGAAGAGCCGCGCGAGAGTAGGTGGGAGGAGTGGGACGCGAGCGAGGATCGCCGGCGTCGTTAAGGCACACGTGCGGCTGCGCTGTGTGATGAAGGTCGTGTTTTGCGTGTGGTCCGCTCGCTCCGCGAGCGGTAGCCACATCGCGCAAGGGCCATTGGATGTGGTTAATTGCATGCGCGAAGCACCGCTCGCTCCGCGAGCGGACCACACTCAAAACACCGCACGACGCGAGGACCGTGTCCGTAACTTGTCGGCTCACGCCAGCACACCCTTTACCACCTCGCCGTGAACGTTGGTGAGCCGGCGGTTGATGCCGTTGTGGTAGAACGTCAGCTTCTCGTGATCGATGCCCAGCAGGTGCAGCACGGTGGCGTGGAAGTCGTGCCACGCCACCGGGTGCTCGCTCGCCTTCCAGCCGATGTCGTCGGTCGAGCCGAACGCGGTTCCGGGCTTGCACCCGGCGCCCGCGAGCCAGCAGGTGAAGCCGTACTTGTTGTGGTCGCGGCCGGTGCCCACCACGTTGCCGGCGCTCTGCGTGAACGGCGTGCGGCCGAACTCCGTGGTGAAGAGCACGAGCGTGTCCTTCAGCATGTCTTTCTGCTTCAGATCTTGGATCAGCGCCGCCACGGGCCGGTCGATGCGCGCCGCCTCGGCGCCGTGGTTCTCCAGCACGTTCTCGTGCGCGTCCCAGCTCGTTCGTGGCGTGCCTGCGATCGGCCCGCCGCTGTAAACCTGTACGAACCGCACGCCCTTTTCCAACAGCCGCCGGGCGAGCAGGCACCGCCGCCCGCAGTCAGCGGTTTTCGGGTCGTCGAGGCCGTACTGCGATTTCAACTTCGCCGACTCTTTCGAGAGGTCCGCGACCGCGGGCACCGCGAGTTGCATCTTGGCGGCCAGGGCGTAGCTCTGCATCCGCGCCGCGAGCGCGTCTTCGTTGCCGCTCCTCTGAAGGTGAAGCACGTTCAGAGCGTCGAGCGCGGCGCGTGAGGCGCTTTCTTCGCCCGCCGGTATTGGCTTTTCGGGGAAGAGGTCACGCACGGGCGCGTCGCCGCCGCGAAAAATGACGCCCTGGTGCTGGGCCGGCAGGAACCCGCTCGACCAGTTCGACGCGGCCCCGTTCGCGTCGCCGCGGCCGTCGGGCAGCACGACGAACGCGGGCAGGTCTTCGGCCTCGCTCCCGAGCCCGTAGGAGAGCCACGCGCCGAGCGCCGGGTAGCCATTGAACTGGAACCCGCTGTTGAGCACGAATAGCGCCGGAGTGTGGTTCGCGCTGTCCGCGGTCATCGAGTTGATGACCGTGAGTTCGTCGGCTACGCCGGCGAGGTGCGGGAACAGCTCGGACACCCACAGCCCGCTCTTCCCGCGCCGCTTAAACTCCCAGTCGGGCTTGCGCAGCAGCCCGACCTGTCCGAAGAACACGTCCGGTTTGGTGTCGCTCGCGAGCGCCTTCCCGTGCAGCCGCGTGAGATCGGGCTTATAGTCGAACGAGTCGAGATGGCTCAACCCGCCGACGAGTGAAATCTGGATCGCGCGCTTGGCCTTCGGCGCGTGGTGCGGTTTCGCACCCGCGAGTAGGTGAAGCGCCGCGGTTGCCCCAAGGGCCGACGCGGAGCAGAAGAAGTCGCGGCGGTTCGGAAGCATGGCTATTCTCGCTTCACAGTGAGGCGCACAGCGTTTCGCTTGGCGGGACTGACTGCTCCCGCAAGGGCACCAGGAGCGTCACTCAATGGTCACAAATTCGTTGCTGTTGAACAGCACACGGCACAGCGCCTTTAATCCGTGGTCGCCGACGAGCTTCGTGGCGAGCTTCAACTCTTCGGGGGTTGGGGCACGTTGGTAGGTTAGCGCCCACGCGCGGCGTGCCTGGCCCTCGGTTCCGTTCGCCTCTTTGGCCACACGATCCGCAAGCGCACCGGCGGCCCGGAGCGCGAACCCGTTGTTCCACAGTGCCAGCGCCTGGAGCGGGGTAGTTGTGGTCGCGCGGCGCGGCGCCGCTGCGGCCGGGTCAGGGCAATCGAACGTGTCGAGCAGCCCCAGGTTCGCACCGCGGGGGGTGAACCGGTAGACGCTGCGGCGGTGGAACTCCGGCCCCACCGGGTCGAACGGGTCGAAGTACGCAGTGCCGTTAAAGTCGCGCGTCTTGTAGTCGCTGAACCCCTTCCCGCCCACCGCCGGGTTCAGGAGCCCGCTGGTCGCGAGCATCGCGTCGCGCACCGCCTCGCCTTCCATTCGGTGCGGGCGATAGCGCCATAGCAAGCGGTTGTCCGCGTCCTTCGCGAGCGCGTCGTTGCGCGGCGCACTCGCCTGCCGGTACGTGGCCGATGTCACGATCAGTTTGTGCAGCGCCTTGAGGCTCCATGCGGCGCCGCTCTTGCGGTCGGGGTTCGCCAAATACGCCGCGAGCCAGTCGAGCAACTCCGGGTGCGACGGTCGGCCGCCGTTGAAACCGAAGTCGTTGGGTGTCTCGACGAGCCCCGTTCCGAAGTGGTAGTGCCAGATCCGGTTCGCGATGACCCGGGCGAACAGTGGGTTACTCGGGTGCGTGATCCACTCCGCGAGCTTCTTGCGGCGCTCGGCGTCGGGGGCGTCGGGAGCGAGACCGAAGTCGGCGCTGGGGCCGAGCGCGGGCAGCCCTCCGGGGGGCACGATCGCGCCGGGGCTCGCCACGTCGCCCCGGGCCAGGAACCGCGTCGTGCCCGGCGGTTGGGGCACGTTGGTGTACGCCTTCGCGTTCACCACCCGGGTCTTGAGTTGCGCGAGGTCCGTTGCGAGCCGGTCGCGCAACCGGGCCGCCTCGGCGCGGGCGGCCCGTTGTTCGGTTGTGAGCTTCGCTTCGATTTCGGCGGCTGTGGCGAACGCGGCCCCGGCGCCGAACGACGCGGCGACTTCTTCCGCCGACAGCGCCCGGTCGTAGAGCCGGGCCGCACTGACCGCGCCCGCCAGCATCCGGTTCCCGCCCGCCGGTTCGTGTCGGCACCCGAACACGATTATGGCCTTATCGGCCTTGAACGTGACCGGCTCTCGCGAGACGTAGCCTTTGCCGTACCGTTTCCCGTTGCGGTAGCCCGTGACGGTCCCGTCGGTGGCGAACGTGATGGCGACGTGAACCGGCTCTTTTGTGGCGTCGGTTTCTTCCGGGCCGCCGAACGACTTGTACCGCACGAACCCGTTGCTCCCGGCCATCCAGCGCCCGGGCTCGTTCTCGCCGAACACGATCGCGTCGAACTCCGCCCCGTCGGGCGTTTCAACGGTCATGATGCCTCCACCGCGCTGAGCGAGTGAGTCCAACCGCACCCAGGCTTCGATCGTTTTGGCGCGCAGCTCGAATGGGATCGGGGGCGTGCGCAGCAGCCCCGTCTTGCCGTCGAAGGCCGCGCCGGCGGGCGCGAGCGTTGTCCCGCCAACGGGTTTTGCGTGGAGCGTCCCGATGAGATCCACGCCGCCGCTTCGGAAGTCCCACGCCGCGACCGGCGCGGGAGCGGCCCGTCGCCCGGCTCCTTTCGCCGCTAGAGTGGCCGCACGGGCCGGTTCTTCGATGGCGGTCACTTTTGCAATGGCATCGTCGAGCTGCTGTTGGAGCCGGGCGATTGCCGCACGCCCCTTCGGATCGGGCAAGCCGCGCTCGCCGAACCCGACCCCGCCGAGCGCGGCCGCGAGCCGGTAGTAGTCCGCTTGTGCGACGGGGTCGAACTTGTGGTCGTGGCACCGCGCGCAGTTCGCCGTTAAGCCCAGGAACGTCTGCGCGACCCCGCCGACGATGTCCTCCAACTCGTCCTGCCGCGCGACTGCGCGCATCTGATCGTTGCCCAGAACGGTGTTGTGGACCCCGGCGACGAGGTAGCCCGTGGCGCGGGCCGCCTCCGGGTCGTCGGGGCGGAGTACGTCGCCGGCGAGTTGGAGCTTGGCGAACTGGTCGTAGGGTAGGTCGGTGTTCAGCGCGCGGATCAGCCAGTCGCGGTAGTGCCACGCGTTCGGGCGCGGGGTGTTGCGCTCGAACCCGTCGCTCTCGCCGTAGCGCACCACGTCGAGCCAGTGGCGCGCCCAGCGCTCGCCGTAATGCGGCGAGGCGAGCAGCCGGTCGATCACCTTCTCGTAAGCGTCGGGGGCCTTGTCGGCGACGAACACGCTCACCTCTTCGGGCGTCGGAGGTAACCCGATGAGGTCGAAGTACGCCCGGCGGATCAGCGTCCGGCGGTCGGCTTCCGGTGAGAGCGAGAGCCCCTTCTCGGCCAGCTTCGCAGTTACGAAGTGGTCGATGCCGTTTCCTGCGGCCGGGACAGAGCCGGTCCGGATCGGTTGCAGCGCCCACCAGTCGCGGCCGGCGCGGGACGAGGTGGTGAAGCGGAACGGGTCGATGGGGTCGGTGCCCCACTTCGCCCCGCCCTCGATCCACTCTTTGAGCAGCTTCTGTTCGGCTTCGGGTAACGGTTTCTTGGGCGGCATCTCGCCCGCGGCGACCCGTTCCCAGAGGGAACTGCCGGCGGGCTTACCGGGCACCACTGCCGGCGCCTCGCCGCCGAGCACCGTGCCCTTGCGGGACACGTCGAACCCGCCCTTGGGTTTGTCCCCGCTGTGGCAGCTCAAGCAGCGGGACGCCAGCACGGGCGCAACGTGGGTGTCGAAGTCGGGCGGGGCGCTGCGACCGGCGCGCGTCGCGCACAGCAGCAGGCACAGGGAGAGCAGGCAGCGCATGGCGCCTCCGGCAAAGGCGGGGGCGCCATTCTCCCCCACCCGCCGCCCGGAATCAACGCCCCGGCGCCCAACTGGTCCAACGGGCCGGCGGGTCCCACGCCGGGGCCAGCTTCAGATAGCGGTTCAGGTAGGGGTTCAGCGAGTGGTCCATGAACAGGTCGCGCGGGTACGTCGCCGACGGGCGCGCCGTGCGCGGGTCCAGCAGGCCCGCGTACACGCACGCCTCGGTCACCAACTCGCTACAGAAGTAGCTGTCGTGGCCGATGCCGTGGGGCTGACCCACGAAGAACGTGCGCACCGGGCCGCGGGTGCGGAACGGCGTGAGCTGTCGCGCCAGCCGCTTGATGGCGAACTCGCGCCCGTCCACGGCCAGCGCGAACTCGGTCAGCCGGGCCGACTGCTCGGGCGTGAGCGGGCACGCGCGGCGCCGCACCCACACGCGCCCCTCGTTCTCGTAGGAGAGCATGTGCGGGAGGGCCTCCAGCACGCGACACTTCAGCGTGTCGTGCGGCCCGCCCTCAATGATGCCCATTTTCCCGTCGGGCATCTGGAACACGATCATCGAGTGCGTCGGGTGGCTGGTGCCCGCGAGGTTGTGCATCGTCTTCCAGAACAGGGAGCCGTCGGCGCTCAGCACGATGTCGCCCGGCTGCGGAACGTACTCGCGCACCGGGGTGCGGAGGATGTGGTCCTCCTGAAACGCCGGCTGCCACAGGAACGATTGGGCCGGTGCGGGGCGCCCTGCACCGACGAACGCCAGTTGCGCGACCCGCTCGCGCATCCGCTTCTCGACCGGCTTCAGGTAGAACGGCACCCGCCGCGCCGCGACGTCGGGCGGGGTCAGGGGGGGGGCGCTCGGGTACGGGTATGGCGCCGGGTCGGCGCCGATCGCGCAGAGGGTGACCAGACAGAGCGGCGTCATACCGGAAGCTCCTGTGCGCGCAGCGCCAGAAGAGTATCGGGCACAGGTCGCGGCCGTTTCGCGCGGTTCCGCGCCGCGGGGCCTTCGAGACTCGCGGCCGGGCCTGATATTCCGGTTGTAGCGACATGGCCTCGCGCGCTTTTCGACATGTGGCCCCCGCATTCTTTACCCAGGCGGTAGGATATTCCTAGTTACCCCAACCTGAATCCGGCGACGCCGGGCCAACGGTTCTGCCGTGTTCCCCTGCGGACCAGGGGCGACGGCTGCCCGCGCGTCCGTTGGCCCGCGACGACCGGACCGGCCTATTCCGAGGTTCCCACCCGATGCGCACCCGCCTTGCGAGCGCCGGCTTCGTCGCCGCGCTCGCCCTCCTCACCTCCCGTGCCGACACGGCCGGCGCGAAGCAGCCGGCCCCGCCGCCCCGGAGCGTCTCCAAGCTCGGCGACCTCAAGAAGTACGACGACGTTATTACCAAGGACTTCACGACCTCACCGGGGGTGTTCGCGGTCCACCGACACGAGGACAAGTTGTATTTCGAGATCCCACAGGACAAGCAGGGCCGGCTGCTCCTCTGGCGCGCCGAGGTCGCGAAGGGGCCGGGCGGCGGCATGGGCGGGAGCTGGGGCGGCGCGGACCTCGGGCACACGGTGCTGAAGTTCGAGCGCCGCGGCAACAAGATGTACCTGTGGAAGGTCGGGTTCTCCAAGCGGTCCGACGGCAAGGCCGTGCAGGCGGCCATCGACGCCAGCGCCACCGACGCCATCGTCGCGGTGTTCAACGTGGAGTGCGAGGGCAAGGACCGGGCCGCGGTCGTCAACGTGTCGGACACGTTCATCCTGGGGCTGACGGACCTGCCCATTACCCGCGCGGCGGGGGTGAGCGGGGCGAGCGTGGACTCCTCGCGCTCGTACCTGTCGGAGGTGAAAGCGTTCCCCTCGAACATCGAGGCCCGCGCGACGATCACGTTCCGCGCCAGCGGCGGCGGCTCGCCGTTCGGCGCGCCGGGGCTGGGCGGCGGGGCGCGGAGCGTCACCGCGCTGGTCCACCACAGCCTCGTGCTGCTGCCCGAGGCGCCGATGCAGGGGCGGCTGTTCGACCCGCGCGTCGGGTACTTCACCGAGGAGTTCGCGGACTACGCGCACCCGAAGAACTGGGCCGTTTCCCGGGAGTACATCACCCGGTTCCGGCTCGAAAAGAAGAACCCGAACGACGCCGTCAGCGAGGTGGTGAAGCCGATCACCTTCTACCTGTCGAAGGAGATCCCGGAGAAGTGGCGGTCGTACATGAAGCAGGGCGTCGAGGACTGGGCGCCGGCGTTCGAGAAGGCCGGGTTCAAGAACGCGATCGTGTGCCGGGACGTGCCGACCCGCGCCGAGGACCCCAACTTCGACCCCGAGGACGCGCGACACTCGGTGATCCGCTGGGTGGCCGAGCCGGTGCAGAACGCGATGGGGCCGCACGTCCACGACCCGCGGTCCGGCGAGGTGATCTCGGCCCACATCATCTTCTGGCACGACATCGTGAAGACCTGCCAGACGTGGTACTTCGTGCAGTGCTCGGCGGTGGACCCGAAGGCCCGCAAGTTCCCGCTCCCCGACGAGACCACCGGGGCCATGATCCGGTACGTGTGCGCCCACGAGGTCGGGCACACGATCGGGCTGCGGCACAACCACCGCGCCAGCCAGGCGTACTCCGTGAGCCAGCTCCGCGACCCGAAGTTCTGCGCCGAGCACGGGAGCGTGGCGTCGATCATGTCCTACGGCCGGTGCAACTACGTCGCGCAGCCCGAGGACAAGGTGGACCCCAAGCACCTGCTGCCGAAGCTCGCGCCGTACGACTACTTCGCCATCGAGTGGGGGTACAAGCCGATCCCGTCCGCGAAGACCCCGGACGAGGAGCGCAAGACGCTCGACGAGTGGGCCGCGAAGCAGCTCACCAACCCGTTCCTGCGGTTCGGCGGCGAAGACGGCCCGTCGTCCGTGGACCCGACGGTGCTGACCGAGAACATCGGCAGCGACCCGGTCCAGGTGACCGCGCTGGGGCTGAAGAACCTCGACCGCGTCGCGGGGCACCTGCTCGCGGCGACCACGGAGAAGGGCGAGGACTACTCGCTGCTTGAGGAGGTGTACGGCGACATGCTCCAGGCCCGGCTGGGGTGGTTCGGCGCGGTGGCGAAACAGGTGGGCGGGGTGGTCGAGAGCCGGACGCTCGGCGGCCGCGGCGGGGAGGCGTTCTCGCGCGTGTCGAAGGAGAAGCAGAAGGAGGCAGTGAAGTTCCTGCTCGACCACGCGTTTACCACGCCGACCAAGCTGCTGGCCCCGGGGCTGGTGAACCAGTTCAAGTTCAGCGGGACCGGTTCGGACGTCTCGAACCAGCAGCGGCTGCTGCTGCGCAGCCTGCTCAGCCCCGTCCGGCTCGCACGCCTGACGGACGCGGAACTGCTCGCCCCCGAGAAGGCCTACACCGCGGCGGAACTGGTCGCCGACATTCAGGACGGGGTGTTCTCGGAACTGAAGGCCGATGCGCCCAAGATCGACCCGCTGCGGCGCCAGCTCCAGCGGGCCTACCTCGACACGCTGAAGGCGGAGTTCGCGCCCCCGGCTGCGGCGGCCACGCCATCGATTCCGGGACTCAGCACGGGGTCGGCCGGCCCGCGCCCGGCGAGCGAGCTGCGGGCCGTGGCTCGGCAGTCGCTGGCGAAACTCGGTGAGCAACTGGAAGCGGCCGAGGGCAAGGCACAGGACCCGCTGACGGTGGCGCACATCGCGGACCTGCGGAGCGAAATCGTCGCGCTGCTCGCCGCGGACAAGAAGAAGTGACTCACCGTTTTGACACGTGAGCCGACGCGGTAGCGGTGCGCAACAAACACACCGCCACCGCGTCGGCGGCTCAATGCGCGGCGGCAGAGATCGGCAACAGCGAACGCACAATTCGCAATGCCGCGTAGCGCTCAAGCCTTGACGCCCGAACGCACAACCCTTACGTTTACACTTTCCTGAATTTCCGCCCCGCCGCAGTGCGGGGATGATTCGAGGGGCAATCGTGGCCGGACCCGCAAGCGAACGCATCCGCATCCGTATGGAAGGTTACGACCACGAGGTGCTCGACCGGACGGCGGCCGAGATCGTGAAGACCGCTCGTGACAACGAGGCGACCGTGCACGGGCCGATCCCGCTGCCCACCCGCATCGAGCGGTACACGGTGCTGCGGTCCCCGCACATCGACCGCAAGAGCCGCGAGCAGTTCGAGATCCGCACCCACAAGCGGCTCATCGACATCCTGAAGCCGAACCAGAAGACGATCGAAGCGCTGAACAAGGGGCTCAACCTGCCCCCGGGCGTCGACATCAAGATTCGCGTGATCGCGGGCAGCTAAGCAAAACTTTCACGGATCGCTGTTGTCGCTTTCGGTACGAGTGCTACAAAGATTAACTCCCGCCCGCGGCGGACGCTTCAATCGAAGCACCATCGCGGGCGGCTTCATGCGAAGAACGCGACCACGCTTCACCGCCGAGCTTCATGCCGCCCGTTAAGGGCCGAGTTGCTCAACACCGCGGTTACGCCGGGCAAACCGGCGCAGGCGAGATGGTCAGGAGTGGCTGAACAATGGCGGAAAATACTGTGGCATCGGCCCCTGAAAACGGGGTTGCGGCTCCCGTTGCTCGTTTGATCGAGGTCACGGGCACCCTGAAGGTGCCGGTCGTGAACCGGTCCGGCGCGGAAGTCGGTACGGTTGACATCAACCCGTCCGAGTTCGGCGGGAAGATCAGCCGCCAGTTGATGCACGACGTGGTGCTGATGTACCTCGCTAACCAGCGGGCCGGTACCCACCACACGCTCCGCCGCGGTCAGGTCGCGGGCAGCACGAAGAAGCTGTTCCGGCAGAAGGGCACGGGTAACGCTCGTGCCGGTACCAAGCGGACCAACAAGCGTCGCGGTGGTGGCACGGCGAAGGGGCCGAAGCCCCGCGACTACGAGTACCACCTGCCGAAGAAGTCGGTGAAGGCGGCCACGCGGATGGCGATCCTGTCCAAGTTCCTGGACGGGCAAGTGGTCATTCTCGACGAGTTCGCGCTCGCGGCCCCGAAGACGAAAGAAGTCGTCGGCGTGCTGAAGGCGATCAAGATCGGCAAAAAGAAGAAAAAGACGGAACAGGGCGAGAAAGAGATCGAGCTGACGCTGGCGGACACGACGGTGCTGATCGGGACCGAGAAACTCGACCCGAACGTCTACAAGTCGGCCCGCAACATCGAAGGCGTGAAGGTTCTGCCGGCGGCCGAGTTCAACTGCTACACGGTGCTGAAGCAGAAGCGGCTCGTGTTGACGAAGGCTGCGTTCGAGGCGCTGCGGGCGGTGGGTGCCGCCAAGTCGTAACGCGTCGGGGACCGCTGGGCACACACACGAGGCAAGCTCCGGCCGGCAGGTCGGGCGGAGATGAGGGCGAGAGATGGCGACCACACGACCGCATCCGAAAAAGTACCGGCGCAAGCTGGCGCTGCGCCAGCCCTGCGTTCACGGCGAGAGCGGCATCGAGCTGCGGCCGTACCAGGTGGTGCTCCGCCCGCTCGTCACCGAGAAGGGCACTCACCAGAGCACCCGGTACAACGCCTACACGTTCCAGGTGAACCCGCTCGCCACCAAGACGCAGATCAAGGCGGCGATCGAGGAGCTGTTCAGCGTCCGCGTCGAGGCTGTCCGCACCCAGGTGCGCGAGGGCAAGAAGCGGCGGTTCCGGCAGTCGATCGGCCAGCTCCCGACCTGGAAGAAGGCCATCGTCACGTTGAACGCGGAAGACAAGATCGAGTTCTTCTAACAGTGGGTAGTGGTCAGTGGGCTGTGAGCAGTTGAGTGCAACTGGGCCGCCGGCTGACTTGGTTTCGACTGCACACTGAACACCGACCACTGAGAACTGCCATGGGCGTTAAACAATACAAACCGACTTCCGCGGGCCGCCGGGCCGGGATGGTGTCCGACTTCGCGGACTGCACCACCCCCCGCGCGAACAGCCCCGAGAAAAAGCTGCTCAAGCCCAAGAAGAAAAAGGGCGGGCGCAACAACCAGGGGATCGTGACGTCACGGTTCCGTGGGGGTGGTCACAAGCAGCGCTACCGCGTCATCGATTTCAAGCGGAAGCGTGACGATGTGGCCGCGACGGTCATCAGCGTCGAGTACGACCCGAACCGGACCAGTCGTATCGCCCTGATCGAGTACCCTCGCGACGAGAAGCACGATTTCTCCCGGGCGTACATCCTTGCGCCGAACGGCCTGAAGGCCGGCGACAAGGTGATCTCGGGCGAGGGCGACGCGGTCGAGCCGAAGCCGGGCAACTGCATGCCGCTGTGGAAGGTGCCCCTCGGCATGACGGTCCACAACGTCGAGTTGGTGCCGGGCAAGGGCGGCCAGATTTGCCGCTCGGCCGGGTGCGGTGCGGTGCTGACGGCACGCGAGAAGGAGTGGGCGCAGCTCACCATGCCGAGCGGCGAAATCCGCCGCGTGTCGAGCAAGTGCCGCGCGACGATCGGCGTGGTGTCGAACGCAGAGCACATGAACATCAGCATCGGCAAGGCCGGCCGTATGCGGTGGAAGGGGCGCAAGCCCCACAACCGCGGCACGACGATGAACCCGACCGACCACCCGATGGGCGGCGGCGAAGGGCGGACGGCCGGCGGTCGCAACCCGTGCTCGAAGACCGGCGTGCCCGCGAAGGGCGGCAAGACCCGCCACAAGCGGAAGCCCGGCGGCAAGGCGATCATTCGCCGCCGTCCGGCGGGTCGGTTCCAGAACACCGCCTGATCGCGTTCTGGTTCGGTAGCGAATTGTTTGCCGGGAAGGCCGGTTAGCTAAAAACAACTGGCCTCCCTCTCGAAGCGTTCATATAGTGATTCTTCCCGGTTTGAATGTGCCGGGTTTTTGCTTTGTCCGGGGCGCCGAGTTCACGAGGCGAAAGAAAGCATGAGCCGGTCGCTGAAGAAAGGTCCGCACGTCGACCTCCGTCTGCTGGCGAAGGTCGAGAAGCAGGGCCAAGGCAAGGAACCGATCAAGACGTGGTCGCGGGACTGCACGATCGTCCCCGAATTCATCGGCGCGACGTTCCTTGTCCACAACGGTAAGACCTTTTTCAAGGTCTACTGCACGGAAGACATGGTCGGGCACAAGCTCGGCGAGTTCTCCCCGACGCGGACCTTCAAGGGCCACTCGGGCGGGAAGAAGGCTGCGGCCAAGTAACGAAAAAGTGGGCAGTGGTTGGTGGGCAGTGGGCAGTGCCGACCGACCGAGACGTTGTCGCGTGGTGACAACGGCACCCGATGTCGCGAACAGCACTGCCGACGGCACACTGGCCACTGATTGCTATGGACTACAAAGCGATTCACCGGTTCGCCGACGTCGGCCCGCGTAAGATTCGGCTCTTCGCCGACCTGATCCGCGGTAAGAACGTGGACGAGGCGCTCCAACTGCTGACCTTCTACCACAACCGCGGAGCGAAGTTGCTCCTGGCCGTTGTGAAGAGCGCGTACGGCAACGCCGACGACCGCGAGTGTCCGGACCCGGACAGCCTGATCGTTTCGGAGTGCCGCGTCGACGGCGCGCCGACGTTCAAGCGGATCCAGCCCCGCGCTCGTGGCACCGCGTTCGGTATCCTGCGACGGATGTCGCACATTCACGTGACGCTGTCCGATCCGGCGGCAAGCGAGCCTGTTCCGGCTCCGTCCGCTGCGACGACGCCAGCCGAGACCGTTGCTCCGACGGCGTGAGCGGTGCAAAAAGCGTAGTGCTGGGGGCCGGCCGGTCCGGCCCCTCGCCTGTTACACTCCAGGCGTCGTGCGGTCGGCGAAAGATAGGAAGACACCGGGGTTTTTGATATGGGCCAGAAAGTTCGACCGACGGGGTTCCGGACCGGCATCATGCGGCCGTGGCGGAGTACGTGGTACGCGCCCAAGAACTCCCCGGCCGCCGACGGCAACTCGTTCGCGGACCTGCTGCTGGAAGACGTCGCCATCCGCGCGTTCATCCAGAAGTACCTGACGAACAAGAAGGACCGCAAAGAGCAGCGGCCCGCCATCGCCGACATCCGCATCGAGCGGACCCGGGAGCGGGTGACCGTCGTGGTCGCGTCCAGCCGGGTCGGTGCGATCATCGGCAAGAAGGGCGAGAAGATCGAGAAGCTGACCAAAGCGCTCGAGAAGCTCACCCGGCGGCACATCGAGGTGAAGACCGTCGAGGTGACCCGGCCGGAGATCGACGCCCAGCTCATCGCGGAAGACATCGCGGAGCAGCTCGAAAAGCGGGCGAGCTTCCGTCGCACGATGAAGCAGGCCATGCAGCGGGCGATGGAAGGCGGCGCGAAGGGCGTGAAGCTCCAACTGTCGGGCCGCCTCGGCGGCGCCGAAATGGCCCGCTGCGAGAAGGGGATGGAAGGCTCCATCCCGCTGTCGACGCTGCGGGTGAAGGTCGAGTACGGGTTCGCTGAGGCCGTCACGCCGCAGGGCAACATCGGTATCAAGGCCTGGGTGAACCAGGGCGACTACCTGACCGGTGACATTGCCGATACGACCGAAGCCGGTGCGGGCCAGCAGCAGCGGCGGCGGCCCCGTCGCGGTGGGCGGGGGGACGGTGGCGGCGGCGGTCCTCGCTAAAGGCTGCGGATTCCGATTGCAACTGCTGGAAGTCAGCGATCAGAGGCCTGAGGTCGGAAAGAGCGCTGTGGGCGGAGCGTGGCCGGGAACTTCTGGCCCTCTGCCTTCTGACCTCTGACCTCTCTTGTGTGTGAGGGAGAGCGGCGATGCCACAGATGCCCAAACGGGTCAAGTTCCGCAAGGCGCAGCGCGGCGTCGTCCGCGGGCGCACGACCCGCCGGAAGTACAACGGGCCGATCAAGGGCAACGCCCACCGCGGCAACTACGTTGCGTATGGCGATTTCGGCCTCCAGTCGCTCGAGGGCGGCTGGCTGTCGGCCGAGTGCATTGAAAGCGCCCGCGTGACCATGACGCGGTTCGTGTCGGGCGAAGGCCGTTACTACATGCGGGTGTTCCCGCACAAGCCGATCACCTCGATCCCGGCCGAAACCCGGATGGGTAAGGGCAAGGGCGAGCCCGAGTACTGGGCCGCGGTCGTCCGCTCCGGCCAGATCCTGTTCGAGTTGGGCGGCGTGGCCGAGAGCGTGGCGAAAGACTGCCTCGCCCGCGTGGCCTACAAGATGCCGTTTAAGTGCCGCTTCGTGACCCGGCGGCCCAACGTCTAAGGTCGAATGCGGGATGCGGATTTCGGAGCGCGAGACACCGAGCCGAACGCCCAGTGTTCCGCCGCCTTCCGTTCCGCGTTCCGAATTCCGCATTCCGAATTGGTGAGACGATGCCGAACCGCATGAAAGAGTTCCGGGGCATGAGCGACGACCAGTTGTCGCTCGCCCTGAAGGATACCGAAAAGCACCTGTTCCAGCTCCGCTTCCAGTCGGCCACGGACCGCCTGGAGACGCCGTCGGAGATCCGGAAGGCGCGGCGCGACATCGCCCGCATCCGCACCCTCCAGCGCGAGAAGGAGCTGGCGAAGCTCGGCGGCCTGCCGCCGGAGCAACTCGCGACCCGCATCGTTTCGCTCCAGAAGAAGGAAGCGGAAGGGCTGCCGGGCAAGCGCATCGCGCACCGCCAGGTCGCCCGGCTGAAGCGGTTCTATGTTGCGAAGGGCGGTACGCTGCCCGTCGCCCCGCCCGTGGCGCCGGCCCCTGCCCCCGTTGCGGCACCTGCTGTTGCCGCAAAGCCCGAGGGCAAGAAAGACAGCGCCCCGAACAAGAAGAACGCCCCGAAGGGGAGTGGTAAGTAATGGCCGAACCGAACACGCCCGCGACCGCTCCCGCCAAGACGACCGGTCGCCGGATTCTCGAAGGCGTTGTGACCCGGGACAAGACCGCCAAGACCCGCCGGGTCGAGGTCGAGCGCCTCGTGCGGCACCCGAAGTACGGCAAGTTCGTGAAGCGCCGCACCGTGTGCTACGTGCACGACGAGAACAACGATTCGCACCTGGGCGATACGATCGAGATCCAGGAGAGCCGCCCGCTGTCGAAGCTGAAGCGGTGGACCCTGGTAAAGGTCGTCAAGCGGGCGCCGAGCCGGACCCTCTCGAACCTCGAGGGTGCGGTCGCCGGGACCGACGCGGTGCCCACCGGGGCGAAGGGCAAAGACGAGAAGAAGTGAGTAATGCGGGGTGCGGAATTCGGAGCACGGTGTTGACGCCCCGCTTCGGTTTCGTTCCGCATTCCACGTTCCGCATTCCGCACTGGTGAGCCAATGATCCAGATGTATACCTACCTCGATGTTGCCGACAACACCGGGGCGAAAGAAGTGATGTGCATCCAGGTGCTCGGCGGCAGCAAGCGCCGCGTCGCGTACCTGGGCGACATCGTGCGTGCGAGCGTGAAGAAGGCCCTGCCGGGCGGCGACGTGAAGCAGGGCGACGTGATCAAGGGCGTCGTGGTCCGGACCCGCGTCGCGACCCGCCGCGAGGACGGCAGCTACGTCCGCTTCGACCGCAACGCGCTGGTGCTGTTGGACAACGACAACAACCCGCGCGGCACTCGCATCTTCGGGGCCGTGCCCCGCGAGCTGCGGGCCAAGTTCAACAAGATCCTCAGCCTCGCGGCTGAGGTCGTTTGAGGAGCGTGTTGAGTGTTTGGTGCCCTGTGCCCCGCTGGACGCAGTCGCAGCACGTGACACGAGACGCCGAACACAAGATACCAGGCACCAAACACGAAACACGGCTATGTACATCTGCAAGAACGACGTTGTTCAGGTGATCGCCGGCGACGACAAGGGCACCCGCGGCAAGGTGATCCGCGTGCTCCGCGCCGAGAACAAGGTGGTCGTCGAGGGCGTGAACCGCGTGTACCGGCACCTGAAGCCGTCGCGCAAGAACCCGCAGGGCGGCCGGCTCTCGAAGGAGATGCCGGTCAACGTCTCGAACGTCATGCTCATCGACCCGGTGCTGAACGTCCCGACCCGCGTCGGCGTTCGCTCGCTGCCGGACGGCACGAAAGAGCTGTACGCCAAAAAGAGCAAGACACGCCTCCGCGTGCTGAAGAAGCCGCGGGTCGCCGCCGCGAAGCCGTAATCGGCGACCGACGCGGTGCGTTGTCTGTGCGACGGTGTGGCTCCTCACGCCGGCCACCGGCCCTTTCGATTAACGACCATTACCACCGACCCGTACCGAGCCCGTTGGCATGGGCTCGCAATTAGGTCGCACGAGGTTTGATTCACGATGGCTACCGCGACTGCTGCCCCTGTGACCGCTCGCCTCCTTGAGAAGTACAACAAGGAGATCGTCCCGGTACTGTCGAAGAAGTTCGGCCGCGAGAACCGGTTGAGCCTCCCGAAGCTCTCGAAGATCGTCCTGAACATGGGCGTCGGTAAGGCGCTGCAGGACAAGGAAAAGATGAAGATCGCGGCCGAACAACTGGCCCTGATCGCGGGCCAACGCCCGCAGATCACGAAGGCCCGGATGGCGGTCAGCGGCTTCCGGCTCCGCGAGGGGTACGAGATCGGCTGTCGGGTCACGCTCCGCGGCAAGCGGATGTTCGAGTTCCTGGACCGCCTGATCAACCTCGCCCTGCCCCGTATCCGCGACTTCCGCGGGATCAACCCGAAGAGCTTCGACGGGAACGGCAACTACAGCATGGGGCTCACGGAACAGCTCGTGTTCCCCGAAATTGATCCGGACAAGGTGACGTTCACCCAGGGGATGGACATCACCTTCGTCACCACAACCAAGAACGACGACGAGGCCCGCGAATTGCTCCGCCAGTTCGGCATGCCGTTCCGTGACGAGAGCAAGTAAATCAAAAGTAAAAGGCGAACGTCGGGATCGGGTGGCACATTGTGTCACTTGGTGATTCGGCTTTCGCTTTCTACTTTACCTTAAAAGTATGTGGAACGGCCGACTCCCCGGGGTGTGTAACCCCGGTCCCGAGGCGGAACGCCGCACCGAGAAACCAACGCGATGTCAACCAACGCGAAAGAAGCGAAGCACCGCCGCCAATTGGTGGCGGTTGCGAAGCACAAGGCCGAGCTGAAAAAGCCGGAGGCCCAGCGCGACCTGAAGAAGGTTCTTCCCGGGCGCGTGCTCGTGAAGATCGTGCGCCGCTGCCAGCTCTGCGGCCGCTCCCGCGCGGTGTACCGCAAGTTCGGCTGCTGCCGCATTTGCTTCCGTAAGCTTGCCAGCGACGGGCTCATCCCCGGCGTGCGCAAGGCGTCCTGGTAACCACGAGAGGGGAGGAACACAGCCATGATGACCGACCCGATCGCGGACATGCTGACCCGCATCCGCAACGCCAACAGCATCGAGCGGCCGCTCGTCGAAATGCCGGCCACGAAGCTGAAGGTCGCGCTCGCCAAGGTGCTGCTCGAAGAGGGTTTCATCCTCGGGTACCGCACCGGCAAGCACGTCGACACCGAGACCGAAGACGGCGGGAAGCAGAAGGTCTTTCAGGACGTCGAGCAACTCGGCGAGCCGCACGTCGTGCTCCAGGTGTTCCTGAAGTACGGCCCGGACGGCGAAAAGGTGATCCGGCACATCGAGCGGTACTCGAAGCCGGGCCGCCGCGTGTACCAGGGCTACAAGGACGTGAAGCGCGTGCTCGACGGCCTCGGCATCGCGATCCTTTCGACCAGCCAGGGCGTGATGTCCGACCGCCAGGCCAAGCAGAAAAAGGTCGGCGGCGAGATCCTGTGCACGGTGTGGTGAGTTGTTGACGTTTGGTGTTGGCCACGTGCGCGCCGTTCGGATTGATCGGCACGCCGAACAGTTCAGCATCGGACACGAACTATCGTTGCGAATTCAAGGCCGCGATTCGGACCCCGCGTCCGGCGAAGCCAGGAGAAGTGAACAATGTCGCGTATTGGTAAGCAGCCGATCGCCCTCCCCGCCGGGGTGAAGGTGACGATCGCCGGGACGAGCGTCAAGGTCGAGGGGCCGAAGGGCAAACTCGAACTCACCGCGCACCAGAACATGAAGATCGAGTCGGACGGGAAGGCCATCACGGTCGCCCGCCCGAACGACGACCGGCAGAACCGGGCGCTGCACGGTCTCACCCGCGCGCTCATCAACAACATGGTCGTCGGCGTCACCAAGGGCTACGAGAAGAAGCTCAAGGTGGAAGGCGTCGGGTTCCAGGCTGCCGCAAAAGACAAAGGCGTGGAACTGACTGTCGGCTACGCCAACCGCATCGTCCACCTGCCGCCGGTGGGCATCACCGTCGCGGTCCCCGACCCCACCACGATTGTGGTGAGCGGCGCGGACAAGCAGATGGTCGGCCAGTTCGCCGCCGAGATCCGTGCGAGCCGCAAGCCGGAGCCGTACAAGGGTAAGGGCGTCCGTTACGAGAACGAAGTCGTCCGCCGTAAGGAAGGCAAGTCCTTCGCGGCCGGGAAGTAGTGTGAGTGCGAGTAGGGGCGCGGGCGGGACGACCGCTCACGCCCGCGCCGCGACGCTCCGACCGGTTGTTACTTACTCACACACGCACTCACACTCACACTGTTGCAGTCATGAACACTCAGAAACTCAAGCGGAAGCAGGCCGAGCGGCGCAAGTACCGCGTCCGCAAGGCGATCTACGGCACGCCCGCGAAGCCGCGGTTGAGCGTGAGCCGGAGCAACCTGCACATCTCGGCTCAGTTGATCGACGACCTGAACGGCGTCACGCTCGCCGCCGCCACCAGCCAGGGCAAAAACTCGGGGCTGAAGCACGGCGCGAACGTGTCCGCCGCGACGGAAGTCGGGCGCAAGCTCGCCGAGGCCGCCAAGGCCAAGGGCATCACCGTCGCCTCGTTCGACCGCGGACAGTTCCGGTTCCACGGGCGGATCGCGGCTCTGGCCGTGGCCGCGACCGAAGCCGGCCTGGTTTGCACGGACGTTGAGGCGGTGAAGGCGAAGGCCGCCGCGAAGCCCGCCGCGGCACCGGCGCCGGCGGCTGCGAAGCCCGCCAAGGCGAAGGGCGAAGGCAAACCGAAGGGCGAAGGCAAGCCCAAGAAGTAAAGCAGCGGTTGGCGGGTGAGGTTGAGCGGGCCGGACCGGTTCGCTCCGTTCGCCCCCGGACTTTTCGCCACCGAAACCGCGGTTCTGAATACAACAGGCGATATTTCCAGCGGGGGGCGTCCAGTCCCCCAACGAGGGACATATATGGCGCGCGAGCGACGAGACAGGGGCGAGACCGACTCGCGTGACAACGCGTTGGTCGATTTCGTCGTGAAGATCCGCCGGTCCGCCTGCGTGGTGAAGGGCGGGCGCCGGTTCAGCTTTAACGCGCTGGTGGTCGTCGGCGACCGGCGCGGGAAGGTCTCTTACGGTTACGGCAAGGCCAACGAAGTGCCGCCGGCCGTCGAGAAGGCCATCAAGGAAGGCGAAGGCAACGTCGGCCGGTCGAAGAAGGTGTCCGTTCGCGGCAGCACCATTCCGCACCGCGTGATCGGCAAGTACGGCGCGAGCCGCGTCATCCTGGTGCCCGCTGGCCCGGGCACCGGTGTGAAGGCCGGTCCGGGGGTTCGTGAGGTGCTGCAGGCGTGCGGCATCTCGAACATCCTCACCAAGGTTCACGGCAGCACCAACCCGCTGAACCTCGTGAAGGCCACCCTCAACGGGCTGGCCCAACTCCGGACGAAAGAAGACGTGGCGCGCCTGCGGGGGGTACAACTCTAATGGATCTCTCAACCGTTTGCTCCCCCGGTATCCAGAAGCGTCGCCTGAAGCGCCGCGTCGGCCGCGGGATCGGTTCCGGGCACGGCAAGACGTGCGGCCTCGGTCACAAGGGCCAGTACGCCAGCGCCGGCGCCCGGCTCCCGAGCGGGCTGTTCGAAGGCGGTCAGATGCCGCTGTACCGCCGGTTCCCGAAGCGCGGCTTCAGCCACGCGACCTGGGACAAGACCGCGGCGGTCGTCAACGTCGGTGACCTCGAAGCGTTTGACGCGAACAGCACCGTTGACGTGGCCGCGCTGAAGGGGCGGCGGCTCGTGGTCGGCACCTTCGACCACCTCCGCATCCTCGGCGAAGGGGCGGACAAGCTGACCAAGAAGCTGACCGTCCGGGCCGACCACTTCTCCGCCGCCGCCAAGGCCGCGATCGAGAAGGCGGGCGGTACCTGCGACCTGATCCCGGCGCCGAAGAAGCCGGTCCGCAACAAGATGGGGTCGAAGAAGAAGGCGCTGGAAGCGGCCAAGGCCGCGAAGAAGCCGAAGGCGTGAGGAACGACTTGGCGGGCGGGGGCGTGAGCCCCTTGTTAAACTCCAGCGCGTCGAGCCGCACGGACGTTTAACAGGGGGCTCACGCCCCCGCCCGCCTGAGTGAAAGGATTACCCATGAATTGGCGCTCCATCAGCCTCGTCGCCGGTGTCGGCACGCTCATCGGCGGGGTGGCCACGTTTTCGTACGGCGGGCCGACCCTGTCCTGGCTCGGGTGGACGCTGATCCTGTTCGGCGCCGCGGCCAGCGTCCTGGGCTTGGTGCCCGAACAGCTCCTCACGGTCTTCAAGATCCCGGAACTCCGGAAGAAGATCTTCATCACCCTCATCTTCTTGGCGGTCTACCGCATCGGGTACTACGTCCCGCTGCCCATGATCGACCAGGCGAAGATGGCCGAGAAGATGTCGCAGGCGCAGCGTGGCGCGCTGGGACAGGTGCTCGGGTTCGTGTCGCTGTTCTCCGGCGGTAACCTCTCGAACGCTTGCATCTTCTCGCTCGGCATCATGCCGTACATCTCGGCGTCGATCATCATCCAGCTCCTGTCGAGCGGGGTGGTGCCGTCGCTGGAGAAGCTCCGCAAGGAGGGCGAGAGCGGTCGCAAGAAGCTGAACGAACTGACCCGCTATCTCACGGTGCCCATTTGCATCGTGCAGGCGGTCATGGTCGTGCAGGCCGTCATGAAGCCCGAGGCCAGTGACGGTAGCGGGATGGGGCTCGCGCCCGACGGGTACAACGCCGGCTTTGACCTGTGGTGGTTCGGCTTCACGGCCGTTGTCACGCTGACCGTAGGTACCGTGTTCCTGATGTGGCTCGGCGAGCAGATCGACGAGTACGGCATCGGCAACGGCATCTCGCTCATCATCATGGCCGGGATCGTGTCCCGCATCCCGGACGCGGTCAACATGCTCCTGATCGACTCCTCCACGGGCAAGATCAAGGACTCGGTGTTCACACTCGGCGGGGCCGGGACCGACATCACGTTCGAGAAACTGATCGTTCTCGCGTTCCTGTTCGTCGTGGTGGTCGTCGGCGTGATCGCGATGACGAAGGCCCAGCGCCGCATCCCGACCCAGAGCGCGAAGCACGTCCGCGGCCGACGGGTGTACGGCGGCACGCGCCAGTTCCTGCCGATGAAGGTGAACGCGGCCGGTGTGATGCCCGTGATCTTCGCGAGCACCCTGCTCATCGTCCCGGGCCTGTTGTTCAACGCGATCTACAGCTTCTCCGACAGCTCGATCGGCTGGGCGGGCACGCTGTCGAGCGTGTTCAACAACCACAGCGGCTGGATGTACAACTTCGGCTACGTGGTGATGATCTACGTGTTCACGTACTTCTGGGTGGCGATCACCTTCAACCCGAAGGAGATCGCCGACAACCTGAAGGACCACGGCAGCTTCATCCCCGGTTACCGGCCGGGCAAGAAGACCGCGGACTACCTCGAACGGGTGCTGATGCGGGTGACGTTCGTGGGGGCGGCGTTCCTCGCGATCATCGCGATCATCCCCAACGTGATCTCGAACGAGATGGGCGTTCCGCTGGTGGTCGCGAGTTACTTCGGCGGTACGGGCCTGCTTATCGTGATCAGCGTGGCGCTCGACCTGGTGCAGAAGATCAACAGTCACCTCGTCATGCGGAACTACCCCGGGCTGACCGACGAATCGTGATTTCGCCGCAACGCCGGTAAAGTCGGAACTGCGACGGCAAAAGGCGAGAGCTTTTTGCCGTCGTGCCATTTCAAGATCGGTTCTGTGCTTCACCGTGCCACGGATTCGGATTCCAGTAGTTTCAAGTTCGTCAATCGTGTGCGCCACCCGCCTGCTGATGCGGGCGGGTGGCATCTCAGATCTCACAGCCGATTACCAAAGCCGCGCGAACTTGAAGCGGCTGGATTTAACTTGACCCGCTGACCCAAACCGTTCAATCGGTAATTCCGGCTCCGGTCGAAGCGTCTGCGTCAGCGGACGGCACTGAAATGGCCCGACGTGAAACACGGAACTGCTCGCGTGCCATTTGTGAGGGTAGCGGCAACTCGGAGTGTGAGTAGAGCCGTCGCTCATGAGACACTGGCTCATCTGGCTTGTTGTTTGGTGAGGCGTTCCCCTCTCTTTCGGGGGAGTCAACTGCTGGCCTCATTTGGGGCTGTGGCATCCTGGCCGCAGAGACAACTCGATCGCTGCTGGAACGTGAGCCGCGTATTGAGGCTGTGGGTCCCCAGCCGACTGAGACGCATGGGGTGGCGGCTGGACATTTGCTGGCGTCAGACTGGTCCGGAGCTGGGCGGTCGCTACCCACGCACCACCGGCATGAAACCGAATACGAGTTGCAGACGTCCGCTGGTATTGTGAACGCTCGCGGCAGTAGATTGGGGCGTAAAGTATTGTTTTGTCATCGTTTGGGGTTGTTGATGCTGGCGCGGCTCGTTTCGCTTCACGAACAGGAACTCTTTGCTGGTAGTTCCATTTGGTACGAAAGCGGAGAAAATCGAACTGCTGGAACTACCACAAGGTGTAAACACGGGAGTTGTGCAAGTAGTCGGCACGGGGGGGGATTTTCGCGATCCTCTTGCTGATGCCTGTGACGCAGACAACAATACAGTGGTTATGAAGGATTGGTGTCCGCCAAGCCCACCCGGTGAACTCGGTTCGCAGGTGTCGTCAGGCCCGCTCGGCGGCGGCGGACATTTGAAGGTGACGGTTCATGCGATTGGTGCTCGTCGGACCCCCGGGCAGCGGCAAGGGCACGCAGGCCGACCGGCTCGTCAAGCGGTTCGGACTGACCGTCATTGGCACCGGCGCAATGTTCCGCGACGCGATCAGACGGAACACCGAGACGGGCCGGATCGTCGGGCCGCTGATCAGACAGGGACTGTTGGCGCCGGACACGGTCGTGAACGAGGTGGTCGCCGAACTGTTCCGTGGTAAGAGCCGGCCCGAGCGGTTCGTGATGGACGGCTACCCGCGGACCTATTCCCAGGCGGTCGCCTTCGACGCGTTGCTGAGACAGGAGTTCCTGCGGGTCGATGCCGTTGTGAACCTGCGCATCGACGACGACGAGGTCGTTCGGCGGATCAGCGGGCGGCGGTGCTGCTCGAACGGGGCGTGCGGCGTGTGCTTTCACGTGACCGCGCAACCGCCAAAAGTCCCGGGCGTTTGTACCGTGTGCGGGGCGGAACTGGTTCTTCGCGACGACGACAAAGAAGAAACGGTCCGGCGGCGGCTCGGCGAGTTCCACAAAAACACGGACCTGTTGCTAGAACATTACCGGCGGCAAGGGCTGGTGGACGACATCGACGCGACGCAGGGTCCGGAGAAGATTTTCGCCGACGTGCTGGCGGCGCTGCTGGTACGCCGGCCGGACGAAACCGGGAACGCGGTTCTAACCGCAGAAGGGAGGGCGCCGTGATACGCGATGGCATATGTCGGAGCGGTTCACGCGCCTCCCGTAACTCAGCGGCAGAGTGCCGATCTTATAAATCGGCTGTCGCGGGTTCGACTCCCGCCGGGAGGACTCGGCCGTGACGCGGCCGCGGAACTCGGCTCCCGCAAGGAAATCGTTGTCGCCGTTGTTTTGAACCCGTGTTCCGAATTCCGCCACCCCCGCGCTACCCGATGATCCGACCCAACGCGAACCGGCCGCCGGAACTGAAATCCGCCCGCGAGATCGCGCTCATGCGCGAGGCCGGGAAACTCGTCGCCCGCGCGCTCCGCATTTGTCGCGAGATGGCGAAGCCCGGCGTCAAGACGATCGAAATGGATCAGGCGGTTGAGGCGTTTTACGCCAAACACAACGCGATCCCGCTGTTCAAGGGCTACCCCGGGAAAACGCCGTTCCCCGCGGTCACGTGCCTGAGCGTGAACGAGCAGGTGGTTCACGGCGTCCCCGGTCAGCGGGTGCTGAAAGAGGGCGACCTGCTGAAGGTCGATACCGCGTGCAAGCTGAACGGCTGGTGCGCGGACCGCGCGATCACCATTCCGATCGGGCCGGTGTCGGCCGAGAAGGCCCGGCTCCTGAAGGTCGGTGAGGAGACGCTCCAGATCGCGATCGACCTTCTGCCGAAGCGGAAGTGGTGGAGCCAGGTCGCGAGCGAGATGCAGCGGCACGTCGAGCAGGCCGGGTTCAGTGTCGTGACATCGTACGTGGGTCACGGCATCGGGCGGATCATGCACGAGAACCCGCAGGTGCCCAACTACGTTGACCGCGAGACCCGCAAATCCGACTTCAAACTCGAGCCGGGGCTGACACTGGCCGTTGAGCCGATGGTGAACATGCGGCGGGCGGAAGTGGACACGCTCGGCGACCAGTGGACCGTGGTGACACGGGACCGGTTGGCGAGCGTTCACGTGGAGCACACGCTCGCGCTCACGGCGAGCGGGGTGGTCGTCATCACCGCCGATGAAGGCGCGTTCGACGACGAACCGCAAACGGTTCCGGCCGCTCCGGCGCCGGCTCAATAATTTGGCGGTGCGGCCTTGTCGGTTTTTCAAGCCCGGGTAGATTGAAGGTTTACCCGGCGTGTGCGGGCTTTCGGAATTTGAAACGGCCGCGGCGCCAGTCGTTGTGGCAACAGGTCGTCTGGCGAATGGGTGCCCCATGAAGGTGCGTGCGAGCGTGCGGCGGATCTGCGACAAGTGCAAGATGATCAAGCGCAAGGGCGTCGTTCGCGTGATCTGCGAAGACCCCCGGCACAAGCAACGGCAAGGTTGACCACCAGAAGACAGACGCCAGAAGACAGAGGTCGGAACCGACTCTGGTCTTTGCTCGCTGTCCTCTGTCCTTTGTTCTCTGACCTCTGGTAGCTGATATGCCCCGTATTCAAGGCGTTGACATCCCGCCGGACAAGCCGACCCACATCTCACTGCGGTACATCCGCGGGCTCGGGCCGACCACGGCGCTGGAAGTGTGCGAGAAGCTCAACCTCGACCCGCAGCGGCGGGCCAAAGAGCTGAACGACAAGGAGATCGCCGAGATCGCGGTGCTCCTCGACAAGGAGTACCTCGTCGAAGGGCCGCTCCGCCGCGTGGAAGGCTCCAACATCGCGCGGCTGAAGGAAATCAAGTGCTACCGCGGCGAGCGGCACCGGAAGAACCTGCCGGTGCGCGGCCAGCGGTCGAAGACGAACGCCCGTACCCGCAAGGGCATTCGCAAGACGGTCGCCGGCAAGAAGGGCGTCAAGGACATGCGGTAACGTTAGTGTTTGGTGTTTCGTGTTGAGTTGAACACGGTTCGCGAACTGTGGCGAAACACCATGACCGAACGGGTCGGCACTAAACACTGAACACCAACCACCGAACACCACGAACATGGCGAAGAGCAAGAAGAAGAAGACACGGCGTAACGTAAGCCGCGGCGTCGCCCACGTGCAGAGCACGTTCAACAACACGATCGTCACCATCACCGACACGAACGGCGACACGCTGTGCCACTCGTCGGGCGGGGCGGTCGGGTTCAAGGGCAGCCGCAAGAGCACGCCGTTCGCGGCGCAGCGGGCGGCCGAAGAGTGCGCCTCCAAGGCGTCCAAGTTCGGCGTCAAGGAGGTCGAGGTGCGGGTGAAGGGGCCGGGCGCCGGCCGCGAATCCGCGATCACCGCCCTTCAGGCGTCGGGCCTCAACGTCAAGGCCATCGAAGACGTGACCCCGCTCCCGCACAACGGCTGCCGTCCGCCCAAGAAGCGCCGCGTCTAACCGTTCAAAACCGACAAGATGTGATCAGCCACCTGCGGTCAGTGGGGTGTTGCTCCGGCAACCCCCGCTGACCACACTGTTGTTAGCACGACGCCTGTTCCGACTCTGGGGTTCGCCGGGCGTGCGACTGACAGCCGAGGACGGTCACCGAAACCGGTCCCGCTTTGCGGGGCCACCTTGACCCCTGGTTCGAGCCCTCACAGGCGACATGGCACGTAACACCGATCCCGTCTGCAAGATGTGCAGGCGGGACCAGATGAAGCTGTACCTCAAAGGCGACCGGTGCTTCGGGCCGAAGTGCCCGATCGACAAGCAAAAGCCGCCGCCCGGTATGCACGGGCTGCGCCGCAGCAAGACCTCCGAGTACGGCATCCGGCTCCGCGAGAAGCAGAAGCTCAAGCGGTTCTACGGGGTGCTCGAGGCCCAGTTCCGCCGCTACTACGGCCTCGCGACGAAGGCCGTCGGGAACACCGGCGAGCAACTGCTGTCGATCCTGGAGCGCCGACTGGACAACGTTGTCCACCGGCTCGGCTTTGCCGTGAACCGCACCAGCGCGCGCCAGATGGTGTCCCACGGACACATTCTGGTGAACGGGGTGAAGTGCGACATCGCGAGCATGCTGGTCAAGCCCGGCGATGTCATCAAGGTGAAGACCCGGGACAGCAGCCTGAAAATGGCCCGCGACACCCTGGCGAAGGGGACCGTTCGCATCCCCGATTTTCTCGAACTGACCGGCACACAGGACCAGCCTGAAGGGCGCATGAACCGCACCCCGACCCGGCAGGACGTGGACGAGCGGATTACCGACATCCGCGAGCAGTTGATCATCGAAATCGCTACCCGATAGTGGCGGATACAGTATTCACCGCAGAGGGCGCGAGAGGACGCAGAGAGGAAACAAAAGTTCAGAACAGTGTTTTCTCTCTGCGCTCTCTCGTGCCCTCTGCGGTGAATACTCTTCAACTTTCCGGCCGCGATCGCCGGTCTTGTTCGACAGGTCGCCGTTTGGTTCGCTCCCCGCTCGGTCGCAGGTGGGGTAGCGGAAAGCCGACGGCAGGAGAATTGAGAATGCGCGTTCGCTGGCGTGGGCTGGAGTTGCCGAACCGGGTTCAGGCCGACCGCTCCAACCTTTCGGACACCTACGGCAAGTTCTACGCCGAGCCCTTCGAGAAGGGCTTCGGGATGACGATCGGCAACAGCCTCCGTCGCATCCTGCTGTCGTCGCTGGAAGGCAGCGCGATCACGCGGGTCAAGATCCAGGGCGTACAGCACGAGATCTCGACCATCACCGGCGTGGTTGAAGACGTCACGGACATCATCCTGAACGTCAAGAGTTTGGTCGTTAAGAACCTTTCTGACCAGCCGAAGACGATTCGCATCCAGAAGCACGAAGCCGGCGCCGTCCGCGGCGTGGACGTGCAGCACGACGAAACGATCCAGATCATCAACCCCGAGCACCACATCGCGACCCTCACGAGCGACGTGCCGTTCGTGATGGAAATGACGGTCGAAAACGGCCGCGGGTATCGCACGGCCGACGACAACGCCGGCAAGGACCGCGAGGTCGGGGTGATCCCGGTCGATTCGAGCTTCTCGCCGGTCGTGCGGGTGAAGTACGACATCGAAGAGACCCGCGTCGGTCAGAAGACGAACTACGACCGGCTCGTGATGGAGATCTGGACCAACGGCACGCTCGCTCCGCAAATGGCGATCGTCGAGGCGGCGAAGATCCTCCGCAAGCACCTGAACCCGTTCGTGCAGTACACGGAGCCGGGGCCGGAACTGCAACTGGACGACGGCCCCATCGAGATCGGGCCGAACGCGTCGGTGCGCGACCAACAGGACGCCGAGCTCGAGCGCAAGCTCAACATGAGCCTTGCGGAACTCGACCTGTCGGTGCGGGCGACCAACTGCCTCGAAACCGAAGGCATCCAGACCGTTCGCGATCTCGTGATTCGGACGTCCGAGGAGTTGCTCGAAGTACGGAACTTCGGCGAAACGACGCTCCGAGAAGTGAAGTCGAAGCTGGAAGAGCGGGGGCTGGCGCTCGGAATGCGTCTGCCGCCGCGCCGGTCGTAACCGCGGCTGATGCCGCACGTTTGATCCGAGAGGTCAGTGGACCGGAGGCCGGGAGCTAATGCCGGCCTCGGTTTCGTCACCTCCACCTTCCTTGGCACGGGGTGGGGTTCTTGCTTCTGACCTCTGTTTTCTAACCTCTTTTGATTTGAGGATGAGCCATGCGTCACCGTAAGCGCGGTCGTCACCTGAACCGCAACGCCGCCCACCGGCGCAGCCTGTTCCGCAACCTGACCCGCGCGCTGATCACGCACGAGCGGATCGTCACCACGCTGCCGAAGGCTAAAGAACTGCGGCCGTTCGTCGAGAAGATCGTCACCCTGGCCAAAAAGGCGAATGCCGCCATCGCCGCCGCGGCTGGCAAGGGCGAGGCCGAAGAGAAGACGGCTCGCATTAAGGCCCTGCACTACCGCCGGCAGGCGATGGCCCTGCTCGGCCCGACGCACGGCACCGAGATCTGGGACAAGAAGGACGAGAGCACCGGGGACACGGTGCTGAAGAAGCTGTTCCGCGAAATCGGGCCGCGGTTCTCCGATCGCTCGGGTGGGTACACCCGCATTCTGAAGCAGCACTACCGGCGGCTCGGCGACGGCGGCGCGACCGCGGTCATTGAGTTCCTGAAGTCCGGTGAGACGAAGGTTCAGAAGAAGGGGCCGGCCCCGGTCGCCCCGGCGCCTGCCCCGGTGGTTGCGGAGACGCCCGCTCCGACCGAAACACCCGCCAGCTAAACTGGTACACGAAACGAGCGAGCCTCGCGACCACGTGTCGCGAGGCTCGCTCGTTTTTGGCTCACGCCGAACCACAAGTTTCGCCAAAACGCCCATGTATAAATGTGCGTTAGCGGTTAGAATGGGCAGCCGCAGCGACCGTCGGCCCGTTCGCTCCGACCGGCCGGCCCGCGGGACCATAAGTGGCTTCTCATGAGCAATCGTGCCACCGCAGCGATCGTGTTCGGAGTGTTCTTCGTGTGCGTTCTGGCACTGACCGGCCTCGTTGTGACGGTGAAAGTGGTCGTGGAACGCCGCGGGGCGGCTGCCCGCTTGCGCGCCGAGCAAGCCCAGGCGAGCGAGCGCGAGGCCGGGCGAGCGGAGGCCGCGGCGGCGTTTGCCGACCCGAAGTCGCCCACCCCCGAAGAGGCCGCCGAGTTCGCGGCGCTGTTCGCCAACCTCACGAAGATCCTCGAAAAAGAGGACGGCCCCGCGCTGTTCCAGCAGTTCGACCCCGAACGGCTGTTCGAGGAACTAGTGCGAACCGGGCGGTTCGACCGGTTCGGCTTGAAACCCGGACGTGCCGATCGCGAGCGGTTCATTCGCGGGATGCAAAACGCCGGCGCGCGGGCCGTGTTCAATCCGTTATTCCGCTGGCAGAGCACCAACGTGCGCCGGGTACGGTGGTCGGCAGACCGCAACGAGGCGGTGGTGATCGCCAGCCACGTCAACGACTCTACGGCGCTCGGCCGGGTGAAACTCAAGGTGCGTTGGTGGCTGGTGCGGCGGCCCGGCGGGTGGCGGGTGTTCGATTTCGAGGACCTGGACCAAGGGCTGCGTGCGACGCACCTGATGGGGGCGTTGCTGACTCCAGACATGCTGGCTCGGCTGCCGGCACTGCAAAAGGCGCTGCTCGCGATCCGTGCCACGCAGGCCGCGATCGCCCGGCAAGACTACGCCAGCGCCGAGGCGGCGCTGGCCGGGTGCCGGCCGGCCGATCTGCCGGACCCGATCGCCGCGGTTGTGTATCTGCTCCGGGCCGGAATTCACCTCGCCCGGGGTGAGCCGAACGAGGCGCTTGCTTTCCTGGACCAAGTGGAACGGGTGGAGCCGGACGCGCCGCTGACGCACCTGATGCGTGCGAACTGTTACCTCCAGTCTGGCGAGCACGCCAAAGCGCTCGCGGCCGCGGACGCGTACATCGCCCAACTCGGCCCCGACGACGAGGCGGAACTGACCCGCGGGTCCGCACTTGAGGAGCTGAATCGGTTGGACGAAGCTCGGGCCGCGTACCGGCGGGCGAACGACCTGGACCCCGACGCACCCGACCCGCTGGTCGCGCTGGGCCGGGTGCTGGAGCCGAAGAACCGGTCGGAACTTGGTGACCGGCTGGGCCGTGCCGCGGACCCCGGCCGCCTGTACGACGCGGTGCGGCCCGAGATTGCTGACGACGATAACGGTCTCGCTGCCGACGCGTTGCTGGACGGGCTGCGCAAGGCGCGACCGGACGAGCCGCGGGGGCTGTCCGCGGACGTGCGCCGACAGGTGATCGCCGGTCGGTTTGATGCTGCTCGCGCGCTGCTCGAGCGCGGGCTGAAGATCGAGGCGGCTCGGCCCCAGGTGCTGGAGGCATACCTCCACGCAATGTGTCGGGCGAAGAAGGGGCGGGAGGCCTACGCCGTCGTGCCGGCCGAGTACGCCGCCCAGGCGTTCCGCATTCTTGCCAATGACCTCGACGACACGGTGTCGGACGCGGAGGAGCCCGAGGACGAACTGCCGGAACTGCGGGAGCTGATCGCGGCGCACCGCCGTCGTGTCCCGGCCGACCCGTGGCTGTTGTATTTTGAGGGCGCCGTGTTCCAACACGAGGAAGAATACGACCGAGCGGCTGCGGCGTTTGCGGCGGGAGCGGCCAAATTGCCTCCGGTAAATGCGGACCCGGAACGCGACGAGTTCGACGAACGAGCCGGGTTCCGCTGGCGCCAAGTGGAGTGCCTGTTCCGGGCGAAACGCGGTCTGGAGGCGCATGAAAAGGTCGAACCAATCGCGCCCGTGTTTCAGCAACTGGCCGGGCTGTACGACAGATGTGACGATCTCGACGGGCTGAAGAAACTGCTGGTGGCACACCGCAAGCGCGAGCCGAACGACATTCAGTGCGTGTACTGGCAGGCGCATCTCAAGTTCCGCGCCCGCGAGTACGCCGCCGCGGCGGTGCTGTTTAAAAAATTCTTGCGGGAGTCCGACGATAAGGCGGCAAACCGCTGGACGGCCCGTGACGAGTACCTGCGCGGGGTGCTCCGCTCCGAGCCGGAGGCCGCGGGCGCCGTGCTCGCGGAGTTCGGGGAGCAGCCGGTATCGAACCCCCTTCGCGCCGCGGTCGCGGCGACCGCCGGGAACCGGACCGAGCTGGAGCGGCTCATTGCGGAAGCGATACGGGGCGGCGCTAGCCTGTGGTTCTACTCGGACGAAGATTTCCGCACAGCCATTGGTCAGGAACAGTGGGCCGACCTGCGGGCCAAATACCCCGCTCCGAAGCTCCCGAAAGAGGCGCATGAGCGCCCATGAGCGACGAGGACGCACTGCTGGCCGCTATCGCAGCGCATCCGAGCGAGGACACCCCGCGCCTCGCCTACGCCGATTGGCTCGACGAACACGACCGGCCAATCCGGGCCGAGTTCATTCGCCTCCAGTGCGGGTGGGAGCAGACCGCCGAATTGCCCGGCGCGGATCGGCGGAAGCGCGCGGAACGAGTGCAGTTCTTGATCAAGAACCACCGGCGCGATTTGATTCCCGGCCCGTTGGGGCGCGACCTCACCGCCCCGGATATCACCTTCGACCGCGGCTTCCTGAGCAAACTCCAAGTCACGGCCCTTCAGTTCGTTCAGCAGCCCGGCGAGTTCGCGCGGTTGTGCCCGCGCCCCCAGGTCAGCATCCGGCACCTGACCGCCACTTGGTTCGCGCGGTTCATTGTGCGCCCCGAACTGGTCTGCGTGACTTCGATCGCCGTCAACTCGCCCGGAGTGAACGCCGCACGGGCGCTCGCGAGATGCCCGCACCTCGAACGGCTCGAAACGCTCGACTGGACGATGGGCGGGAACCGCATTGGTGATGCCGGGCTGGGTGCGCTCGCCGACTCCGATGCGCTGAGTAACCTCGCTCATCTTGAGGTTCCGGGCAACGAGATCAGCGACGCCGGGGTCGAGTGCCTCGTATCGTCCCCGCTCTGGCGGCGTTTGAAACGCCTGAACCTTGCGCACAACGACTTGACCGCGGCGAGCGCGGATCACCTCGTGAGCGCTCCGGCCGATCAGCTCGAAGCCCTCGTCTTGCACGGGATAAACTTCGGCTCCGCCGGTCTCCGGCGACTGGCGAGACGATTCGGTGCTCGCAGCCAGTTTTGATGAGCAATTGGGTTGAATGGGGCGAGTTTGACGCTGTCGCTGCAGGCAAGGGAAGAATACGCGGCGCGGGTCTATCGGTTACGGTGCTGGAAGCGGGTTGCTTGTACCTCAACATCTCGGCTGTTGGTCGTTCACGATAAAGATCGAGCGGAATGCACGTCCCGGTGAAATCCGGGGTTACAACCCCGGACACCGTTATGACTGTTCGCGGCGGGCGAAAACCCATATCCCATAAGCTGTACCGTTTGCCGCTACCACTGCACACTCGCACCCGATGACCCACTCGGCCGGTCCGACGAACCGCCCAACCGCAATCGGGTACTGGGCTCCCGATGGGACCCTCCCATCCGGCTCGTCCGAGGAGTTCCGGACCGCGCTCGGCGCGCTCCGCACGCCGGTTGTGGTGCTACGCGAACGCGACGAACTCCAGGTCGCGTCGGGTGGCGTAGTCTGCCTAGCTTCCCCCACCAACCAACCCCCGGCCGGTGCTCGGGAAGTGGTTGCGTACTTGCCCCCGCTGCCGCCGGAACAACTCGGCGATCCCACCTTCCTGCAAGAGCACGGGCTTAAGTACCCGTACATGACCGGGGCGATGGCCAACGGCATCGCCTCGTGCGAGATCGTCGAGGCGATCAGCAAGGCCGGAATGCTGGGGAGCTTCGGCGCCGCGGGCCAGTCGCTGGAGCGCATCAGTGCTGCGGTTGATCGGCTTAAGGCGAACCTGGGCGACGCCCCGTACTGCGTGAACCTGATTCACAGCCCGGGCGAACCGGCGCACGAAATGGCCACGGCGGAACTCCTTCTCAGCAAAGGCGTGACGCACGTCGAGGCGAGCGCATACCTGGACTTGACACCCGCGATCGTAAGATACCGCGTCGCCGGGTTCCGCGGCGGCGTGGGCGGGCTCGTGATCCCGCTGAACCGGATCGTAGCGAAGGTGTCCCGGGTCGAGGTGGCGACCAAATTCCTGTCCCCGCCGCCCGATAAAATGCTGCGTGAGCTGGTGGCCGCGGGACACGTCACCGAACGGCAGGCGGCGCTCGCGGCGAAATTCCCGGTTGCCGACGATGTCACGGTCGAGGCGGATTCCGGCGGGCACACGGACAACCGCCCGGCGATCACACTTTTGCCAACCATTCTCGCGCTGCGCGATCGGTTGCAGACTCAGTTCCGCTATGACGCCCCGCCGCGCGTAGGATTGGCAGGCGGGATCGCAACCCCCGCGAGCGCCGCGGGCGCGTTCGCGATGGGCGCGGCTTACATCGTTACCGGTAGTGTGAACCAAGCGTGCGTCGAGTCCGGCAGCTCGGACACCGTGCGAAAGATGCTCGCCGAAGCCGGCCAGGCGGACGTAATCATGGCCCCCGCCGCGGACATGTTCGAGTTGGGCGTGAAGCTCCAGGTGCTCAAACGCGGGACCATGTTCGCGATGCGCGCCCAGAAGCTCTACGAGCTGTACCGCACGTGCGCCAGTTGGGAAGCGATCCCGGAGGCGGAGCGCGTCCAGATCGAGAAGAACTTGTTCCGGTCGTCGTTCCAGAACATCTGGGATCTGACTCGCGAGTTCTGGGCCAAACGGGAGCCGGGGCAGCTCCAACGGGCCGAGGCCGACCCGCGGCACCGCATGGCGCTGGTGTTCCGCTGGTATCTGGGGCTCTCCAGCCGGTGGGCGAACGCGGGCGAGCCGGGCCGCCAGATCGATTACCAGGTGTGGTGCGGCCCCGCGATGGGGGCGTTCAACGAGTGGGCGAAGGGCTCGCACCTCGAAGCACCGCAAAACCGGACGGTCGTTGGGGTGGCCCTGAACCTCTTGTACGGCGCGTGCGTGGTGTCCCGGCGGGCGGCCCTGCGTCAGCAGGGCGTGAACCTGCCGGACGTGTGCTTCCCGCTCGCCCCGCTCGCAACGGACGAACTCGCCCAGCGGATGTCGTAAACTCGCGACGGCTCGGGCCAACCGAGCGGCGCCCGAACGCCCGGACCGGAACCGCCCGACCAACACGAACACGGTGTGATGCAGACTCCCGAATCGAACTCCCCGCTCGCGATCGTCGGCATCGGGTGCCTGTTCCCGAAGGCTTCCGGCCCCGGACTCTTCTGGGCGAACGTCAAGCACGGTGTGGACGGCATCACCGAGGTGCCGCCGACCCACTGGAGCCCGGACGATTATTTCTCGCCGGACCCCAAAGCCCCCGACATGACCTACGCCCGCCGCGGCGGGTTCCTGTCGGCGGTCGAGTTCAACCCCCTCGAGTTCGGCATCGCGCCGCGCGACATTGAGGCCACCGACACCACGCAACTGCTCGGGCTGGTGGCCGCCAAACAGGCGCTGGTGGATGCGGGCGTTCGGTTCGCCGACGCGAAGCAGCCGACCAACAGCACCAAGCCCTTTACCGACCGCAACCGCGTGTCGGTGATTCTGGGCGTGACCGGCACGCTGGAGCTGGTCATCCCTCTGGGCGCGCGGCTCGGGCACCCGAAGTGGAAACGCGCGATGCTGGACGCCGGCATCCCGCAGGAGCTGGCCGACGACGCGACCGCGCGGATCGCCGAGAGCTACGTGCCGTGGCAGGAGAACAGCTTCCCCGGCCTGCTCGGGAACGTGGTCGCCGGGCGCATCGCCAACAAGCTCGACCTGGGCGGCACGAACTGCGTCGTGGACGCCGCGTGCGCGAGTTCGCTCTCCGCGGTTCACCTCGCGGCGCTGGAACTGCAAACCGGCCGGTGCGACGTGGCCGTTACCGGCGGGTGCGACACGTTCAACGACATCTTCATGTACATGTGCTTCAGCAAGACCCCGGCGCTCTCGCCGTCGGGGGACGCGAAGCCGTTCAGCGAAGACGGCGACGGCACCATTCTCGGCGAGGGGCTGGGCGTCGTGGTGCTGAAGCGCCTGGCGGACGCCGAGCGCGACGGGGACACCGTGTACGCCGTCCTTAAGAGCGTCGCGTCGTCGAGCGACGGCAAGGGGAACGCGATCTACGCCCCCAGCGCGGCCGGGCAAAAGAAGGCCCTGCTCGGCGCCTACCGGCTGGCCGGCGTGACGCCTGACACGATCGAACTCGTGGAGGCGCACGGGACCGGCACGAAGGTCGGCGACACGGTCGAACTCACGGCCCTGACGGACGTGTACGGCCGCGCGTCGTCGAAGCCGCGCCCGTGGGCCGCGATCGGCTCGGTGAAGTCGCAGATCGGGCACACGAAGTCCGCCGCCGGCGCCGCGTCTCTCATCAAGGCCGCGCTGGCGGTTTACTTCAAGGTGCTGCCGCCGACACTGAAAGTGTCGCGCCCGGTGGAGCCGCTGCTCGCGCCGGACACGCCGTTCTACGTGAGCGGGGAGATGCGCCCGTGGCTCCCGCGCGCGGAGCACCCGCGGCGCGCGGCGCTGTCCGCGTTCGGGTTCGGTGGGAGCAACTTCCACGCGGTGCTCGAAGAGTACCGGGCGGAGAAACTCGAGCCCGACTGGGACGGCTCCACGGAAATCGTCGCGTTCGGCGCCGACACCCCGCAGGCGCTGGCCGCCGAACTCGCCAAGCTGCCGACCGAGTGGAACGCGTTCGCCCGCGCGGCGGAGGCGTCCCGGGCCGCGTTCACCCCGGCGGCGAAGTGCAGGCTGTGCTTCGCGGCGCACCGGACGTTGACGGACCTGCCGAAGCTGCTCGCGGGGGCGAAGGAGCGCCTCGGGGCGGAACCGGAGGCTGCGGGCTGGAGTACGCCGGAGGGCGTCCACTACGGACGCGGGGCGGCGCCGGGGCAACTCGCGGTGCTGTTCCCGGGGCAGGGCGCGCAGTCGGTCGGGATGCTTCGCGATCTCGCGTGCCTGTTCCCCGAAACGCTCGGCGCACTCGCCCTGGCGAACGAGGCGGTTGCGGCCCGGACGCCGGAACGTGACGCGCGCCGGCTGAGCGACTA
Source organism: Gemmata obscuriglobus (assembly GCF_008065095.1). Taxonomy (NCBI): domain Bacteria; kingdom Pseudomonadati; phylum Planctomycetota; class Planctomycetia; order Gemmatales; family Gemmataceae; genus Gemmata; species Gemmata obscuriglobus. Next base: position 8,857,906 of record NZ_CP042911.1, on the reverse strand, counting down.
CATTTACCCGCCGACCACGTTCGACCCCGCCCGCAAAAAGGCCAACGACGCCGACCTGCGCGACACCCGGAACGCGCAGCCCGCGCTCGGCGCCGTGAGCTTCGGCGCCTGGCAGACCCTCGCGAACCGCTTCGGCGTGCGCGCGGACGCGTTCGCAGGGCACAGCTACGGCGAACTCGTGGCGCTGGCCGCGGCCGGCCGGTTGCAGCCGGCGGAACTGTTCGCGCTGTCTCGCGTTCGCGGGGACCTGATGGGTGCCCGGCGCGACGGCGACCCCGGGACGATGCTCGCGGTGCTCGCGCCGCTCCCGGAAATCGAGACCGTACTCACGCGCGAGCGGCTCAACGTCGTCGTCGCGAACCGGAACTCGCCGCGGCAGTTCGTACTGTCCGGCGCGACGGCCGAGATCGAGCGGGCCGCGAAGGCCCTGTCCGACGCGAAGCTGAAGGCGACCCGCATCCCCGTCGCGGCGGCGTTCCACTCGGAACTGGTCGCCGACGCCGCGGCCCCGTTCCGCGCCGCGCTCGAGCCCGCTGCGTTTGCGCCGCCCTCGGCCCGAGTTTTTGCGAACACGACCGCCGCCGAATACCCCTCGGCGCCTGGGGCGGCGAAAGACCTGCTCGCGAACCAGCTCGCTAAACCGGTGGCGTTCGTCGAGCAGATCCGCGCCATGTGCGCCGCCGGCGTGCGCACCTTCGTGGAAGTCGGCCCCGGGTCGGTGCTGACGCGGCTCGTCGAGGCGATCCTGGCGGACTCGCCGGTAACCGGTGCGGCCGCGCTCGCGCTGGACGCGTCCGGCGGCAAGCGGCCCGGCGTGCTCGACCTGGCACGCCTGCTCGCACGGCTCGCCGCGGCCGGACACGCCGTAACGCTGAGCGCGTGGGAGCGCGAGAGCCGGTGCCGCCCGTCGGCACCGCCGGCCGGCAAGCCGGGGCTGACGGTGAGCGTGTGCGGGGCCAACTGGGTGGCCCCGCGCGAGACGCGCCCCGCCCGCCCGCCGCAGCACCTGCACCTGGCGTCCAGCAACGGTAACGGTAAGTCACACTCTAGCGCCCCGGCACTCGCCGCCCCGGTACGGTCCAAGGGTTCCGCAATGTCTGACACGAACGCCCCGGGCTCGGGCGACCCGAACGCGCTGGCCCAGGCCCTGCAGATGACCCAGCAGAGCCTCGCCGCGCTCCAGCGCATGCAGGAGCAAACCGCGTCGCTGCACCGGCAGTTCCTCGAATCACAAGAGACCGCGCAGCGGACGCTGCAAACTCTGGTCGATCAGCAGCAGACGCTCCTTTTGACGGGGCTCGGCGCGGGCACGCCGTTGCCCGTTGCCCCGCGCCCGGTGCCGGTCCGCGCGCCGGCGGTGGCCGCCCCGGTTCTGCCGCCGGTCGTGGCGGCATCGGCACCGCCGGCACCTCCACCTACACCTGCCCCGCGCTACACGCCCCCGGCCACGACGATCCTGCCCGCTTCCGCGCTACCAAAGGAGGCGTTCATCCCGCCCGCGCCGAGGCTGGTGTCGCCGCCGCCTGCGCCACGAGCCGAGGCGGCGCCCGCGAACGACAAAATCGCCTCGGCGCTGCTGTCGGTGGTGAGCGAGAAGACGGGTTACCCGGCGGACAGCCTGGACCTGTCGATGTCGCTGGACGGCGACCTGGGTGTGGACTCGATCAAGCGGGTGGAGATCCTGTCGGCGCTGCAGGAGCGCTTGCCGGACGCTCCGGCGGTGAAGCCGGAGCACCTGGGCGCCTTGCACACGCTCAAGGACGTCGCCGAGTTCCTCGCCGGGCCACAGGGCAACGCCCGGGGGGCGGGTGCGGCCGACGCGGAAGCTGACGACGTGCTGATGCGCACGATGCAGGTGGACCAGCTTCACCTGCACCGTGGGGCGAACGGGGTGCCCCTGAACGGTGCGGCGCCCGCGGCCGGCGGGACGTTCCCGGAGGTGGCCTCGGCGCTGCTGTCGGTGGTGAGCGAGAAGACGGGTTACCCGGCGGACAGCCTGGACCTGTCGATGTCGCTGGACGGCGACCTGGGTGTGGACTCGATCAAGCGGGTGGAGATCCTGTCGGCGCTGCAGGAGCGCTTGCCGGACGCTCCGGCGGTGAAGCCGGAGCACCTGGGCGCCTTGCACACGCTCAAGGACGTCGCCGAGTTCCTCGCCGGGCCACAGGGGCCGGTCACCACGCGCATTTCTCTCAGCGAAGTGAACGAGAACTTGCTCACGAAGCCGGCCGCGCTGCCGGGGACCGAAGAGGCGACGAAGCCGGTTCCCGAAACCGAACAGCTTTCGCAAAAGGAGATCGGCCCCGCGGGGCGTTCCGCCGCCATCGCCCAACCGGCCCCCCGCGCCAACGAAACGCTCCGGCAACCGGTCGCACCGTTCGGCAGCGAGCGGGTCGACCGGAGCATCCCGCAAATCGTCGACCTCGACGTGAGCGCGCCGCGGGCCCGGCTGCCGCTGCCCGCGGGCAGCGAGTTCTGGCTGGTCGGGCCGGCCGATGCGCTCACCGCCGCGCTCGCGGACCGGCTCCGCGCGGCCGGCGTCGGCCCGCAAGTGTTGGGCTGGGACGACGTGCCGCCCGCCCCGCCCGCGAGGGGGCTGGCGGGCCTCATTTTGTTGGCGCCGGTGGCGCCCGGCCCCGATTCGGGGTTCAACCGCCGGGCGTTCAACTGGCTCAAAGCCGCGGCGCCGAAGCTCCGACAAACCGGGCGCGGCGGGGCCGCCGTGTTCGTCACGGTCGCCCGGCTGGACGGCGCGTTCGGGCTCGCCGAACTGTCCCCGGAGAGCGACCCCACGTCCGGCGGCCTCGCGGGCATGGCCAAGACCGCAAGGCACGAGTGGCCCGAGGTGAGCTGCCGCGCGCTGGACCTGTCGCCCGCGTTCACGGACCCGGCGGCCGCGGCCGCCGCGGTGGCCGACGAGGTGCTTTCGTCCGGGCCGCCGGAGGTGGGCATCGCCCCCACGCACCGGTGCACGATCGAACTGGCCCGCGCCACCCGGCGGCAGCACAGCCAGCTCATCAAGCTCGGCGCGCGGGACGTTGTGCTGGTCACCGGCGGCGCCCGCGGGGTGACCGCCGAAGTGTCCGTGGCGCTGGCGGAGACGTACCAGCCGACGCTCGTGCTGACGGGCCGCACCCCGCCGCCGGCGGCGGAGCCCGATTACCTCGCCGGGCTGAGCGGCGAGCCGGAGATGAAGCGGGCGATCGCCGACGCGCTCGGGGCCGAGGGCACGCCGCGGGCCGTCGGCGACCTGTACAAGAAGGTGGTCGCCCAGCGCGAGGTGCGGCAGACGCTGGACCGCGTCCGGCAGGCGGGGGCGAAGGTCGCGTACTTCCCGGTGGACATCACCGACGACCGCGCCGTGGCCGATGTGCTGCACCAGGTGCGGGTGAAGTTCGGCCCGGTGACCGCGCTGGTCCACGGCGCGGGCGTGCTGGCCGACAAGCGCATTGAGGACCTCACCGGCGAGGGCTTCGACTCGGTGTACTCCACGAAGGTGGACGGGCTGCGCACGCTGCTCGACCTGCTCGGCAACGAGGACCTGAAAGCGCTGGTGCTGTTCAGCTCCACGACCGCGCGGCTCGGGCGGGTGGGGCAACTGGCCTACGCCTGCTCCAACGAGGTGCTGAACAAGATCGCGCAGGTGGAGGCCCGCAAGCGCCCCGGGGCGCGGGTCAGCGCGATCAACTGGGGGCCGTGGGACGGGGGGATGGTGACGCCGGCGCTGCGGAAGCTGTTCGAGTCCGAGGGCGTCGGCACGATCCCGCTCGCGGACGGTGCAACGTTCCTGATCCAGGAGCTGAACGCGGCCGGGCGGGCGGTCGAGGTGGTCGCGCTGGCGAAGCCCCCGGGGCGGCCGGTCGGCGGGTCCGGGGTGACCCCGGTGCAGGCGACGGCGAGCCCCACCACCCCGGCCTCCAACGCGCCGGTCATGTCCCCGCCGAACCCGCTGCCGTCGGCCGATATGACGGTGGCGTTCGAGCGCGGGGTGGACGTTGCCACCCACCCGGTGCTCAAATCGCACGTGCTCGACGGGCTCGCGGTGCTGCCGGTCGCCCTGCACCTGGAGTGGCTCGCGCACGCGGCGCTGCACGGCAACCCGGGGTTCCAGTTCCACGGGTTCAACGACCTGCGGGTGACCAGCGGGGTGAAGGTCGAGGTCGGCGCGCAGGTGCCGGTGCGGGCGCTGGCCGGTAAGGCGGTGAAGCAGGACAAGCTGCTCGTGGTGCCGGTCGAGCTGCGCGGGCGGAAGAAGGACGGCCGGGACGTGATCTACTCGCGGGCCGAGATCGTGCTGGCGTCGGCGCTGCCCAAGCCGGGCCTGGCGGACCGGCCGCCGGCCGTGGCCCCGGTCGGGTACGACGCGGCGCGGGCGTACCGCGAGCTGCTGTTCCACGGCCAGGACCTGAGGGGCATCGCGTCGCTCGTGGGGCGCGCCGACCGGGCGTTCGTCGGCACCGCGTACCCGGCCCCGCCGCCGGCCGACTGGTTCGAGTTCCCGCTCCGCTCCGGGTGGGTCGCCGAACCGCTGGTGCTGGACACCGCGTTCCAGCTGATGATCCTCTGGACGCAGGGCGCCCACGGGTCGGCGTCGCTGCCCAGTTTCGTGGGCCGGTATCGGCAGTTCCGCAAGGCGTTCCCGGGGGACCCGACCACGATCGTGATCCGCGTGACGCGGGACGACGCCCGGTTCGCCCGCGCCGACATCGACTTCCTCGCGCCGGACGGCCAGGTGGTGGCCCAGATGCAGGACTACGAGTGCATCATGGACGCGGCGCTCAACGCCTCGTTCCGCAAGAACCAGCTCGCGGCCAAATAGTGTTTGGTGCCTGGTGTTTGGTGTTTCATGCGCCGGCGAACCGGACACCGGTTCCGGTCGCCGTTCAACCCAAACACTGAACACGAAACACCAAACACCAGACACGAATGAACGACCGCATCGCTATCGTCTCTGTCGCGGGCCGGTTCCCGAGTGCCGGCGCGGACCTCGACCGGTACTGGGCCGACGTCGCGTCGGCGACCGATTGCTCGCGCGAGGTGCCCGCCGGGCGCTGGGCGCTGCCGCCCGATCGCTGCACCGACCCGCGGGTCGCGAACCCCGACACGGTGTACTCCGCCCGCGGGTACTACCTCGACCCGTTCGAGCCGGATCTGAGCGGCCTGGACATCGATCCCGGGCTGGTGCGCGAACTCGATCCGCTGTTTCACCTCGTGTTAGATGTCGGCGGCCGGGCGTGGCGCGGGGCCAAAACCGCGGGCCTGGACCGCGCCCGGGTGGGCGTCGTGCTGGGCAACATCTGTTTGCCCACGGACCGCGCCAACGACCTGTGCCGGGCGGTGCTCGGCGGAAGGCTCGGGCTACCGGCGGGCGCGCCGGTCCACCCGCTGAACAGGTACGTTGCCGGGCTACCCGCGGGCCTGCTCGCCAAGGGGCTCGGGCTCGGCGGCGGGAGCTTCACCCTGGACGCCGCGTGCGCGTCGTCTCTGTACGCGCTCAAGCTCGCGTGTGACGAACTGGTCGCCGGCCGGGCCGACGCCATGCTCGCGGGCGGGTGCTCGCGCCCCGACTGCCAGTACACGCAGATGGGGTTCGCGCAGCTCCGCGCGCTGGCGCCGAGCGGGCGGTGTTCGCCGTTCGACGCTCGGGCCGACGGCCTCGTGGTGGGCGAGGGGGCCGGGGTGTTCGTGCTGAAGCGCTTGGCCGACGCGCTCAAGCACGGCGACACGATTCACGGCGTCGTTGCGGGCGCGGGCGTGTCGAACGACATGCACGGGAACTTGCTCGCCCCGGCCAAAGAGGGCCAGCTTCGCGCGATGCGGTCGGCCTACGCGCACGCCGGCTGGAACCCGTGGGACGTGCAACTGATCGAGTGCCACGCGACCGGCACGCCGGTGGGCGATCAGATCGAGTTCGACAGCCTGCGGGAACTGTGGGGCGGTTCCGACTGGGCGCCCGGGCAGTGCGTGATCGGTTCGGTGAAGTCGACGGTGGGGCACCTGCTCACCGGGGCCGGCGCCGCGGCGCTGACCAAAGTGCTGCTCGCGATGAAGCACGAGCAGCTCCCACCGCAGGCGAACTTCGCGACCCCGGCGCCGGGGCTGAGCTACGACGGCGGGCCGTTCCGGGTGCTGCGTGCCGCCGAGCGCTGGGGGCGTTCGTCCGCCACCCAACCGCGCCGGGCGGCGGTGAGCGGGTTCGGGTTCGGCGGGGTGAACGCGCACCTGCTCGTCGAGGAGTGGACCGGTCTGCCGCCGCGCTCGGGCGCGAGCAAAACGCCGCGCCTCATCGCGGTCGGAACGCGCGAGGCGGCCGCCCGGTCGCGCGCCAGCGAACCCCGCGAGCCGGTCGCGGTGGTGGGGGCGGCGGCGCACGTGGGGCCGTGGGCCGACGCCCGGGCGCTGCAAGAGCAGTTGTTCAGCGGGGGGACGGCCGAGCCCGGTATCAAACTGAACGGCTGGGCGCTGGCGGACGAGCCGTGCCCGCCCGGGTTTTACATCGACGAGCTGGCGCTGCCCATCGACAAGTTCCGCGTGCCGCCCAAGGAACTGGAGGAGACGCTGCCGCAGCAGTTGCTGATGCTGCGCGTGGCCGCGGACGCGCTCGCCGACGCGGGGTACGCCCCCCGCGCCGACGGTGACCCCGCGACCGGCGTGTTCGTCGGGCTCGGGTTGGACCTGAACACCACCAACTTCCACCTGCGCTGGGCCGCGATCGGGAGCGGTGCCGGCCCCGACGAAGCGTCCCCGCCGCTGACGGCGAACCGGACGATGGGCGCGCTCGGGAGCATCGCCGCGAGCCGCGTCGCGCGGACGTTCCATTTCGGCGGGCCGAGCCACACGGTTTGCAGCGAAGAGGGCTCCGGGGCTCGGGCGCTGGAACTGGGGGTTCGTGCCCTCCAGGCCAGAGAGTTGGACCGCGTTCTGGTGGGCGGGGTGGACCTGGCCGGCGACCCGCGGCTGGTGCTCCCGGGCGAGGCGTCGCTCCCGGCCGACGGCGCGGTCGCGCTCGTGCTGAAACGCCTCGCCGACGCCGAGCGCGACGGCGACCGCGTGTACGCCGTTATTAAGGGAGTTGGGGTCGCATCGACCGAGGGGGACGCACAATCTCGCGCCGCGGCCGATGCCGGGCTGCCGCTCGGGTCGGCGGTCGTGTTCGGGGGGACGGCCGAGCGGGTCGGTGAGGCGGGTGCCGCGTCGGGGGCGGTGGCGGTTCTGGAGGCGTGCGTCGCGCTGTATCAAGAAGTGCTCCCGGGGGGCGTGGCCGGTTCTTTGATCGAGGCGCCCGGCGGCCGGGGCGCCCGCGGCCCCCAGGAGCCGACGTTCTGGTTACGGAACCGGGCCGACGGGCCGCGGCGCGCGTGCGTGCACTCGTCCGGCGCAGACGGGTCGCACTTCGCTTTCCTGCTGGAGGAGCCCGCGCAGCGGGTTCCGGCCGAACTCGCGCAGCCGCTCGGCGCGCGGGCGGAAGCGGCGTTCGTGGTCGAGGGCGACACGCCGGCCGAACTGCTCGCGGGCATTGAGGCCCTGTCGGCGTTCGCGCACGACCGGGCCGGGCGCAACGTTGAGGCCGTCGCCCGGGGGTGGTTCCGGGCGGCGCCGGGGGCCGGGCGGAAGCTGGCGGTCGGGTTCGCGGCGCGCTCAGGGGCGGAACTCGCCGAACAGATCTCGTTCGCCGCATCGTCGCTCCACGCGGACCCCGCCAGCCCCTTCCCGGCGACGGCCCGCCAGGCGCTCCGGGACCGCGTGTTCTACAGCCCGAAGCCGCTCGGGACGCGGGCGAAGGTCGCGCTCGTGTTCCCCGGGTCCGGGAACCAGTTCGACGGCATGGGCCGTGACCTCGCCGCCCAGTGGCCCGAAGTGGTGCGCCGACAGGACGCCGAGAACCAGCGCCTGCGGGACCAGTTCAGCCCGCAGTTCTTCTGGCACGGGCGCGCGGGCGACGCGCCGGCGCGAGACCTGATGTTCGGGCAGGTGACCGTCGGCTCGCTGGTGGCGGACGTTGTGGCCGCGCTCGGCGTCCGCTGCGACGCGATGATCGGGCTGAGCCTCGGCGAGTCGGCCGGCCTGTTCGGGGTGCGTCTGTGGCGCGAGCGCGACGAAATGTACCGGCGGATGCAGGTTTCGACCCTGTTCGCGTCGGACCTCGCCCCACCGTATGATTCCGCACGGGTGTACTGGGGCGTTCCGGCCGGTGAGCCGGTGGACTGGGTCAGCGGCGTGATTTCCGCCGGCGCCGACGACGTGACGGCGGCGCTGCGCCCGGGCCTGCTCGCGTACCTGTTGATCGTGAACACCCCGGGCGAGTGCGTGATCGGTGGGAAGCGGGCCGACGTGGAGAAACTCGCGGCGGCGGTCGGTAAGCCCGTGATGCTTCTGGAGGGCGTGACGCTCGCGCACTGCGAGGCCGGGAAGCCGGTGTTCGGGCCGTACCACGACCTGCACATGCTGCCGGTGACGCCGCCGGCCCACGCCCTGACCGTGTACAGCGGCGCCTGGGGCAAGAGCTACCGGCCCGGCGAACTGGCGTGCGCGGACTCGATCACGTCGGGGCTGGTCGGGCTGATCGACGTGCCGCGGGTGATCGAGGCGGCGTACCGCGACGGGGTGCGCGCGTTCGTCGAAGTGGGGCCGGGGGGCTCGTGCACCCGCATGATTTCGGCGATCCTGGGCGACCGCCGGCACCTGGCCCGGGCCGCCCACGCCGCGAAGCCGGACGCGGTGTCGCAGGTCGTTCGCCTCGTGGCGCACCTGGCGGCAGAGCGGTTGCCGGTCGATCTCGCCGCGCTGTACGGTACGGAAACGCGGTGCGTTGCGCACCGGGAGCCCGAACCGGCGCGGCGCAACGTGGTTGTGGTGCCGGTGGGGTTGCGCCCGGTGCCCCCGGCCGTGGTATTGACACCTCTCACGAAGCGGGAAGCCGCGCCGAGCGCGGTGCCGATCGAGACGGACGGGGAGGAGCGCGTCGCGCCGGTCGTGGCCGCTGGCACACCGGAGCCGACTCCACACGTTCCTCCCACCGAGGCGCTTCGTTCATCCCCCGAGCCTCACGTTCGCTTGCGGAGCCAACCTCTCGCTCCGGCGGCTCAGCCCGAAGAGGTGGCGAGCCCACACATCGTTCCGGTGCTCGCTCCGGAACTGGTGCCGTCTCTTGCCCCGGTCATTGAGTCGGTCGCAAACGTGCAGGTGCTCAACATGCAGGCGCAAGAGGCGTTCCTGCGTGTCAGCGGCAAGTTGATGGAGTCTGCCGCCGGGGTGCTGAGGTTCCAAACCTCGCTGCTCGATGCGTGGACGCGCGGAGGCGCGGGCGCGAGCGAACCGGTCTCGTCGCTCGTGTGGCTGACCCCTCCGGCGTCCCCGCTGGAGCCGCCCCGCGCGCTGACCTTCGAGCAGTGCTGCACCTACGCGGCCGGCAAGATCGCCGACGCGCTCGGGCCGCTGTTCGCCGAGGTCGATTCCTTCCCGACCCGCGTCCGGTTGCCGGACGGCCCGCTCCAACTCGTCGACAGCATCAGCCTCATTGAGGGCGAGCCGAAGTCGATGACGAGCGGGCGCGTGGTGACGCACCACACCGTCCGCGCGGACCGCTGGTACCTGCAATCGGGCCGCATCCCGACCGCGATCTGCGTCGAGGCGGGGCAGGCCGACCTGTTCCTCTCGGGGTACCTCGGCATCGACTTCGAGACCCGCGGGCTGGCCGTGTACCGGCTGCTCGACGCGGTCGTGTCGTTCCACCGCGGGCTGCCGCAGGTCGGCGAAACGGTGACCTACGACATCCACATCGACAAGTTCGTGAAGCAGGGCGATTCCTGGCTGTTCCACTTCTGGTTCGACGGAACGGTCAACGGCGAGCCCCTCATCACGATGCGCAACGGCGTAGCCGGGTTCTTCACCGCGGATGCGCTCGCGGCCGGTAAGGGGATCGTTCAGACCGCGCTCGACAAGAAGCGGTTCCCGGGCAAGAGGCCCGACGACTGGGCGGACCTCGTGCCCCAAACGGTGTGCGCGCTGACCGCGCAACAGGTGGACGCCCTGCGCGGGGGCGACCTCGTGGGGGCGTTCGGGCCGGCGTTCGCCCGGGCGCGGCTGACGCGACCGGCCACCATCCCCGGCGGGATGCTCCGGCTCGTGGACCGTGTGCCCCTGATCGAACCCGCGGGCGGGCGGTTCGGCACCGGCTTCGTGCGCGCCGAGTTCGACATTCACCCGGACGACTGGTTCCTGACGTGTCACTTCGTGGACGATCAAGTGATGCCGGGGACGCTCATGTACGAGTGCTGCCTGCACACGCTCCGCGTGCTGCTGATGCGCCTCGGCTGGGTGGGCGAGGCCGACGACGTGGTGTGCGAGCCGCTGCCGGGCGTCAACAGCCGGCTGAAGTGCCGCGGGCAGGTGCTCGCGACGACCAAGACCGTCACCTACGAGGTGACGGTGAAGGAACTGGGCTACCGGCCGGAGCCGTTCTGCGTCGCCGACGCGCTGATGTACGCGGACGGCAAGCCGATCGTCGAGATCACCAACATGACGCTGCGCATGTCGGGGCTCTCGCGCGAGAAGCTGAATGTGATCTGGGCCGGGATGGCAGAACCTACTCCCTTGAAGGGAGCGGGGCGTTCCGACGCGGTGCGAACCCCATCCGGTCCACGAACCGGTTCGGAAGTGTCTTCTCTCCCCCTCCCTGCAGGGAGGGGGCCGGGGGGTGGGTTGTCTGCCGCTCCGCTGTACGATTCCGCCAAAATCATGGCGTACTCGAACGGCAACCCGTCCGAAGCGTTCGGCGAGCCCTACAAGGTGTTCGACTCCGAGCGGGTGCTCGCTCGCCTGCCGGGGCCGCCGTACCAGTTCCTCGACTGCGTGACCGCCGTGTCCGGCGAGCCGTTCGTGCTGAAGGCCGGCGCGAGCTGCACCGCCCTCTACGCCGTGCCGCCGGACGAGTGGTACTTCGGCGAGAACCGCTGCGAGAACATGCCGTTCAGCGTCCTGTTGGAGATCGCCCTCCAGCCGTGCGGGTGGCTCGCCGCGTACTGCGGGTCGGCGCTCACCAGCAAGGACGACCTGAGCTTCCGCAACCTCGGCGGGAAGGGCACCCAGTTCCGCGCGGTGACGCCGGCCACCGGGACGCTCGCGACCACCGTGAAGATGACGGGCGTGTCGAACTCTGCGGGCATGATCATTCAGCACTACGACATGCTCGTCGAGGACGCTCAGGGGCCGATGTACAAGGGCACCACCTACTTCGGGTTCTTCACGAAGGGGGCACTGGCGAACCAGGTCGGCATCCGCGAAGCCCGGGTGCCGTGGCCCAACGAGCAGGAGCTGGTGCGAGCCAGGAGCGACGCGCTCCCGCACGAGCCGCCGTTCCCCGGGGCGATGCTGCGCATGGTGGACCGGGTCACCGCGTACGTCCCGGACGGCGGCGCGAAGGGGCTCGGGCTCCTGGTGGGGACCATCAAGGTCGATCCGGAGTTCTGGTTCTTCAAGGCGCACTTCTACCAGGACCCGGTGTGGCCCGGGTCGCTGGGGCTGGAGTCGTTCCTCCAGTTGCTGAAGTACGCGGCGTGGAAGCGGTGGGGGGCGCCGGCGAAGCCGTGGCACACGGTGGCCCGAAACGTGCCGCACACGTGGGTGTACCGCGGGCAGGTGCTGCCGAAGGACCACGAGGTCACGGTTGTGCTAGAAATCGTCGCCGCGGACGACGATAATCACCGGCTCACCGCCAACGGGTTCCTGACCGTGGACGGGCGGGTTATCTACCAGATGACCGATTTCACCCTAGAATAGCAGCCGGGACTCGCCCCGACGGCCGCGACACCTTGCCGACCCGCGCATGAAATACAACCGCGTTCACCTCGAAGCGATCGGGTACGAGCTGCCGCCGGTGGTGGTTTCCACCGCGGAACTCGAAGCGCGGCTCGCGCCGGTGTACAAATCGCTGAACATGTCACCGGGGCAGTTGGAACTGCTCACGGGCATCAGCGAGCGCCGGTGGTGGGAGCCCGGCTACCCGCTCTCGAAGGGCGCGGCCGCCGCGGGCCGTAAAGCGCTGGCCGCGGCGGACATCTCCGCGTCGGAAATCGACGTGCTGATCTACGCGGGCGTGTGCCGGGAGAACTTCGAGCCGGCCACCGCGTGCGCCGTGGCCCACGAGCTGAACATCAACCCGAACGCCGCGATCTTCGACCTGAGCAACGCGTGCCTGGGCGTGCTGAACGGCATCGTCGAGGTCGCGAACAAGATCGAACTCGGACAGGCGCAGGCGGGGCTCGTGGTTTCGGCGGAGACGGCGCGGGAGATCAACGAGAACGTGATCGACCGCATGGTGCGGACGAAGTCGGTCGAACTGTTCCGCGAGAGCATCGCGACGCTCACCGGCGGGTCCGGGGCGGTCGCGGTGCTGGTCGTCAGCGCGGAGCTGTCGCGCGAGAAGCGGCGGAAGCTGCTCGGCGGGGCGACCCAGAACGCGCCCCAGTACCACAACCTGTGCCGGTGGGGGCTCCAGTCGCTGCTCCCCTCGGCGGTCGGCACCGTGGAGCGGGTCCTGGGAGCGAACGCCGCGGGGCTGATGCAGAAGAGCGTCGACAACGCCACGGGGCTGGTGCAGAAGGGCGTCGACCTCGGGATGCGGCACGTGATGATTCCGTTCATGGAGACGCACGCCGGCGAGGTGCTGAAGTACGGCGTCGAACTCGGCCACCGCACCTGGCAGAAGTTCCTGACGAAACTGAGCTGGCGGCCGGACTTCCTTGATAAGGTGATTTGTCACCAAGTGGGCGCCGGGCACCGCGACGCGGTGCTGCGGGCGATCGGCGTTTCGCCGGAGAAGGACTTCAGCACGTTCGAGTACCTGGGCAACATTGGCACCGTCTCGCTGCCGATCACCGCGGCCATTGCGGAGGAACGGGAGTTCCTCCGGCCGGGCGACCGGGTCGGTTTCCTGGGCATCGGCAGCGGGCTGAACTGCCTGATGCTCGGGCTGGAGTGGTAGGCCGCCGGCGGTTGGCGAGCCGAGAGACCCGATACGGCACAACCAAAAGATTAGGGCACTCGACGGAGAATCGGCAGCCCAGTGCTGTTCGCAGCCGTTTTTGACAGGATCGACAGGACGAACAGGATCGCAGATACGAGATAAGCTCTGTTTTGCGTTCTCAAGCCTGTTCATCCTACCGATCTGTCAAAACTGCCTTGCGTCTGAACTGAGCTGAATTGTTCCCGACCTGCTCGTTGGTCCGGAAAACTCTTGCGGCCGTGTTCGCGCGGCCGAATCGAACTTCATGAGCAACACCTCGGACCCCGCTTCGCTCCAGCTCCGCACGAACGCCCTGCCGGATGACGACGGGCCGCCGTTTCCGAACCCGGCGATGCCGCTGTTCCCCTTCGTCTCGCGCGTGGCGACGCGGCGCGGGCTCCGGATGGCGTACCTCGACGAGGGCCGCGGCGACACGGTCGTGATGCTCCACGGGAACCCCACCTGGGGCTTCTACTACCGCAACCTCGTGCTGTCGCTGCGCGAGTCGTACCGCTGCGTCGTTCCGGACCACATCGGCTGCGGGCTCTCCGACAAACCGGGAACGGACCGGTACGACTACTCCCTGAAAAGCCGCATCGACGATCTGGAGTGGCTCCTTGAGGAACGCGGGCTGACGCGCGACCTCACGCTGGTGGTACACGACTGGGGCGGAATGATCGGGATGGGGTTCGCCGCTCGGCATCCAGAGCGCGTGAAGCGGATCGTGGCGATGAACACCGGGGGGTTCCCCCTGCCGGCGGGCAAGAAGCTGCCGCCGTCGCTGTGGCTCGGGCGGAACACCAAACTCGGCGCGTGGCTCATCACCCGGCGCAACTGGTTCTGCAAGTTCGCCGCGAAGTGGTGTGCCACGAAGCGCCCGCTCCCCGCGGACGTGAAGGCCGGCTACCTCGCGCCTTACGACACCCCGGCGCACCGGGTGGCGGTGCTCAAATTCGTGCAAACGATCCCGCTGGCGCCGTCCGATCCGGGTTACGACATCGTCAGCGGCGCCGCGGCCTCGCTGGAGAAGTTCCGCGACACCCCGACCTTGCTGCTGTGGGGAATGAAGGACTTCGTGTTCGACCGCCACTTCCTCGAAGAGTGGCAGCGGCACTTCCCGCACGCGGAAGTTCACACCTGGCCCGACTGCGGGCACTACCTGCTCGACGACGCGGGCGAACTGGCGATCACGCGGGTGTGGGAGTTCCTCCAGCGGCACCCGCTGACCTGAGCCGCGGCGCCACATGAACACCTCCCTCAACGTCGCCTCGCATTTGGTCCGGATGGCCGCGGAGCACCCAACGCAGGTGGCGGTTTACGCGCCCCGCGGCCGGGTGCGCCGCGACGGCCCGACCGAACACCGGGCGATCACCTTCCGCGAGCTGAACGCCGACTCCGACGCGATCGCCCACGGGCTCGCGTCGGCGGGCGTCGCCCGGGGCACGCGCACGGCCCTGATGGTGCCGCCGTCGCCGGACTTCTTCGCCCTAACCTTTGCTCTTTTCAAGGTCGGCGCCGTCCCGGTGCTGATCGACCCCGGAATGGGCGTCAGGAACCTCGGCAAGTGCCTTGCGGAGGCCGGGCCGGAAGCGTTCATCGGGGTCGCGAAGGCGCACGCGGCGCGGCGCGTGCTGGGGTGGGCGAAGGGCACCGTTCGCGCCACCGTGAACGTGTCCCGGTGGCGGTTCTTCTGCGACACCTCGCTCGCGCGGGTGCGCAAGGCCGGGCGCGGGAGCGGGCCGTACCCGGTGCCGGATTCGCAGGCGACGGAGCCGGCGGCGGTCCTGTTCACCAGCGGCAGCACCGGTGTGGCGAAGGGGGTGGTGTACGTCCACGGCATCTTCGACGCGCAAGTGAAACTGCTGAAGGCCACCTACGGCATCGCGCCGGGCGAGATCGACCTCTGTACGTTCCCGCTGTTCGCGTTGTTCGGCCCGGCGCTCGGGATGACGTGCGTGATCCCGGACATGGACGCGAGCCGCCCGGCCCGCCTCGACCCTCATAAGGCCGCGGCGCAAATCAAGCAGTTCGGCGTCACGAGCCTGTTCGGCTCGCCGGCCGTGATCCGCCGGTTGGGGGAATTAACGGTCCCAAGTCGGCGGGTCTCCGGTCCCAAGTCAGAAAACAGTGCGGCCCCCGACTCGGGACCGGAGACCCGCCGACTTGAGACGCTCAAAAGGGTTATCTCCGCTGGGGCTCCGGCGTCAGCAGCGTCACTCGAGCGGTTCGTTCGCCTTCTTCCCGACGGCGTCGAGGTGTTCACCCCTTACGGGGCAACCGAAGCGCTGCCGGTTGCGAACATCGGTAGCCGTGAGATCCTGGGCGAAACGCGGCACCTGACCGACCAAGGTAAGGGCGTGTGCGTCGGGCGGCCCGTGCCGGGGGTGGAGGTGCGGGTGATCCGCATCAGCGACCAGCCGGTCGCCGAGTGGGACGATTCGCTCCTCGTGCCGCAGGGGGAGGTGGGCGAGTTCGTGGTCCGCGGGCCGGTGGTGACGCAACTGTACTACAACCGCCCCGACGCGACCAAGTTGGCGAAGATTCGCGACCCGAAAACCGGCGAAGTTCTGCACCGCATGGGTGACGTCGGGTATTTTGACGCGCAAGGGCGGCTCTGGTTCTGTGGGCGCAAATCGCACCGGGTCGTGACGCCCCACGGCACACTGTTTACCGACATGGTTGAGCCGATCTTTAATACCGTCCCGGGGGTGCGCCGGACGGCTCTGGTGGGGGTGACTCGCCGCGGAATTACGTACCCCGTGCTCTGGGTCGAACTGGACCGTAGCAGCGAGCCGGGGAGCACCCTCTTTGACGCGGTCGGGGGACCGTCCGGTCCGGCGCTGGACGGGCTCATGTCTAGTATTGGACAGCGCTCTGCGGCAGCACGCCGCGTGGTCACGTACCTGCTGCACCCGGAGTTCCCGATGGACGTGCGGCACAACTCCAAGATCTTTCGCGAGAAGCTCGCGGTGCAGGCCGATAAGTTATTTGGTCCGAACTGGAGTCCCGGGGAACAAGCGTGAAGGCGGTCGTTACGGGCGGCGGCGGGTTTCTCGGCGGGGCGGTCGTGCGGCTGCTTCGGCAAAGGGGCGACTCCGTCCGCTCGTTCACCCGCTCGGCGTACCCGTGGCTCGACGAACTCGGCGTCGAACAGTCACTTGGCAACCTCTCGGACTTGGAGTCGGTCGAGCGTGCGGTGTCCGGCTGCGATGTGGTGTTCCACGTCGCGGCGAAGGCCGGCGTGTGGGGGCGCTACTCGGCCTACTACAGCACCAACGTTGTGGGCACGCAGAACGTGATCGCAGCGTGCAAGACGCATGGCGTCCGGCGCCTCGTATACACCTCGACGCCGAGCGTGGTTCACGCGGGCGGCGACAACGAGGGGGCGAACGAGTCGCTCCCGTACCCGAAGCACTTCGACGCCGCGTACCCCGAGACGAAGGCGAAAGCCGAGAAGGCCGTGTTGGCCGCGAACGGTTCGGACCTCGCGACGGTGTCGCTCCGGCCGCACCTGATTTTCGGGCCGGGGGACCCGCACCTGATCCCGCGCATCATCGACTCCGCTCGCGCCGGGAAACTGAAGCGGATCGGCAACCGACCGGCCAAGGTCGATGTGACGTACATCGACAACGCTGCGCAGTCGCAACTCGATGCCGCGGATCGGCTCGACATCGGCACCGCGCCAGCCGGGAAGGCGTACTTCATCTCAAACGGCGAACCGGTGGAGTTGTGGCCGTTCGTTGACCGCATTTTGGCCGAAGCCGGATTGCCGCCGGTCACAGCTCGCGTGTCGGCGTGGAAGGCGCGGCTGGCGGGGCGGGTGCTGGAGTCGGTGTACTGGTTGTTCCGGCTTCCAGGCGAACCGCCGATGACGCGGTTCGTGGCGAACCAGATGTCCACGTCGCACTGGTACGACATTAGTGCGGCCCGGCGGGACCTCGGTTATGAGCCCAAGGTGTCAGTTGAAGAGGGGCTGCGGCGACTCGGTGAACGGCTGCGATTGGCGTAAACTGCCGGATCGCCGTCCGCTGTTTTTTGATGACAGGGTGCGCGGATCGGTCCTGTCGCTTGCTGCCGTTCGCTCGCATTTCGGGGCGGCAGGTTACACTTCAGGAATCTCGATGTCGTCGAGCGGGTCGGTCGCGGGGGCGCCTTCGGCCGTCTTGTGATTGGCGTTCGTTTGGGCCAACCCGGCGACCTCGTTCCAGTCGACCGCGGCGAATATCTCTTCCAGGTGTCCCACAACCCCGATTAGGCTCGCTGCGGCCATTTCATAGTTGGTGTGCGGAGAAAACTCCCTGAAGTGCGTACTGAAGTGCAAGGCCGCGCGGCGCAACTTCGGCAACTTGCCCCGGAGCCGGCGGAGGAAGTCGGCGTGGTCGCCGCGCTGGAACGCCGGCTCGACGGCGCGGATGCTGTCGTACAGCGTCCGCGGAACGTCGAGCATGTCCTCGTTGTCCTGGATCTCGTCCGCGTGCTTCAGGAACGTGCGAACCATCCAGGCGTGGGCGAGGACCGTGTTCGACCGGCTGACGGCTTCGGCGGGGCTCATGAACGTCACTGGGGTTTGGCCTGCGCTGCGGCCGGTTTCGCGGGCGCAGCGGCCGCTTTCTTCGCCGCCTTCTCCAGTTCGGCCGCTTCCTTGGAGTAGAGCACCAGGAACGTTCCGATGGCGACCAGCACGATGCCCAGCGGCAAGTGCCAGGACGGCATGTCGAACCCGAAGTGCCACGGCGCGCCCGGCTTCGGGTGCCACACCAAACTGAGAACCGTGTTAATGAACGGAGCCAGCGAGAAGATGAGCGGCGCAATCAAGATGCGGTACTGGGCCGCGTACTTGGTCATGCCTTCTTTTGCGGCCTGGAGTTCCTGCCGCGAAGTCGCGTCGTCGGGGTTGGCTTCCAGCTTCGCGGACGCCGTATCGGCTCTGGTCTTGATTTCGATGTAGCCGGGTTCCGTTTGCGCCGCCTTCACCGCGCCGTTGCTGGCGAAAATGACGCAGATGGCTCCGACCGCGCCCATCACCCCGGCGATGCCACTGAAGATCAGCCCGTTCGTTTTCCATTCCGGCTTGGTGGCATCGCCGCCGAGGGACATCATCAGCACCGGGACCACCACCGCCATCACGAAGTACGCGATGCCGACGCACAGGATGGACGCGAGCCGCCCGCCCATCGTGCCCGGTTTGGTGGTCAGCTCGGTCCCGCCGTAGAAAATGATCGGGACGTAAGTGCCCCACGCCAGCCCGGCGAGAATCACATACCCCCACCACGGCATCTTATCCATCGTGTATCCAAAAACGGAACGCGGGACGCGGAATACGGAGTTCGGAGGAAGCTTGGGCTTCGCTCCGCGTTCCGAACTCCGCGCCCCGCGCTGGAAAAAGTGACCCTATGGGGATTCGAACCCCAGTTCCTGCCTTGAAAGGGCAGTGTCCTAGGCCACTAGACGATAGGGCCACTGTCGGCTGTGACGCCAAGGACACAACCGTTCTAGGGCGAAACGGGGGGGCGGGGCAAGGGCCGCGCGGCCCGATTGCCGAGAAACACCCAAAGCCCGTCTCGGCCGCCCCTACGATCACGTAACGTAAGAGCCCAACTGTTGGTGCGGTACAATAAGGCGAGTACAATGTGAGTCACCCCGCGGGGCGCGGACACTCCACATTTCTTTTTCAAGGGTCACTGACTATGGCCAGCCCAAACGTGATTGAACTGACCGAGGGTAACTGGAACGAGCACGTGACCAGCGGCACCCTGGTGGTTGCGGACTTCTGGGCGCCGTGGTGCGGCCCGTGCCGTCGGCTCTCGTCCACCATTGACGCGGTCGCCGACCAGTTCGCCGGCAAGGTCAAGGTCGGCAAGTTGAACGTGGACGAGAACCCGAGCTTGGCCGTCAAATACGACGTGATGACGATCCCGCGTATCCTGTTTTTTAAGGGCGGCGACACACCCGTTCACACCGAGAGCGGCGTGCTCTCGCAGGACGACCTCGCCAAGCTCATTGGGCAGTACGCGTAACGCGACGAGTTCGTGTAACGGTTCCGGGGCGGCGCCCCCTGGAACGCACCGCCAATGGTGCGTTCCAGGGGGCGCCGCCCCGGAACCGTTTGTAACGCTTAAGAACACATCTCGCTGTGCCGATAAATCCGGGTGTACAGGTTTTACTGCCGGTGCGGGGCGCGGATATGCCAGAAATCGACGACGACCTCGGTCAAGCTGGCTCGGATCGGGCGGAGGCGCGGCGGCTCCTTGCGGAGGCCCGAGCTGCGCACCGTACCGTCGAACGTGCTCGTGCCAAACTGGAGGCCGATCGCAAGGCGCTCGAGTCGCGGGTCTTGCGGTTCAACCAGGTGCAGTCGGATTTCAACGCCACGATGGTGACCGACCGCGACCGGCTGCGCGACTCGTGGGCCGAGTTCCACGCGCGTCAAAAGCGGCTGACGGATGAATGGGATGAGGTGAACCGCTTCCACGCCGAGCAGGCGTCGTTGCTCGACGTCCGGGCGGCCGCACTGACGGTTCGTGAGAAGGACGACGCCGACGCCCGAGCCCGGCTCCAGCGCGAACTGGTCGAACTGCGCGAAGAGGCCAGCGCGCTCGACGCCCGCGCCCGAAACGCGCGGCTGGTGGTGGAGGAACTGGAGCGCCAGCGCGAGCAGTTGCGGGCCGAGGTGCTGGCGCCCCCGCCCGAGCCGCCGCTGGATCTGAAGGTCGCGCTGGACCGCGCCACCGACCGCGACCTCGCCAAGTGGGCCAACGAACTGGCCAAGAAGGAGGACCGGTTGAACGTGGAGCGGGCCTCCGTGACCGCGCTGTTCGCGTCGGTGGCGCGTGACAAGTCCGGCATCAACGACCAGCGCCGAGTTCTGGCGGAACAGTTTTCTCAGCTCGCGGCCGCTCGCGCCGGGTGGCAGGCGGCCGAGCGCGCGACCGTGATCGAAATGGAGCAGCTCGCCCGCACCTTGCGTCACCGCGAGGCCGAACTCGACGCCCGCGAGCAGCGTCTGAACCGCGCCGACGCCCACCGCCGCGACGAGGGGTACGCCCTTTGGCAGCTCCGGTTGCGACTGGAGGCGTGGCAGTCGAAGCTGGTCGCGTTCGAGATGCGGTGGCACACCGAGCGCGAGCACCTTGAGGCCGAGTTCGCAAAGCGCGAAGAGGCGCTGGCCGTTCACGAGGCTCAGGCGCGCGTCAACGGCGGTGACCCGGATGTCGTGCCTTACGCGACGTGGGTGCCGGAAGCGAGCCTCCCGGCGATCCCGGCGGAACTCTCCGCGCTCCGCGACGAGGTGGAGCGTATGGCCGCCGTTCTGCTCGAAACGGACCTACCCGAGCGGCCGGAACCGAACGACGCCGAACTGCCGTGGGGCACCGAAGAGGTGCGCGGGTTCGTGGGCAGTACGATCGAGTCCGGTGTGACGCTGTTCGATGCCCGGGCGGCGTGACCTGCCGGGGCGGCGAGATGCGAGGCCTCGCTCCCATTGGCCGGACGTACGAACCGCTCTTATTTACGATCTGGCTCGTTGTGCCACAGGTTAGAATACCTGTGGTGCAATCCTTTCACATGGAATCGCACACCTTCAACTTGGAACTACTGGATTTCATTTCTCGCCGTACCGGGCCTGAATAACGCCGCGCGGGTGATTGTCGCGGCGCCGCGTTACGAGCGGCTGTAATACTGCGTCAGGCAACGCAGTCGGGTGTTGCCCGTGTCGCTCCCGCGTGCCCCAACTCACCCGGCGGTGTATGACCAACCGCACGCCGGGCAGGTGTCCGCGCCCGCCGGGATCGAGCCGCGGCAGGCCACGCACGTCGCTGGCTCTGAGGTGTCATCGGCTTCGGGCGGTGTGAGCGTTTCGGCCCCACCTTCGGACGGCCCCGCGGGTGCGTACAGCAAGCCGTACACGACGTGGAACACGGAAGCCACGATCCCGCTCCCGAGAACGATGACCTCGCCGTCGGTGAACGGGGCCGCGACCGCTCGGGGGACGATCAGGAACGCACCGACGACGCGCACGCTCCAGTCCCGGGCGAATAGGAGAAACACGCCCGCGACCGCAACGAACAGCAGCGCATGAACAAGTCCCGGTCCGATCACACCTGAGAGCCTTCCTGGTGTCGCGCCCCGTGCTCCCACGGGCGGCCGGCCGCCTGACCGAGCCACCCCCGGAGGACCTCGAACAGCCACGCCCGTTCGGATTCGGTCAGGCAGCCGCCGATCTCGACCCGCCGCCCGTCCGCATCAAAGTACAGCCGCTGGCGCCCGTTGACCCGATCGACGCCGAACCCGCGGACGGCGGCCTTGCTCACCGTCACCGCCGGCGCGGGCGTCACGGGCACGACCGTTCCGTCCGGCAGATCGGCGCAACTGCGGGCGGCGGCCGGGCCGGTCCCGGGGTGGTAGCGCAACGTGTCGGGCTCGAGCCGAACGCGTTCCGGTGTGGGCGGCAGGTACTCGTGCCGCATCCAGTACAGCCCGGCCGCGCAGTTCAGAACCGTGAACGCCGCCCAGAGGAACGGTTCCAACCCGCCATCGATCAAGCCGCGATAGAGTGAGAACGCGCACCACAAGGACCACGCGCACACCCACAGCATCAGGAACCACCGCGTCAGCCGCGTTCCGCCCGCCTTGTACGCGGGCCAACTCAGTGTCACGCCGCGCGGGTCGGCGGTTCGTGTGATCTCGCAACCGGTCGGCATTTCGGGGTGCTGTTCCACGGTCCGCCCTCCGCACCTTGTCGATTGTTGTGCCGCGCGGAAACTAGTGTCAACTCTCGTTCTGGTATTCGCCGCGGGGCGGGCGAAGTTAACACCATTCACACTTTCAGGAGGGCCGGCATGTCCGATTCACGAAAGGTCGCGCTCGTGACCGGCAGCGCGACCGGCGTCGGCCGGGCGTGCGCGGTGCGGTTCGCAAAGCTCGGGTACGCGGTCGTGGTCAACTACTCGCGGTCCGAGGCCGACGCCCGCGAGACGCTGGCGCTCGTGGAGGCCGTGGGCGCCCCGGCCCTGCTGCAAAGGCAAACGTGGCCGACGCGAGCGAGGTAAACGACCTGATCGCGGCGACGGCGGCGACGTTCGACCGGCTCGACGTGCTGGTGAACAACGCGGGCACGACGCACTTCGTTCCCCACACCGACCTCGACGCCCTCACCGATCACGTGTGGCAGGACATCTTCGGCGTTAATGTGATGGGGGCGTTCTATTGCGTCCGGGCCGCGCTCCCGCTGCTCAAGGCCCGCAAGGGGAATGTGGTGAGCGTGACGAGCGTGGCCGGGCTAACGGGGCAAGGTAGTTCGATCCCGTACTGCGCGAGCAAGGCGGCACTGAACTGCATGACACAATCGCTGGCGCCGTCGCGGCCGGCGCGCGGGAGCAGCACCTTGATCGCGACCGGGCGGTTGAGCGTGAGTTCGCGGGCGGCGAGGACGCGCCCCATGCCGCCGCGGGCGAGTTCGCGGGCGACCTCGTACCCGGGCACGGCGGGCACCTCTTCGCCCAGCATTTGCCGCCGCGCCGCGAGCGGATCGGTGAACCGGGCGACGGTCGCACTGGAATCGGGCGCGTGGGGCGAGTTCGGTCCCGACACGCGGGTCGCGGACAGATCGTCGGGCATCGTCGGGCCTCGGGAGGGTACCCCCAATGATAGCCCGTCGGGCGCGCCGGTCACGCGGCACTCTGTCGCTCGCCGGAGAAGACGAATTTTGCGCCTTTACCAGTGACTACAAAGTTATGGTACCGTTCGTACCGCTCGCGCGGGCCGAACGGTACCCTGTTCAACCCCTCGGTAGGTACGCCGACCCGAACCGAATCGCCGTGCTATCTTGCAACAGTAGCCAGGCCGCTATGATCCGTAGGCAATTGGAATGCGCGAGCCATCTGAAGGACCGGCCTTCCGCGAAAACCCGTGTGCCGTGGTTGCGCTCTACTGCGCCCCTTGCGCGGTAGCCGAAGGTTTTCTCGCGCTGGGATGGTACAGCGGCTGGGTTTCGCCAGCTTCGGTTGTGATCTCCTTGTGGCTGCTGACGCCCTGGCAACTGGGCGTCATCCTTTCAGTTCTGCCGAGCAGTAACTTCCCCGGCGACTACCCGCCTCTCTCTCCAGATCCGTCCGTGCGGTTCCGGCCGCCGGGCGTGCCGTTCGGGTTCGTCTTCCCGGTCGCGATGTTCTTCCTTGCCATCGCTAATGTTGCGCTCACGATGACGGCGGCCAGGGCGGGGGTGAAGTGGGGGCTCGACGGCGTCCTCGCCATGACCGTGGTCTGGCTCGGAGCGGCTACCGCCCTCGGGTTCGCGTTACGAACTCGCCCGGAGTTGGAGATGGACAAGGAGCGGCGGGAGATCACCTGGCGGCCAAATGCCGTCTGGTCCAAACCGGTAGTGCTGCCGTTCGCAGCAATTGTGGACATCCGAGTCGAGCTCAAATCCGGTCGGGGTTTCTACGCACCTGTGATCACGTGGCGGACGAACAAAGGCGCGGCCCGAACGACATGGCTGCCGATGGGAGCGGACCGCAAACGGGTTGAGGAGGTTGTTGCCCGGCTCCGAACCGGAACATACGGCACAACGGCTGCTCAATACCGTGTCGACTAGCTCTCACCGAATACAGAATTGAGACTCAACGACGGCCCTGCAACTCCGTCCCAAGTCGCTTCACAGCTCGTCGTCGAGTGAAACGGCGTCAGATCACACACTTACTCAGCAGACAATCATTTCACATGACCACACATTACGCCATGCTACAAGGCGGTGCATCATCGCCTTGCGGCCGTTAACCGCCACTCGTCACTTTTGGTAGATGGGGAGAAGGTCCTTTTCGAGTTGGAGCAGGCACAGGTTAATGCTCGTCACGTATACGGGGCCGACTTGTCCCTGTTCCCATGCGCCGCTCGACTTGTCCTGGTTGTTGAGGATTTGCGGGAAATACACGTCCTTGAACCGGCTCCAGGTGAGCCACTTGTCCTTCTCCTTCTGATCCGGAAACATCGCGCCGTACTTGGTGTCCCCCAAGGCGTACATGGCTTGACCGAAGTAGTACGTCTGGTACTCGTCGTGGGCCTGGCGGCCCTTTGCCAGGAACGTCTCCTCGTGGGCCTTGCAGTACTTCAGCCAGCGCTTCGGCAGCTCGCTCTTGTACTGCCCGGCGCTGAAACCGCAGCAGATCGCCGCCGCGGTGAGGGGCGGGCGCTCCTGCCCCCGGAGCGCGCCCTCGCCGAGGTAGTTGTAAATGATCCCGCCATCGGGCGTGGTACAGGCTTCGAGGTAGTTGACCGCTTTGTCGATGTTCTCTTTGGGCACGGGGATGCCGGCGTTGCGGGCGGCGCGGAGCCCTTGGAGCGCGGTGATGGTGACGGACCCCTCGTCGAAGTTGTTGCCCTCGGCGGCGCTCACGTACCCCCACCCGCCGATGTCCATCTCCTTCCCCTCGGCCTTGCGGTGCTTCTTGAGGGTCTGCGCTTTGCAGATGAACTCGACCGCTTTCTTGAGCAGCTTCTCCAGCTTCTCCCGCTGCTCCTTATCCTCCTCCTCGCCGTACACGCTCGCCAGGAACATGGTGCCGAACCCCTGGCCGTACATGTACCGGACCTGTTCGCTCGGGTTGCGCACGTCGCCGAGCATGCCGTTGGGCTGCTGCCGGGCCGGAGCCAGGAACCAGTCCACCGCCTTCTTTACCTGGTCCGAGTACTTGCCTTCCTTCAGCGTGCTCCCCTCCATCAGGAACGCCATCCCGGCCAGCGCCGTCATGCTGGTCGGGTACTGCCCACCCTGAGCCTCCCAGTGGCCGTCCTGCGCCTGGGTTTTCTTGAGGTACTCAAGCCCCTTCGCGACCGTGGCTTCAATTTCTTGCTGCTTCTTCTTGTTGTCATCCGGCGGCGCGGCCCCGGCGGGAGCGGGGGCGGGCACCGAGATGAGCCCGAGGGCCACACACGCCACGAGAGCGGCGAGTAACCGGCTGTGAGGCATAACAACTCTCCGCGATCGGCAAATCCGGACGGTTCGGTCCCGTGAGCGCTCCGGACACGGGAGAGACGAATGACTGGGACGCCTCTGACGCGCGTAAAAGAGAATTCAGGAGCGGAATGGAGGGCATGCGGCGCGCCGAGCATCGAAACGGGTAAGCGGTGCAGGTCTGGGGCTTCCGCACCGCGATATGCTGGCTACTTTGCGCCCGGGAATGGCCACGCCGTGCCCACAGGAGAAGAGCCCCGACCCGGGCTGCCACTGAACCTTGGATCTTGACTATCAGTTGCGCAAAAAGATCGGCCGCAGGTCGCTGAGGTGTCGCCCATTCACCTCAACTTCTGCGGCCGATCCGTTCAGTTATACCCGCCTCGAAGCGTGCCCTTACACGTCACGCACTCATTTCAATCGAACCCGGAACAGTTGCACCCCAGCGTTGAGAAGGACGGGACGTGAAGGGGGGTGCGGTCGATGTCCTCGGAGTCGATCGCGGACGGGGCGAGCGATGTCTCAGGTGGCCGGTTGGGCGGACGGGTTCGGTCGAGATCTTGGCCCCCGTCGGCTCGGGCCGTAGTGCTGCCCCACGATTCGGCTTCGAGTCGGAGGCGGCGCATCTCTTCGCGAAGCCGCATCTGCACCCGGCACTTCGTGACGTAGACGGCCCCGGGTGTCATCCCGAGTTCCCGCCCGACCGCCGCTCCGGCCCGGCCGTCCACTTCGGTTCGCCAAAACGCCTGCCAGTCGAGCGGCGAGAGTTCGCGTTTCACGCGGCCCATTGCCCGCATCGCAAGCTGGCGCTGGAACTCACGCTCCCAGTCCGCATTGAGGTCCGGTGTGAGGTCGCGTCCGAACGGGGCGGTCGCCCCGGCAGCGCCGCCCCGGCGTGGCCGATCGTCTTTGACCGAGCCAACATCGGCCATCGCGCTCCGGGTGGTGGTGATGAGTCGGGCGTGAATCGTGTCGGGGGCCGAGTGGTCCTCTATTCGTCCATCGTCCCGGGCGGCGCGCATCAGAACTTCGCGCACGAGGTCGGCGGCCACCGCGTCCCCGAACCCCTGCTTGCGAGCCAGTGTGTAGATAACAGGGCCGAAGAGTTGTGCGAACTCCCGCCCCGTGTCCCGAGCCGTTTCGTTTTGAGTGAGAGGCTTGCGTGTACCGCGAGGTCCAAAGCTGTTCATCATTGTCCCCTCTACCACGTAGACCCTACTCGGAGTTCGAATCGTGTTGCTCCCAGGCCGGCTCTAAAATTCCGTCCGGTCGGGTGGCACCCAATCCGTTCCCGCGACGCGGACATGGCAAGCGGCTCGAACGGTTACGGCCGCTGGGTGTTCTTTTCCAGCGGGACGGCACCGAGTTTCGGCGACCGCGGTTGTACCGACCTGTTCCGCTTGCTAAAACGGAGACTGGCTCCGTATCACAACAGTACCGGAGGCGTTCTCCGTTTTCAAGGGGCGTTCGATGGCAAAGACACCGGCCAAGCGAAAACCGCGGGCCGACGCCGAGCGGAACCGGGCGCGCATCCTTGAGGTGGCGAAAGGGGCGTTCACCAAATCGGGGGCCGAGGCGAGTCTGGACGAGATCGCGCGGGAAGCGGGGGTCGGCCCGGGAACGCTGTACCGCCACTTCCCGACGCGGGACGCGCTCCTCGAAGCCGTGTACCGCACGGAGGTGGAGAAGCTCGCCTCGGCCGGGCAGGAACTGGCTCTCAGGCTCTCACCGCCCGAAGCGCTGCGATCCTGGCTGCTCCTGTTCGTGGACTACATCGCGGCCAAAAAGATCATCGCCCCGGCCCTCTCGACGCTGGTCCAGTGCCACCCCAAGGTGGTCGAGGCGTCCCGCACCCAGATCCACGACGCGATACAGTCCCTGGTCCGGCGCGCGGTGGAGAGCGGGGACATTCGAACGGACCTGGACCCGATCGACCTGCTGAGTGCGATCGTGGGGGTGGCCCACGTGCCGGCCATCCCGGACTGGCAGCAATGTGCGCGGCGGCTCGTGGACATCCTCATCGCGGGATCGCGACCGGTGAAGTGAGCGGGCCGAAACGCCGCGTTATTGCGGACAAAGCTCAGTTCCGACGGCTGTGCGTGTAAACATCGTTCTCGAACGCGCACCAGGTCAGAGGTCCACGTCCCAGACCACGACCTTGCCGGTGTCGCTGCCCGCAGCGGCGAGCGTGCCGTCGGGCGAGAACGCGACCGAGCGCACTCGTCCGATGTCCCAGGTGAAGGTTCTCGTCAGGTCCCAGGAGGTGGTGTCGTAGAGCTTGACGGTTTTGTCGTTACTCGTGGCCGCGAGGTAACGGCCCGACGGGTGAAACGCGATACCGGTGAAGTGCTTCCGACTGGGGTTCGCGATCACCTCGGCCGCACCCGCGGCGCCGATAAGGTTGGCGTAGATGCGATCGCGTAGGCGAACCACCAGCGTGAGCCCGTCGGGTGAAAGGGCGGCCTGGTCCGGATAGTCGGGCACGGGGAGCAGATCGGTTTCGGTTAACACCGCACCGGTGTCGAGCGTCCGAACGACGACCCGCGGCGCCCACCGTTCGGCCATCAGTTCGTGCGTGCTCTCCAGTTGCACGAACCGGTCGCTACCGGGCGGGAACACGGGGGGCAGCAAAACGTCCGCCCGAGTGATGAGTTGCCACGTCGGCCGGTCAAGGTCGTCGGTCGGTCGGCACGTCAGCCGGGTGCCTTCGGCCCCACCAACGGTGCCGCCGAGCCGTTCGGACACGATCAGCCGCGCGCCGTCCGGTGAGACGCCGAACCCGAGTCGGTGCCACCGGTCGAGGGGCACGCGCCGAATGACCCGCGAGGCCAAATCGACGGCCAACAGCAGGTCGCTACCGGCGAACAAGGTGCGACCGTCCGGCGCGAACGCCAGCCGCTGGGACGCGACCCCGTCGCCCAGCGGCACCGCCTCGGCCCGTGCCCCGTCGGCGAAGCTGGTCCAGAGGGTCACACCCCAGCTCGGGGCGGCGGCCAGCGCGTCGCCGCCCGGGGCAAACGCCAGTTCGTCGAACCGCAACCGAAAACCGGCCGGGGCCTTCAACACGAGCATTAACGTGTCTCACCGGAACGTGTGCTCCGCGGCCGGGAACGCCCCCTCGCGGACCTCGCGGCAGTACTGCTCCGTCGCGGCCTTGATCGCCGCGCCCAGGTCGGCGTACCGCTTCGCGAATTTCGGCTTGAAGTCGGGGTACAGCCCCATCATGTCGTGGAACACCAGCACCTGACCGTCGCACCCGGCGCCGGCCCCGATCCCGACGGTGGGGATGCCGACCGTGCCCGTGATCTTCGCGCCCAGGTCCGCGGGCACGCCTTCCACGACCACCGAGAACGCGCCCGCCGCTTCGACCGCCAGTGCGTCCGCCAAGAGCTGCTCCGTGTCGCGCTGGACCTTGAACCCGCCCATCTGGTGGACCGATTGCGGTGTCAGCCCGACGTGTCCCATTACCGGGATGCCCGCGTCCACGCACGCGCGGATGGCGTCGCGCGCCCGCACGCCCCCCTCGAGCTTCACCGCGTGGGCGCCGGCCTCCTTCATCAGCCGGCCGGCGTTCCGGACCGCCTGGCGCGGGCTCACCTGGTACGTCATGAACGGGAGGTCCGCGACGACCAGCGCCCGCCGGGCGCCCCGCATCACGCACTTGGTGTGGTAGATCATCTCGTCGAGCGTGACCGGGAGCGAGGTCGGATGGCCCTGCACCACCATCCCCACCGAGTCGCCCACGAGGATACAGTCGACGCCGGCCTCGTCGCAGAGCCGGGCCGAGGTGTAGTCGTAGGCGGTCACGACCGCGAGCTTCGCGCCCCGGGCTTTCGCGGCGCGGAACTCGGGGGCCGTGATCGGCCGCGGAGAGGGAACAACGCTCATAAACGGTCTCCTGAAGAGCCTCTCCCCCGGCACCCTCTCGTTCCGCCGGCCCGCGGAAGCTCCGCTGACCGGGCCGGCGGGACGGGAAGGGGCCGGGAGCGGGGGATGAGGTTCTTCGTCTTCTTGCCCCCATTGTACGCGGCTGGATTTCCTGCGCCCCGGTGCGATCGCCGGTACAATTGCCCGTAGGCGCGCGCCGCGGGCGTTGCGACCGCGCCGACCGTTCTCACGTTTCATGCAAGAAAGTACGCACCCGCATGGCCCGCCGTTTCGTCGAACAGCTCCGCGACGGGGACAACCTCGAAGACGTGTACCTCGTGACGGACAAGCAGCTCCGCGCGAACCGGAACGGGAACCCGTACCTCCTTGTAGAACTGCGGGACCGCACCGGCGGCATCCAGGGCCGCATGTGGAACGCCGGCGACAGCATCGCGCGCGGGTTCGACCCCGGCGACTTCCTGTTCGCCACCGGCAAGGTGCAACTGTTCCAGGGCGCGCTGCAGGCCATCCTGACGGCAGTCGAGCGGGTGGAGCCGCAGAAGGTCGAGTTCGCCGACTTCCTGCCGCAGACCGAGCACAGCATCCCGAAGCTCACGGAGCGCTTGAAGGGCTACCTGCTCCGGCTCGGCAACCCGCACCTGCGGGCGCTCGCCGAGTGCTTCCTCATGGACGACGAGTTCATGCGGGCGTTCGCGACGTGCCCGGCCGGGGTGAAGCTGCACCACGCCTACGTGGGGGGGCTGCTGGAGCACACGGTCTCGATGATGGACATCGCGGACAAGGTGCTCGCGCTGTACCCCGGCACGGACCGCGACCTCGTGCTGATGGGCGTGCTGCTGCACGACGCGGGCAAGACCCGGGAGCTGACCTTCTCGCGCGCCTTCGGGTACTCCGACGAGGGGCAACTGGTCGGGCACATCCCGATCGCCGTGGCGATGCTCGCCGAGACCGCGGCCAAGGTGCCGGACCTGACCGGGGAGCCGTTCCCGCGGGAGCTGATGCTCCGGCTCCAGCACATGATCCTGAGCCACCACGGGGAGCTGAGCTACGGCAGCCCGAAGGTGCCGATGACCCCCGAGGCGATGCTGCTGCACCTGATCGACGCGATGGACACGCGCATGCACATGGTGCTGCGCGAGCTGAAGGACGACCGCAACAACCCGACCGCGTGGACGCCGTACAACCACAACCTGGGCCGCCGTGTTTACAAGGGCGGGGCCTTCGGCGACCTGTTCGGCGAGTCCGGCGGCGGGTACGACTGACCCCGGCGAGCCGGCCCCGCGGGCCGGGCTCGTTGCCGCTCTGACGCCCCGCCCGCGAGGGCAGGGGCGCCAAAAATCTATGGCTGAAATTCTCGCGAAAGTGCTCCACGCGGTGACCGCGAAGAGCTACGTCCCGCTCAAGGCGAAGCCGCTGTTCAAGCGGCTCAACCTGCCCGAGAGTGACTACCCCGAGTTCCGCAAGACGGTGCGCGAGCTGGTCCGCACCGGGCGGCTCGCGCTCGCCAAGAACAACACGCTGCGCGTCGCGGACGTTCACGGCACCGTCGCCGGCGTGTACCGCCGCTCCGCGGCGGGGCACGGGTTCGTCCGGCCGCACGCCGTCGACGGGGCGCCGCAGCCCGAGATCTACATCCGCGAGGACAAGGCCCTCGACGCCGCCACGGGCGACGAGGTGATGGCCCGGGTCACCCGCACGGCGACCCGGCTCAAGGACGCCGCCGGCGAGGTCGTGCGCGTGCTGGAGCGGGCCACCCGCACGTTCGTGGGCACCTACTTCGAGCGCGACCGGACCGCCCTCGTGCGCGTCGACGGCAACCTGTTCGCGCACAGCATCGCGGTCGGCGACCCGGGGGCGAAGGGGGCGAAGCCGCAGGACAAGGTCGTCATCGAGATGCTGCGGTTCCCGGCGCCCGACGCGCGTGGCGAGGGCGTCGTCGCGGAGGTGCTCGGGCCGAACGGCGCGCCCGGCGTCGATACGCTCTCGGTTATCCGCGCGTTCGGGCTGCCCGAAGCGTTCCCGGAAAGCGCGCTGGCCGAGGCCCGGGAGGTCGCGAGCCAGTTCTCGGAAGCGGACCTGCACGGCCGCACGGACTTCACGGACGAGCTGGTCGTGACCATCGACCCGCCCGACGCGAAGGACTACGACGACGCGGTCAGCGTCACCATCGACCCGAAGACGAAGCACTGGGTGCTGACGGTCCACATCGCGGACGTGGCGGCGTTCGTGAAGCCCGGCGGCGCGCTGGACGCCGAGGCGCGGAAGCGCGCCACCAGCGTGTACCTGCCGCAGAAGGTCATCCCGATGTTCCCGGAGCTGATCTCCAACGGGCTGGCGTCGCTGCAGGAGGGCAAGGTCCGGTACGTGAAGACCGTGCGGATGGAGTTCACCCCGGGGCTTCAAAAGGGGCACGTGGAGTTCTTCAACGGCGCGATCCGGAACCGCAAGCGGTTCACCTACGACGAGGTCCAGGCGCTGCTGGACGAACTGGCAAGCGGACCTACCCCCCCCGGCCCCCCCTCCCTGAAGGGAAGGGGGGAGACAGACCCTTCGCGCGCCGCCAACGTCACCGATGCGCCGGGCGCGCCACCTGCTGACTCCCCCCTTCCCTTCAGGGAGGGGGGGCCGGGGGGGGTAGGTCCGGCCCCCGATCTGCTCCCCATGATCCGCCGGATGCGCGACCTCGCGCTCCTCCTGCGCAAGAAGCGGTTCAAGCGCGGCGCGCTCGAACTCACCATGCCCGAGGCGGTGCTGGAGTACGACGCCGACGGGCGCGTGAGCGGCGCGCACTTCGCCGAACACAACCTGAGCCACCAGATCGTTGAGGAGTTCATGCTCGCGGCAAACGAGGCCGTCGCGGAACACTTCACCGCGCACGAGGTCTCGTTCCTGCGGCGGGTCCACCCGGCGCCCAACGAGGACAAGCTCGAAGCGTTCGCCCAGTTCGCCGCCATCCTCGGCCACCCGATCAAGCGCCCCCAGGACCGCTACGAACTCCAGCGCGTGCTGGACGCGACCGCCGACAAGCCCGAGCGCGCCGCGTTCCACTTCGCGCTACTGCGGAGCTTCAAACAGGCCACATACTCGCCCGTCCAGGACGAGCACTACGCGCTCGCCAGCCACCACTACTGCCACTTCACTTCGCCCATCCGCCGCTACCCGGACCTCCAGGTCCACCGGCTCCTCGACAAGTGGGTCCGGACCGGATCGGCCAGTGCGAACACGGAGGAACTGGCGGCGCTGGGCGAGCACTGCTCGAAGATGGAGCGGCGGGCCGAGACGGCGGAGCGCGAGCTGGTGAAGACCCGCATCCTGAGCTATCTGAGCGGCAGACTCGGCGAGCAGCTCGACGCGGTCATCACGGGCGTCGCGGACTACGGCTTCTTCGCGCAGGCGGAGCGGTTCCCGGCCGAAGGGCTGGTGCACATCTCATCGCTGGTGGACGATTACTACTGGTTCGACGAAAGCGCGCACTCGTTAGAGGGGCGGCGGACGCAACGGCGGTTCCGGTTGGGGGACCGCGTCCGGGTGGTCGTCGCCCGGGTCGATTTGCCGCGGCGGATGCTGGACCTGAGACTGGCCGACGCGCGGCCGAAAACGGAAGATGACGGGGGCGACGCTCTCCCCACTCCCGGCCGCCCCCCGCGCCCGCGGAAGCGCCGCAAGTAGGTCGCCCCGGAGTCCGTTCACATGCCTGTTTGCACGCTGCCCAGCGGCCCGACGATCGGTTACGACGACACCGGCGGCGGCAGCGCGCCGCCCCTCGTGCTGCTGCACGCGTTCCCGCTCGACCGGTCCATGTGGCAGCCGCAACTCGCCGCGCTCGCCGCGCACGCCCGGGTGATCGCCCCGGACTTCCCCGGGTTCGGCGAATCGTCGCCGGGCGCGTTCACGGTCGACAGCGCCGCCGACCTCGTGGCGGAGTTCCTCGGCGCGCTCGGGATCGGGAAGGCGGTGGTCGGCGGGCTGTCGATGGGCGGGTACGTGGCGCTCGCGTTCGCCCGCCGGCACGCGGACAAACTCGCCGGGCTGATCCTGGCCGACACCCGCGCCGGGGTGGACGACAGTAGCGCCCGGGAGAACCGCACCAAGTCCATCGAGCTGACCCGCGAGAAGGGCAGCGCGGCCCTGTTCGAGGGCATGGCGGCGAAGGTGCTGAGCGATTCGACGCGGGACAACAAGCCCGAGGTCGTTGAGCGGCTGAAGGGCGTTGCCGCGAAGCAGCCGGCGGAAAGCGTGATCGCCGCGCTCGTCGCGCTCCGCGACCGCCCCGACGCGAACCCCGGGCTGAAGGGCGTCACGGTTCCGACGCTGGTGCTGGTGGGCGAGCACGACGGGGTGACGCCGCCGCTGTCGTCGGCCAACCTGGCGGCCCAGATCCGCGGGAGCACCCTGATCCACATCCCGGGGGCCGGGCACCTGTCGAACGTGGAGAACCCGGACGCGTTCAACGCGGCGGTGCGCAACTTTTTGGCCGCGACGGCGTGAGTCGCGGCCCGATAAGCCGGATGCGTGCGCGACAGCACACGTCCGCGCGGCGGGAGTAGCGGTCTTCTTTCGGTCACACGCACACGCGCCTGCGCTCACGCTTCCGGCACGTAGTGGAGCAGAACTATGCCCTCGTTCTCTGACCGTCTCGCCGCCGCGGTTCGCGCTAAGGGGCCGCTGTGCGTGGGCATCGACCCGCGCTGGGAGGCGCTACCGCGGGCCATCCGCGAGCGCCACCGCGTCGTGCTCGGGGCGGACTACCAGAGCGCGGCGTGGGCGTTCGCCGAGTTCGGGCAGCGCGTGCTCGAACTGGTCGTGCCGTACTGCGGGATCGTGAAGCCGCAGGCCGCGTTCTTTGAGCTGTTCGGGCCGCCCGGTATGGTCGCTCTCCAAACCCTGCTCGCGCGGGCGCGGCGGATGAACCTGGTGACCATCCTCGACGCGAAGCGCGGGGACATCGCCTCCACCGCGACCGCCTACGCGGACGCCGCGTTCACGGGCTGCGCCATCGACGGCAGCACGCTGCCGGTGTGGGACGCCGACGCGCTGACGATCAACCCGTACCTCGGTCGCGACGCGGTGGAGCCGTTCCTCACCGCCGCGAAGAAGGGGGACCGCGGGGTGTTCGTGCTGGTGCGCACCAGCAACCCGGGCGCGGGGCTGTTCCAGGACCTCGTGTGCAACGGGAAGCCGGTGTACCGCCACGTCGCGGAGGAAGTGGCCCGCTGGAACGCCCCCACCCGCGGTGAGAGCGGGCTGGGCGATGTCGGGGCGGTTGTCGGCGCCACCCACCCACGGGAACTGGTCGAGTTGCGCGCGGCGATGCCCGACGTGTGGCTACTGGTGCCGGGGTATGGCGCGCAGGGCGGCACCGCGGCGGACGTTAAGGCCGCGTACCGCCCCGACGGGCTGGGCGCGATCGTGAACAGTTCGCGCGGGGTGACGTTCCCATTCCAGCCCGATGATCGCGACTGGGAGGCGCAGATCGTCGCCGCCGCTCAGAAGGCGCAAGCCGAGTTGCGGGCCTGATACGTGAATTCGCAATGGGTGTCGCTTTTGTTGACGAGCCACGACCGTATAACACTACTCCGTTACTTCGCCACAACCAATTACAGTAGAGCGGTTTGTGGTGATCTGCACCTACAGGTTTGTGCACCCGCAATGGGCTCAAATCTCAGCGATTCTGGCGAGTCCGTTCACGAGAACAGCAAACATCCCGGTGGGGCGGTGAGCATTCCATTTGCCTCAAGTCCAGATCCTACAAGATTTTAAGGCGATATTTTTTACATAAATCGTTGTAAAATAAGTAGTTATGGCGAGGTAACGGAGTAGTGCTAATCCGTCCACCCACACCCGTAACCGGCCCGTGTCCCACGCGGCGGTGGGCACCTCCGGGTTCCCCTCTCGAGCGGCCCCAGACCAACCCCGTACGAACCCACCTCTTGGGCCAGCAATACGGGCGACACTTCGGCCCCGTTCGGCGCGGCCCCGGCCCGTTGCGCCGCGTGCCGCACCACTTGCAACAGGTTGTAGACCGACACTGCTAAGCCGAACAGCGCCGTCTTCGGGTACGCCAGCGTCTCCACCTCGCCGCGCAAGCCCTCCGCCAGCTCTTGGGACGCGCTCTCGATGGTCCGCCGGGTGTGGCTGCCACTTGCACCGCCGACAGGGCGTCCTCCGCCACGTCCGTAAGGACCCCGATGGTGCCGTGCCCCTCGTGCGTCGGTCGGTCCAACTCCACTTCCACCAACCGGAACTCCCATGCGGTCTCTGCGTGTCGCACCCGCGTCTGGTACACGCGCCCGGTCCCGGTGTGCCCGCAGTCCTGGCGCTCCCCCAACCGGGTCAACCCGACCCCGCCGTGGTGGCGGACCACAACCCCGGCCCCGCTCCGCCGCATGCCGATCAGGAACGCCTCGGTGCAAAACCCGCTATCGGCGATGACCACATCACCGGCCCCACACCAGCCCCGGAACTGGGGGGCAGCGACCGCTCGTTGGCGTGGCCGTCCTCGTGCAACAGAACCTGAAGGAACACGCCGGTCGCTTGGTCCCGCAGGACCAGGGCTTGACCGGGCAAGGCCGCGGGCAACCCGGACAGGTCGGCGAGCCGGTTCTGGGTCGCGGCCAAGTGGTTCCCGTCGAGGGTCAGGAACCGGGTGGTTCCGGGGGCGTGTGGGTCGAGCAGCGGGGCGGCCCGCCCGGCGACGGCCTCGATGAGGGCGGCCACGGCGGTCGTTGGGTACTGCCGAATCGCTCGTAGATGCACTTGAGTGTAGCTATGGCGTGGAGGTGGGTGGCATCCCGGTAGGAGTGTCGGACGGACGTTTTGGATTCGAACACGACGGGCAGTAGGAGTTCGGCGAGGTGCGAAAAGGCGAGCTGGCGGGGGGGGGCGAGGGGGGTAAATGGGGTGCGGCGACGGTGTCGAGGAGCTCGGGCGACAGACAACTCTGAATCAACCCGTGGATCAGAACGGCCGCCGGCGCGCGCCACGAACCGCTGATAAATCGTGGCCGCATCCATGCGGAACTCTCGGAGAACGGAGAACGTACTCCGGGACTATAACGCTGTACCGTCAATAGTGAAAGCGGTAGGCTCTGGAGGCTAGGCCATTCACGGTCGATGAGGATATTATGAAATTTGCCACTCCAGAATTTTCAAGCGAATCGTGAGTGGCAATGCACTGTCACTCACGATTTGGCAACAACTGGCAATGGTCAGCCATCTGCCATAATGGCGGAAGGTATTTAAGATAAAAGACTTCAGCCAATAGCGGCCACCGTGAAAGGCCTGGCCCTGGAGGCGAGCTACGCGGGCCGCTCGACCGACCTCAATGAAGGAACGAGCCACGGGCGCGCGGAGATGCGGTTCTGTTTCGTCATGGACGACCTGGAGTTGATCCGGGACTGGGATGTATGCCCCCGGTTGCGGTCCGTCGTGGTGCTCGTCAGTAGTCGCACGGTCGCCGGTAAGACGAGCGATGAGGTGCGGTACTACATCCGCTCGCGAAAGGCGTCCGCTCGACGATGGAGTTCCCCACGAAAAGTAGACAGGTTTTAGCGGCCAGATTGATAATGCGTTCGCTCGTACTCGTCTGGGGCAGCGTGCCCCAGAGCCGAGCGCCTTCGGACCCGGTTGCAGAACGCCTCGATGTACTCGAAGATGCTGGCCTGGGCCTGGTCCCGCGTGGCGTCGTCCTCGTGGTGAACTAGCTCATGCCGGCTCATGTCTTACTTGGGATGTCGGCTGGTTTGGGCCGATCAGCGGTGGGGTGGGTGCCGAGCAGGATGCGGAGGAAGTCGTCGTTAACGAAATTGGGTCTGTGTAACTATTTGAGCATGGCGACATATTGCGACAAGAACCACTTGCTTACGCCGCGGAACGGGCGGAGGAAGTTGCGAAGCCCGGTCCACGTTCCTTCCATGGTGTTGGTGTGCACCTCACGAACCCCGTCCCCGTCGTCGTCCCGGGCCCACTCGCGGTTGGCCGGCGAGTGGCAAACGGTGGCGTGGGTTCGGCCCACCTTTGACAACCCACCGTACCCCTTCCACTCGTCCGTGTTCACCGTCGCGCCCGCGACCGTGGCCCCGGTCACGAACCCTTCGAGCGTCGCCCGATCCGTGTACCCAACGACCCGCCGGCGCACGGGTCCCGAGTCCCGGCCGACCGCACCGACCACCGGCGGGCGATCGTTGTCGAACGTACCGTGCCCGCGCCTCTTATTCGCCCGTGCCCGCGGCGGATCGGCCGGATCGGCGTGGCGGCGCCCTTTTTCCCCCGCATTCTGGAACATCTCATCGGCCTCCGTGACGGGGTCGGCCAACGCCGGTTGGGGCCACGCGTGCTCGGCCCACGCCTGAATCGGGTGGCGCCACGCCAGCAGCGAGGTTCGGCGGCACGTGAGCTCCCGAGCCCGTTGCGCGGTCGGGGTGCCCGGGACGATGCAACAACAGCACCGTCGACGACTGGCGCCGAGTGCCGTGCCGCTCGGTCCCGGTGAATGCGTTGAACACCCGCCCGCACTCGTCGCACCGGTGATCCGGGACCGCCTCGCGGCGCCGATACCGGTGCACACCGATGTGCTCCCGCGCGCCGCACTGGGGGCACCGCAACCCGTCCGGGTGCAGTCGCGCCCGCGGCTTCGCGTAGCACGCCGACTCGTCCATCAACTCGCCGAGCGGGAAGTCCATCGCATCGCCCCTGGCGCGAAAACCCGATGACCCCATCCTAATCGCGGACCGCCCGTCGCGACACCTCAACACCCCGTGCAAGACATGAGCCAAACTTTCAATAGCCCTGCCCGACGACTTCGCGGAACTCGGGCCGATTCGCGTGTAATTCTGATCGGCGTTGGCCCGCGGCGCGGCATGCTGGTAACCTAGTTCGCGTCTCTCTCCTCCGGACGCTGCCTCATGGATCTGTTCGCTCTCACGCTGTACTCGCGCGACCCCGTAAGCCAGCGGCTAATCCTGCACGCGATGCCGGTTATGATCGCCGTGCTGTGCTGCCTCGCCATCGCGTACCGCTATTACTCGGCGTTCCTCGCGGCGAAGGTGGCCGCGTTCGACGACACCCGCCCAACGCCCGCCGTGCGCCTCAACGACGGCCAGAACTACCACCCCACCAACCGCTGGGTGCTGTTCGGACACCACTTCGCCGCCATCTCGGGCGCGGGGCCGCTGATCGGGCCGGTGCTCGCCATTCAGTACGGGTTCGCGCCCGGGTTGGTGTGGCTCGTCATCGGCGTGTGCCTCGCGGGCGCGGTGCAGGACATGCTCGTGATGGCCGCCAGCGTCCGCCGCGACGGCAAATCCATCGCCGAGATCGCCCGGCACGAACTCGGCTATCCGGCGGCCGTCATCGCGTCGGTCGCGATCCTCTTTATCGTGGTGATCGCTCTCGCCGGCCTCGGCCTGGTCGTGGTGAAGGCGCTCGGCGGCGAGGAGGTGAAGTTGCCGAAGGGGACGCAAATTACGGTGCCCGTCGCCGAACGCGTCCGGGCCGAGCCGCAAGGGGGCGCGACCGTTCTGCACTTCCCGCCCGGGTGCTCCGTTCGGTACGAAGCGGCGGGGGCCGAAACCGCTCGCTCAGAACCGTTCGCCGTGCGCGTGCCCGGACCGATACCCGGGAACTGGCGTGCCGGGAAGGCGTCGGCGGACCCCACGGCGATAACCGAAACCGGCTCCCTTCACGTTTCGTACACGCACCCCACCGACTCGCTCACCTTTGTCACGCCCGCCGGCTGTGCGCAGGTGGTGGCCGGTTCGTCGTGGGGCACGTTTACCATCGCTTGCACCATCCCCATCGCGCTTCTGGTCGGGCTGTGGATGTACCGCATCCGGCCCGGGCGCGTGGTCGAGGCGTCGCTCATCGGGGGCGTGCTCACGCTCGCGGCGGTCGTGATCGGCGAGCCGGTGTCGCGGTCGGCGCTCGGGGCGTATTTCTCGCTCACGCGCGAGCAGACCATCGCCGCGCTCGGCACCTACGGGTTCGTCGCGGCCGTGTTGCCGGTGTGGCTGCTGCTCGGGCCGCGCGACTACCTGTCGAGCTTCCTGAAGATCGGCACCATCGGGCTGCTCGTTGTGAGTGTGTGCGTTGCGAACCCCGCCCTCCAGGCGCCGGCGCTGAACGAGGTGTTCATCAACGGCGGGCCGACCTTTCCCGGCCAGATCTTCCCGTTCGTGTTCATTTGCATCATGTGCGGATCGATCAGCGGGTTCCACGCGCTCGTCTCCAGCGGCACCACGCCGAAGATGGTGGAGAAGGAGTCTCACATCCGCACCATTGGCTACGGCTCCATGCTGATGGAGGGGCTGGTCGCCGTGACGGCACTCATCGCGGCGGCGGCGCTGCCGTCGGAGCTGTACTACGCTATCAACGTTCCGATCGACCACGAGGCCAAATGGAACGACGACCTCGACAGGGTGTACGATCGCTACGGCGTCAAGGTGCCGCCGGAGGCGGCCGACCCTGCGCACGCGACCAACGTCAGCTCGCCCCAGCACCTCGACTTGGGCCGGGTGGAAGAGAAGGTGGGCGGGGAGTCGCTCCGCGGGCGCACCGGCGGGGCGGTCACGCTGGCGGTCGGCATGTCGGTCATCTTCGAGCAGGCGTTCATGTGGCTCGGGGTGCAGGGCGAATCGCTGCTCAAGTACTGGTACCACTTCGCGATCATGTTCGAAGCGCTGTTCATCCTCACCACCATCGACGCGGGCACGCGCATCGCCCGGTTCCTGTTGCAGGAGAGCGTCGGGCGCGTTTATGCGCCGGTGGCGCGGCCGGACTGGCTCCCGGGCGCGGTGCTCGCCAGCGCGACCGTGACGCTGGGCTGGGTCGGGCTGGTGTGGACCGGCAGCATCACCACCATCTGGTCCATGTTCGGCATCGCGAACCAACTCCTCGCGGTGCTGGCCCTCGCGCTAGTCACCACGTGGCTCGTGAACAACGGGCGCGGCCGGTACGCGCTGGTCACGGCGCTGCCGATGCTGTTCGTGTGCAGCACGACGTTCACCGCCGGAACGCAGCTCGTGACGGGGCAGTTCGCGGGCATGATCTCCAGCGGGCGGGCGAAGGTTGAACAGGGGCAGCAGCAACTGGCCGGCGCCACCGGAGCCGCACACAAGGCGGCCGAGGACCTGATCGCCGCAGGGGAGAAGTCGATCTTCACCGGTTACATGAACGCCGGGCTCACCGTCTTCGTCATCACCTGCGTTCTCGCGCTGCTGCTCTGGTCGGCGGCGCGGTGGGCGAGCGTGTGGCTCGGCCCGCCCCGGCGCCCGAACGCGGATGGTACGGCATGACCCGGCACGCACGCGAAGCCGTCTCGCTCGCCCTCGCGGCGGCGCTCGGGGAACTGGCGCTCGTCGCCCTGATGACCGACTGGGCGCAGCCCGGGGCGAGCGCGCTCGTGCTCGGATTTCTGCTCGGGCCGCCGCTGTTCCTCGCGCTCGCGGCGTGGCGCCGCCGCGCCCACGCCGACCGCTCGCGGGTGCTGTTTTGGGTCGCCGTTGTGGTCGCGGTCGGCGGGTTGGGCGTGCTCGGCTTCGACCTGTACCGGTACGATTCCGACCCGCAGTTCCGCCGGACGCCGGGTATGAACCGCGTACTCGTGCCGGTCGTGCAGTGGGGCGTGCTCCTGGTGATCTGGGCCGGGATGACGTTCCAGGAAATGCGCGAGCGGCGCGCCGCGAGCCGGCGCTAGCGGTCGGCCCGTGCTCACTTCGCCGAGTGCAGTACGAGGTCGAACGTCGGGCGCGTGCTGCCGTCCTTGAACGTCGCCCCGGCCTTCGAGTAGGCAATGCGGTCGGGGTGCGTGGCGTCGCGCTCGAACTTCACCGACAGTTTCACGATACCGTACTCGGACAGCGGCTTCACCTCGCCGGCGTCGCACACGCCGTTGGCGTTGGCGTCGTGCCAGAGCGCGAGGGTGTCGAGTTCCGCACCCGAGATGACGCCATCGCGGTTGTCGTCGAGGGTGGCCATCGCATCGTGGCCGGTGCCCCAAAACAGCCAGAACGTTACGCTGCCAAACAATAACTGGCCGGCGGCCTACAGGCGACCCCAGGCGGTCCGAGACCGCGGCGCGCGATTCGGTTATGCCGGTCGCGCCGGCGCGGGGTAGAATAGGGGCGCGGAAGGACACGCGCCGACCGGTTGTGTAAGGTTCGCACACCGGCTAGGCTTATACTGTTGGATGCGCCGCTCGAAGGCTCCCTGAGGCACATCGGCCGTGGAAGACGACACCCCGTTCACCGCGGTGGACCGCGACCTGCTCAAGCGGTGCCTGAACCGTGACCCCGGGTCGTGGAACGACTTCGTGGACCGGTTCCTCAGTCTCATTTACCACACCATCGGGTACACCGCGCACCTCCGTAGCGCCCGTGTGGGGCCGGAAGACGTTGAGGACATCGCGGCCGAAGTGCTGCTCCAGATCGTCGCAAACAACTTCAAGGTGCTGCGCGAGTTCCGCAAGCAGTCCAGCCTCGCAACCTACCTCACGGTCATCACCCGCCGCACCTGCATTCACGAGCTAGTCCGCCGGCAGAAAGTGAAAGATGCGATCCGCCGGGGCGAGTCGCGCCTGCCGGAGCCGGAGCCGGACGACGCCCCCGTTGCTCAGAAAGGAATGGAAAGCCTGGAAGAAGTGGAGAAGCTGCTCAACCGGCTCTCCGGGCCGGAGCGCGAAATCGTCCGGCTCTACTACCTGGAAGGGCGGACGTACGAGGAGATCAGCACCGAGACCGACGTACCGGTCAACACCATTGGCGCGGTGCTGTCGCGGGCGCGGAAAAAGCTCCGGGCGTCGGTCGCCGCGTCCGGCACCGAACTCCCCGTGCTGGCCAACAGCTTGAGGCCGGCCGCAGCCCCCAAACCGCCGCTGAGCGCGGTCATCAAGCCAAGCAAACCGAGCAAGACCAAGCGGGAACCGCTCCCGGGCGACAAGACCGAAGTGCCCGAGTAACGCAAGGTGATTCGCAAAACCCTTGGGCGGCAAGTTGGCCGTCACTGGGGGGCCGACGCGTGCGAGCGCGGGTTGCTCAGTTGGGCCACTCTGCCAGGATGCTGCCCGCCAAGGGCAGCCGGTGAGTTCGGGTTGAATTCTCGCGGCCGAGCCGCCACCATTCTGGAATGCTGTTCGAGTCCGCACACCTTCGCGTTACCTGCGAGTACGGCACCGCCACGCTGTGGCTGGCGTTCCCCGGCGACCCGGTGAACGCCCTCGACGCGCCGCGGCTCGCGGAACTCGACTCCGCACTCGGGGCGGTCGAGCGCAGCCTCTTCGTTCACACACTCGTGGTGCGCTCCGCGAAGCCGTTCGGCTTCTGCGCGGGGCTGCACCCCGATGTCGCGCGCGTCACCGACCGGGCCACCTTCGCGGGGCGCGGGCAGCGCGTGCTCGCCCGAATCGGCGCGCTCCCGTTCGCGACGGTCGCGTTCATCGACGGGCCGTGTCTGGGCGCAGGCTTCGAACTGGCGCTCGCGTGTGACCACCGGCTGTGCGTGTCCGCGCCGCACACCTTGCTCGGGTTCCCGGGCCGGTTCGCGTGCTTCGGCGGGAGCAACCGCCTGCGGAAGCGGCTCGGGAAGCGGGCCGGCGCGTTCATCGAATCCGGCCGGACGGTGTCCGGTCGGGAAGCACGCGACCTGGGGCTCGTGGACCGTGCGTTTTGTACCCGTCGGGCCAAGATCGAGCTGCGCACCTTCCTCGACGAGCGGGAACGTCGCCCCTACGCCCCTGACCGCGTGCCGGACGAAACCGGGTTCGCGCACGAGCGCCGCGCCTTCGCGCAGGTCGCAGCCGAGAGCCTGAGCGCCCGGG
Source organism: Gemmata obscuriglobus (assembly GCF_008065095.1). Classification (NCBI taxonomy): domain Bacteria; kingdom Pseudomonadati; phylum Planctomycetota; class Planctomycetia; order Gemmatales; family Gemmataceae; genus Gemmata; species Gemmata obscuriglobus. The sequence continues at coordinate 8,815,259 of NZ_CP042911.1, read as the reverse complement.
CGCGCGCCCCGCAGGACGCGGACACGTTGCTCGCCCGCGGGTTCATCACGCCGCTCGAAGCCGAGCAGATGCGGGCGCGCGCCGCGGCCCCCACGCCCGCCCCGGCGGCCGAACCCGAACCCGCGCTCTGCAGGGCCGCGTGACATGGGCGAACCCGACCCGACCGCACCGAAACTCGCGCCCGCGCGCGACCGCGTCGGCCCCATCAACGAGCGCCTCGCCCCGCTATACCCCGAGTTCGAGGGCCTCAACTACGCCAACCCGTTTCAGCTCCTCGTCGCGGTCGTGCTGTCGGCCCAGTGTACCGACAAGCGGGTGAACACTATCACGCCGGCGCTCTTCGCGCGGTTCCCGACCGCCGCCGACATGGCGACCTGCGACATCCGGGAGTTGGAGCAACTCGTCAAGCCGTCCGGGTTCTACAAGAACAAGGCCAAGAACATCCGCGCCGCGTGCGTGGAGATGGTCGCCCGGTTCGGCGGCCAAGTGCCCACCGACCTCGACGACCTCGTGAGCTTGCCCGGCGTGGGCCGCAAGACCGCGAACGTGATCCGCGGGCACGCGTTCGAGACCCCCGGCGTGACGGTGGACACGCACGTCGGGCGGCTCTCGCGGCGCCTCGGGCTCACCCGCCACCAGAGCCCCGTAAAAGTGGAACTGGCGCTCGCGGAGATCGTGCCGCAGGCCGAGTGGCTGCACTTCAGCGGCCGGCTCATCATGCACGGGCGGAAGGTCTGCCTGGCGCGCAAGCCGCGGTGCGAGCAGTGCGCGGTCGCGGACCTGTGCCCCAAGGTCGGGGTGAAGGGGCTGGCTGCTTCCCGGCGCCGGAAGAAAAAAGCAAAACCGGATTCACCGCAGAGGGCACAGAGGGCGCAGAGAGAGCCGGAGAGTAAATAAGACCCTGTCGCCCTCTCGTGCCCTTTGGCCGCCGCGGTGGAACTCTCATGGCCCTCGCCACGCACACCCTTCTGGACCGGTTCCTGCGGTACGTCCGCATCGACACCAAGGCGGACGAGCGGTCCACGTCGTACCCGAGTTCGCCGGGGCAACTCGTGCTGGGCGCGATGCTCCGCGACGAACTCCTGGCCCTGGGGCTGAAAGACGCGGTGCAGGACGAACACGGCCTCGTGTTCGCGACCGTCCCCGGCAACGTGGCCGGCGCCCCCACGATCGCGTTCAACGCCCACGTGGACACGAACCCCGAGAACAGCGGGAAGGACGTGCAGCCGCAGGTCATCCGCGACTACCGCGGCGGCGACATCGTTCTGCCGAAGGACACCTCGAAGGTGATCCGGGTCGCGGAGAACCCGGAGCTGAACGGCCTGATCGGCAAGACCATCATCACCACCGACGGCACGACCCTGCTCGGCGCCGACGATAAGGCGGGGGTGGCGGTCATCATGGAAGCCGCGCGGCTGCTGACGGAGAACCCGCAGATCCCGCACGGCCCGGTGCGGATCGTGTTCACCTGCGACGAGGAGATCGGGTTCGGCGTCAAGCACCTCGAGCCGGCGCAGATCGGCGCGGCGGTGGCGTACACGCTCGACGGCGCGGGCAGCGGCGAGATCGAGGACGAGACGTTCTCCGCGGACGCCGCGACCGTCACCATTACGGGCGTGAACATCCACCCGTCGATCGCGAAGGGGCGGATGGTGAACGCGGTGCGCCTGGCGGCGATGTTCGTCGACCGCCTGCCGCAGCGGACGATGAGCCCCGAAACCACCGACGGCCGGCAGGGGTTCCTGCACCCGATCACGATCGAGGGCGGGGCCGGCGAGGTGAAAATCGGGTTCATCCTGCGAGACTTCGACACCGCGCAGCTCGCGGTCCAGGCCGACCTGCTGCGCGAGATCGCCCGTCAGGTCGAGCGCGAGCACCCGGCCGCGAAGGTGACCGTCGAGACGCGCAAGCAGTACCGCAACATGAAGGACGGGATCGCGCGGCTGCCGGCGGCGGTGACGCGCGCCGCGGAGGCGGTGCGGCGGGCCGGGATGGAGCCGAAGCACAAGATCATCCGCGGCGGCACGGACGGCTCGCAGCTCACCGAAAAGGGCCTGCCGACGCCGAACCTCTCGACCGGCGAACACAACCCCCACTCGCCGCTCGAGTGGACGTGCCTGGAGGAGATGGAGGCCGCCGTCCGCGTGGTGCTGGAGCTGTGCCAGGTGTGGGCCGAGAAGTGACCCGGGTGCGAGTGATACCAAATCCAGTAGTTTCAAGTTGGGCGATTTATGAGTAGCGGGCCGCATGGGTTTACCGGTCAATGGTGGTTACCACGCCTCCACTGTCGGAGCCCCCATGCGACCCAAACGTCAGTCTATCCGAGCCACCCCGGCCCACGCCACCCGGCACCTCCGTCCGGTCCTGACCGACTGGCTCGGCCGTGCGGTCCAACTGCCCAAGCGTCGCCGCACCTGTACACCCGAGGTGGTGTGGCGGGTGGTGCTGTTCGCCGCGGCGTTCGCCCGCTCGGTGGCCGCGGCCTGTGCCGCGATCGCCGACGCCCCGTCCGGGCAGGCCATCTGGGATTGCTTGTACCTCACGCTGCCCAAGCGGCGCCGCACCCTCGAGCGGCGGTTGCGGCCGGCCCTCCACGCCCCGCTCGGCAAGCGGAAGCGGGCGGCTCGGGTCGCGATCGACTACCACCGGATCGGGTACTTCGGGACGCCGAACCGGGACACCACCCGGTCCAAGGGGGCCGGCGGCACCCACACGTTCCACACGTACGCCACCGCGTGCCTCGTCGGGGGACCGGACCGGTACACGCTCGGGTTGACGGCCGTGGGCGAGAAGGAGCCGATGACCGCGGTGCTCACCCGGCTGTTGGATCAGGTGACGGCGGCACGGGTTACGGTCCGGGTCGCGCTGCTGGACAAGGCGTTCTTCTCGATCGCGGTGATGCGGTTGCTCCAGGCGCGGGGTGTGCCGTTCGTGATCCCGGCCGTGGTCCGGGGCCGCAAGCCCCGGCCCGGGGTGAAGGGGGTCGGGTTGCGGGCCGTGCGGCGGCGGGGCGCGGGTCGATATGCGTACACCCACGCGGATCGGGGCACCTCGGTGCGGGTGCACGTGGTGATCGCTCACAAGAGCTACCGGTACCGGCGGACCGGGGGCCGGCGGAGCAAGAAGTTACTGTACGCGGCGTGGCGGGTGAGCGGGAGCCCGGTGGCGATTCGGGACCTGTACCGGACCCGATTCGGGATCGAGAGCAGCTACCGCCAGTTGGGGCAGGTTCGGCCCCGGACCTCGACCACCGATGGGGTCGTGCGACTCCTGTGGGTGGCCGTCGGGCTGATCCTGCGTAACGCCTGGTTGTGGTCCCGCTCAGCCCGCGGCCTCGGGTGGACACTGGCGGCGGTATGCCTGATACTGTTGGCCGATGGGCTGGCACCTACAGATGGCGAAAATAAGTCCATTACTACTGCACGATCGGCCAACAAAACCAAGCCGCCAACTTGAAACTACTGAAATCCGGTTGAAGAGTAACGGCGTGTGGGTAAGCGTCACATTACTGCGTCCCGGGTAGTTAACGTTCCCGCAACGCTTCAGCCTGCTGAACTGGCCTTTCGCTTTCCTGCGGTTTGTCGAGAATCGCGGGCATGACGCGTGCGGCCCCGATTCTCGATGCCGCCTTCGTCGCCGCGTTCCGCTCCGGCACCCTGACCCCGGACCAGGCCGAAGCGGTTCTCCCGCGTGACCGGGCCGCCGCCATCTTCTTCCTCCAACTCAGCAGCACCCTCGGCCCACCCACACCGGCCAGCGGTGCCCACCAGCCGTCCGGTTCCATTCCGCCTTACGCCAAGCCGCCCGCACCACCGCGTCGCAAGAAACGCGGTGCCCAACCCGGGCACGCAGGTGCCGCCCGACCCCGTCCCGAACAGATCGACCGCCGAGAAGTGCACCAACTCCCCGCCTGCCCCACGTGCGGCGGCAACCTCACCCGCACCCGGCGTTCCCGCACCCGCATCGCCGAGGACATCCCCGCCGACCTGAAACCCGTCGTCACCGAGCATACGATCCACCGCGACTGGTGCCCGTGCTGCCGGAAGCAGGTCGACCCCCAGGTCCCCGACGCGTTACCCAGCCGGATCACCGACCTGGCGGTCAGCGACTGGGCGCACGCGCACGCCCGGCGGCTGGGGAAGCGACTGCACAAGTACGGTGAGAACCTGCTGACGTTCGTGGAATTCGAAGGCGTCCCGTCGAGCAACAACCACGCGGAACGGGAGGTGCGCCCGGCGGTTCTGATTGGGAAGGCCAGTTACGGCAACCCGAGCGAGCGTGGCGCGCGGACACGGTCGGTGTTGATGAGCGTGGTGCGGACATTGAAGAGGCGGGGGCTGGATCCGATGAGTACGGTCGTCGATGCCTTGCGAAGCTACGCGACGACCGGGACACTGCCACCCCTGCCGGAGAAAGCCAGTTCAGAAGGCGGAAGCGTTACACGGAACGGCCCTGCTCAAATCTCGAACGCAAAACTTGGGGTTGATTCCCCCTCCGCGCATCTGACACAATCCCCCAACTCTCGGATTCCGGGTCACGGACTCAGACCCGCAATCGCCCGGTTCGTACGGGGACACGGATGTCGTCTGTCAGCTTCGCACCGTCGAATTCCGCCGCGCCCGCCGCATCCCAATCGCGCCTCGCGCTGTGGCAGGGCGTTGCGCTCGTCGCCGCGCTCGGCTGGGCCTACCTGCCCATGCTCCGCGTGTTCGCCGACAAGTGGATCAACGACCCGCAGTACTCGCACGGGGTGCTGGTGCCGTTCTTCTCCGCGTTCCTGATCTGGCGCGGCGCGAAGGGCTCCGCCCTGGTCCTCCGGCCGCTCCCCGTGATCGGGTGCGGGCTGCTCGTCGCCATCCTCGTGCTGCGGGCCGCAGCCGGCGCCCTGCTGTTCCACCAGCTCGACGCGGCCTCGCTGCTGCTGGCCCTCGTGGGCGTCGCGCTCGCGGCGGGCGGGGTGCCGCTGCTCAAGCTCGTCGGCCCGGGCATCCTGTTCCTCGTGTTCATGATCCCGCTGCCCTACGAACTCGAGCGCAACGTCGGCGGGCCGCTGAAGACGGCCGCGACCGTCGCCAGCACGTTCCTGCTCCAGACGCTCGGCCAGCCGGCCATCCGCGACGGCAACCTGATCCTCATCGACGAGGTGCGGCTGGGCGTGGTGGACGCGTGCAGCGGGCTGAAGATGATGGTCACGTTCGCCGCCTTCTCGGTGGGCGCGGTGCTGATGATGACCCGCAGCCGGTTCGAGAAGTTCATGGTGGTGCTCGGCATCGCCCCGATCGCGGTGCTGACCAACGTGCTCCGCATCACCGCCACCGGGGTGAGCTTCGCCTTCATCTCCGACAAGGGTACGCGGGACTTCCTGCACGACGCGTACGGCTACCTCATGATGCCGCTGGGCCTGGCGCTGCTGGGCGCCGAGGTGTGGGCGCTCAAGCGGCTCGTGGTCGACGAAACGGCGGCCTGACCCCGCCCCTCCCGGCGGGAGGGGTTCGCGACGCGGCGCGGGCCGACGTCGGTTATTCTTCCCTTCCCTTTCGGGAAGGACCGGGGGAGGCGTTTTCGCCCCCGTCACTAAACCTGAACGGACTCAGGGCCAATGACCGGACCCACCTTCGCCACCCACGCGCCCGCCTCGCCGCCGAGGGCACCGCGCCCCGCTCCGAAGACGGGCGAGCGGCCGGACGACGCGGCCGGCGCGCGCATCCTGGTGTACCTGAAGCTGCACTGGCTGATGGTCCTGTTCTGCGGCACGCTGATCGGCGCCGCCGGGGCCGCCGTGGCCTGGGAGCTGCTCGCCAGCAAGTACGAGTCGTACGGGCTGTTCCGGGTGTCCGCGGTCCCGATCAACGTGGTGAACCACAACAGCAACAGCCAGCCCCGCGCCGACTTCGCCACCTACGTCAAAACCCTGACCACGCAGCTCAGGTCCGAGGACGTGCTGAACGCGGCGCTGCGCGACATCAAGGACCTGCCCACCATCAAAGCCCAGAAGGACCCGCTCAAGTTCCTCGAAGAGGAACTGGATATTCGGGGACCGGAGGGCGAGGTGATTCGCATCACGTTCAAGGGGCACGAGCCCGAGGACGCGCGAAAGATCATTAACGCGGTCCAGAAAGCGTTCGTGGAGCGCGTTCAGGCGCAGAACGCGCAACAGATCCAGAAGATCGCGGAGCAGTCCGGCGAGGCGCAGAAGCGGATGGAGCAAATCGTCCGCACCGACCGGCGACCCAAAAGCGGCGGCGCCGGCGTGGTGACGGCTGGCGGTGCGACCGCGCCGGCCCCGCTGCCGGCGCCCCCAGGCGCCCCGGGCACGCCGGCCGGCGGAGCAGCACCGACCCTGACCCAGACGGACCGCGCGATCTACACTCAGGAGCCCGGGCTCGCCACCAAAGATTACTGGATGCGGAAACAGCAAGTCGAGCAGCTCACCTTGAACCTGAACGCCCTGACGCGCAACCGAGATGTGCTCCAGTCGCAACTGAAGGCGATTCAGGATTCGCCCACCCAACCGCTCATTGCGGAGCGGGTCGAGAACGACGGGGACGTGAGCGCCGCGCGGCGGCTGATGGTCGAGGCACAAATCACCTGGATGAAGTACGCCGGGAACAGCGAGGACCCGAACGGCCCCGCGATCCAGGAGTTCCGGAAGACCTACGAGGCCTACAAGAGACGGTACGAGGCCCTCAAGGACGAAAAGATCAAGACGATCGAGGGGGTCCGCAAGCTCCAGGAAGCCAAGCCGCTCGCGGCGGAACTGCAGGCGGTGATTTTCAAGGTCCAGGAGCACCAGGAGAAGTGCGACGAGGCGAAGAAGGCGCTCGCCCTGCTCGAGAAGTACCTGGCCGAACTCCCGCCAGGGGAGCGGGGCGGCCTCACGCAGGCCCGCTTCGAGAAGGAGTACAACCCGGATGACAGCCGCCTCGCGGTGACCGACGGGATCTGGCGCGAGCTGATGCAGCAGTACCACCTCACGCAGCTCGAGCTCGAGGCGCCGGCCCGCATCTCGGTGCTCCAGCAGGCGTCCACGCCCACGCAGAAGGACACCAAGAAGCAGCTCCTGGGCACCGGGTTCGCGAGCGTCATCGGGTTCGTGCTGATGGGGCTCGGGGTGGTCGGGTACGAGACCGTGTCGCGCCGGGTCAGCTCGCTGGCGGACGTGCGGGCCGCGGTGCCTACGCCGGTGGTGGGCGTGATCCCGGGGCTGCCCACCGACGCGGCGGGCAAGGACCCGGTGCGCCGGGCCGCGGCGAACGAGGCCATCGACAAGCTCCGCGCCTACGTCTCGCAGACGTGGCTCAGCCGCGGCGCCACCGCCATCACGGTCACCAGCCCCATCGGCGACGAGGGCAAGGCGTTCACCGCGTTCGGGCTGGCGAGCAGCCTGGCCCAGGCCGGGTACAAGACCCTGCTGGTCGACTTCGACCTGCGCGAGCCGGCCATCCACCCCTATGCGGGCGTTCCGAACGCCGCCGGCGTGTGCGAGCTGCTACGGGCGGAGACGGACATGCGGTCGGTGGTGCAGTTCCTGCCGAGCGGGCTGCACCTGCTGCCGGCCGGGAAGTGGTCCGACGAGGCCCGCAAGGCCGCGACCGGCGAGAAGCTCGAGGCCCTGCTCGCCAAGCTGCGGGAGCCGTACGACTGCGTCGTGATCCACGGGCACGCGCTGCTCACCGTCGCGGAGTCGGTGGAGGTGGCCCGGCGGTGCGAGGCGGTGCTGGTGTGCGCCCGGTACCGCGAGACCGCCACCCCGCTGCTGAAGCGGGCCGCGGAGCGGGTCGCGACGATGGAGATCCCGTTCTCGGGCGTCGTGTATGTCGGCGCCACCGAGCAAGAGGCGCTGTGCTGAAAGCGCTTCCGCGCCCGCCCCGCGCTCCGAAGTTCGGAGCGCGGGGCGGGCGCGGAAGCGTGAGCGACGCGCGCACCCTACCCCGCCTCACGAGCGGGCCGCGCGTCGGGACTTCGCCCCTCTCCGGTTCGGGAGGGCCGGAGGGTGGGGTCCTTCGACGAGGAGCATCATGATGAAGCCGCTCACGTTCTGTTCGGTCCTCGCGCTGGTCGTGTGCGGGGCGTTCGTTCACGGCGCCGTCACGCAGCGCTGGAACATCGTCGCCTCGAACACCGCGCGCACCGACCGGCTCCACAACCTCGAGGTGAAGTTCGAGGACTTGCGGTCCGAGCCGGTGGACACCGAGATGCCGCTCAACGAGCGCAGCGTCGCCACCAGCCGGCGGTACTTCGGCGCGGGCGGGGCGGTCGCGGTGGTGAGCTTCATCAGCGGCATCCCGGGGTCGGTCGCGACCCACACGCCGGACGTGTGCTACCCGGGCAGCGGGTACAAGACGCTCCGCGCCCCCCGCAAGGAGACGTTCGAGGTGAACGGCGTGCCGGCCGCCGTGTACGTCGCGGACTTCGAGAAGAAGACGCAGACGAAGGTGGACCGCGTGCGGGTGCGGTGGGCCTGGACCACCGACGGCGCCTGGGTCGCCCCGGACAACCCCCGGTGGCAGTTCGCCAGCCAGCTCCGCGCCCCGACCATCTACAAGGTGTACATCGCGTCGAGCCTGCCCGAATCCGACGCCGACGGGGCCGAAGACGATCCGGTCGTGAAGGGGTTCGTGGCCGCGACGTGGGCGCAGTACGCCGCCGAGTGCGCCCGCCCGTGAGGCCGCCCGACCGTCCGCCCGACACCACGCGAGTTCGCACCCGAGGAACAAGGATGTCTCCCGTACGAACCAGCCCGAGGTCCGCGTTGCGAGCCCCTTTACCACAGCCCCCGCGTTCGCGCCGCGCCGGCCCCGCCCCGGCCCCGGGGCCGCTGTCGCGCGGCGAGCGGGCGAAGGCGGCGGCGGACGTCGCGCTCGCGGCGCTCATGCTGATCCCGGCCCTGCCCGCGGTGCTGGCGTGCGCGGCGCTGGTGAAGCTCACCTCGCGCGGGCCGGCCGTGTACACCCAGGCCCGGGTCGGGCGCGGCGGGGCCGTGTTCACGCTGTACAAGCTCCGCACCATGTACCACGACTGCGAGAAGCTGACCGGGCCGCGGTGGAGCACCCCGGGCGACTCCCGGATCACCCCCCTGGGCCGCGTGCTGCGCAAGCTCCACCTCGACGAGCTGCCGCAACTGCTCAACGTGCTGCGGGGCGAGATGAGCCTCGTGGGGCCGCGCCCGGAGCGCCCCGAGATCGTGAAGAAGCTCCGCGATGTGGTCGTCGGGTACGACCGCCGGCACGCGGTGCGCCCCGGGATCACCGGGTTCGCGCAGGTTCACCTGCCGCCGGACACCTGCGTCCGCAGCGTGCGGAACAAGCTCGTGTACGACCTGTTCTACATCCGCAATCGGTCCTGGCGGATGGAACTGTTCCTCCTGTTCGCCACCGGGCTGAAGACGCTCGGGCTGAAGCGCCTGTACCACCGCGCCCCGCGCGTGCCGACGGAGTAACGACCGATTCACCGCAGAGGGCGCAGAGATCGTTTCGGCCTCGTGCCCGCGTTTTCTCCGCGCCCTCCCGCGCCCTCTGCGGTGAAATGACTTCTTTGCCGGCCGTCGTACCGCTCACCGAAGACCTGAGCGGCTCCCGCGCCCGCCGCGGTGAAATGACATCTTTGCTGGAGCACCCATGCCGTCCGTTTCTGTCGTCGTCCCGGTGCGGAACGAGTCGCGGTCGATCGAGCACACGCTCCGGCTGCTGCTCACGCAGGACTTCCCCCGCGCCGACTTCGAGGTCATCGTCGCCGACGGCGTGTCGACCGACGACACGGTCCCCATCGTGCGCCGACTCCAGGGCGAGTTCCCCAACCTGAAGCTGGTGTTCAACGCCGACAAGCTGGCCTCGGCTGGTCGCAACACCGCGATCCGGCATGCCACCAAGGACGTGCTCGTGATCGTGGACGGGCACTGCCACGTGCCGGACCGCGACTACCTCCGAAACCTGTCCGACGCGTTCGAGACGAGTCAGGCGGACTGCCTGGGCCGGCCGCAGCCGCTGGACGTGCCGAACCCGACCCCGTTCCAGTCCGCGGTCAGCGCCGCGCGGAGCAGCCGGCTGGGCCACAACCCGGACTCCGACATCTACTCGAACGAGCCGAAGTTCGTCCCGCCGCAGAGCACCGCGGTCGCGTACTCGCGGACCGTGTTCCACGCCGTCGGGCTGTTCGATCAGGCGTTCGACGCCTGCGAGGACGTGGAGTTCAACGAGCGCGTCCACGCCGCCGGGCTGAGCTGCTACTTCACGCCGGCGGTGAAGATCGTGTACGAGCCGCGGGCGAGTTTCCGCGCCCTGTTCTACCAACTGGGCCGGTACGGCAGCGGCCGGGCGAAGCTGGCTTTCAAGCACCCGAAGTCGCTCTCGGTGCCCGCCCTGGTGCCGCCGCTGTGGGCCGTGTGGGTGATCGCCGGTGCGCTGCTGAGCCTCGCCGTACCTTACGCGGGCTGGGTGTGGTTCGGGAGCGTGGCTCTTTATTTGGGCGTGCTACTGGGCGCGGGCGCCGTACTCGGGCGGAGCGCGCCCCGCGCGGTCGCGCTCCGCATCCCGATGGTGTTCGTGGCGATCCACTTCGGGTTCGCGTGGGGGTTCTGGAAGGAAGCCGCGAAGCAGTTACGGCGGTCGCTCCAGCACTGGGCGGGGGCGCCCGCCTTCAAGCCGGCGAAGCACTAGACTTTACGCGGTCAGGAATGAGTCACTGTCGAGCGTCTGGAACTTCTGTGCCATGAGCGAGGCGAGAACCTCGCGGTGGTCCGTCGGGATGCGATCGAGGTACTCGTCGCTGGCCGCCCGGAAGGTCGCGAAGTCGGCGTAGCGCTTGCCCCGCAGGGCCTTCTTCTTGGTTAACCGCCACAGCCGCTCGATCACGTTCAGGTTGGGCGAGTGCGAGGGCCGGAACAGCAACACCTAACCGCTTGGCTCCCGACTCCACGCCGCACACCGCTGATACCGCGCGTTATCCAGAACCGATGTCGTCGGTCCGGTGGCCCGTGCCGCGCCCCGGCCCAGCAACTCGACCATCGTATCCGAAGACACGCGCGTCTCGTTGGTCACGCGGATCAGTTCCCGAGTCACACCGTTCCACGCCCCCAAGACGTTGTACTGGAGTTCCCCACGGAAAGTGGACAGCTTTTTGGCGGTGGGTTCGGTTATGCGTTCATTCGTACTCATCTGGGGCAACGTCGCCCAGCGTGGAGTGCCGCCTAGGGCTACTCAGAGATTGAAACTGGCTGATTAAGCGCCGCTAGTGCCCGTTCGGGTGTGGCAACGATGGTCCGAACGGCCGCTGCAATGGTACCGGTACCGAGGGTCCGTAGCAGGTACGCTGCGACGTTCCGCAGGCTCGCCAGCACCCGTGGTGCCGCGCCCCGCCGTACCCGGCACCGGTCCTCGCCCAGGGTCACGTCGCGGATGTGGTGCCGGCTCTCGATACCCCAGTGCGCCCGGGTATATCCGAGCAACGCATCCGGTGGCGCGGCCACCGGGTTCCGGCTGGTGATCCCGTACACCACCTCCACCGCCTCCTGCCCATTCATTCGGCGCCGCCGCTGGAGCCGGAGCACCTGCTGCACACCGGGCCACCGGGTCAGGTACTGGTTGAGCCACGTGGTGGGTGGTCACAATGGACCGTCGCTCCACCCGCCCGTGCCCCTTGCTCAGCTCACATGCGGTGCCCGCGTCCCGGTCCCACAGGTGCTGTAACCCGGGGGGGAAAATCGCCCCCCGCGGCGGTGGCGAACGCGGCTTCCAGGTCGGCCCGCAAGGTGCCTTGGTTGCTCTTGGCGTACAAGGTGTCGTCCCCACCCCGCTGTTGCACCGCGGCGCACACGTCCGGCTGGGTACAGATGGCGTCCCCGATGACCACCGTTCCGCCCAGCGGGGGCAACACGCCCAGCAGCCGCAGGGCCGCCTTGTGCTCGTTGGTCGTGGCCTCGACCGTCATCTGGGCCACCACCGCCGCGGCCCCCGGGGCATACGCGGCCAGCCGGTGCGCACCCGGTACCTCGCCGTCTCGGGACCCGCGCAACTGCCGGCCGTCCAACGCCAGGTGCTCCCACCCCTCGGGGTGCCGGCCCGCCCGCCAGTCCCCGATGATCCGGTCCAGGTGGTCCGGGTCCAGCTTCCGCAGCCGTCCGGCGATGGTGTTGGCACACGGCATGTTGCCGTTCTTGAACCCCAACGCATGCCCCAGCCGCTTCTGCCGCCGACCGAACTGGGAGATCGCCGCAGGCGTGGTGTGCCCGCCCATCGCCGCCACCAGGCACAGGGTCAGCAGCCCCACCAGCGGGTACTGGCGCCCGTGACGGCTTCGCGGATCCGGCAACTCGGCCAACCGCTCGACCAGTGACCCGGGACATGTACGCCTCCTCGTTTGGAGCCGCACACATACCCCCACACCACGCACGTTACCCAAACCCAATCCGTGCGCAGCCGTGACACCGCAGGCGAGCAAGTGTACAATTGCGAAACGGTGATCGCTCGGTGTTTGAGCCCCGAGCGATCCGTGAGTTCCGATCCATCACGTCAGGCGAAATCGCGCCCGCATCGCATCAGTTTTTCTTCTTCTCGTCCTTTTTCTTGTCCTTGTTCTTGTCGCCGCTACCGATGTCCTTCGGCGGGTTGGGGTCGCGCCCCAGGATGACCGCGTATTTGACACGCAAGTCGTCTTCGCCGGCCTTGGCCGCGGGCACGCTCTTGTCGCGGATCAGGTACACCTCGACGATTGTGCCCGGGGTCAGATCGGATCGATTCGCCGCGTACCCCGGGAAACCGCCCGGTGCCCGCAACTCGTCGATCTCCTTTTGGTTGTGCGGAATCTTCTTACCCTTCTCGTCCAATTTCACCGGGAGGGTTTTGCTCCGCACGAGCGACTCCGAGACGTATTCCAGTTCGTAATCGTGGTGCTGCTCTTTCAACTGCGTCTTCGACTGGTTCGGGCGGTTCATGTTCTGCGAGTACGGGTTGCGGAAGTTGCGGTTGTTCTGCGACAGCCCGGGCCGACCGTTACGGCTGTTGCCGGTCCGCGCCTGCGGCTCGAACCACGTGATCCGCAGCGTCACGCTCTTGTCGTCGGCTTTCACCACCTCGCCAACAACGTCGGCCACGAACACGTAACCGGACCAGTCCGACGGCTTGGGTTTTGAGTCTTCAGCGAGAACCGGGAGCGTGAACGCGCCCAAACCGAGGGCGAGCGTGGCGAACGCCCGCATCGCGACCGTGTGCATGTGCGTCTCCGGAACGGGCGAGCGGGAGCGCCCGGTACTGATGAAACGCCAGCGGCGTAAAAAGGTTCCGGAAACGCGCCGGCCCCGCTCACCGTGAGCGGGGCCGGCGCGTTTCCGGGAACCGTTTTGGAGTCTCACGGTTGTGGCATGTACTGAGGAATGCCTGTGCCACAAAGGCACCAACACCGGATCGTAAATCGGACGCGGTTTCAGAATACCGCTCAGCGCTGCATGTACTGGACGGTCGGCATCACCGGGGTGTTGTAGTTCTTGTACTGCGTGGACTTGAACTGGTTCGGCGCCGGCAGACCGTTGGTCTGGTACTTCGGCTCCGTGCGCTTGATGCTGAACAGGTTGTTGATCGTCTTGATCCAGCCGTTGCCTTCGACGGCGCCGGCGGTCGTTTGGCCGACGAGGTTGATAGTGCCGGCAGCGAGGTTCGCGGCGGCCTTGCTGGGCTGGACCACCAGCTTCTTCGTGTCGATCGGGCGGAATTCCACGTCCCCGGCGTGTGCGGGCGCACCGGCGACCAGCGCTACGGCTACCAGGCTGCAAACGAGCCACTTCATTGCACGTCCCCCATTTTTGGGCGCGCGCCGCGGTCCCGTGCGCAACACGCCCCCGGCAGCTATTCCCCAAGCGAAGGGCCGAGGAATAGCGTCTCGGGCGGCTGTGTCAACGAAATTCCGGCGGTCACACCGCGCCGCTAAGCGGGTTCGATGCTCGCGGGCAGGCCGCGGAGTGCGAACTGCTCGACGAACAGTTCGGCCCGTTCGAGGTGCGTGACGACGACGAGTGAGCGCCCGCAGTGGTGGGCCTCCCACATCCGGTACTCGGCCTCGGCCGAGCCGAACCGGGTGATGTCCATTACCGCGCGGGTGACGAGCACCAGGTCGGCGCCGTTAGCTCGGTGCAGGACGACCCTGAACCGGCGCGGGGGATAAAAGTTATGGCGAGCCAGATGGCTCGTGCGATCGTCCCGCCGAGATGGGGGGCGGATGGACATGGCGGCCTCGTTGCACGGGCCAGACGGCGCACAAGCGCGTCCCGTGAGAGGAGCGGGGGCCTGTGGGTTGCACTAACACATCGTACCCCGCCGAACAGCGCGAGGTCAATTCGGGAAGCCCCCGGATGCGAAACGGTCAGGAAGAGTCACGCGGGCGCGCCGACGGTAGCGGTTATGCGATGCGGTATCCCGGTTGAGTTCGTCGGCCGGCCTGTAAGCCGGGTTTTGTCCCCCGCCTTGCGGCGGGTGACGGTCATTTATCTAGCCCCGCCGTTGCCGGCGGGGTCGAGCGGTCTACCCGAGGATCGTAACGGGGCGGGCCGCCCCTGTCCTCTGCTTGACCTTGCTTCCGGTGGGGTTTGCCGAGCCGGCGGGTCACCCCGCCGCTGGTGCGCTCTTACATTAAGGGCCGAAGCCCCGCACCTTTTCACCCTTACCGCCCGATTTCGCAACCGGGCGGCGGTACACTTTCTGTTGCACTTTCCCGCCCGTTGGCGGTGCGAGTCGGGACGCCCGCACCGTTACCGAGGGTGGACGTTATCCACCACCGCGCCCTGTGAAGCCCGGACTTTCCTCCCCCCGCCCAGAGGGCAGAGATCAGAAACCGAAGACCGTGAGCGACGTGCGCCCCCGCTTCTCCGCCCTCGAATCTCTGACCGCTGGGCGGGCGGCGACCGTCCGGCCGACCGACGAACCCAGATGGCATGGTAGTCAAAACCGCGTGCCGAAAGAAGGGACACCCGCGCGGGCGAAAGGTTCTCGGCCCGTTCCGCGGCGCGCGGAATAAGATACCGGCATGGCGACGGCTCACCTCGACTGGTCCGAGTACCCGCCCCCGGAGTTCACCGGGGGGGCGGTTACCGTCGGCAACTTCGACGGCGTTCACCGCGGGCACCAGGCCCTCGTGGCCGCGGCGCGCGAGCAGGCGGACCGCGTGCGCGGCCCGGCGGTTGTGGTCACGTTCGGCACCCCGCCGCACCAGGTGCTGCACCCCGGATCGGAACGCCCGCCGCTCACCACGATCGCGCGCCGCGCGGAACTGCTTCACGCGGCCGGGGCCGACCACGTCGTCGTGCTGCGCACCGGGCCGGCGCTGCTGGCGCTCAGCCCCGAGGCGTTCTTCGAAGACGTGATCGCCCGCCAGCTCGGCGCCCGGGCGGTGGTCGAAGGGTACGACTTCCGGTTCGGCCGCGGGCGGGCCGGCACCAACGAGACGCTCCGGGCGCTGTGCGCGGGGGCGGGGCTCGCATTCGCCGAGCTGGCACAGGTCGCGTTTGCCGGCGAGCCGGTGTCGAGCAGCAGGGTGCGCGGCGCCCTCGTCGGGGGCGATGTGGCCCGCGCCGCTGAACTGCTCGCCCGCCCGTACCGCATCGCCGGGACGGTCGTGACCGGCGCACGGCGGGGCCGCACCATCGGGTTCCCGACCGCCAACCTCGGCGACGTGGCGACACTGCTCCCCGGGAACGGCGTGTACGCGGTCCGCGCGCTTGTGAACGGCGTTCCACACCCCGCCGCGGCCAACGTCGGGCCGAACCCGACCTTCGGCGAGGACGCCCGCAAGATCGAGGTCCACCTGATCGGCTTCGCCGGCGACCTGTACGGCCAGGAGCTGACGGTCGAGTTCGTGTCCCGGCTGCGGGAGACGCGGCCGTTCGGCGGCGCGGCCGAACTGGTCGAGCAGTTGAAACGCGACATCGAACACGCGACGCGTGTTCTCGGGGTGAGCCAGCCATGAGCCTCAAGGAACGTGTGGAACACGCGCTAAAGGTCGAGATCGCCCCGGCGCTCATGCTCGACGGCGCCGGGATCGAGGTGCTGGAGGTGACCGGCGGGGTCGCCTCGGTGCGCCTGTCCGGCGCGTGCGCCGGGTGCCCGGCGACCATCATGACCGTCATCACCTCGCTCGAAGACGAGCTGCGCAAGAAGGTGCCGGAGGTCGAAATTCTGGAAGCCGTTCCCTGAGCGGGGTCGCGATGTTTCTGGGCTACAACACGAACGGGTTCGCCCACCACCGGCTCGGCGACGCGCTGGACGTTCTGGCGGAACTCGGGTACGGCGGGGTCGCACTCACCCCGGACGTGAACCACCTGGACCCGCACGCCCTCGACCTGAGCGCCCGGACCGCCGAGTTCGGCGCGGGGCTCGCGCGCCACGGGCTGCGGTGCGCGATCGAGACCGGCGCGCGGTTCGTGCTGGACCCGCGCCGCAAGCACCAGCCGACCCTCATTTCGCCGACCGACGAGCTGCGCGAGCGGCGGCACTGGTTCCTGTGGCTCTGCGTCCGGCTCGCGGAAGAGTTGGGCGCCGGGTGCGTCAGCTTCTGGTCCGGCGCGCCCGACGACCGCGCCGCGCCTTCGGAGCTAATGACCCGCCTGGTTGAGCAGTGCAAGCGGCTCGCGGAGGAGGCCGGGCGGCGGGGCGTGCGGCTCGCGTTCGAGCCCGAACCCGGCATGTTCATCGACACGATGGACAAGTTTGCCGAACTGCACGGCCGCGTCAACCACCCCGCGTTCGGCCTCACCGTCGATGTCGGGCACCTCGTCTGCAACGGCGAGCTGCCGGTCAGCAAGTTCCTGGCGGACTGGAAACACGTCCTCTGGAACATCCACATCGAGGACATGCGACCGGGCGTACACGATCACATCATGTTCGGCGAGGGCGCGGTCGATTTCGCCGACGTGTTCGCGGGCCTCCGTGCGGCCGGCTACCGCGAGGGCGTGTACGTCGAGTTGAGCCGCCACAGCTACGACGCCGTGAGCACCGCACGCAAGGCGCGAGCGTTTCTGACGCCGTATCTGGGCGAGCGGGGGACGTGAGCCCCGCGTAGCGCTCGCCGACCGCCCGGCTCACTTCTTTCCGAAGCAGAACAGCGTGTTCACCCCGCGGATGTAGACTCGCCCGTCGGCCACGGCGGGCGTCGCGAACACGCCCTCCCCCAGCGACACTTTCACCGGCTCCTCGTACTCGTTCCCGGCCTTCACCGCCGCGACCTCGCCCTTCTCCGAGATCATCAAGATGGTGTCGCCCACGAGGACCGGGGAGGCGGTGACGTCGGCGCTGAACACCCGCTCGGCCCACAGCGCCTTGCCGGTTTTCGCCTCGGCACAGGTCGCGACGCCCTTGTCGCCGATCCAGAACAGCTTGTCGCCCTTCACCAGCACGCACGGGACGTAGGGCGTCTCCTTCCGCAGGTCCCACACCTTGGCCGGGGTCTTGCGCTCGGGGTCGATCGCGGCCATGTACCGCCCGCCGCCGCCGTCACCGGAGTACACGACCAGCAGCCCGCCCGCGTACACCGGGTGGCCGATCACGCGCAGCGGCATGTCCCCCTTCGGCCACGCGATCGGGTACTCCCAGTTCACCTTTCCGGTGGCCGGCTCGTAGGAGGTGACGGCCGTGGTGGTGCCGAGGACCAACTCCGCCGGCTTGCCGGCCCGCTCCAGGATGAACGGGGTGGTGTAGCAGGCGCGCACGTGCTTCCGGGTCTTGAACCACTTTTTCTGGCCCGTTTTCGCGTCGAACGCGACCAGTTCCGCGTGCTCGTCGTCGTCCACGTTCACGAACACGAGGCCGTCGTGGACCATCGGCGAGAACCCCGGGCCGTGCTGGCTGACGTACCCGCCGAGCGACGCCGACCACTGCTCCTTGCCGGCGAGGTCGTAGGCCGCCAGGCTCACCCCGCTGCCGTCCCACCAGGCGCAGTACAGTTGCGAGCCGTCGCACGCGGGCGTGCCGGACGCGAGCGAGTTCTTCGCGTGCGCCTTCGCCTTATCGCCGGGCACCTCCTTGCTCCACAACTGCTTCCCGGTCGCCGCGTCGAGCGCGGTCAGCACGCGGGCTTTGCCGTCCGCCGACGCCGACTGAACGTACACCTTCCCGCCCACCACGATGGGCGAGCTGACGCCCTTCCCGCCGCCCAGTTCGATCTTCCAGAGCGGCTTCTCCGGGTCGATCCCGGGCAGCGGGCCGGCGGCGGTGCCGGTCCCGTTGGGGCCGCGGAACCGGGGCCAGTCGGCGGCCGGGGCGAGCGCGAGCGCGGAGGCGAAAACGAGCAGAGCCAGCAGCGAGCGGGTCATTGGTGGTCTCGGCGGGTGGGGGGCGGTGGCGGCTGATTATCTCACGAAAGCGGGCGGCGGGTAGAAGGCAGCGGCCAAAAAACCGAATTCGTCCCGCGCGGCCCGCGGCGCCCAGGCACTTGCCCTAAACCCCTTGCGTGAGTAATTGGTTTCGGTGACACTATTTCCGCACTGCCCAAGAGCCCGCTGTTCCGAGGAGTCTCATGTTCACCCCCCGCACCGCCCGAGCGTTCGGGCTGGCCTTCGCCGTCTTCTTCACGTCCGCGAGCCTGGCGACGCTGTCCGTCGGGGCGCAGCCGGAGAAGAAAGACGCGGCGCAGAAGGTCAAGTCAAAGATCAAGATCACGCTGCCGCGTGAGGACGCGGAGCTGAAGATCGAAGACAAGCTGATGAAGGTGACCGGCGTCACCCGCGAGTTCGAGACCCCGGACCTGGAAGCCGGCAAGCTGTACGAGTACACCTTCACGACCACCTGGGCGCCGAACAACTACACCATCCTCACCCGCACCAAGTCCATCGAGTTCAAGGCCGGCGACGACGTGGTCGCGGACCTCACAAAGGCCGACCCCAAGGTCCCGGACGCCGCGAAGATCCGCTGGGTGCCCACCCCGGACGACATCGTCGACGAGATGATGAAGCTGGGCAAGATCGGCAAGGACGACGTGGTGTACGAGCCCGGCCCCGGGGACGGCCGGATGCTGATCGCGGCCGTGAAGAAGGGCGCGAAGAAGGGCGTCGGCATCGAGCTCGACCCGAAGAAGGCGGAAGAGGCCCGCGAGAACATCAAGAAGGCCGGGCTGGAGAAGCAGATCACCATCATTGAGGGCGACGCGCTGAAGGACCGCGACTACAGCGAGGCCACGGTGGTCCTGCTGTACATGGGCAACGAGTTCAACGACCTGCTCCGCCCGATCCTCGACAAGCAGCTCAAGGCGGGCTCGCGGATCGTCTCGCACCGGTTCGTGATCGGCGACTGGAAGCCCGACACCACCAAGACCATCACCGGCGCCGACGGCGACGAGTACCTGATCCACCTGTGGACCGTGAAGGAAAAGAAGAAGTAAGCCGCCCCTTTCGGGCGCCGCAAGCCAGAAGTCCGGGCGCCGCACCGTCGGCGCCCGGACTTCTGGCTTTAGACCGTTTGCCCCGGGCGGTATCATTGACTCGGGCCGTTTCCCTTTCCTCGGAGAAGTCTCGCATGATCCGTAACGTGCTGGCCGCGGCAGTTGTCGTGGTGCTGGGTGGCGCGGTCGTGGCCGCGGAACTCAAGTCGGGGCCGCAGGTCGGGGCGAAGGTGCCCGGCGCGTTCCACCCGTACAACGTGAACGGCGAGGACGCGGGCAAGACCGCGTGCCTGTACTGCAAGGCCGGCGACAGCCCGGCGGTGATGGTGTTCGCCCGCACCGGCGACGACGCCATGACCCACAAGCTCCTCAAAGCGCTCGACGCCGAAACGGTCAAGAACGCGAAGGCCGAAATGTACACCTTCGGCATCTTTCAGGGCGACAAGGCCGCGCTCGAGCCGCAGCTCAAAGACGCCGCGAAGAAGGCCGACCTGAAGGCCGTCACCCTGGCCATCGAGGACAAAGAGGACCCGATCCCGGCGAAGTACAACCTGAGCCCCGAAGCCGATGTGACCGTGATCCTGTACACGGACCGCGTGGTGAAGGCGAACTACAGCTTCGCGAAGGGCAAGCTCAGCGACAAGGACATCAGCGCCATCGTGCAAGACGTGTCCAAGATCGTCGGCAAGTAATCCCGCCTCTCGCGGCCCAGCCCCGAAATGCGGGGCCGCTCAAGAGCGCTCGATCGCCCGCTGTCGCAAGCGGCGGGCGCCACCCCGAACCCTAAACCGCGGCGGCCCGCTCGCCGCGGTTTAGGGTTCGGGTACAATCAGCGCCATGAAATACGTCATCGTGATCCCGGACGGTTGCGCCGACGAGCCCGTCGCCGAACTCGGCAACCTGACCCCCCTCCAGGCGGCGAAGCTGCCCAACATGGACCGCGTCGCCGCGGGCGGCGTGGTGGGCCTCTCGAACAACGTCCCGCCGTCGCTCACGCCGGCGTCGGACGTTGCGACGCTGTCCCTGTTCGGCTACGACCCGCTGAAGTACTACACCGGCCGCGCGCCGCTCGAAACGGCCGCGATGGGGATTCACCTCGGCCCGAACGACTGGGCCGTGCGGTGCAACCTCGTGTACACCCCCGACGGGCACATGCGGGACTTCACCGCGGGGCACATCTCGAGCGAGGACGGCGCGCCGCTGATTAAGGCGCTCCAGCACGAACTCGGGGGAACGGAGATCGCGGGCGGGACGATCGAGTTCCACCCCGGCGTGCAGTACCGCAACATCATGGTGTGGCGCTCGAACTCCGAGACCTCGCCCCTCAACGGCACGAAGGCGCAAGCGCCCCACGACATCCCGGACCGGCCCGTTGCGGACTACCTCCCGACCGGCCCCGGCGCGGAGATGCTGGTCTCCCTGATGGAAGCCAGCAAGCCCATTCTGGCCGCCCACCCGGTGAACGCCAGGCGGATCGCCGAGGGGAAGAAGCCCGCGACGCAGGCGTGGCTGTGGGGCCACGGGAAGGCGCCCCGGGTGAATCCCTTCGCCGAAGTGTACGGCGGCACGCGCGGGGCGATCATCTCCGCGGTGGACCTCGTCCGCGGGGTCGGGGTGCTGCTCGGGTGGCACCGGATCGACGTGCCCGGCGCCACCGGCTACCTCGACACCGACTACGCGGCCAAGGGCCGGTACGCGATCGAGGCCCTCGGCGCGTTCGATCTCGTCTGCGTTCACGTCGAGGCGCCCGACGAGGCGTCGCACGAGGGCAAAGCGCATGAGAAGGTCAAAGCCCTCGAACAGATCGACACGCACATCGTCGGCCCGCTGCTCGACGCGCTGCCGCGGTACGGCGACTTCCGCGTTCTCGTGGAGCCGGACCACCGCACCACGCTGAAGACCCGCGCTCACGCTTACGGCGCGGTCGCGTTCGCCGCGTGCGGGGCTGGCATTACCCCCGACGCCGCAACACAATACGACGAGCCGACCGCTGCGACGACCGGGCTGAGCTTTGACCCGGGTTGGAACCTGATGAAGTGGTGGCTCGGTCAGGATAAGTGAGCGGCGTGGGGCCGATAGCCGCACGAAGTCTCCCGATCCCAACCAAAAAGTATCAGTCGTCAGAACACCTCCTTCGATCCGAGCGGGTGCCCAAATGGGCGCCCGCTCCTCATTTTCGCCAAACTCACACAAGCCCGCAATTTGAGCATTACTACTCGACTGTGCAGACCGCGCCAACCGATTAATAACGCGCAGATGTCCGGCCCGCCGGGCGCGGGCCTTCAAACGGGAAGATTCCGCCATGCGCGTGAAACTCATAGCGACCGCCGTATTTCTCCTCACCGCCAGCGGCGTTCGTGCCGAGCCCCCGCGGCTGCTGAGTGCCGAGCCGGCGCCGGCGTGGACCGATACGGGCACAACGCCCGCTCCGGCCACGGTCAGCATTCCCACGGAAACGCGGCCGTTCCCGATGGTCGGCCCGCAGTTCTGGGCCAGCGGCGACTACGTCCTCGCGTGGTACACGCCGATCCGCACGCCGCCGCTCATTCAGGCGGTCCCGGCGGCGCTGGCGAACCAGTCCACGAGCAACGGGGCCGTGACGCTGTTCCCGGAGAACAACCGGATCAACTTCGGCGCGTTCAACGGCATCCGGGCGAGTGTCGGGGCCAACTTCGAAAAGTTCGGCGTGGAGGTCGGCGGGTTCGTACTTGAGCGGCAGGGGGAAAGCTCGTCGTTCTTCAACAACGGGAACCCGGTCGCGCTCGGCCAGGGGTACATCTCGGCCGGGTCCGGGCTGCCCACCACGCTGTTCGCGTCGCTGCCCGGCCAATACAGCGGCGGCGTGTCCGCCGCGGCCCAGAGCCGGCTGTGGGGGCTGGACGGGAACATCCGGCGGGCGTGGTACACGTTCCTGTTCGACACCACCGATGTCCTCGTCGGGTTCAAGTACCTCGACCTGCACGAGAGCCTGACCGTTTACTCGCCGTCGGTCTTCCCGAGCGGGGGCGTGATCTCGTCGAGCGATTCGGTTCGCACCAGCAACCGGTTCTACGGCGGGTACGTGGGCATCAACAGCCGGCTCGGGAACGAGCGCGGGTTCGGGCTCGACCTGACATCGAAGTCGGGGCTGGGCGGTGTGGCGCAGCGGGCCGAACTGGTTGGGTCGAACAGCTTCATCCCGGCGGGCGGCGCGGCCGACATCGAGCCCGCCGGGTTGTACGCCCGGGGCTTGAACGCTGGCACGTTCACCCGCAGCAAGGTGGCGTACACGCAGGACTTCGATCTGAAGCTCACCTACAACTTCAACCCGTGGTTCCAGGTGTCGTTCGGGTACTCGCTGATGTACATGAGCAGCGCGATCCGGCCGGGCGGGGCGATCGACGCGGTGGTGAACGACAGCAACGTGCGGTTCGTCGCTCAGCCTACCCCGAGCACGCTGGCGCGTCCGGCGTTCGCGTGGCGCACCGACGGGTTGACAGTCAACGCGCTCACCTTCGGCGCCCGGTTGCAGTACTGATCGCACACGTGGCTGTGTTGAAGGTGGCCCGCTCGCCCCGCGAGCGGTGCCAGATCCGCTGCGTAGCATCTTTCCATTCACGGTCCGGGTGGTGCTGCCTGTGCCACAAGAAACAGACAATACCAGCCGGATTGTGAATAAGAGTTGGGTGGCGGAATGAACCTCGCTCGGAGTACCTTTGCGGCCGCCGGGGCAAGAGCGGATCGCACCAATACGCGGTGGCTGAGTCCAGAAGATTTTGACAGGATCGACAGGATAAACAGGATTTCAAATCGATCGGCCTTCATCCGGTGAATCCTGTCGATCCTGTCAAAATCTGTGTTCGTAAACGCGAAGCCCGTGTGGGCCGGTACGAAGCCGCGACCATCCGTCCATTCCGCCACCGTTTCTAAGCAATTACGAGCGCACGCCTTCGGGCATCACGACCCAGCGCCGGGGGTGGGCGTTGTGCTGCCGCGGGCGGTGCCGGCACCGGCCAGCCCGCTCGCGGTGGTGCCGGTCGTGCTCGTTCCGCTCGTCGGCAGCCCCGCCCAGCGCCGCAGCAGTCGCGTCACCGGCGACCGCGATGACGTGTCCATCACCATCATCATTCCGGTCCACATGAGCGTCACCAGCCCCAGCACCGCGACGCCGGCGACCAGCCCCACGAACCCGAGCCGCCACTGCATCTCGCGCACCGGCTGAAGGACCTCGTCGCGTCTCTCCTGCACGAGTACCACCCAGCCGGTGTCCACCTTGTCGGGGCCGACGCGCACCCGGTTCGCGGACGCCAGCCATGTCCCCCGGTACTCCGGCCAGCCTTCGGAAACGGGATCGGTGAACTCCGAATCGGCGAAGGCCCGCGAATCGTCACCCGCGCCGAGCGCGTCGCCCCACTTCACGACCGCGTCCGCGTAGTACAGCGGCGGGTTGCTGTTCCCCTGCGTTGTCGCCCAGTAGGGGTGCCGGAGGATCAGCCCGCGGTGCCCGCTCCGGACGTCCGGCCGGGTGTCGATCAGCACCGCGAACCGGTCCGTGCGCTCGGGGGCGGCGTCCGCGAGGTCGAGCGTCATGCCGACCACGCCGATCGGCTTCGAATCCGGCCCGTCAGCGAACACCGGGACCGTGAACGCGACCGACCACACATCCTCGCCGCCTTCGACCTTACGCCGGTACGCGACCGACCGGTGCGGGCGGGCGATGATCCCGGGAACGGGGGTGCCCTCGGGACGCTCGCCCCGGCCGTGGAAGTAATCCCGGTAGCCGCGGTACTTGTGTCGGGCGGCGTCGGCCGGCGGCCATGCGGCGCGCTGGAACCCGTTGGCGTCGTCCGCGAACCAGATGGCCGCCTTGTCTCCGGGCGCGAACTGCCGGTCGCCTCGCTCCTTTCGCTCGCCCAAAAGGCGATCGAGGGTGCGGGCCGCTTCGGGGTCGTCTCGCAGCCGCTCGCCCTTCGCGAGCAACTCGCGCACCTGGGCGTTACGGGCCGCGGCGTCGAGCTGCACCCACCGCAACTGGATCTGCGCCGCGAGTTGCCGGGCTTCCGTCTGCGCGGCGAACTTGTTGGCTTCCAGCGCGCGGCTCTCGACCCCTTGCGCGGCCGTGTTCACCGTGGTGCGGAACAGGTACTGCCCGAGCAGCCCCATCAACAGAAACAGCAGCGCGAACGTCACGCCGGTGACCCACAGAAGCGGCCGGCGCACGCGCTGGATGTTCCACACATCAATGGCAGCGAGCACCGCTTGCGGGTTCGGAAACCGCTTGCTCGGGTTGGGTTCCAGGCAGCGGTCGATGATCGCGGCCAGACCCTTATCGACTCCGGGTACGGCGTAGTGGGCGGACGGCTTCGGGGCCGCGAGGATCAGCTTCCGGTACGCCGCGAGCTGCGAGTCGAGCGTGCCCGTGAGCGTGGCGGTTGCGGCCGGGTCGCCCCGGTGCGGCGGTTCGCCGACCAGCACCCGGTACACGAGCGCGCCGAGGGCGTACACGTCCCACCGGGCGTCCGGCACGGCGCTCAGGTCCGCTTGCTCCGGGGCCATGTAAAACAGCGTGCCGAGCGCGGCGGCGGTCTCGTTCGTCCGGCGCGCCTGTCCGAAGTCCGCGAGCTTGGGGCGGTGCTCGTGGTCGAGCAGCACGTTGGCGGGCTTCAGGTCGCAGTGCAGGATGCCCCGGTCGTGTGCATGAACCAGCCCGACGGCGATCTCGCGGAACAGAGCCGCCGCCTCGTGCGCGTGCGGCGTGTGGGTGCGGAGGTGGTCCTCGAGCGAGCCGTTCTCCAGGTACTCCATCACGTAGTACGGCGGGTCCGCTTCCCACCCGACCTCGAAAAGCTGCACCACGTAGCGGTCGGAGAACAGGTGCCGGAGCTTTTCGACCTCGCGGGCGAGCGCCGACCAGTCGAGCGAGCCCCGGCGGGTGAAGTACTTGATCGCGACCCGGCGGCCGCTGTTCCGGTTCAGCGCGGTCCACACCTCCCCGTAAGCCCCGTGGCCCAGGAATGCGAACTGCTCGTACCCCGGCACCTCCAGCGGGGGCCGCGCCCCGCGCAAGCTGAGTTCCCGCGCCGCCTGCTGGTCGGCGTCGGACATCACGGGGGTCAAGCCGGGTTCGCTCAAGGTGAGTACGCTCTGGCTCATGTCAGGAAAAGCGCCGGCGCCGCACAACTTGCGCCGCCTCGCAGAAAGATACGCCGTCACGCGAACGGGGAAAACGTCAGACCGCCGTTCCTGGGGGTAGAAACGGGACCGCCGGCGCGACACAATCTCTTCGCCTACCTACTCGGAGCAACACGCCGATGTCACTCTCCCGTCGCAAGTTCCTTACTGCCACCGCCGCCACGGCCCTCGTTAGCTCGGGGGGAATTAACCTTCCGTTTGCCAGCGGCGCCGAGAAAAAGAAGAAACTGGTCCTGATCGCGGGCACACCCAGCCACGGACCCGGCGATCACGAGTTCAACGCCGGCGTCCGGCTACTCAACAAGTGTCTACAGGGCGTTGAAGGTCTAGAAACGGTCGTGTTCCTCAACGGCTACCCGAAGGACGATTCCGCGCTCGACTCTGCCGACGCGATCCTCTGTTATGCAGATGGCGGCGGCAACCACCCCCTCGTTCGTGAGAAGCGCCTGGAGCGGATCGGGAAGCTCATGGCGAAGGGCGTGGGGCTGATGTGCGCGCACTATGGCGTCGAGGTGCCCAAAGACCTCGGCGGGCCGGAGTTTAAGGAATGGATCGGCGGGTACTACGAGAGCCTGTACTCGTGCAACCCGATGTGGGCGCCGGAGTTCAAGGAATTCCCCAAGCACCCGATCGCGAACGGGGTGAAGCCGTTCACCATCAAGGACGAGTGGTACTTCAACATGCGGTTCCGGGACGACATGAAGGGCGTCACCCCCATCCTGTTCGCCGCGCCCTCTGACGCGGTGCGTAACGGCCCCTACGTCTCCCCGCGCGGCCCGTACAAGCACATTCAGGAGGCCAAGGGCCGGGCCGAGGCGATGATGTGGGCGCTGGAGCGCAAGGACGGCGGCCGGGGCGTGGGGTTCACCGGCGGGCACTTCCACCGCAACTGGAAGGACGACAACTTCCGCAAGGTGGTGCTCAACGCGCTCCTGTGGATCTGCAAACTCGATGTACCCGCCGACGGCGTGAAGTCGGAGGTCACGGACGCCGAAATCGGCGCCAACTGGGACGAGAAGGGGAGGAAGAAATAACGCCGGCTCACGGCGGATCGTACCCGCCTTTGTTCCACGGGTTGCACCGGCAGATGCGCCACGCGCCCTTGGCGCACCCGTAGACCGGCCCGTGCTTCTTCACCGACAGAATGAAGTACTCGCTGCACCCCGGGTGGAACCGGCACATCGGGGGCAGCATCGGCCGAATCACCTTCTGGTATCCGCGGACGCAGAACACCATCAGCCCGCCCAGCACGAGAGCGGGGCCGTGCCACAGCCAGCGGAGTTGGCTCACGGCGCGCCCTCCGGAGCCGCCCCACTCACTTCAGGACGTGGGGGAGCGACGGCCGCAGCGGGCGAGCCCGTTGCGGGGGGAACGTCTCTCCCTTTCTTTTCAGGCCGGGGGCCGGGATGTGGGTTGCTTCTCGGCCCTTCGCTCAGCTTCCGGGCCGCGTACCGCGCCTGTTTCACGAGTGACGCCCGCAGCGCCCCCAGTTCGGGGTACGGCCCCGGGCGCGGGATGAGGATCAGATCGACCCCCTGGGGCAAGTCGTGCTGCGACAGCCGGAACGCCTCGCGGAACAGCCGCTTGTAGCGGTTCCGCATCACCGCGTTGCCAACCTTGCGCGACACCGAGCACCCCAGCCGCGGGTGCGCGAGGCCGTTCTCGCACGCGTACACCACCAGCAGCCCGTCCGCCGCCGACCGCTTGCGCGTGTAGCACCGCTCGAACTCCGCCGGGGTCTTCATGTGGTGCGTTTGCGGGTACTTGAACGACGGCACGACCGGCCCCTCTGCGAACCTTGTTTCCACCCGTCGGCGGGTCACCGAACAGGACGCGTCACACCCACGGGGCGTTCGCGCGCGGGCTCTGCGGGTTCAGTTGCGCGAACTCCGTGATCAGCTCGCGGCTCTTCTCGTCCACCGAACCGGATGGCACCTCGACCTTGAAGACGAGGTACTGATCCCCGCCCGCAACGCCCTTGCCGCGGAGCCGGAGCTTGCGCCCGCTCGACGTGCCGGGGGGCACGGTCACGGTCACCAGCGCGAGCTTACTGCCGTCGAGCGTCGGAACGTCGACCTTCGCCCCCAGCACCGCCTCCGCGATCGTGAGCGGCACGTCGAGGTACAAGTCGTTGCCCTCGCGCCGGAAGAACGGGTGCGGCGCGATCTTCACCCGCAGCAGCACCTCCTGCCCGCCGGTCGCGTCGGCCGGGACGCGCAGCCGTTTCCCCTCTTCGATGCCCGCGGGCACCTTCACGTCGATGTGCCGCCCGCCGAACTCCAGCCCGACGCTCCCGCCGTTGGCGGCCACGTCGAACGGGATCGTCACGTCGGACTCGATCGGCTCTGCGCGCGGGCGGCTGCGGGAACGGGTCTTGCGCCGCCCGCCGCCGAACAGGTCGCTCAGGTCCGGGCCGCCCGCACCGCCGCCGAACATGTCGAAGAGGCGCTGCGCGGCCTCGGGGTCCATCTGCCCCCCGCCGCCCGGAAACCCACCGCCCGGAAAGCCGCCGCCGGGGAACCCGCCGCCCGCGCCCGGGAAGCCGGACTGCGTGCCGGCGAACCCGAACTGGTCGTATTGCGCTTTCTTGTCCGGATCGCCCAGGATGTCGTGGGCGGTCTGAACCTCCTTGTAGTTCGCGTCGGCCTGCTTGTCGCCCGGGTTGCGGTCCGGGTGGTACTTCTTCGACAGCTTCCGGTGCGCCTTGTTGATCTCCTCCGGGGTGGCGGACTTGGAGACGCCGAGCACTTCGTAGGGGTCGCGGGGCATGGTCGTGTTCGGTTCCGGGGCCAAATAGGGTACGCGCGTTATTGTAGTGGCGCCGGCGGCGCCCTCGCGACGTTAGAGGCGCCGGCCCCGGCCGGCGATTCCGAGCGCCGGTTCGTCCGAAGGGAAAAACTGACGCCTGACCTGTTGACAAGAACGCTGGCACTGCGATACGCTCATCACTCGTTCACCTCTCCGCCCGTGGCACTCGCAGCCGCGGCCCTTTTACTAACGCCCCACTGGGAGAATCTCGTGTCGCTCCCGTTCCATTCCGGACGCGGTCACACCCCGCGTGGTTTCACACTGATCGAGCTGTTGGTGGTGATCGCGATCATCGCGATTCTGATCGGGCTGTTGCTGCCCGCCGTGCAGAAGGTGCGCGAGGCCGCCGCGCGCATGAAGTGTTCGAACAACGTGAAGCAGTTGATTCTTGGGATGCACAACTACGCGTCCGCGATCGGGAACTACCCGCCGGCCATCAAGAACGACGCCAAGGCCGCCGGCGACGTGTTCCCGGGGTGGGGGTGGGGTACGCTGGTCCTTCCGTACGTCGAACAGGACAACCTGTACCGCCAGCTCAACCCGGACGCGGTGCCGTTCGGCCCCCAGGTCGGCTACGGGTCGATCACCCCGACCCCGCTGACCCAGACCCGGCTGAGCGTGTTCCGGTGCCCGTCCGACCCGGCCCCGGACCAGAACCCGTTCCGGCTCGAAGAGGCCGACCGGCAGCTCGGCCTGTCGAACTACCGGGCGGTGTGTGGCACCGGCAGCAGCGGGTTCTTTTACGCCAACGAGGACCGCAACGGGATCATGTGGCAGAACAGCAAGGTGACGTTCACCGACGTGACCGACGGGACCAGCAACACGGTGGTGATCGGCGAGTGCTTCTTCGAGCAGGAGAAGACCAAGCGGAAGTGGGCGGCGATCTGGGCCGGGCACACGGGGTACTATTGCAGCCCGGACCCGGCCGTCGGGTGCGGGGTGCGGATCAGCGACAACATGTGGCACCTGGACGACACGTCGGCCCAGATCAACGGGACCGCGCCGCAGGCGTTCGGCAGCCGGCACCACGGCGGGGCCTATTTCGGGTTCGGGGACGGGTCGGTGCGGTTCTTCCGCAACAACGCCGAAGCGGCCACGATCAAATGGCTCGGGTGCCGCAACGACGGGAGGGTGATCAACTATGACTTCTAACCGCGCCCCGGTGCGGGCGGGCGCCCTCCTGCTGTACGGCGCACTGGCCTGCGGCTGTGGGGGGGAACAACCGCCCCCGCCGTCGCCACCACCCGCGCAGGGACAGCAAGCGGTACAACCACGGGTCCAGCCGAAAACGCCGAAGAACGTCCCACCCGGCGGCAACAAGATGGAGTGATCGCGGCCGCGACCGCAGGGCCGGCAACCTCCGCACCCGCTCCCGCCGACAAGTCGGCGGGAGCAGCGCGCTTTCTCCCGCCCTTCCCAACAACAATCGGGTCGCCGGTCCCCTGGATTCCAACCGAGACGTCCGGCCTCACATCTGCCGTCCTCCACAGGCAACACGAGCGGCCCCGTGGTAGCATGGAACCTGATGTGTGACGTCTCGAGTTCCGGGCGGGCTCTATGCGCGTGATCGAAACGGGGCTGGGCGCGGTACAGGCGACCGCGGTGTCTCCGGACGGGCGGCGCATGGCGGTGTCCGGGGAACGTGGGCTCGCCCTGTTCGATTGGGCAACTGGTGAGCAGATGTCGGACGTGCCGCGCAGCGCCGGTGCCGGACCGGTGGTGTTCGGTCCGACGGGTGCCTGGGCGGCCCACGTCGCTACCGGAGGGCAGTTACGTCTGTACGGCGTCGGCTCGTCGCCCGCGCACGGTTGGGGCGACCGATCGGACAAGTTCGCGGGCGGCGTCGCGGTGTCCCCGGACGGCCGGTTGCTGGCCGCGGCCACCGACGGCCGCCCCAACCGTGCGCGGCTCGTGCTGTGGTCCCTGCCCACGCTGAAGCCCGCGCCCGGGTTCGAATTCTGGCCCCCGCTCCACCGGCTCGCGTTCAGCCCGAACGGGCAGTTCCTGGCGGGCGTCTGGCGCCACGGGTTCGAGCTGCGGTTCGCGGTGTCCGGGGGCATCGACTACAGCTACCCCGCGGCCCGCGCGTTGCGGAGCGGAGGCAGCCCCAACTTCGTGTCGTTCGACCGCGCCAGCCGGACGTGTACGTTCGGCTGGGACGACCAGTTCCACGTGATCGACATCGCGACCGGCACGAGCAAGCGCGGCCCCACGGTCCACGCCACGTTCCGGGACGCGGCGTTCAGCCCGGGCGCGGACCTGTTCGCGACCGCCGGGGACGACGGCCGGTTGAAGTTCTGGTCGCCCGCGACCTGGACGGTGGTTCGTGAGTACGACTGGAACTGCGGTCCGCTGACGTGCCTCGCCTTCACCGCCGACGGCTCCGCCGGTGTGTGCGGCACCGCCGACGGCCGGCTCGTGCAGTTCGACGTTGACCAGTGAATCGAATGCGGAATGGAACACCAGAAGGGAGCCGCTTCTTTGCCTGCTGTTTTGTCTTCAACTCCGCATTCCGAACTCCGGGTTCCGCATTCGATTCAGCGGCCGTACCACGCGACCAATTTCGGCAGGTCGCCGCGGGCCGCGATCAACCGGAGCGCGAATTTTTGGCGGGCCGAACCGAGCAGCGGGTTGAACCCGAAGTTGTCGTCCACCATTCGCACCGCCTGTGTGACGGCCGCGCCCGGTTCCGTTCCGCCCGCGACCAGCACCCGGGCGAGCCACATCGCCGCCGGGAACGTTAGCGCGAGCGACTCGATCCCGTCCCACACCGAGAGGCCGAAGTTCGGCGCGCCGCAGAACTGGAGCGATTCCACCTTGAGGCGGTGCCAGCGGGTCAGGAGCGCGACCGCGTCCGCGCCGAGCGCACCCAGAGGGCGCTCGCCCGCTGCGAACGTGGCGCCGTCGGTGAGGACCGCGTGGACCTTCGGAACCCGCCCCCGCCCGGTCGCGAACCGCACCGCCGAAGCGAACCGCCGCACCGGGCCGCGCTGCGCCTCGCCCTTCTCGGCGCCGTGGTCCTTGCGTGCGAAGAGCGCCACCAACTGCCGGAACACGGTTCGGCCCACCCACCCCGGGCGTGACACCTCGCCCGGTTCCGCCGGCTCCTCCTCTTCGGCCGCCGTCCCGAGCACATGGAGCAGCTCGCTGAGCCGCCCACCGACCACCGCTTTTTTCGGGTCGCCCCCGCCGTCGAATTTGGCCTTCCGCAGCATCGACACGACGAACAGCACCTTGCGCCAGCGCCGCTCGAACGGGTCCGCCCCGTTCGCGAGCAGTTTCGAGAACGCGGTCGCGATCCGGCCCACGTCGCCCCAGCCCACCCACTGGTTCCCGTACAGCGGCGGGGGCGGCCCGTCGAGCGAGCCTTTGGCCGCGGTCGATTCGAAGAAGTCGGCGTACTGGCGGGCGTCGCCGGCCTGCGCGCTCAGCGGCCGGCCCTTGTTTTCGGCGGCCGAGGGGCAAGCGAGCCGCAGCCCGAAGTTCCAGTGGTCGCCGGCGGGCACGAGCAGGAACGGGTAGATGCGGCACGCGAGCGGCTTGGCGGCGGCGCCGAACTGCCCGTGGATGCGGCACAGCTTGTCGGCGCCCAGGAACACGCACCCGCCGTCGGCGCGGTGGTTGAGGTAGAACTCGCCGTTCCGCTTCACGAAGTACGGTACGCCCTGGAACTCGGGCAACCGCTCCCAGCCCTGCGCCTCGATCCGGCGCCCCTCCTCTGCGGTCACGGGCACGGCGTAGGAGCGGCAGCAGTCGCCGCACGAGTGGCAGTCCCAGTTCTGGAGCACGGGCAGCGCGCGAACTTGCATTGAGAGGCGGTTCCGTTCGGGTGTAACGGTCGAATCACCGCCGGCCCTTTTTCTGCGGGCCGGGGTCGGGGCCGGGGGCGCGTGCGAACGAGTCGAGGAAGAACGCCGACAGCTGCTCGCCGGGCGCCAGGTCCGGCCCTTCGACCGACAGGTAGTAGATGCGGCCCTGGACCGCGTAGACGCGCACGATGCGCACCGTCTCGCCGTCGGGCAGCCTCAGCTCCCACTCGCGACCGGGGTGGTTGTCGACCGTGCGCTTCGCCTCGTCGCGCACGATCCGGCCCTTCGTGCTGTCGGCCAGGTGGCGGCCGAAGCTCGCGAACCAGGCGTCGTCGGGGGCCAGCGCTTGCGGCTGCGGGGCTCTGCTCACCGCGAACACGTAATGGTAGGTCTTCGGGCCGTTGTTCGTGTACGTCTCCCGGTCGACGCCCCGCCCGAGCTTCCAGTCGATGCCCGCGACCGGGTCCACTCGGACCTCGCCCGGCGCGCCGGGCATCTTGACGTAGTACTCGCCGTTCGGTTCGGCCGTGATGGGGAACCACACCGCCGGCAGCGCGAACGTCGTTTGCAGCCGCGCCACCAGAGCCGGTTTCAGGAAGTACAGCCCGGCCGCGGACAGGTACGCGAGGCCCACCAGTATCAACACGCCCTTGAGCCGCGTGGTGCCGGTCCAGTCGATGGTGTACACGATGCCCAGGCACAGGGCCGCCGCCGCGAGCGAGAGCGACGCGGGCACCGCGATCGACACCGCCGCGTCGAACCCGGTGACCGTCGGCCCGAGCAGCCACAGGAGCGGGATGGCGAACGGCATCAGCGCGAACCCGACCATCACCGACAGCGGCAGCCCGACCGTCGCGTGCTTGGTGACGGGGTCGTGCTCGTGGTCCGGGGCCTGGCGCGCCTGCGGCGCGACCGGCGAGCCGTTGAGCCGCTCGCGGGGCGGCGCGATGGGGATCGCGGCGGCGGCCCGCGGCCGGTTCGCACGCACCGACCTCCGCGCCGGCGCGAGCGGTGGCGCGGAAACCGGCGCGTCCTCGGACGCAACAAACGGCAGATGGCACCGCGGGCACCCGACCATCTGGCCGAGCGCGCCGGAGTCCACCCGCGACGCACCACCGCACCCCGGGCACCGCACCACCAACGACATCCCCGTTCCCCTTCCCGCCGTCGGACGCGACGAATGAATTCTACCAGAGCGGCCGCGGCGTTGAGCCCGCGGCGCGCGGATTACCGATTTCGGCCCTCGCCCGGGGCGAAGGCCCCGGCCGGCCGCCGGTCCCAAAACGGGAACGCGCTACGCGGTCGGCCCGATCTCTTTGGCCGTGAGCAGTTCCACCTTATCGCCGCGAGCGACGGCGTACTTGAACGCCGCCTTTTCGGTGCAGGCCGCGCCGACGTTCCCCTTCGGGTCGAGGGCGAGGAACGCCACGCGCGCCGGGTGAACGCCGCGCCGGCCCGCGGCGGCGTTTGCCCGCTTGCAGGCCAGCTCGCACGCCTCCTGTGGCGTCTTGCCGGCGCGGAGCAGTTCGGCGATGAACAGGCTGCCGCCGATGCGGATGATCTCTTCGCCCACGCCCGTCGCGCCCGCGGCGCCGGCGAGGTCGTCGACGTACAGCCCGGCGCCGATGATCGGCGAGTCGCCCACCCGCCCCGGGAGCTTGTACCCCAGCCCGCTCGTCGTGCAGACCCCGCCGAGGTGCCCCTTCTTGTCCAGCGCCAGCACGGTCACGGTGTCGTGGTCGAACTCGGACCCCGGCGCGGGGGCGGGTTGGGAGCCCCATTGGAGGGTAATGTCGGAGGCGCCGTCGCGCCGCGCGGGCGCGTTGCCCGCGGGGGCGTCTTTTTTCTTATCGGGGTGCGCGTCGAGGAACTCTTTGATGCTCTCGGCGGTGTACGGCATCTCCAGCGGGAACCCCTGCTGGAGCGCGAACCACTTCGCGCCCTCGCCCACCAGCATGACGTGCGGGGTCTTCTCCATCACGCGCCGGGCCAGCGCCGCCGGGTGCCGGATGTGCTCGACGCACGCCACCGACCCGCACGCGAGGGTGCGGCCGTCCATCACGCAGGCGTCGAGCGTGAGCCGCCCGAGTCGGTCCGGGATGCTCCCGAACCCGACCGAGTTGCGGATGCTGGTGTCGTCCTCAACCGCCTGCGCCCCGGCGAGTGCCGCATCAAGGGCGGGTGCCCCCTTCGCCAGTTCCTTCATTGCGGCCTCGACGGCGGTCTTACCGAACGGCCAGGTCGCAATCGTGATCGGGTCAGCCATGAGCGGTTCCAGGTTCCGGTGTGCGGGTTCCGAGTCGGAGAGCGCTTCAGTGTGAGCGCCGGGGCACGCGGACGCAAGACGCCGCCGGCCGAAGTTGGAGCGGACCCGCTTTTCTGTTGCGTAACGAGCCGAACCCAGTCGTTTCAAGTTGGCAATAGGCGTGACGAGATCAATCGCCTGATCGGAACACGCCCAGGCGCCACCCGCCTGCGTCAGCGGGCGGGTGGCGCACAACCAACGACTCGAAACGGGACGGGCTTACGCGATCCGCAGCACCCGGCACGCGTCCTCGTAACTGCCTTCGAGGTCGAGCATGACGGAAAGGTTAGCATCGAGCCACAACGGCAGCGCCGGCAGCGGTTGACCGATAACCAGCGGATAGAACCAGACATCGAGCTGCGATTTTTTCTTGGGTCGCTTTCGCCCACGAAGCGTTACGGCGTACACCGATGGCGGTTCCGGTTTCAGTGCGGGGTCAGTCCTGTCGAGCAACTCCATCAGTTCCGCGTACAGGTTGAACTGCTTGACCGTGACCACATCCACGATCGACACGCACACGTCCTGCTGGAGCATGGCGGCGCACTTGGCGACGAACGCCTTACGACTCTCGGGCCGGTCCTTGTTGGCCGGGCTCACGATCTCGACCGCGGCAACCAACCGGCCGCCGCGGTCCTCGTCGTATATGCGAACCTCGTACTCTTCCTGGTCGGGCCATTCGGTTTCGACGGTGAGCGTTGGCGCCGGAGTGACGGTCGGCCGCGCCTGGACTGCCACCCCTCCCCCCGAGTCCTGGTACGCGCTTGAGTCGCTCGGTTCAGCGTCTCCTTCGTCCATCGCGCCGATGTCGACCTCGAACGAGTGACTGAGGTGGACGCTCGGGCCGGCGTAGAACCGCTCCGGCAGCAGCGGGAACAGGCGCTGCACGATCATCGCGGGCCATTGCCCGTGAAGGACGTCCCAGCGGCGTTTATCGGCGAGCGGCGGGCGGAAATGGTCGCGCAGCGGCATGGGTGTCCTCCACCGGCTATTCTAACCGCCCCCGCGGTCCGGTACGATGTCGGGAACCGCTCCGGAGCCGCCACATGACCGCCAGCGAAACCATCGCACTGCTGCAATCGCAGTTCGGCTCTGTGATCACCGGCGCGAAGGCCGACGCGCTCGATCCGTTCGTTACGGTCGAGCCCGCGGAACTGGTGAACGTGTGCGTGTTCCTGCGCGACGACCCGCGGTTGAAATTCGCGCTGCTCAACGACATCACCGGGGTCGATTACCTCGAACCGGACCCGAAGAAGGTGGCGAAAGCCGGGTTCGAGCCGCACGTCGAAGTGCTTTACCACCTGTCGAGCTTCGCGTTCCCGGGGCGCCGGTTCACGCTCAAACTGGTGCTGCCGCGCTGGAAGAGCGACCAACCCGGACAGCTGCCGGAAGTGCCGAGCGTGGCCGGCGTGTGGAAGACCGCCGACTGGCACGAGCGCGAGGTGTACGATCTCGTGGGGGTGTTCTTCACCGGGCACCCGAACCTCGTGCGCATCCTGCTCAACGACGACTGGGTGGGGCACCCGTTGCGCAAAGATTACGAGTTCCCGCTCGAGTACCACGGCATCCGGTGCCGCTGAGCAGGACGCCGTGCGACCGATCGAACGCAGAAAGGGGCAACAATCGGGCGGGGTGTACTCGGCGACCGTGAGGTGGTAGAATTTTCGGTGCTATTCGACTTAAGGAACGGTGCGTCGGGCGGTATTCTCGCTCACGCACGGCCCGTCACACTCACGCGGAGGTCGACATGACCGCCACGGACCTCGTCATGCGCCCGCTGGGCGGGGCGCGGGTTCTGGTCGCCGCCGGCGCTCCAGACGACTCGGCCAGTCTGACCGCCGTGTTACGGCTCAACGGGTTCGATGCCCGCGAGGCGCACTCCGCGGACGCGGTCATCAGCTCGGTGGCCGAAATCCGACCCTCCGTACTCGTGACCGACCTGGACCTGACGGACGGTGACGGGTGCGAGTTCGTGAGCCGGGTGCGGCGGTTACCGAAAGCGCCGGCGGTCGTCGTGGTGACGGGGCACACGGCCGGTAGCATTCGGCGCGCGGCCCTGGCGGCGGGTGCGGCGGCGTTCTTACTGAAGCCGGCCGACCCGATCGAACTTGCCCTGGTGGTCGAGCGGCTCAGCGGGGGCCGCGATTAAACATACAGCCACGGTCGTGTGTCGCTTTGGACTGAATCGGTACTGAGCCCAGGTCCTCGCCGTCCGCTCAAGGTTTCGGGTCGAGCGCCCCGACATTTGGCTTCTCGCCCCCTTTCGCAGGGGCACCCGCATCCGTTCCCGCCCCGACCAGTGGGCCGCCCGCTACCGGTCGCAGGAGGCTGATGTCGGGTAACCCGCCGTCCGCCCAGCGAGCACGGGTCAGTTCCGCCTCGTCCAGCCCTGCGAAGCTCTTGTCAGTCAGCTTCAAATCAAGCGTGAACGAGTTGCCGGCCAGTTCACACTTCGTCGCGTCCATCCGCACCACGCCACGCCGCGGCGGGTAAATCAGGTTGTTGACCAACTTGTGTCCGTACCCGTCCACGTCCGTCGTGTTGTCGGCCTTCCGGCCGAGCATGTTGAAGTCGGCGCCGTTGCGGGACGCGGTGTTGTTCACCCAGTCGCACCCGCCCGGGTGGTGGTTGGCGTAGAACCCGCTGTTCTTGTTTCCAACCGCCAGGCAGAACCGAACCACGTGCCGGGGAATCGGGTCCGGGAGCCGGGCCGCCGGGGCGCTCCCGTAGCCGCCGGCCTTGAACCCGTTCCCGTCCGCCAGTCGCTCCCCTTTGGCCGAGTACCCGTTGCGGAACGCCCAGCAGTGATCAAATACGACCGGCTCGTGAGCGCTGATGCAGTCGAACCCGTCGTCGCTGTTGAGCCAAGCGCGGCACCCGCGGAACACGTTCCCGGTGCCGCCCTTCGGCGGGTGGCACCCGAACCCGTCCACGTTCCCGCCCTTGCCGTCCTCCGAGGTGGCGTCGTGGTTGTTGTGAGCGTCGCAGTTGAGTACCAAATTGTCCGACCCGCGGGTGATGTAGAAGCCGATCGCTTGCCCGTCACGAACCGTGAGCCGCTCGTACACGTTGTGGCTACCGCCGTTCTCGAACCCGATGGACTGGGTGTGCCCTTTGGCAGTCACTTGCACCCCGGTCACTTCGAGCCCGCGGAGGTGAACCCACGACCCGCTGACGAAGAACGCGTCCACCCGCAACCCGGCCGGTTTGACCGCGGACAGGTCGAACACTGGGCGCTCGTCCTTGTACGCGAAGTAGCGGATCGGTTTGCCACGCTCGCCGCTCTTGCTCAACTCGGTGACATACGCCCAGATCCGGTGCTTCCGGGCGATATCGGATTCGGTCAGCTTGTAGGTGCCGCCGCGGACGAAGACGGTATCGCCCGGGCCGACCGCCGCCTGCGCGCGCTGGATGGTGGCGAACGGCCGTTCCAGGGTGCCGGTGGCGTCGTCGCTTCCAGTTGGGGAGACGTACACCTCGGCGGCGGTGCCGTAACTGCCGACGGTGACCAACAACGCCAGGGTGAAGCCGACCCGTTGGCAGGTGCTCATGTCCCCGTCTCCGTGGTGCCGTGACGAACGGCGGATAAATGCGAATTGTACCGGCGGAACCACGCCCGTCGCACGGCACACAGTGCTTCCGGCAGCGGCTGCCATCAGCCGTTCGAACGGAGCGACTACGGATTCGCTCGAACCCACCGGCCCGCGCGGCGGTCCGAAAACAATCACGCTGGGGCTCCACCCGCCTGCGGCCGTGGACGGTTCGACCGCAATTGGTCGAACCGCCCACGCCAGCAGGCCGGGGTTTCGAGGTCGGCGAACTTGAAACTATGGGCTTCTGTTGCGCTCGATCAGTCGGGCTGGGAAGCCCGAGCTGCTGGGATGGCGGTTGAATTGTGGCGGGTGGAGCGCTCTTCTCAACTCGCACCGGGCACTGTAACGGGGGGGCACAGTGCCGAGCGGGAGGGCGCTCGATGGGACTCCGAGTGGACACCCGCTACCGCTGGACTGGCAACTCGCTGGCGGTTCGCTGGGGGGCTGCCACCACGCGATATCGGGTGCCCCGGACCTACCGGCGTGCCCCGGCGAACCAACAAGGGCAAGGGCATCGGGGGCCGGAGGTGCATGCGGAAAATGTTTCAGCGCAGCGCTTTACTGACTGCGGCGGTCCACAACTCGTAGCCCTTGGGGGTCATGTGCAGCCCGTCCTTCACGAACAGTTCCGCAACCGGTTTGCCGTCGGAACCGAGCATCAGCGGAACGATGTCCACGAACACCAGTCCGGTCTCGCTCTCGCAGTAGGCGCGAACGAGGGCGTTAGCCTTCTTTTGTGCCTCGAAGAGCTTCCACCGTGCGAGGCTCGGCTTCACGGCGACGAACAGCACCCGGCACGACGGGTTGTCCTTGCGGACCGCCGCGACGAACGCCTTGAAGTCCGCCGCCACCTGTTCGGGTTTGATCCCGCGGCCGATGTCGTTGTCGCCGGCGTAGAACACGATCGTGCCGGGCTTGTACGGGGTCAGGATGCGGGGCGCGAAGTGGGTGCTGTCCGCGATCACCGAGCCGCCGAACCCGACGTTGATGTAACCGGCGCCCGGGAAGAACTTCTTCACGTCCCAGCCCACGATGCTGGAACTGCCCGCGAAGAACACGCTCCCGGGTTTGGGAGGGGCCGCGGTCAGCCGCTTCTCGTGCGCGAGAATGTTCTTCTCCCACTTGGCGAACGGGTCCACGGGGCGCGGCGGGGGCGCGACCGGGAGGTCGGCGGCGAGGGTCGAAGCGAGCACGAGCGCGAGCATCGGTTCGGGTTCCGGTACGGGAGGGAGTGGGTACAGCATATCGCACCGCGTCCGCTCACGCTACAATCGCCACCACCAACCGACCCCAGGCGGTGCCACATGGAACCGATCTCGCCCTCTGCTCCCGTTGCGCCGCCCCCGCCGCGGCGTTCGTTTCTGTTCGGCGGGTTGCTCGGCGGCGCGGCCGGGCTGGTCGGCGGTGCCGGTGGGCTCGCCGCCGCCAAGCCGTCCGGGTGGGCATGGAGCCCGAAGCCGGAGCCGCCGGCCGAGCCCGCGCCGGCGATGCCGAACGAGGCGAAGCTGTCTTACGCCCAGTTCGGCGAAGACATCGTTGCGGGCGGGCTGCTGGCGTCGGTGCGGGTCGAGAAGCCGACCTACCTGGACGTCGGCGCGTACGACCCGGTGGCGTCGAACAACACGTACCTGTTTTACACCCGCGGCGCACGCGGCGTGCTCGTGGAACCGAACGTGGCTTACACCGATCGTCTCAAAAGCGTGCGCCCCGGTGACACGGTGCTGGCGGCCGGCATCGGCGTCACAGACGCGACCGAGGCCGATTACTACGTGCTGACCGCGGACCAGTTGAACACGTTCGACAAGGCTCAGGTTGAGCACCTGGAGCGCACCACCGAGCACCGGCTGGTTCGGGTGGTCAAGACGCCGCTGCTGAACATCAACCGGGTGATCGCGGACCACTTCGGCGGGGCGGCACCGGATTTCCTCTCGGTGGACATTGAGGGGCTCGACCTCGCGGTGCTGAAAACGCTCGACTTCGGCCGGTTCCGCCCGAAGGTGATTTGCGTCGAAACGCTGGTCACCGGGACGCTGGCTCACCGGCCCGAGGTGAGCCAACTGTTCGCCGAGAAGGGCTACGAGCTGCGCGGGCTGACGTTCCCCAACGCGCTCTTCATGGACAAGCGGGTACTGAACAAGGTGTGATGCCGAGCCGAAAGGGCCTCTCCCGTGCCACCCGAAGACCAGACCGTCATCGAGTTCGACGTCCGCACCGACGAGATGCTCGTCAACATGGGGCCGCAGCACCCGAGCACGCACGGGGTG
This sequence comes from Gemmata obscuriglobus, assembly GCF_008065095.1. Taxonomy (NCBI): domain Bacteria; kingdom Pseudomonadati; phylum Planctomycetota; class Planctomycetia; order Gemmatales; family Gemmataceae; genus Gemmata; species Gemmata obscuriglobus. The sequence continues at coordinate 8,774,959 of NZ_CP042911.1, read as the reverse complement.
CTGCGCCTGGTGCTCCGCACCGACGGGGAGGTGATCACGGAGGTGACGCCGCACCTCGGGTACCTGCACCGGTGCGCCGAGAAGATCGGCGAGAACGTGACGCCGATCCAGTTCATCCCGTACACGGACCGGATGGACTACCTCGCCGCGATGAACATGAACCTCGGGTTCTCGCTCGCGGTCGAGAAGCTGTGCGGGCTCAAGGTGCCCGAGAAGGCGCAGGTCATCCGCGTTTTGATCGGGGAGCTGAACCGGATCGCCTCGCACCTCGTCGGGATGGGGGCTTACGGCCTCGATCTGGGCACGTTCAGCCCGTTCCTGTACGCCTTCCGCGAGCGGGAGCACATCCTGGACCTTTTCGAGGACGTGTGCGGCGCCCGGCTCACCTACAGCTACCTGACGATTGGCGGCGCGCACGACGACCTGCCGCCGGACTTCACCGCCCGGGTGCGCGCCTTCGTCAGCTACTTCAAACCCCGCATCCCGGAGTACCACGCGCTTCTGACCGACAACCACATTTTCGTGAAGCGCACCGCTGCTATCGGCGTGCTCACAAAGGAGATGGCTCTCGATTACGGCTGCACCGGGCCGATGCTCCGCGCGTCGCTCGACCGCACGAAGGGCGACCCGCCGTGGGACCTGCGCAAAACCGAGCCGTACTCCGGTTACGAGCAGTACACCTTTGACGTGCCGCTGCCGCCGTTCGACCGCGCGCCGCCGGGTGCGGTCGTTGGTGACTGCTGGCACCGGTTCTACATCCGGATGCTCGAGGTCGTGGAGGCGATCAAGATCGTGGAGCAAGCGGCAGCGCGGTACGACGCCCTCCACGCCGAGGGCGAGAAGACGAAGGCCGAGTTCGCGGTCCGTAAGCCGACGCTGTCCGCCGACGACGCGAAGGCCGACGACGCCACGCTCGCGGAGCTGATGCGCACCCGGTACGCGCACCGGGTGGAGCCGCCGCGGCACCTCAGCCCCGGCGAGTGCTACGTCGAAACCGAGTGCCCGCGCGGGCAGATGGGGTTCCATATTGTCGGTCGGCCGGCGAAGGAGAACGTGCCGCTCCGGGTGCGGGCGCGGTCGAGCTGTTTCGCGAACCTGAGCGTGGCGGGCGAACTGTGCAAGAGGTGCCTCGTCGCCGACGTGCCAGCAATCGTTGGGAGCATTGACGTGGTCATGGGCGAGATCGATCGATGAAGCTTATACCGCTGACGTTGGTTACTGCGCTACTGACCGCGGCACCGGCGTGCGCCGACATGGGGCCGTTCCTCCCCGCGACGAAGTACGCGGCGGGACGTTTTCCGCCGTCGTGCTTCACCCGCCGGACTGCGGTCGCCGTCCAATCCGAACGAGTCCGGCCCCCGTCTGATTGGGTAACGGTCCCGGCATGACTATCAGGAACACCTTCCATGAAGAAGTTGCTACCCACGCTCGTTGTCGTGCTTCTGCTCGCCAGCGCCGCCACCGCCGACGTGCCACCACCGCCCCCGCCGAAGGGCAAGAAGTACGTGTCCGTGACCAACGAGGTCGTGCTCGGTAAGGACGTGACCGGGTACGTGTTCGTTCAGCAAGTGAGCAGCGGCTTCGGGGCGCCACAGTTCACCCACGAGAAGTTGGAACTGACCGCCGGTCAGGCGAAAGCGATGGCGGCGGGCGGGCGGCGGGCGCTCGTCTCCCTGTTCGCCGTACCGCAAGACGCGGCCAAAGAGTTTAAAACCGACGCCGAACTGTTCGACGCGCTAAAGGCGAAAAAGGTCAAAGGGGCGCACCGGCTCGATTTCGCCAGCACGGCCACGGTATCGGATCAGATTAAAGGCAACTCGGTCAAGTGGACGCACACCGTCACCGCAATCGACGCCAAGACCGGTGTTAAGGAGAAGGTTGAGGGCGAGGGGTACGACGAGCCGAAGGCCAACCCAAAAAAAGAGGGATCGGCAGTTCCGCCCAAGGGCGTCGCGGCAGGGTTGGCAATCACCGCAGGCGTGCTGCTCGGCGGGCTCTGGCTGGCCGCTCGCACGCGCCGCCAGGGACGATCGTGCGCCGCCGCGTAACCGCGCCGAACCGGTCCGTTCCCCGGGGCCGGATGGTCCGGCCCCGTTGCAACGGGCTGCTTCAACGCGATCGCGTTTCGGAAGCCGTCACTCGAACAGTTCCTTCACGGTCTCGCCTTGATCCAGCACCTCAAGCGGCCGGCCGTCCGGGGTTGTGAGTTGCTTCCGCGGATCGATCCCCATCGTGTCCAGGATCGTGTACGCGACATCCGCCGGGGTCACCGGTCGCTGGGTCGTGTAGGCGCCCTGGCGGTCGGTCTTTCCGAGGACCAGGCCCGGCTTCACGCCGGCCCCGGCGAACAGCAGCGAGGCCGCCTGCCCCCAGTGGTCGCGGCCCGCGTCCTTGTTGATCTTGGGCGTTCGACCGAACTCGCCCATCACGACCAGCAGCGTGTTCTCGAACGTCCCGCGGGCGCTCATGTCCTCGACGAGTGCCGAAACGGCTTGATCGAACTCGGGGAGCTTTTTGTCCAACCCCTCGAAGATTTTCCCGTGATGGTCCCAGCCGCCGTAGTTCACGGTCACGAACCGCACCCCGCTCTCGACCAGGCGCCGGGCCAGCAGCATCGACTGGCCCGCGGTGCTGCGGCCGTACCGGTCGCGCAGCTTCTCGGGCTCGCGCTCGATCGCGAACGCGCTGCGGGCCTCGGTCGACAGCACCATCTCGCGCGCCCGGGCGTGGAACTCGTCGTAGGTCGCGATCTGGTCGTTCCCCTCCACCTTCTGCGCGAGCCCGTCGACGGCCTTCAAGAGTGTGTCGCGGCGTGCCGCTTTCTTGGCGTCCGCTTCGGAGGAAAGGTCCTGCACTTTGTAGTTCGTCTGGCTCGGGTCGCCGGCCTTGAACGACTCGTACCGCCCGCCCAGGAACGCGCTCTTGCCCAGTTCCCACGTGAACGACGGGTTCCGCGGCACCGCCACGTAAGGGGGCAGCGTCCCGCTGAAACCCGTCTCGTGCGCCACCACCGCGCCGACCGCGGGGTAGTCGCCGAACGGCGTGCCGAACCGTCCGGACAGCACCCAGTTGGTCGCGGTCTCGTGGTGGTCGTTGTTGTGGGCGCCCGAGCGGACCAGCGCGAGCCGGTTCATGACCTGCGCCATCCGGGGCAGCCGTTCGCTGATCCGCAGCCCCGGAACGGCGGTCGGGATGGTGGCGTACTTTCCGCGCACGTCGTCGGGGGCGTCCGGCTTCGGGTCGAAGCTGTCGTGGTGCGAAAGTCCGCCGCCGAGGAACACCAGTACCACCGACTTCGCCCGCGCGCCGGCCGCCGGAGACGTCGCCCGCGCTTCCGCCCGGAGGAGCGACGGGAGCGACAACCCGGCCAGCGCCCCGACCCGCAGGAAGTCGCGGCGGGAGGTGCCCGTACAGTTCGCGTGCGGTTGGCGGTTCAGCACGACATCGATCATCGGAACGGCTCCGGGCTGGTTCTGTGTCGAGAAGCGAGTAGCGGGTGAACGAGATACCTACTTAAGTCGGCGCACGGCGGGTCGGAATAGCGCGGCGGGGAGAACTTCTACCTTCCCGTAGTTTACCCTGATGTTGCGTCCCGCGGAACAGGCAACTTCGGCACACGCGGCGGAAAGCGGACGCGTTTGGCTACAAACGGCCCGGTCGGCATCTCGGACGTTTCCGCGCCTTGCTCTCGCAGTTATGACTTGCTGCCGGCCGCTCGAACCGACCCTTACCGCCGGTCGAGCGGGGTTGCTCCGGCTTCCTGATACCGGTCCGAGCCGAACCCAAGGAGCGGGTAGAAAATGAAACCAAGAAGTGTCAACCCGAGCCCGAACGTCTCACTCTTGCCGAACCGTTTCGCGACCTCAAGGTTCACGAGAATGGCTGCGATCACCTGGACCACGGGCACGAAGATGAGCACGTACCAGAGCAGGCTCAGCTTCGCGACGCCAACGATGAGGACATAGATGTTGTAGAACGGAACCAAGGCGGCCCATCCCGGCTGCCCGGCTTTGGGGAACACTCTCAGCCAGCCGATCAGTACGCCCGGGACGGTTACCGCCCCCCAGACCAACAAGTACCACGTCAGATCATCCACGCGGGCAATCCCCCGAACCGGCGAACCGAACGACTCGCTTTTGCACCCGCTCGCGCAGTGCGTGAGCCGCCAAAGTGTCAGCATTCGTCAGAAATATTGCCACCTTAACGGTTTAGATGACGAGACGGCAAATGTGGCCACAGCGGAGGGCCGCAACGTGCCCCACCGGACCTGTTCGCCAAGGAGGCGCATGACAGTACATTTATTACGGGCGAGTTCTTGCACCGGCCTGACGGTTACCCACCGCCTGGGCCGTCGTCGCTGTCGCTTCCGTCATTGTCGCTACCACGCCGACCGCGTTGCCCTCGGTAGCCGTCGTGATGTCCGTAGCGGCATTTCCAGATCGATCGCGCGGATGGAGCACATCCACGACACGTTTAAAGTTCACAATCTTAACTGGTTCACCCTCCGAACACAACCGCCCAGCCACCGGAGTTTACCCAGCGGGAGGGCGTCACATAAGACCGTGGCTTTTTTGTCGTCGTAACGGAAAGATGGTTGTGATTCCGACATCCCTTCCGGCGGGCGTGCCGATTTATTGGCGACCAAGGACGACTCGAACACCTTCGGGTCCGCCGAGTACGTGGTCCGCGGAATCGCCTTGAGGATCGGGGCTGCGGACCTGGAGAACGCACTTTGAGGCGCGCAAGGGGGAGAGAGCACGGCCCCTCCTCCTCGCGCGAGTCAACGCTACTCCAGTCGTATCAAATTGACGACAGCCGCAACGAGAATAATCACCCGGACGAACACACTCGGGTCCCACCCGCCTGCTAACACAGGGGCGCACAAACGGCAAAAATTGAAACACTGTAAGTAGCACTATTTGCTCAACAGGTGTTTGTCGAACCAGTCAGTGAACCCCTTCAGGTCGTTGGCGAACGCCGGGCCGCCGTGTCCGGCGCCCTTCCGCACGTCCAGCACGCACGGCACCTTGTTCTCGTTCAGCTTGGCGATGATGAGTTCGGCCTGCTGGATCGGCACGAGGGTGTCCGCGTCGCCGTGGACGATCAGCGCCGGGGCCGAGTTCTTGGTCACGTGGTACACCGGCGAGACCTGCTTCGCGATCGCCTTGCGCCGCTCCCGATCGGCGATCACAACGAGCTTGTTCGTCTCCTCATCGCGCTCCCAAAAGTCGAACGGCGGGCGAAAGTTCTTGAGTGTCCCCTCGCCGAGTGCGACGTTTCCTTCTTTGCCGTAGTTGAGGAAGTCGGTGGGCGGGAAGAAGCACGCGACCGCCGCCACCTTCGACGACTGCCGCTCGACGAAATCCTGTGCCTTCGGGTTCCCCTCCTTGGGCACGCACCCCTGCATCAGCGACAGGTGCCCGCCGGCGGACGCGCCCGCGATCCCCAACTTGTCCGGGTCCACGTTGTACTTCTTCGCGTTCGCCTTAATGAACCGCACCGCCCGGTGCATGTCGTCGAGCACTTCCGGGATCGTGAACTTCGGCTGGCTGCCGTGGATCACCGCGAACACCGTGTACCCGCGGTCGGTGAACACGCGGACGCCGGCGGCCGGCACCGTTTCCTTGCTCGAGAACCACCCCCCGCTCACGCACCAGATGACGCCCCGTCCGTTCGCCTTATCCTTCGGCGCGAACACGTCCATCGTCATCGCGAGGCCGTATTTGCGCCCGTAGATCACGTCCTCCGTGCGAACGGGGCCGTCCTGGCCGCGCGCAGTGGGTACAAGGGCGAGAGCCGCGAGCGCGGCGAGAAGGGAGCGGGAGAGCATTGATACACGCCTGGGGGTTACGAGCGGGTGAAACCGCTCCGATGATACACGGCGGTGGGATCAACAGGTAGCGCGTCAAAACCCGTAAGATGCCCTTGTCACCAATACACGATGTCGTGTATAAATGGGGTGTAAGGGGGACCACAATTGCAACAAAAACACCAGACCAAAACCGAGGTCACGGAGAATTGTTGTCCGCCACGTTCTGGCTTGAAGAGCCGGCCCCTTCTTTCATTCGTTCAGGGCGTGAAAGTGGCGGGGCTGTTCAAATTGCTTGGCAACGACACGCGCGTCCGTTTGCTTCATCACATCGTCCGCAGCGGCGAGGCCAACGTGACCGATCTGGCCAAAGCTCTCGGGATGAAGCCGCAGGCGGTCTCAAATCAACTCGTCAGGCTCTCCGACACAGGCATGATTGCCGCCCGTCGGGACGGTAACAACGTGTTCTACCGCGTGGTCAACGGGTGCGTCGCCCCTCTTTTGGATCTCGCCCTTTGCCTGATGGAAGAGGGTGGCGATTCGGCCGCTTCGGCGGCGTGTCGTGTCGAAGATTGAAGCGGTCGTGCGCGAAACGTACGGGGCGTCGCGGCGCGTGGGCTGAGCGGAGAGCACGCGGGCATCCGGGCGGTGCCGTGCGGCAGTCAAGGGGCCGTGAGCGGGTGTATGGACTGGTTGACGTGTGTAGGTGGGATAATTGTTTCCGCAGGGGGCGTCATGGCGGGGCAGAAGCGTGTGCTGTTCGTGTGTGTGGAGAACTCCAACCGCAGCCAGATGGCCGAGGCGTTTGCCCGCCTCCACGGCGGGGCCGGCGTGGAGGCGAGCAGCGCCGGCTCGCGGCCGTCGGGTCGGGTGAACCCCCGCGCGGTCGAGTTCATGAAGGAGGTCGGGTACGACCTCACGACCCACACCTCGAAGTCGCTCGCCGACTTCAACGGCCAGAACATCGACGTGGCCGTCACGATGGGCTGCGGCGACGAGTGCCCGCACGTCCGCGCCGGGCGGCGTGAGGAGTGGCAGATTCCCGACCCCAAGGAGATGCCGCCCGAGCGGTACCGCGAGGTTCGCGACCTCATCGAGCGCAAGGTGAAGGACCTACTCGCCTCGCTCTGACACACTGCCTAGCTGACGGAACCGGTCCCCAACTTTGAACTCTGGATCTTGTTTCGCACGCCTCCGGAGCACGCATGACGACTGCGGAAACGCCCCCCCTGCCGGCGCCTATCGCGGCCGGCCCGAAGCGGCTCGGCGCGTTCGAACGCTATCTGACCGTTTGGGTCGTGCTGTGCATGGCCGTCGGCGTGCTGCTGGGGCGCATCCTGCCGGCCGTGACCGACGGGCTGCGCGGATTAGAGTTCGGGTCCGGCAGCCAGATCAACGCGCCGATCGCGGTGCTGATCTGGCTGATGATCGTGCCCATGATGATGAAGATCGACTTTTCGTCTCTCGCCGGCGTCGCCCGCCGGCCGAAGGGGCTGGCCGTCACACTGTTCGTGAACTGGGCGGTGAAGCCGTTCAGCATGTTCGCGCTGGGGTGGCTGTTTTTCCAGGTGCTGTTCCTGCCGCTCATCGGCGAAGAGTTGGCGAAGCAGTACACCGCCGGTGTCATCATCTTGGCCGCCGCCCCTTGTACGGCGATGGTGTTCGTGTGGAGTTACCTGACCGACGGTGACCCGGCATACACGCTCGTGCAAGTGGCGGTGAACGACCTCGTCATGCTGGTGCTGTTCGCTCCCGTTATCGGGCTGCTGGTCGGCGTGTCCGGGTTGGCCGTGCCGTTTCAGGTGCTGCTGACCGCCGTGGCGGTGTTCATCGTGGTGCCACTCGCCGCCGGCGCGGTCGCTCGCGTCGCGCTCGTTCGGGCACGCGGTAAGGAGTGGTTCGAGGGTACACTGCTGCCCCGGTTTCAGCCGCTCGCGGTGACGGCCCTGCTCGGCACGCTGGTGCTCATCTTTGCGTTTCAGGCGAATAACATTCTCGCGCACCCGCTCCACGTCGCGTTGATCGCCGTTCCGATCCTGATTCAGGTGTACGGTAACGCGTCGCTCGCCTACGGGCTGATGTGGTTGTTCAAGGTGCCGCATAACATCGCCGCGCCTGGTGCGCTGATCGGGGCGAGTAACTTCTTCGAGCTGGCTGTCGCGACCGCCATCGCGTTGTACGGCCCGGGCTCGGGGGCGGCGCTGGCGACCGTGGTCGGGGTGCTGGTCGAGGTGCCGGTGATGCTGTCGGTGTGCGCCGCGTGCAACCGAACACGCGGCTGGTTCGCCTCAGCGGAACCGCACCGGCACTGATACCGAACTTGGTCCAGCGCGGTGTGAAGGTGACCGACGCGCGCCAGGTGCCGCGAATCCAAGGCTGCCGAACGCGTTTGCTACGTTGGCGTTTCGCCTAACCCTTAGGCCGATCGCGCGCCGCGCTCCGCGGACAACTCGCGCGACCGCGGTGGAGTTAATCGGTTAGCTTCTCGCGCAGCCCGAGCAACCGTTCGCCGGCCGCGTGCAGCGTCTCGTCGCGCTTGGCGAACATGAACCGGACCAACTTCCGGCCTAACTCCTTCGGGTCGTGGAAGCTGCTCCCGGGCACACCGGCCACGCCGACCGTTTCGATCATCCGCCGAACGAACGACACGTCGTCGAGGTCGCTCAGCGCGGAGAAATCGGCCATGACGTAGTACGCCCCGTCGGGCGGCAGCGCCCCGAACCCGGCCCGCTCCAGGTACGGCAGGAACAGGTCGCGGCGGTGCCGGTAGTGCTCCCGGAGCCCGTCGAAGTACGACTGCGGCAGCCCCAGCGCCGCGGCCCCGGCCACCTGGAGCGGGTGCGGTGCGCCGACCGTCAGGAAGTCGTGGGCCTTGCGAATCCCGGCCGTGATCGCCGCCGGCGCGACGCAGTACCCCAACCGCCACCCGGTTGCGCTGAACGTCTTCGACAGCCCGCTGATCGTGACCGTGCGCTCCGCCATGCCGGGCAGCGAGGCGATGCTGACGTGCGGCCGGTCGGTGAAGTTGATGTACTCGTAGATCTCGTCGGAAATCGCGACCGCGTCGAACTCCCGGCACAGGCCCGCGATCGTCTCGAGTTCCGCGCGGTTGAACACCTTGCCCGTGGGGTTGTTCGGGGTGTTGATGATGACGGCTTTGGTTCTCGGGGAGAACGCCGCCCGCAACTCGTCCGGATCGAAGCCCCACGTGTCCCGCGCGGCCGGTCGCCCGGAAGCCCGAGCGTCACCGCCGCTCCACGCCGGGGCGCGGAGCGGCACCCACTTCGGGGTGGCCCCGGTGAGCTTCGCGTCCGGCCCGTAGTTCTCGTAGAACGGCTGGAAGATCACCACCTCGTCGCCCGGGTCGACGAGGGCCAGCATGGTGGCCATCATACACTCGGTCGCGCCGCAGCACACCGTGACGTGCTCGTCGGGGTCCGCCCACGGGAGCCCGTTAAAGGCCCGCATCTTGGCCGCGATCGCCTGCCGGAGCGGCGCGATCCCCCACGTCACGGCGTACTGATTGAACCCGTCGCGGATGGCGCGGCACGCCGCCTCTTTGATTTCGTCCGGCGGGTCGAAGTCGGGCATCCCCTGGCCCAGGTTGATGGCCCCGTACCGCTGGGCGATCCGGCTCGTCTCGCGGATCACGGACTCGGAGAAGTGCTGAACGCGGCTCGCGAGCATGTGGACCTTCGTTGCGTGGTGGTGCGAGGCGCGACCGGGCGCCTCACTCAACTGGTATCGGCTCCCGTGCCGGTGGGAGCTGACAGAGTAAGCCGCGACCGCGGGCCGATAAGGCTTCCGGGCCACCGGCCGCACTGCGCGGGCCGTCCGGAAAGCCGGAGTCGGCCAGCGGTTCGGCGCCGCGACCGCCAGCCGTTTCCGCCCGCGCCGGAGCGGGGCTATCCCGGCAACTCGATCGTGAACACGGTGCGGTCGCCCGCCCGCGCCCACGCAACGCGCCCGCCGTGCGCGTCGGCGGACTGCTTCGCCACCGCCAGCCCCAGGCCGATGCCCTGCTCCTTGCCGGTCACGAACGGGTCGAACAGCTTCTCCGCAATCGCCGGGGGCGGCCCCGGTCCCGTGTCGCTCACCTCGACGCGCGCCGCGCCGGACGCGCGGGTCAGTCGGACGCGCACCGCCCCGCCGGGGCCGGCGGCCTCGACCGCGTTCCCGATGACGTTCCCGAACAGGTGCGCGAGCTGCGTCGGGTCGCCCGTCACGACCACCGGCTCGGCGGCCGGCTCCCACTCGATGGTCGTGCCCGCGTGCTGGCACTGGGGCTTCAGCAGGCTCACGGACTGGCCGATGAGTTCCCCGAGGTCGCACGCCTTGCGTTCCGCTTGGGGCGGCTTCCCGAGCGCGAGGAACTGGCGCAGGTTCGATTCGATGCGGGCCAGTTGCCGGAGGGCCACCCGGAGGGGCTCGGGGTCGGCGCCGGGGTTCTCCGCGAGGAACAGCTCCACCGCGAGCTTCGCGCCCGCCGCGGCGTTGCGGAGCTGGTGCGCGAGCCCCCCCGAGAACTGGCCCAGCACCTGGAGCCGCTCGGTGCGCTGGAACTCCTCCTGAAAGGCCGCCAGGCGCCGGGCCATCTCGTTGACGGCGGCGCCGAGGTCGCGCAGCTCGTCGTCGGGGCCGCTCAGAGGCACCGGGCGGAAGTCGCCCGCCGCGATGGGCCGGGTGCGGGCGCCGAGGGCGCGGACCCGGCGCACCAGGCGCGACCCGAACGCGAACGCGAGCACCACCGCGACCACCCCCGCGCCGCCCAGGAACACCAGCGGGCGGACGGCGTCGGCGACCGCGGAGCGGCGCAACGATTCGGGGAAAAAAATATAGAGGTCCCCGCGCCGGGGCTGGGGCTGCTCGCGCAGCGCGACCCGCAGGCACCGGTACTCCTCCCCCGCGACCACCACGGACGGCCCGAGCTGCGGGCCGTCCGCGGCGGTCGCGGGGACCGCCCGGGGGACGCCCGTCGGGGGCGGTTGCGGCTCGCCGAACGTGGAAACCGTTTCGCGCGGCAGCTCGCCGGCCGGGACGAACATGAAGTGCGCCCCGGAGAACCCGCGCATCTGCTCCAGCACGGGCCGGGTGAGGGGGAACGTGCTGCGGGGCTCGTCGAGGGTGCGGACGATGGCCCACTGCTGCTGCGCGAGCTGCCGCTCGGCGTGCCGGGCCGCGTGCGCCGCCGCCCACGCGGTCGCCGCCGCGTCCCCGACGAGGAGCAGCGCCAGGGGGAGCAGCAGCCGGTAGCGGAGCGACAGGCGCATCGGGGCACGGTTCCGGTTCCGGGCACCCGCTTCGGCCGGAGAACCGGACGAACCGCGCGGGTGCCCGTGCGGTGCGTAGAATGGACCACTCGGCGCCACATTGGCACGCTTCGGGGCTTTCGCGCCCCGCGATGTTGTTTTATGCTGGTAGAGTTCCGGGGCGCTGGCCCCGGCCCGACTGAGTAAGGAACGCACGGCGGATGGACGGCATCTTTCACGAACTGTCCCGCAGAACCGACCCGGCCAAACTGCTCGGCTACCTGAACTTCTCCGACGGGCGACCGGATCCGCGGTTCCAGAAGGGGTTCGCCGACGCCGGGGCCCGCCTCTTCGAGAGCGGGGACGCGGCGCCGTGGCGCACGCTCATGGCCTGGCTCACCCACGAACTCGGCGCCTTGGAGGCCGGCGGGTCGGCCGCGTTCCGCGACCCCGCCCAGGCCCGCGCCGCGCTCGACGCCGCGCTCGTGCGGCTGCCCGCGGCGTACCGCGCGCACCACGCCGACCAGCTCGCCCACCAGCCGGACGCGACCCTGTTCGGGCCGTTCTTCCTCGCCCGCTGCTGCGAGGCGGTGCTCAAACAGGGCGGCCCGTGGGACGAGCCCGACCGGGTCGTCGCCGGCGCGCTCAACGCGCTCAACGACTACGTCGGGTACCGCCCGATCGCGATCCTCGAGACCCGGCCGAACACCGAGTACTACCCCCACGAGAAGGTGCGCCCGGTGCCGCTGGCCCTGGCCGGCGCCGGGGTCGCCCCGGGCGCCTACGCCGACATCGTCCGGCCCGCGCTCAAGCTGCTGGAGGAGACCGACCCGGCGCTGCTCGAGGAGGCCAGCTTCGACCCGAAGCGGCTCGACGAGCTGGCGTTCGACCCGCGGGCGCACGACCACTTCCACCCGGTGAACAAGCGGCCCAACGTGCTGTTCGGCGAGTGGGACCCGCACACCATCGACGGCGCCGGGTACTTCCGCCGGTTCGTGCTGCGGCAGATGACCCTGGACACCCTGCTCACCTGGGTCACGCCGGGCGTCACCCCCGGCAGCACCGAAAAGGGCGAGCGCCTGTTCGAGGCGGCGGCGGTGCTCGCCGGCACCATCCTGATGGGTGCGGGGGTGAGCGGGGCGGGGCCGAACTTCCACGACTCCACCGTCACGCTCTCCCGGCTCGTCCCGCGCATCGCGCGGTACCGGGACGCGTTCTACCAGCGGCTCCTGAAGCAGCTCCCGGGGGCGCACGGCGAGCGGCTGCGGGCCGAGGCCGAGAAGCGCAAGCAGCCGTTCGCCGGCGTGCGGCAGTTCCTGAACCAGGCGATCTCGACGCAGCGGGCCGCGCACCTCCAGGACCGCCGGCTGGCGCAGTTCTACGCCGCGATGGGGTACCCGGCGGCGGCCCGCGAGCAGGCGCGCAAGATCGACGCCCCGGCCGTGCGGTTCGGCACCGAGATCCGCATCCGGCAGACGGAGGCGGGGTTCGCGGCCGACCGCAACCGCCCCGCCGCCGCCGCGCCGCTGCTCGCGGAGGTCGAGGACCTGCTGAAGCGCGGGATCGACTGCGGCGCCCTGATCGACCCGTGGAACGTGCTCGGCTACCAGGGGCTGTTCCCGATCTTCCCCGGGCGCGAGGACACGGTCCGCGATCCGCGGGCGGAGGAACTGATCAACATCGCCGGCCGCCAGCTCGAGCTGTACGCGCGGGCGAGCGCGGCGGCGGCGCTGGCCGACGACGGGGCCGCCCGCGAGCGGCTCGTGGCCCGCACCCGCGACTTCGCCGGGTGGTGGGACCGGTTCGCCACCGCGACCGTGAGCGACCTGCCCCGGATCGTGGGCGGCGAGCGGGCGGACGCGGCGGAGCACGTGGCGTCCGCGCTGGCCGAGTGGTCGCGGCGCAAGCCGAGCTCCAACGACGTCGGGTTCTGGCGGCAGCACCGCGAGGGGTTCACCAGCCCGGCGGCGTTCGCCCAGGTGCTCGAGCCGCTGCTCGAGCGGCGGGAGTGGCGGGCCGCGCTGGGGCTCCTCATGACTTGGCTGTCGGAGAGCGACACGGTCCCGCTGGACGAGCCCGGGGCGTCGTTCGAGGCGCTCGCCGAGCGGTGGGTCCGCGGGGTGCTGGCGTCCGCCCCGGCCGACCGCGGCCCCCTCCTCAAGCGGTTCTTCGAGCTGCTGGACGCGAACGCGGGCGAGGACTGGAGCGCCCCCCACGAGTGGCTCGAGGCGCGCCCGGAGCGGGACGACGGGGACGACGAAGACGACGACCCGTTCGGCTCGGCCTACGAGGGGATGGTCTACAAGGACTCGACCGACGACGGGGTCGACGGGTCGGTGGCGGGCGACCCGCCGGAGCCCGTCGGCGAGTTCAGCCTGGAGGCGCAGGCGGACGCGATTGAGACCCGGCTCGGGTTCCTGCACGCGGTCGCGAAGCTGTGGCGCCGGGCCGCCCGGCCCGACATCTGGCCGCCCGACGACCCGGCCCTCGGCGCCTGGCTCGCGGCCGCGCGGCGCGCCAACGACTCGCTCGCCCTGTTCCTCGACCGGCTCACCGGGGTCACGGTCCCGGACCCGTCCGGCGGGCACGAGGGGATGATCGAGTTCGACCGCCGCCGAGCGATCAAGGGGCACCTGCTCGACCTGGGCGTCGCGGCGTGCGTGGACGTGCGCCGGGCGGCCCTGGCGCTGAGCGCGGTGCGCCCCACCGGCCCCGAGCTGGCGAGCGGGGCGCAACCGCCCGCCGGCGCGCCGGAGCCGCCGCCCGCGTGGGAGGGGCTCCTGGTGCGCATCGAGCGCGCGATCGGGCGCGGGGACGCAGCCGGCGTGCGGGCGATGCTCCCGGGGTTCGCGGCGCACTTCCGGCGCGAGCCGCTGCTCTACTGCCCGCCGTCCGACGGGGGCCGCCCCCGCGAGGTGCTCGCGGCCCAGACGGCGCTGAGCGTGCTCGAGGACCTCGTCACGCGGCTGCCGCGGCTGGGCCTGCTGCGCGAGACGTTCCAGCTCACGAAGATCGCCCGCCAGATGGAGTGGAACAACCCGCCCGAGGGCCGGCGGGTCAGCAGCTTCGACCAACTGTTCCGCACCGCGCTGACGGGGGTGGTCGAGACGCTGCTCGCCACCGCCGCGACGTGGGACGCGGACGCGACCGGCGAGGAGGGGCCGCTCGCCGACGCGCTGTTCAAAATCGCCACCGAGTTCCAGAACCTGTGGCACCAGCACAGCCAGTCGCTGCGGCTCTCGGTGCTGGAGACCGTCGCGGACGACGACGACTGGGAGCCGGTGAAGGGGTTCGTGACCAAGTACGGCAGCGACCTGTTCACGGTGCCGTTCCTGGGGCTGTCGAACATGCGCGGGATTCTGGCGCGCGGCGTGTCGGCGTGGCTCGACCACGAGATTGAGAGCGGCGACCGCGGGGCGAAGCGCCCGAAGCTGGTGGCCGACTGGGACGCCAAGGCCCTCGACCGCGCACGCACCGCCCGCAGCGCCGAGGTGGTGCTCCAGGCGCTCATCGAGCACTACGACGAGTACCGGGACTACAACACCACGACGACGCAGTCCGACTACGGCGAGAACATCCACATCCTGCTGGACATGCTCCGCCTGAAGGTGCGGTACGACCGGTTCGCGTGGCGGATGAAGCCGCTCGCGCTGGCCCACGAGGCCCTGTGCCAGCGGGGCTACGAGGCGCTGGCGGGGCGGTGGCGCACGTTCATCGCGGAGAAGACGGTCGAACTCGCCGACGAACTGCTCAAGGAGCTGAACGAGCGCGAGGCGCGGTACGGGGTGAAGCTCCGCACCGTCCGGGACCGGCTCGAGGAGCGGTTCACCCGCCCGCTGGAGATCGACCGCGCGGCGGCGCAGGTGGCGGCGGCGGCCGAGGCCGCGCGCGGCGGCCAGGTCGAGGGCAACCCGGCGTTCGTCGGGCTGCGCACCGCCATCGAACCGCTCGAGGCGATCGTCAGCGGGGTGGGCCTGGACGTGCCGGTGTGGGTGCGGCGGCTCGAAGACGCGCTGCGCCAGACCCGCGACCGCACGGCCGAGCCGCTCCCCGGCCCGCCCACGGGGCTCACGTTCGAGGAACTCGAAAAGCAAATGGACGAGTGGGACAAAGGGCTGGGGGAATAGCCGGCACAGCCCGTCGCACTCAGGCTTCGGGTCGAAAGTCCGATCGCCGAAAGTGTAGAGTCGCAAATCCAGTGATGGTTCTGATTTGTGACTTTACAACTTGCTGACCTGACGACTTTTGACTCGAAGTCCTACAACCGCACATCGCGCGGCCGCTCGTCACGGCTGGTTCCGCACACGTAATGCCCCACTCGCGCCTGCGGGGCGAAAGCACACCAACAAGCACGGTGTCGCAACCGCACCAAAACGTAAGGCAATCTGTGACAGTGGTCAGCGGCGCCCGGCAGAGTCGGGCGCCTGACGCGCGGCTTGCGGGGGCGGTTTCGGGGCCGACCTCGGTGCCGCCGCTTTGGATGCAAGATATTCGGCCCGCCAAGCGAGCAGCGACGGACGGAAGATGTGGGCCGGGATCTTATCGGGAGTCGGTTTCATGCAGTCAGTGCAGGTCAGGTAGGAGTGGATCGAGGAGCAAAAAATCTATAGCACAATTTGCGCCCTCCGTTCGAGAAGACGCTAAATCTCTGCGCGAACGTTACCGCATCCACCGCCCGGCTGATAGTGCCGGTTTCTTCTCGCACAGACGTTCCCATCGACCAACTCAGCTCATGTGTCGAGTCAGAATCAGTGTTCGGGGGTAGGCGGACGTGAGGGGCCGAGGCGGTCCGGCGCGCGGTGCCGGACCGCTCCGCATTCAGGAGCCGTGGACGCGGTCGGAGCCGGAAACCTTGACGATCTT
Source organism: Gemmata obscuriglobus (assembly GCF_008065095.1). Lineage (NCBI taxonomy): Bacteria > Pseudomonadati > Planctomycetota > Planctomycetia > Gemmatales > Gemmataceae > Gemmata > Gemmata obscuriglobus. The sequence continues at coordinate 8,759,038 of NZ_CP042911.1, read as the reverse complement.
GTTGTAGACGCCGAGGAGCATGAACGGCGCCACCCACTGGCCCACGAACTGCGCGTCCTCCTTGCGGTTGAGAGCGTGCAGGGTGAGGGACCCGACGATGGACGCTCCGGCGGCCCACAGGAACCAGTCGGACGGCACTTGCGCGGTGTAGTTCTCGATGTTGCGGGCCACGCGACCCTCGGAGTGCCGTTCGGCCTCGTGTGTCTGTGTTCCGCGGGTCGGATTGTTGAGCGTTGTGGTTGCCACGATGATTCTCCTGAAATGTAACGGGGCGGGCGACGAACGCGGGGCCGTCCGTTGCAATCGCGGTGCCGTCACAACCGGCACCTTCGTTTCGTCCTGCGACATCGTGATTACTGCCCGACGTTTGCTCAATCTGGCGCGGACACATTTGTCATCGCTCGCACCGACGGTTGCAGTGCGAAGGGTGATCAAGTGTGTGGACGCGTACCGGGACGCAGGGTACGTGAACGGCTGCGCTCGGCCGCGGAACTGAAGCGGGTGGGCGGCGCTCAAGGGTACGCCGCTGGCGACCACACTGACGGAAGGGGCGGGCGGCTCTCGTGGCTGTCGCCGGAGGAGAGCCACGGGCACGAGTTCGCATGGTCACGTACCCGACGACCGCGGGGTGGCAGCAGGTCGAGGAGGAGTTCGGCGGCGGTTGAGGCCGGCACGCCGTCTGCTCCGGTTGATGGCGGTTCAGAGCAGAGTTGCCGACTCATTTCGGAGGCGAGCCGTGATCTTTCAAGTGCGCACCGACAACCACATCCGCAACAGCGCCGCGTTCGCCGAGTCCATCCGTACCGACGTGGAGACCGCCATCGGCGACCGCTTCGGCGACCGCCTGCGGCGGGTCGAGGTGTACCTGGAGGACGTGAACTCGGACAAGGGCGGCATCGACACCCGGTGCTCGGTCGAGGTGCATTTGGCCGGGCGCCCGGCGGTCGCGGCCCACGACGTTGCGGCGGACGTCGAGACGGCGGTGGACGGCGCGGTGGAGCGGGTGCTGCGGGTGATCGAGAAGCAACTCGGCCGGCAGGACGACCGGGCCGGACACACGTCCGCGGCGGGCGACCAGGGGATGTGATCGGGCACTAACCGGGAGGCGGCCGTGCAACTCGCGACTTACCTGAACGACCACCTGTCCGGGTCCACCGCCGCGCTCGAACTGCTCGAGCACCTGGAGAAGGCGCACGCGGACCTGGTCCCGTTCCTGAAGGCCCTCCGCCACGACATCGAGTTCGACCGCAAGGAGCTGGAATCGCTGATCGCCCGGCTGGGCGCGAGGCAAAGCGCATCCCGGCAGGCGGTCGCGTGGGTGGCGGAGAAGTTCGCCCGGCTGAAGATGACGGTGGACGACCTGTCGGGCGGCCGGCTCAAGCTGCTCGAATCCCTGGAAGCCGTGGCCATCGGGATCCACGGCAAGGGGGCGCTGTGGCGGGCGCTGAAGTTCGTTCCCGCCGCCAGCGGCCCGGACTACGACCTGCTCGCCCGGCGCGCGGACGAACAGCGGGAGCGACTCGAACCGGTGCGGCTGGACGCCGCCCGGCGGGCGTTCGAGGGGTGACTCAGAACGGGGATTTCCCGCGCGCGGTACACGAACGTCAGGGCCAGTTCGGCCGGTCCGGGGCCAGCCAGAACCGGCCGGCGCTCGCCCTTCGAGTGAAAGTGGTCCGAGCCCGTTGCCGCGCATAACCCCGCCCGCTCGGCCCGGCAAACTGCTCGTGCGAGCAGTGATAGCCGATCGTCGCCATGTCGTGCCCCGGGTCAGATGAGCGGCTTGCCGCCGGTCACCGCGACCGTGGCGCCGGCCATGTAGCTCGACTCGTCGGAAGCGAGCAGCACGAACACGGGGGCCAGCTCGGCCGGCTGTCCGGGCCGCCCCAGGGCCATGTCCTTGCCGAAGTTCTTCACCTTTTCGGGCGGCATGGTGGCCGGGATGAGTGGGGTCCAGATCGGCCCGGGGGCGACGCAGTTGACCCGGATGCCCTTCTTCCCGAGCATCTGGGCCAGTCCGCCGGTGAAGTTCTGGATCGCCGCCTTGGTCGCCGCGTAGGGCAGGAGCTGGGGGCTCGGGCTGTCCGCCTGGATGGACGACGTGTTGATCACGGTCGCCCCCGCGGACATGTACGGCAGGGCCTCCCGGCACAGCCAGAACATGGCGTACAGGTTGGTCTTCATGGTCCGGTCGAACTCGGCCGTCGAGATCTCGTCGATCGACTCGCGGGCCATCTGGTGGGCCGCGTTGTTGACCAGTACGTCGATCTTCCCGAACTCTTTGACCGCCCGCTCCACCAGCGCCTTGCAGTGGGCCTCGTTGGTGATGTCGCCGGCGACCGTGACGCACTTCCGGCCGGCCGCCTCCACGACGCGGGCGGTCTCCTTGGCGTCGGACTCCTCGCTCAAATACGAGACGAGCACGTCCGCGCCCTCGCGGGCGAAGGCGAGCGCCACGGCCCGCCCGATCCCGCTGTCTCCGCCGGTGATGAGTGCGGCTCGCCCTTTGAGCTTCCCGGAACCCTTGTAGGTCTTTTCGCCGTAGTCCGGCTTCGGGTCCATTTCGGACTCCAGGCCGGGCGGGTCTTGCTGCTGGGACGGTTGCGGGGCCTTCGGGCCGCGCTCGCGGGGGTCTTGGGGCATGGTCGGTATTCCGGTTGGAGGCTCGAACGTTCGGTCGTTCTGGGTTCAATGCGTCGCGCGCCGGTCGTGGCGACACGCGCCGCAGGTGACTACGGAGGTGGATCGCCGGCGGCCGAAGGACGCGGCTGGGGTTGCAAAGTGGGTGCCGGGCTGGAGGGGCGCCGCAGGTGGCGACGGCTTTGCCGGAAGTCCGGGCAGCGGGCCGGGCTGTCCGATCGGCCTAGAAATTCGAGGGGATCGAATGCGGGCGAGCAGGGCCGCGGGAGGAGGAAATGAGGGCGTTAAGTGCTTCGCGTGTGATGGGGCACACGCCCGGTTCGTTATTTGTCCTTCTTCGGTTCGACCCCCGGGATCTTCTTTGCGGCCTCGACGATCACGTCCATCTTCTTGTTGACCTCGTCCACCTTCTTGTTCGCGTCGGCCAGCCGCCCGTCCATGACCTCGATCCGCTTGCCGGTCGCGTCGAGCGTGCCGGACATGGACCGCACCGTTTTGTTCAGCTCGGTCGCGGTGGCATCGACGTGGGTGACGGTCGCGGTCGCGGTCTTCACATCGCCTTGCATGTCCTGAATGCGGGCATCGGTCTGGGCAAGTTGCTTCTCAATCCGAGCGACCTTCTGGTTGGTCTCGGTCAGCTTCGCGTCGAGTGCGTCGATCTTGGCGTTGCCGATCTCCACCTGGCGCACGCCCGCGGCGAGTTGGGCGTTGGCGAGGTCGAGGCGCGAGGTGACGGGGGAGAGCACGCCCTCCTTCACGCTCTGGCAGCCGACCGGCGCGAGCAAAAGCGCGGCGAGAATCAGACGGCGCATCACGGCCTCCGAGTGGGCGACGGTAGTTGATCGGAACACGCCGGACGCGGGCTGGAGCGATTCCGCAAGTGGGGCGGAACTTGAGGGCACGTTGAGGCACTTTCCCGACAACGGTGCGCGAAGAGTGGGGCTAGAATGCCACCCGCGTTGGCCGCCTCAATTGAGACGTTGAGGGCGTCCGCTCATCCGGTCCTGTAGTCGAGACGACCGTGCCGACCCCGTTGCCGGAGAACCGGCTCCTGTCCACATTACCGCCCGCTGATCTGGGCCGCCTGCTCCGCCACATGGCCGACGTGACGCTCGGCCCCAGGGACGTCGTGTACGAACCGGGCGGGCTTTTGGAGTACGTGTACTTTCCGCGGGCGGGGGTGATTTCGGCGGTGGTACTGATGGGCGACGGGAGGAGCGCGGAGGCGGCCGGAATCGGCCCCGAGGGCATGGCCGGGGTGTCGAGCGCGCTCGGCGCCGACCGCAGCCGCGAGCGGGTGTTCTGCCAGGTGGCCCCGTGCCGGTGTCGCCGGATGCCGGCCGCCGCGTTCGCCGCCGCGGTGCGCGAGAGCGGGACGGTGCGGGACGTGGTGTACCGGTACGTGCGGGCCGTCATGACCGTCGCCGCGCGACAGGCCGCGTGCAACTGCCTGCACTCGGCCGACGAGCGGTGCGCGCGGTGGCTGCTCCAGTGCCACGACCGGGCCGGGGCCGACGAGTTCCCGCTCACCCACGAGTTCCTGGCGCAGATGCTCGGCGTCCGCCGGGCGACCGTCACGGTGACGGCCGGAACCCTCCAGGCCGCCGGCCTCATTACCTACAAGAGCGGGATGGTCCGGATCTGCGATCGCGCGGGGTTAGAGGCCGCCGCGTGCGAGTGCTACGCCGCCATCCGCGACACGATCACATAAGCCCAAGCCGTCGAGAGGCGGCACGGTTCCTTCGCCTCGCCCCGCGATGCGCGCCCCGCGAGCCCCTCCTCCAGGAGCCTGCTTACCGACTGAACCCGGTCGGCTACAGGAATCAGTTGCTCTTCAATTCGATTCCGGCCCTTTCAAGTTCGTCAAGTGTGTGCGCCGCCCGCCGGCGTCAGCAGGTGGGTGGTACATCGGCGTGTTCCGATCTCCCGGCCGATTACAAAGCCCGTGCGAACTTGAAATCACCGGATTCGGTATCAGAGGGGCCGTGACTGAAAAAGTGAGCCCCGGCGGGCCGGGGCTTTGGGCAACGCGCTCATGCGTCAGCGGTCACTTCTTTCCGCCCGCCTTGGGCTTAGCCCTGCGGGGGCTCGGCGCGGGCTCCTCGGCTTCCTCGTCCTCTTCACCCTCTTCGCCTTCGGCGCTCTCGGCTTCGACGTTGATGACGGTCTCGGCCAGTTCGGTGAGCTTCTTGTCCGCCTCGCCTTCCTCGTCGAGCGTCTCCTGGAGCAGGGCCTCTGCGTCTCCGTACCCGAGCAGGTTGGCAAAGGTCCGCACGCACCCGTACCCGGCCATCTCGTAGTGCTCGACCCGCTGGGCCGCCGCGATCAGTGCCGCGTCGATGACGGACGGGTCACCGTCCTCCTGCATGACCTCCTTGCCCTCCTCGATCAGCCCCTCCATTGCCTTACACTTCTTCCCCTTCGGGCTAACGCCGAGCCCTTCAAAGATTTGTTCGAGCCGCTCGACCTGTTTCTGGGTGGCCGTCAGGTGCTCCGTGAACGCCGCCTTCAGCTCCCCGGACGAGGCCGCCTTGGCCATCCGCGGCAGCGCCTTGAGCAACTGGTTTTCGGCGTTATACAGGTCCTTGAGTTCTTCCACGTATAGGTCGTGCAGGGAGTCGAGTGCCATATCGGTGTTCCGGTGTGAGACGATGGAAACGGGCGGGGCGCCCCGGTGGGAACTAGCAATTGGTGAGCCGCGCGAACCGTCACCCGCTCACCAGCGCCCGGAAATCGATGTCGGCGGTACCGGGCGTGTCGCCCTTGAGGACCCGTCGCACCAGCGCGAGCGCCGCGTCCCGGTCCTCCGCCTTGTTCGACGCCACGCCGTCCGACGGGACCACGACCCGCAGGTCGCGCATGTACGCGTCGTTGGCCGTGAACAGCACGCAAATGTCGGCGGCGAACCCGCCGATCACGAGCGTTTCGGTTCCCAGGTATCCGAGCAGCGTGTCGAGCGTGGTGGAGAAGAACGCCGAGTGCTTCGGCTTGAGGACGAAGTAATCGTCCTCGCTCGGGTGGAGCAGCTCGACCAGTTCCCGCCCCTTGCAGTCCCACTTTCGGCACCGTTCGACGACCGCGCTCAGGTCCGACCGCCAGCGGCCGAAGTTGTCGTTGGCGTAGATCACCGGGACACCCGCCCCGTGTGCCCGCCCCTTCAGCTCCGCGAGCTTCTTCGCCGCCGGGGCCGCGTGCCGCAGCAGCTGGTCGGCCTCGGGAAAGTCGAGGGGGTTAATCACGTCCACGAGCAGGAGGGCGACCGGGCACTTGTCCGGCGCGCTGCCGTGCAGGCTTTCACTGGTTCCGGGCATGAAGCACTCCTCGTTTACGCTCGCGGACCGGCGGAACGCCCGGACAGTGAGTTCGGCGCGTTCGGGTGGGCGCCGGGATCGACGCCGACGCCCAACCGCTCGATCAGCTCGCCCCCGAGCCACGCCGTCACGCCGCCGAGCAGGAACCCGAGCAGCGACAGCAGCAGCGCCAGGTCCGGCGGGTTCGGGACGTCCGGGCGGCGGCAGTACCAGCTCGCCCCGAACAGCCCGAGCACCCCGACGCCGTTACCTAACCCGTGGACGAGGCCGATCCTCTTCGCCCGGGTGCCGGCCGGGATGGCGAACCAGTCGATCCACCCGGGCACGGCCGCAACCACCCCGCCGATCAAACCGGTCACGATCATCCAGTACGCCACCACCGCCCACTGGGGCTCGCGCCCGCCGAAGTAGAACACGCCGTCGAAGACGACCGCGCCGACGAACATGCCGAGTGGGACGACGATCAACATCGGGTGCATCGCGTGCCCGAGCACCTTCGCGCGGCTCTCGACCGTTGCCATTGGGGTCTCCTTGGTCGCCGCCGGAGCGACGTTTCGGCAAGCAGAACGGACGCAAAGCCGACGGCCGCCCCATCCGGGGCAGCCACCGCGCCCTCCGGCCTGCTCACTTCGAGTGCTTCTTGGCGTGCTCCTGGTGCTCCTTGATGACCGGCAGCGTCTTCTCGGCGAAGGCCTTCAGCCCGGGGTCCTTGACCCCTTTTGTCGCCCCGGAGAACAAGGCAACGGCCTCGTCGTGGGCGGCGACCTGAGCGGCCATGTAGGCCTTGTCGAAGTCCGCCCCCTTGGCCGCCTGGACCTGGTCGAGCAGCTTCTGGTGTTCGGCCGACATCTTGGTCGGCACCTCAATGCCGGCCTTCTTCGCGGCCCCCATCAGCTCCTTGTTCGCCTTCTCGTGGTCGGCGATCATGCGATCGGCGAACTTCTTCGCCTCGGGTGATGTCGCCGACGTCTTGGCCAGTTTGCTCGACTCGACCTCGAACAGGCCCCCGCTGGCCGCCTTGGTCACGAACTCGGCGTCGGTGATCGGCTTCGCGTCGTCGGCGAGCGCCGCGCCCCCTGCCAACATCGCCAGAACCGCCATCAGTCGGCTGGTGAAACGCATCGGTGATCCTCGTGTGGTTTGTCGCCCGTGTCGCCGGGCCGACGGGTTGTAGCACTTGCGGTGCCGGTGCCGGACCCGATAACAAAGCACCCGCCCCGTGGCCGGGGCGGGTGTCGCGGGGCGGACCCGTTGGTGACATCAGCGGCGGCCGCCGGACCGGCCCCGGCCCTCGCCCTCGTCGTCGGTCTCGTCTTCGCCGCCCTCGTCGTCGCTGTCGCGGTTCTGCTTCAGGCGCCCGTCGGTTTCGGGGTGCTTGACTTGGCCGCGCCCCGACACGCCGCCGGACCCGCCGCTTTCGCCGCCCGCCCCACCGCCCTGTTCCTCTAACTCCTCGCGGAGTTCGTGGATGCGGGCTTCGATCTCGTTCAGCACCCGGGCGGCCCGGCTGAGGACGCGCTTCTGGGCCGCCCCGCTTTGTCCGGACTGTGCCCCGCGGCCGCCCTTCGCCCCCTGGCCGTTGCTACTCGAGCGCCCGTTTTGCCCGCCGCGTTCGGTATCTTCGTCGTCCTGCGAGCGCTTGCTTGTCGTCGCCATTGCCGTCTCCAGGTGTGACATCCGTTTCTGTGAGGGACCGGTGTCCCCGGCCGAGACAGTGCAAGCCTCGCGCCGCACCCACGACGGGCGAGTTGTGGGCCTTTTTCGTTCTGTCACGCACCGGCGTGAGAAGCTCACTTCCGGAACCGCGCATGCCGCTGCTGTACGATACCGTACCACCCCGCGCCGAAAATTCTAAATAAAACACACTTGTCAATCTATTGAGGTTGATCGAGTCTTGGCGGTGAAAATCCTGACCGCGGTGCCGACACGATTGGTCCACGCGTTGCTGTCTGTGCAACCGTGGGCGAGACTTATGGAGTCGGTGGCATGAAAGTGGTCGGCTGGCACGCGTCGCACGAGTTGTACCCACCCGGCGAACTGATCATGCTCGTGCGCCGCGCCGAAGGGGCCGGGATGTGCTCGGACAACTTCCACCCGTGGACGCCGCACCAGGGCAAGAGCGGGTTTGCGTTTACTTGGTTCGGCGCCGCCCTTCAGAGCGCGACGCGGACATCCGGCTGACGCTGCGGGAAGGGACGTGGGAGCGGGTCCTCGACTCGACCGCCGAAGAGTGGGCCGGCCCCGGGTCGGTGACGCCGGGGGCGGTGGTCGCCCACAGCGAGGTGCGGCTGACGGTGGCACCGACCTCGATCGTCGCTTACGAGCTGCGCGTGGAGCCGCTCACACACCGGTAACGCAGCGACCCGCCGCGTGCGGCATGTCCCTGGGTGAGCGAGTGGGGGAGCGACACGAACGTTCCGCCGCGACCCGAGTCCAGCAGCGATAGACGGGCCGTCCGCGCTCCCAGGGAGCGGGCACCGGCCACATTTACCCGCTCGCTGATGCTGGCGGGTGAATGTGGTACTTCACTAGATAGCCCGGCCCTCACGCCTCGCTCGGCAAAGCCCCGAGCACCAGATCGACCACCCAGCACCCGCGCACGTGAGGGATAGTATCGCGGCAGTGGTTCAGGATGTCGTTGCTGTCGCACCCCGCGTCTTGAAGAGCGTCGGCGAGGATCGGCATGGCGGAGAAGTCGCGCGACGCGTACATCTGCGCCGCGAGCGCGGTGACGGTGCCGGTGCGCCAGCGCGGGGCGAACGCGGTCAGGGTCGGCGGGCCGGCGATGTCATCGCGGAGCGCCTGGAACGCGGCCCGGGCGACCTCCGGTTCTTCCGGCATGGCGCTCTCGACGAGCTGGCACACCCGATAATGTGAGGGGGCGGCCGCGCACTCCGCCGCGGCCGTGAGCGCGGCCCGGGTCTGGAGGGCGTACCGCGACCGGCGACCGCCCCACGCGTCGCACGCCGCCACCGCGGCCGCCCGCGCGTCGGCCAGCCCGCGCGGGGTCCGCTCCCCGTCGGCGAACTCCTCGGCGGCTTCGACCGCCTCGGGGCCGGCCTCCTCGCCCGCGAACCGGTCCCACACCAGCCGCACGCAGGCGCAGCAAAAGAGCCGCTCCTTCCGCGACACGGTCACCGACTCGCTGTCCCACGCCCACCGGCTCGTCATGGTTCGGCCCTCCGCACGCAGCATGACAGACCGTGGCCCGGTTGCCAAGTCCGCGGCCCGGCGGTTGCCTCTTGCGGCCCGCACGGTTACGGTATTAAAGCGTCGCTCTGATCCGGGGGAACGTGCGTGCCACGACTGATCGTCATCCGCGGCGTGGACGAGGGCAAGCAGTTCGAGCTGACGAGCCCGTCCGTCACCGTCGGCCGGCACTCCGCCAACGCGGTGCCGCTGCACGACACCCAGGTGTCGCGCCGGCACCTCGAGGTGCGGGCGGTCGCGCACGGGTACGAGCTGCGCGACCTCGGCAGCGGCAACGGCACGCTCCTGAACGGCCAGCCGGTGCAGGTCGCCCCGCTCCGCAGCGGCGACACCATTACCGTCGGCCAGTCGGTGCTCATGTTCACCGCCGGGCGCAACGAGTTCCCCGCCGCAGGCAGCGAGCTGACCGAGCGGGTCCGGCTCCAGGTGCGCCCCGAGCAGGACCTGAACTCCGCGATCCTGCGCACCGTGGCGGCGGACGCCGGCAGCCAGATCCTGGCGCGCCCGGCGGCGGCGACGGACTGGGTGCGCGCCCGGCTCGCCAGCCTGGCGGCGCTGTACGAGACCGCCGCGGTCATCAGCCACATCCTCGACGTGGACCAGCTCCTCGACGCCGTCATGAACCTCGTGTTCAAGTCGGTGGGGGCGGACCACGGGTGCTTCGTGCTCCGCGACGAGTCCGGCCGGCTGGTCCCCAAGGCCGTCCACTACCGCGAGGGGACGAACCGGCAGGAGGAGCTCGCGGTCAGCCGCACCGTTGTCGAGCACGTGATGCGCGAGGCGCAGGGCGTGCTCGTGTCGGACGTTCACTCCGACGACCGGTTCCGCGCGGTCGAGAGCCTGCACCGGCACAACATCCGCGAGGCGATCTGCGTCCCGATGAAGGGCCGGCGCGAGGTGGTGGGGGTGCTGTTCCTCGACACCCAGTCCTCCCTCAAGCAGGTGCTGAGCCGCGGGCCGGACGCGACCACGTTCACCGAGGACCACCTGCACCTCGCCAGCGCGATCGCGCACCAGGCCGCCATCGCGGTGGAAGAGAGCCGCTACCACCAGGCCCTCGTGAACGCGGAGCGGCTCGCCGCCGTGGGGCAGACCATCGCGGCCCTGTCGCACCACATCAAGAACATCATGCAGGGGGTGCGGTTCGGGGCCGACATGGTGCGCACCGCAATAAAGGAGTCCGACGCGGACCTGCTCGGGAAGGGGTGGAAGCTCGTCGAGCGGAACCAGAACCGCATCGACGACCTGATTCTGGACATGCTGAGCTACTCGAAGGAGCGCGAGCCGGTCGTCGAGCCGACGGACCTGAACCACCTGTGCGAGGACGTGCTCGGGCTGGTGCGGGGCCGCGCGACGGACCGCGGCGTCGCCATCGACTGGCACCCCGGGGCGGGCGTGTCGGCGGTGCCGTGCGACGCCGAGGGCGTTCACCGGGCCGTGCTGAACCTCGCGGGCAACGCGATCGACGCCCTGGAGGGCCGCCCCAACGCGAAGCTCTCCGTTCAAGCCCTGCTGGAGGCCGACGGGAGCTGGGCGAAGGTCATCGTCATGGACAACGGCCCGGGCATCCCGGCGGACAAGCTCGAGGACATCTTCAAGCCCTTCGTCAGCACGAAAGGGAGCCGCGGGACGGGGCTGGGGCTGCCGGTGAGCCGCAAGATCGTGCGCGAGCACGGCGGCGACATCCTCGTTCAGAGCGTCCCCGACAAGGGGAGCAAGTTCACCGTCCGGCTGCCGATGAAGTCCGCGTTCGCCAGCGACGCCACCGGCCTGCACCACATCCCCCTACCGCCGCCCGAGGAGTGAGCCCCGCCGGCCGTTCCCTGGGACCGCGGACGTCCCGTCCGCTGGTATGCACGCGGAGTGTGCGACACCAATATTCCGCCGAGCCATCGGATTCCCGGCGCGGCGGACGGGACGTCCGCGGTCCCAGGGAACAGCCCACCGACGGCCCGCCGAGCCATCGGATTCCCGGAGCGGCGGACGGGACGTCCGCGGTCCCAGGGAACAGCCCACCGGCCGAACAGCGGGCCGCACATCTTACCCACACCGACCCCCTTCGCCGACCGGACGACGTTCGCTGGATGCTACCGGTGGAACAATTCGCTCGTCTTCATCCGGTAAAAATTACACGGCGCAATTTCACCTCAACTGACCGTGACTGAGAATAGAGGTACGCCCGCGGCGCGGCGATTCGCGACAACCGTCGCGGACGCACCCGGCCGGTGAGGTTCACCATGTTTGCGCACCTGCTGACATCGAAAACCCTTCGCACGGTTGCCGCGCTCGCCTGCGCCGCAACGGCGGGACAACTGTTGGCCGCCGACCCGCTCCCGCCCGCTGCCCCGGTGGCCAGGCCGGTCTCCCTCGCCGAGCTGACGCTGGGCACCACGATCCAGATGGCGTTCGACGCAGACCCGGTGCTCCGCAACGTGCCGATCTTGGTGAGCGTCGTGGACCGGGGCGCGGTGATCGGCGGGGCGGTCGCCAGCGAGGAGATCATGAGGCGCGCCGAGGCGGTGGCCCGGGCGGTCCCCGGGGTCGAGTCGGTGAAGAACACGTGCTTCGTCGACGTGTCCCCCGACCCGCTGCTGCGGGCGCTCGCGAGCAAAATGAAACCGGGCAACGAGCCCACCGGGGTGGCGCTGCCGGGCGTCGTGGCCCCGCCGGCCGCCCCCGCCGGGTACGTCCCCAAGGCGCCGCCCCCGTCGTCCGCCGAGCTTGTGGCGGTCGCGCCGGGTAAGACGGTGGTCGTGCAGCACCCGAGCACGCTGAACGCCCCGGTGAACGTCCTCGGCGCCCCGGTGCTGCCGCGCCCGAGCGGCGCGCCGCCCCTGCCGCCCGGCGGCTTCACCGCCCCCGGCGCGCTGACCGGCATCGGCTCGAAGCCCGCCGACGTGCTGGCCGCGGTGGCCGCCATCCGCGCCGCCGACCCGCGGTTCGCACGGCTCACGGCCGAAATGAAGCCGGACGGCGCCGTGCTCGTGTCCGGATCGGTTTCTCACGCCGCGGACGTCTGGGATTTCGCGGGGGCTGTGCGGAAGGTGCCCGGCGTGACTCGCGTGACGCTCGATCCGAACACGGTGAAGTGATCGAACGCGGAAGTCGGAGCTGTCGCAAAAGGCACAAGAGGAGCGGTGGCTCGATCGTTATTCGAGGTAATCCGGGCTCGGTCCGGTAAGCGCTGGGCGGCGCGATCCAGTCAGGCCACCGAGATTCCAGGGCGCGTGCCCGGGATCACGGTGGCCTTCAGCGTACCCGCACTCGCGTTCCGGGTCATACTGAACCCGGTCGTTCCAAGTTCGCATCTCGGACCGGTGCGTTGGTTCGGAGTGTGGTCCGCTCACTCCGTGAGCGGTCGCTCGGCGCCTCGGATGCGCGTGGCGCACAACGACTCGGACCGGTGCGTTGGTTCGGAGTGTGGTCCGCTCACTCCGTGAGCGGTCGCTCGGCGCCTCGGATACGCGTGGCGCACAACGACGGAGCAGATGATACCGGGAGCAGATCGGATACGCGGAGCGACCGCTCACGGAGTGAGCGGACCACACTCCAGGCCAGAACCGCGATACGGCCCGAACTTGAAACGACCGGCCCCGGGTCAGAGCTTCAGGAACAGCCGGTGCTTTTCGAGGTGCCGCACGAACATGTAGCAGAGGCCGAGCGCGAGCCCGCACGCGGTGTAAACGTACCACAGCGGCGCGTCCCGCGGCACGAACGGCTTGGCGGCGTCGAACACGAGCCCGTGGATGATGTAGGCCGCCAGCGCGTTCGAGCCGAACGTGTCGAACACGCCCCACCGCAGCCCGCCGATGTCGCACGCCAGCACGAACAGCGCCAGCACGACCAGCGACACGCCCGCGCCGAACAGCGTGTAGGTCAGGCTCCCGGACCGCTGGCTCATCGTGAACAGGTCGTTGGTGGGCGGCTTCACGCCCACGTAAACGAGCGGCGGCGCGGCGGCCGACGCGGTCGCGTGGAACCGCCACTCGTCGAGGTCCGACGGCGCGAGGTGCAGGCACGACAGCCCGTAGGCCAGCGCGCCGACCGCGAGCCCCGCGACGAGCAGGAGGCCGCAGAGCCTCCCCCGGCTCGCGACGGCCTGGTACAGGTCGCACGCCAGGGTGCCGGCCAAGAGCGGGACGGCCCAGGTGAGGAATCCGAGCGGCCCGCCGTCCACGCCGTTGGGCGGGGTGTTCGCCCAGCGGTAGTTGAACCAGTACGAGAGCGCCAGGTGCAGGGCGCCCGAGAACACCGCGAACCCGAACCGCACCCGCGGCCGGGCCGCGATCACCGGGAGCACCCACAGCGACGTGACCGCGATGTGTCCCAGGGTCTGGAACAGGTCCTGTTTGGCCCAGCGGAGCAGGACCGCGTCGCGCTGGGCGAGGTCGTCCCACTTCTCCCACCGCGAGCCGACGCTGTACACCGCGAACGCGACCAGGAATAGCGCGAGGTTGCGCCGCACCGCGTGCCCGTAGGCGGCGCGCGGGCCGACCGCGTCCCGGCGGCGCGCGAAGGTGAGCCGGAACGCGAATCCCACCGCGAACAGGAACTGCGGCATGATCGTGTCGGCGTAGCTGCAGTACGTGTGGTGGTGCGCGAGCACCGGCACGTCCGCCTTGATGACGGCGAACGAGCCGACGAAGTTCACCAGCAGCATGCCCAGGACGGTGTACCCGCGGAACTGGTCCAGTGACGCGAGGCGCGGGGCTGATGCGGGCGCCCCCGCGGCGCCTTTAGGGTCGGGCGGTTCGGCTGACATGGGCGGTTATTTGACCTCCAAGTTCAAGACGTTTTTCTGGCCGGCGACCACGTCCCGCTTCAAGTCGGTCTTGACGGGGTCGGCATAGGTCTTCGAGAACCTCTCCTTCACCTCCTTCTTGGGAGGGGGCATGTTTTCGGCCTTGCGGCCGAGGAACTTGTCACTGTAGGTGTCGAGGTCCTTCAGGACGACCTTGTGCGATCCGGTCACCGCGCCGGGCGTCTTGCCGTCCTCGCTCTTGAGTGTGTAATGCCCTTGCTCGTCGGTTACGGCCGTCGATTTCGGCCCGTTGCCGTCCGGCCAGTACTCGACGCGCACGTTTTTGAGCGGCTTGCCGCCCTGTGTGACGGCGCCCTCGACCTCCGCGAACTGCGGCCCGCCGCCACAACCGCAGAGGAAGAGCAGCACCGCGGGAAAGGTCGGTCGGTGGAACTGGTGTGCCATGATCGGCCCTCGTGAAATGAAGGCGGGGCGGGCCGACGTGCCCGCCCCGCCGAAGTGTCCGAGCGGGTTAGAAGTCGTTGGGGATCACCTCTCCACTCGCGCGCGTGCCGAGGAACAGCAGCGTCTGCGGGGAGATGCTGTCGCGGATGAAGCGGACCGAGCCGTCGGCCAGCGTAAAGTTGGCCCCGCCGGTGTGGCCGCTGCCGAACGCGTTGATCCGGTCCTCGTAGAGGATCTGCTGTTCCGTGCCCGAGCGGCTCATGAAGTCCGCGGGGAGCTTGAAGTTGATCTTCACGTTGCACCCCAGAAACACGTCGCCCTGCGCGCCGAACCACATCCAGCCCCAGTCAGCGATTCGGTCGGGACTAAGCGTTTGGGTGTCGAACACCGGGTCGAAGTAGTGGCGCTCCCCGAACATGAGGGTGTTGCTCGTACCATCGGTGATACCCACCACGTTGTAGCGGCGGTTCTGATCGAAGACGCCGTCACGGTATTGGAGCATAGTCGGCCCGCCGCTCTCGCCCGGGCGGCGCGGATAGGACCGAGTGCCGGCGCAGCCGTAATAGCTGGTCAGCGAGTACTGCCCAGGCGTGCCGCCGGGGGGAGGTTGGTTCAGGTGTTCGCCGATCGGCTGCGACGGGCACTCCATCGCGACGAGCCGTTGATTCATGTACGGCGCGTTGGCGCTGAAGTCGTACAGATTCCAGCGCTTGTGGATCGCGTCTTGCTCCAAATACGGCAGCAGTTGCCACACGAGGTTGTGGCGCGGGTTCTGCCCGCTCGGCCCGAGGGCCGCGGTCGAGTCCGCGGGGTACTCGGGGTTCTGCACCCGATACATCCCGTAGGGGAACTTCTCGTAGGCCGAGTGATAGTTGTGGGCCGCCAGCCCGAGCTGCTTCAGCTTGTTACTGCAGGACATGCGTGCGGCGGCCTCGCGGACCTTTTGAACCGCTGGCAATAGTAACCCAATGAGAATCGCGATGATCGCGATCACCACCAGCAATTCAATAAGCGTAAACCCACGCCGGTGACGTGTCATACTGCCCTCTATCTTTACGTGACGTGAACTGACGAGCCGCGGCAGCGTGAAGGGAATGTAGTTGGCCGCGCGCCGAAAAAACAGTCGAAAATCGAAGGATGAAGATGACGTGAGAGACAATAGTGCGGGGCGAGAAGCTCGCTCCCGGGTACGGGATAATTCAAATCGGAATGTACAGTCTAATACACAGCCCGCCCGCACATGTCGTATTTACGAGCAAGTCGAGATAACAGACCGTAGGCTGTCGGATTTGTACATGTTCTGTATGTGTGGCTGTGGCTCACTTTCGATCGCGACACCTGCTGCCGATCCGTGTGTTAGATATTTCTCCAAATCAGGCGAGTGTCGCGAGCGCGATAACAAGCCTTATACGTTTTGCACTATCGCTCGGCGAGCATCAGTTGCGTGTACGTGACGTCCAGCCAGCGGTCGAACTTGCGGCCCACCTCGCGGTGCGTGCCGATCACCTCGAACCCCACCGACACCTGAAGGGCGAGGCTCGCGGTCTGGTCGCTGCTGGTGGCGCCGATGATGGTGTGCAGCCCGGCGGCGCGGCCCCGCGCGATGAGGTCGAGCAGCAGCGCCTTGCCGAGCCCGCGGCGGTGGTGCTCGTGGTGGATGTACACGGACGCCTCCGCGGACCACGCGTACCCGCACCGCGACTTCCACGGGGACAGCGCCCCCCACCCGATGACCGCCCCGTCGCGCTCCGCGACCGTCGCCGGGTACTTGGCCGAGCGGTCGCGGAACCACGCCGCCCGCTCCGCGGCGGTGTCGGGCTCGACCTGGTAGGTGCAGGTCGAGCGCTCGACGTAGTAGTTGTAAATGGCGCGGATCGCTTCCAGGTCCTCCGCGGTCGCCAGCCGGATAGTGAAGTCGGACATCGGTCGCTTACGAACCTCCGCTCAAATCGAGTTGCTTGCGAATCGCCGCCTGACGGATTCGGTTAGTGGTTCTTGCTTTTGTGGGACAGGCATTCCTGTCTGTGCGGCGCGGTGATCGAGCACAGACAGGAATGTCTGTGCCACGAAAGACAAAAGCCGCCGGCGCTGCGCGTTTTGACGAGCCGCGACCGCAAGGGAGCGGGCTACGTAGCCCGCTCCCTTGCGGTCGCGGCTCGTTCCCAAACGTTACACACATCCCCGGCCCCATGTTCAAACACCTTCCGGCGCCGCCTCGCGCTCATCGACCGTCAGCAGCTCGTAGGCGTCTTGAATGTTCGCGCGCAACTCGTCGAGCGTTTCGCCCTGACTGAGCACGCCCGGCACCTCAACCAGCCGACCGACGAGCCACTCGCCGTCTTTCCAGTATTCGAGCGTGAATTCGCGACGCATCGCGTTCCTCCGAAGGGGCACCGCTCATGATAGCCGCTATCCCGCGAACCCGTGCTGGCGGCGGTGGTAGGGGCCGTCGAACAGTTGCGTGGACTTCGACGGCTCGAACCGCCCGTCGCCCGCCACGGTCTTCACCCGCGCCAGCAGCGCGTCGCTCTCGTCCTTGGGCATCGAGCGGAAGCTGCGGGCGATCTCGACGTTCTGCATCAGCACCTTCATCGAGTCGATGCCGACCACCAGCGACGCGATGTCCTGCGACAGCGCGAACCGGATGCACTCGTCCGCCGTTGCGACCCCGCCGCCGGGGATCTGCCCGCCGGCCTCCAGGTTCCCGCCGCCGAGCGACTTCATCCCGATGGCGGCCACGTTCCGCTTCTTCAGCTCGGGGATCACGTCGTGGATGCTGCTGCGGTAGAAGTAGTCGCACACGTTCACGGGGAGCTGGCACGTGTCCCAGTCGTTGTGCGTCCCGAGCATCTTCAGGAGGATGTGCGGGGCCTTGTGCCCGGTGAAGCCGATGAACCGCACCTTGCCGGCCTTCTGGGCCTCCAGGGCGTGGGCCAGCGCGCCGCGCTCGACGATCCACTCCGGGTCGTTGTCGTAGTTGATCTCGTGAAACTGCCACAGGTCGATGACGTCGGTCTTGAGGCGCCGGAGGCTGTCGTCGAGGTGCTGGCGGGAGTGCTCGGCGTCGCGCCCGCAGTTCTTGGTCATGAGGAACACTTTTTGGCGCCGGCCGCCGGTGCTGAGTGCGTTCCCCATGATCTCTTCGGACCGCCCCTCGTGGTAGTCCCAGGCGTTGTCGAAGAACGTGACGCCCGCGTCGATGGCGGCGTGCATGATGCGCTCGGCCTCGGCGTCGCCGATGGCGGGCTGGCCGATGTGCCATCCGCCGAGACAGAGGGCGGACACGTTGACGCCGGTCTTGCCGAGCGGGCGGGTGGGGATCGACATGGAGAGCACCTCCGGGAGCGGTGAAGCGACTCCCGGCACCATACCGCGCCCGCCGCGCGGGGCAACGGCGGAGTTCGGTCGTCTCGCGTTCGAGCGCGCCGCATACCCCCGCTCGCTCTCCCCGAGCGGATGCGAAGCGGCCGGCGCCGCGACCTGATGCGCGAAGTACCGCCCGCGCCGCGAACGGTCCACATCCAAGATCCGGGCCCGTGCCATCTGTGTATTGAGGCGAGCGCGGGGCCAGACCGGACGGCACTCGGTCTCTGTCGGATCTGGCTGCGTCCGGCTCGCGCGGGCTGTAACGGGGGTTACAGCCCGACTGGTAGCCACCGAGTGGGCTACCGACTGGACATTCGCTACCGGGCGACTGGTCCGGAGCTGGCAGGTCGCTGGGGTGTCGCTACCACGGAACCGCACGCTCGCAGCACCGCGGTTTCGCAATAACGGCCGCCGAAAATGGTTCCAACGATGCACAGGAAAAACAAGATGATGCGTTCCGGCCAGATAAACTGGACCAACAAGCCGCCCGTTGGTGGTGCGAATGGCACGGTCGCGCCCCGCGCGACCCGCAAAACTCCTCCGGGTTACGGTTGGCGGCCGCGGCCCGAGCTGCTAAAAAGACTCTACCCTCGTGAACGCGACCGGTACTTTTGGCCGGTCGCGTTTGCGTTTTTCGCCCCTTGCCATCTGGTCGCGGGGCGGTAAATTGCGTAAATCCAGAACCAGTGTGTAACTGAAACGTCGTTTCGTAACTGATGGCAGGAGTGCGACGCGGCGGGATAGCGGAGATCCGGGACGATGTCGATCACGAAGGAAGAGAAGTCTGGGCTTATCAGCCAGTTCCGGCGCGGCGACACCGACACCGGTTCGCCCGAAGTGCAGGTCGCGCTGCTCACCAAGCGGATCAACTCCCTGACGGAGCACATGCGGGCGCACAAGAAAGACTTCTCCAGCCGCCGCGGGCTGCTGAAGCTCGTCAGCCAACGCGCTGACCTGCTCAAGTACCTCCGGCAAACCGACCGCGATCGCTACCTCGCGGTCATTGGGAAGCTCGGGCTCCGCAAATAGCCGCTACGCTCGTCTCGAGTTGACGAATCCTGAGTCCCGTGTCGTTCGACCCGGGGCTTGTGGGCTTATTCATCTGAGACTCCGCGAACCGCTCCTGCCGGCAAAACGGAAAGGGTCACCTCCGTGCCGGTCAAGCCAGCTCGTGTCGAATGTGAATTCGGCGGTCGCACGTTAGTCCTCGAAACCGGAAAGTTCGCAAAGCAGGCCCACGGGGCCGTGCTTGTCACCTACGGCGAGACCAGCGTCCTCGTCGCCGCGGTCGAAGGGTCACCCATTCCGGGGCGTGATTTCTTCCCGCTCCAAGTGGAGTACCGCGAACGCACTTACGCCGCGGGCAAGTTCCCCGGCGGGTTCATCAAGCGTGAAACGCGCCCCAGCACCAAGGAAACGCTGACCTCGCGCCTGATCGACCGCCCCTCCCGCCCGCTCTTCCCCGCCAACTACTTCAACGAAGTCCAGATCCACTGCACGGTCATCTCCTCGGACCGGGAGAACGACGCGGACATGCTCGCCCTGATCGGGACGAGCGCGGCCCTCCACGTCTCGCACATCCCGTTCCTC
This sequence comes from Gemmata obscuriglobus, assembly GCF_008065095.1. NCBI lineage: Bacteria > Pseudomonadati > Planctomycetota > Planctomycetia > Gemmatales > Gemmataceae > Gemmata > Gemmata obscuriglobus. Next base: position 8,739,718 of record NZ_CP042911.1, on the reverse strand, counting down.
AAGCCCTACGGCGGGTTGCGGTTGGGCCGCGTGAACGGCGAACTCGTCGTGCTGCCGACCGTGACCCAGATGGAAGAGAGCGACCTCGACCTCATCGTCGCGGCCACCCGCGACGCCGTCTGCATGATCGAGGGGTTCGCCCGCGAGATGCCCGAGAACGAGATGGGCGACGCGATCATGGAGGCGCACAAGCAGTGCGCCGTCCTGATCGACCTCATCGAGCGGCTGCGCACCGAAGCGGGGCTCGGAACGAAGGTGCTGCCCCCCGCGACCGCCGACAACCCGCTGCTGGAAGAGCTGCACCAGAAGTACGGCGCCCAGTACCGCGAAAAGTACCTCACGCAGGGCAAGAAGGAGCGCAACGCGGCCCTGGACGCGTTCAAGGACGAGATCAAGAAGGTGTACCTGCCCGAGGGCGAAGCGAACCCGGCGTACACCCCGTCGCAGGTGTCGGGGGCGCTGTCGGCCCTCCGCGAGCGCATCTTCCGCGAGATCACGCTCGGCGGCACCCGCATCGACGGCCGCGCCCCGAAGGAGCTCCGCGCTCTTGGCGCCGAGGTGACCGTGCTGCCGCGGACTCACGGCACGGCGCTGTTCCAGCGCGGCGAGACGCAGGCGCTGGTGGTCGCCACGCTCGGCACCGTCGCCGACGAGCAGAAGGTGGACGGCCTGCAGGACGAGTACAGCAAGAAGTTCTTCCTCGACTACAACTTCCCGCCGTACAGCGTGGGCGAGTGCAAGCCGATCCGGGCACCGGGGCGGCGCGAGATCGGCCACGGGATGCTGGCCGAGCGGTCGCTGAAGGCCGTGATCCCGCCCCCGTCGCGGTTCCCGTACACCATCCGCCTCGTGTCGGAGATCCTGGAGTCGAACGGCTCGTCGAGCATGGCGAGCGTGTGCGGCGGCACCCTGGCGCTGATGGACGCGGGCGTGCCGATCAAGCGCCCGGTCGCGGGCATCTCGGTCGGTCTGGTGATGGAGAAGGACCACTTCTCGCTGCTCACCGACATCCAGGGCGACGAGGACCACTACGGCGACATGGACTTCAAGGTGGCCGGCACGCAGAAGGGCGTCACCGGCGTCCAGCTCGACATCAAGGTGGACGGCATCAACGAGGCGATCGTCCGCGGCGCGCTGGAGCAGGCGAAGGAGGCGCGGCTGCAGATCCTCAAGACGATGCTGTCGGCGCTGTCGGCCCCGCGGAAGGAGATCAGCCGGTGGGCGCCGCGCCTGATCCAACTGAAGATCAACCCGGAGATGATCGGCAAGCTCATCGGCCCGGGCGGCAAGATGATTCGCGCCATTCAGGAAGAGACCGGCGCGAAGATCGACATTGAGGACGACGGCACGGTGTCGATCGCGTCGTCGGACGCCGAGGGCGTCGAAGCCGCGCGGCGTATGGTCGAGGGGCTGACGGCCGAGGTGAAGGTCGGCGCGGTGTACGACGGTAAAGTGGTCTCGATGAAGGACTTCGGTGCGTTCGTGGAGATCGCCCCGGGCCGCGACGGGCTGTGCCACGTGTCGGAGCTGGACAGCGGCTTCGTTCAGCGCCCGGAAGACGTGGTCGAGATCGGCCAGAAGATCCAGGTCAAGGTGATCGGCATCGACGATAACGGCCGGGTACGGCTGTCGCGCAAGGCGCTTCTGGCCCCGAGCGACGAAGCCGGCAACGGCGGGGGCGGCGGTGGCGGTTTCGGCGGCGGGGACCGCGGCGATCGCGGTGACCGTGGCGAACGCAGCGGCGGTGGCGGCGGGCGCCGCAGTGGTGGCGGTGGAGGTGGAGGGCGCGGCGGTGACCGCCGCCGCGACTGAGGCCCGAATCCGGTGATCGCGTTCATTCCTGTAATCGCAGTGCCCGGGCCGCGGCCCGGGCACTTCAGGGTTACGTTTGAACCCATGAAGTCGAGCTGATGACGAAGCCGCGGGCACTTGCTCGCGGCTTCGTCGTTGGTAGACGCCGAAAAGCAATTGGTTCGCGAGCGAACACCATTTCAGACACCCACCAAACCGAGCGTGGAAGTCACCTCGCGACAGGACCGAGCTGGAAATCCTAACCGGCACGGCTTTCGCGCACACTAGCTCGGTCGCACGATAAGGAGAGCTACCATGCACATCGAAATCAGCACCGGCACGCGCGTTTTTGTAGACGTTTCAGGTGTTACAGCGAAGCTCGAGAGCGGTCTGTCACGATACCGCAGCCGGCTCACGCGGGTGGAAGCCCACCTGAGCGATGTGAACGGTCCGAAGGGCGGCCCGGACGCGCGCTGCACGCTTGAGGTCCGGGCCGCCGGGCTCCACCCGGTGGCGGTGATGAGCGACGCCGACACCCCGGACGAAGCGGTCAAAGGGGCCGTCGAGAAGATGAACCGGCTGCTGAAATCCTCCCTCGGCCGGTTGGACGACGCGAACCGACACGCGTCGGCAAGCGGCCTGCCGACCTGACTCCGATCAGCCCAGTCGTCTCGTGCGCATCGTGGACCCTGCGCCCCAGCGCGGCGGTCCGGATCGATCCGAGCCGCCGCGAGTCGGTGCGGCCCGATTCACGGGATCACCGGAGCGATTTGCCCCACCGCTGCGTGCCCCGGAAGCTGCGTGCTCGGCGGCGCGTGAAGCGGCGGCGAATGCGGGTTCTCCAGATCCACGTTCCCGAGCCGGACCACCGCCAGTAGGGACCCGCGATCGGACGCCACGCCGGCGGGGTCACCGGTCGCGCCCGGGCGGAGCGAGGACACTTCCTCGGTCGTCGTGGCCGATTCCGCGCCGGGTGCGCTCGGCAGGTAGACCGCCTTCACCACCAACCGCCCCTCGGCCGCGGTCGCCAGTTCCGCGTCGGTGAACGAGATCGGAATCGCGTTGTGGCCCAGGAACGACTGCACCCGTGCGCTCGGCGCGCACACTTCCATCGTCGGGTAGAACTTGGCTTTCGGGTACTTCGGCAGCCCGGTGAGTCGGAGCCGGTAGACCTCCCCCTGCACGAAGTTGAACGCCGCCGGGGCGGTCAGGTCGCGGTCGTGAAACGTCTCGCCGACCAGCCACGACACCTTCATGCCCGCCGGACCGGCGAACCGCACCGCGGACCGCCCGAGCGGCTGCTTCGCGATCTCGGCCTTTGCCGGCTTCACGTCCGGCATGGTTGGAAATGGAAGCGTTGCGGCTAGACCGGGGGGAAGCGGCTCCGCTTGCGTCTTCTGAAATGCGCCCGGGCCATGCACGGAAGGAGCGGGAGGGTACACGGGTGTTGGCCCCACGGCGGGCAGAGTGTCTGCCCCGGGCAGTGTGGGCAGCGCGGTGGGGGACGCGTTGGACATTGGCACCGACGGAGTCGGGAGCGGCGACGGGCTCGGCAACGGCGCGAGCTGCGCGGCGGACTCGGCCCCGGATTGTGGGGCGACCGACAGCGCGAACATGGCCAGCCCGACGATCGCCGCCCCCGCACCCAACCCCACCACGAAACGCTTCAGCAGTTCCATGCGCCGCACCTCCGGGTGAACGGAAAACCCGCGGCACGGTACGCCGAACGAAAAGGTGGGGTCAAGCCGACCCGCGGACGCCGGTGCGGCCGGTTTCGCGGTAACCTCTCGGCCCAGCGCCCTTGCCGCGGTCCGCGGCGCGCCTTAAGCGTTTAGCTTGCCAGACCGCGCGACGCACTCGGGGAGCGACATGATCGTCGTCGAGCACCTCACCAAATACTACGGCGAGTACCACGCCGTGCGGGACGTGTCCTTCTCGGTCGAGAAGGGCCAGGTGGTCGGGTTCCTCGGCCCGAACGGCGCCGGCAAGTCGACCACCATGCGCATCCTCGCCGGGTTCCTCACGGCCAGCTCCGGCAAGGCCACCGTGGACGGCCGCGACGTGTTCTGGGACCCGATCGAGGCCCGCCGCCGCATCGGGTACATGCCCGAGAGCTGCCCGCTGTACACCGAGATGCGGGTGGACGAGTACCTGCGGTTCCGCGCCGGGCTCAAGGGGCTCGGCCGGTCGGAGCGCCGCTCACGGCTGGGCTACGTGCTGGAGCGGTGCTGGCTCACCGACGTCAGCCGGCAGATCATCGGGACGCTGTCGAAGGGGTACCGGCAGCGGGTCGGGCTGGCCGACGCGCTGATCGCCAACCCGCCGGTGCTGATCCTCGACGAGCCCACCGCCGGGCTCGACCCGACGCAGATCCGCGAGACCCGCAAGCTAATGCGCGAGCTGGGGAAGGAGCACACGATGCTCCTCTCCACGCACATCCTGAGCGAGGTAGAGGCCACCTGCGATTCGGTGATCGTGATTTACCAGGGGCAGGTGGTCGAGGACGGCGCGCTGGCGGCGGTGCGGCAGCGGCACAAGAACAAGCCGCTCGAAGACATCTTCGTGACGCTGACGAAACAGGAAGGCATTTGAGCCGGGTTCGGTGTTTGGTGTTCAGTAAGCGTGCGTTCCGAACGTGCGCGTGGGCAATGACCAAGAGCCAGACACCGAAAACCAAACACTAAACCCGACTCAGAGGGGGGCGACTTCATGCGAGCCACGTTCAGCCTGATCCGCCGCGAGTTCGCCGCGTACTTCACCGGGCCGGTGGGGTACGTGGCGCTGTTCGCGTTCCTTGTGCTGAACGGGCTCCTGTTCTGGCTGGTCGTGGGGTTGCTGACCGAGAAGGGGCCGCGCGGGGTTGAGTACCCGATGCAGGTGATGCTCGGGGGCGCCGAGAGCCCGCCCGGGGCGCTGGTAGCCGGGGTGCTGTTCTGGGGCCTGTTCCCGGCCGTCACCGGGATCATCACCTCGCGCCTGGTCGCCGAGGAGCGCGGGACCGGGACGATCGAAGCGCTGCTCACCGCGCCGATCCGCGACTGGCAGGTGATCCTCGCCAAGTTCGTCGCGTGCTTCGCGTTCTACCTCACGCTCTGGGCCACCACCCTCCTGTACGTCCCGGTCCTGGCGGACTGGACGGTCGAGTGGCAAGGCGCGGTCACCCCCTACGCCGTGGCGACGCTGGTGGGCGTGCTGCTCCTACTGGTCGCGAAGCTCGGGTTCTGGTTTGATCTGAACGGGTGGGCGGTGCTGCTGCTCGGGCTCCTGGGGTTGGTGCTGGCGGTCGGCGGGGGGTACCTGCACGCCACGCAGGACGAGCGGCACCTGGTTCACATCGCCGCGAACATCGACCCGCGGCCGGTCTTCACCTCGTACCTGGGGGTGGTGCTGGCGGGGGCGATGTTCCTGGCGCTCGGGCTGCTGGTGTCGAGCTGGGTGAAGAGCCAGCTCGTGGCGTGGATGCTGTCGCTCCTGCTGGGGCTGCTGTTCGTGCTGCCAGCGCTGGCGCGGTGGCAGTTCGAGCCGGGCACGCTCGGCTACTCGCTCGCGTACTACGTGGCCGTGCCGGAGCACTTCCGCCGCGACTTCACCCGCGGGGTGATCGACACCCGGCCGCTCGTGCTGTACGTCTCTGTGACGCTGGCGTGCCTGTACCTGACCGTGCGGTCGCTGGAAGCGCGGCGGCTGCGCTGAGCCTGGAACCCGGCCGTTGTGACAAGATCAACAGGATGGACAGGATTTAAATCGGAAGAACTCTGCTTCCTGTCGATCCTATCAGAAAATGTTCGGGACCGAGAACTGATCGTAGCTGAGGGCATCGATGGCAACCGATTCGCGTCAGCGCACGACCTGGGGCAGCCGGTTCCGGTTCGCGGTTCGCGCGCTGGGTTTGATGGGCCTGCTCGCGTGTACGGTCGGGGGCGTGCTGCTCGGCGCCGAGCAGCGCGAGCGCCTTAGCGAGTTCGCCGCGCCCGGCCGGCTCGAGGCCGTCGCCCAGGGGGCGGAGGGGGAGTTCCTCCGGGCGGCGACGCTCGCCGTGCTGGTGGGCGCCGGGCTCGCGGCCCTCACCCTAGTCCTGGAACTGCTGAGCGCGCTCCTGTTCGGCGGCTTCCGCCGCACCGCCGCCGGCACTAGCGCCACCCTGGGCACCGTCGCGGCGGTGGCGCTGCTCGCCTTCGTCAACGTCTACTCCTTCACGCACTACCGGCGGATCGACTGCACCCGCGACCAGCGGTTCACCCTGCCGGCCGAACTCCAGACCGAACTGGGCAAGCTCCGGCCGAACGCGCCGACCACGATCGTGGTGCTCCAGATGCACAACTTCGGCACCCTCGCGCCGAAGCGGGACTCGTACACGAAGGCCGCCGAGGAGAAGGTGACCGAGAAGGTGCGCGACCTCGTGGACCAGTTCCGCGAGTTCGGCCCGCAGTTCAACGTGGTGGTGCTCGACTCCGAGGCGTTCGGCTACGAGGACCAGGTCCGGCAGCTCACCAAGGACGCACCGGAGCTGAAGGGCGCCATCGACGACGCCCCCGAGAACAGCATCTTCTTCCACGCGAACGGGCGGGTGCAGCGGCTCTCGTTCAACGAGTTCATGCAGCTCGACAAGACCGCTAGCAAGGAAGCGCCGGGGGCCGAGAACCTGGTGCTGCTCCCGCAGGGTGTGGACACCTTCGCGCGGCGGGTGCTGACGGTGCAGGAGCGGCGCCCGAAGGTCGCGGTGTGCGTGGTCCACGAGTTCCTGTCCACCGCGGTGGCCGAGGGGACCGAGCAGTACACAGTCGCCGGGCTGAAGCGGGCGCTCACCGACAACGGGTTCGACGTGGTCGACGTGGTGCTGAAGAAGAACTGGGAGGACCCGACGAAAGAGATCGAGCCGGCGGCGTACACGCTCGACGAGAGCAAGCTGGAGCGGCTCGAAGCCGAGGCGGACTCGGCGCGCGACGCGGTGCAAGGCGCGAAGGACGACGTGAAGGTGCTGACCCAGCTCCGCGCCGCCCTCGACACCGTGCTCCGGCAGCCGGTCCGCGACCGGGTGGACTTCTACAACCAGCTCGGCCAGGGCGCCCGGGTGCGCGAGTGGACCGAGCTGATCGCCGCGTTCCGCCGGTGGACGGGCGGCCCGCAGATCACCGCCGAGAGCGAGGCCGAGTTGCAGGGCCTGGTGCGGTCCGGGCTGGCCGTGCAGCTCAAGCGGTCCGAGGAGCAGGTGCGCGAGGCCGAGGCCGAGCAGCGCGACGCCGAGGGCAAGGTGAAGGCGGCGCAGGCCGACGAGCGCACCGTCCAGGACCGGCGCATCGCCGACGTGAAGGCCAAGCTGACGCGGCTCGTGTCCGACGTGGACCTGCTCATCGTGCCGCGGCACACGCTGGTCAACGTGTCGATCCGCAACGGCGTGCCGCCGGCCATCCACCAGCTCGACAAGAAACAGGTCGAGGTGGTGAAGGAGTTCATGAAGGCCGGCAAGCCGGTGCTCGCGTGCATGGGGTCCCTGGCGTCCCGCACCGGCCCGCCCGCCGAGGGGGACGGGTTCGACCGGCTGCTCCGCGACCGCGGGGTCGAGCTGAAGCGCGACACGGTCCTCTTCGACGCCGAGCGGAAGGCGCTGGCGTCCGCCCGGGCCGGCGGCCAGATCGGCGGCGGCGGCCCCACCACCATCCCGCCGCTAGTGTTCGCCGAGAGCGCCCCCGCCGGATCGAGCGCCGCGCCGAACCCGATCGCCGCGGCGCTGCGGCACAGCGGGCGGACGGTGGAGCAGAAGCTGGACATCAAGCTGTTCTCCCCGCGCCCGGTGTACCTGGCCGACGGGTGGCAGGACCGGCTGAAGTTCGCCGGCGAGTTCGTGTTCACCGCGCCGGCCGGGTGGAACGAGGAGAAGCCGTTCCCGACCAGCGACCAGGCCGGGCGCGTCACCTACATCCCGCGGTACGACCCGACCCCGGCCGACGACCCGAAGCGCAACACCCGCGCCGAGGAGCGCAAGGGGTCGTTCCCGATCGGCGTAGCGGTCGAGAGCAAGATCCCCGCGGCGTGGGTGAACGAGAGCTACGAGCGCGAGCAGGGGGCCGCGGCGCTACTGACCCCGCTGGACGGCACGTTCGCCGCGGCGCTCTCGGTCGCTGCCGAGACGCTCGACCGGCCCACACAGCGGACGGTGGTGTTCGGCAGCGGGCACCTGTTCAGCGGGCCGCGCCTGGAGCCGCCGCAGGAGCGCCTGCTGCTGCACTCGGTGAACTGGCTCACCGGCCGCGAGGACCGGCTGCCGAAGGCCGACGTACCGGCGTGGAAGTACCCGCGGGTGGAGCTGTCGGAGCGCAACCGGGCGCTGTGGCGGTCCGGGGCGCTGATCGGGCTGCCGCTGATCGCCGCGTACGCGGGGCTGTTCGCGATGATGCGCCGCCGGACGCGGTAGCACGGGGTGAGCGGGGCGTAGGCCCTGCCTCACGCGGACGTTTGAACCGGGGGAACTCGGGGGGCTCACGCCCCCCGCTCGCCTTCTCGTTTTGGTGACGCGCCATGAATTGGAAGAGCACGCTCCTTCTGGTGACCCTCGCGGCCGGAGCCGGCGTGTGGCTGTTTAAGGGCGACGAGTGGTTCCCGAAGCTCGCGCCCCGGCCCGCGGCGCCCGATTCGGCCGCGCTCGCGTCGGTCGAAACCGACCTCACCCCCGAGACCATTACCCGCGTGGAAGTGCTCCCGGGGGGCGGTGAGCCGTTCGTCCTCGAAAAGGGACCGGCGGGCTGGTCCCAGCCCGGGAACTGGCCCCTGCGAGCCGCCGAAGCCAACGAGCTGGTCGCCACCCTCGCCAGCCTCCGGACCCGGTTCCGCCCCGTCCCACTCGCCGGCGACGCGGACGCGCCAGCGGCCTACGGTGTGGCCGCCGCGCAAAAGCCGGTCGTCGTGAAGGTGAAGGCGAACGGCACCGACTACACGCTCACGTTCGGCGAGCCGAAGCCCGGCGCGGGCGACACCGCGTTCACCAAACCGGCCTTCGTCCGCGTCAACGACGCCCCCGAGGTGCTCAAGCTCGGCCCGGACGTGATGCCGGTCCTGCGCCGCCCGGCCGAGGCGTACCGCCGCCGCCAACTGTTCGCGGACGTCGAGCGGGTGAAGCTCCCCGGCACGCCCCCACCCGCCGGGCCGGGTGCCCCGCCGGCCGAGAGCGCGCCGACGACCGTCTCGCTCCCGGGAGAGAGCATCGAAGAGGTCCGCGTCACCGGTAAGGGCGTCACCGCCTTCGGGCTCACGCCGTGGTTCCTCGACGGCCGGTTCGCACTGAAGCGCACCGGCCCGACCCCGCCCCCCGCCGCGGCCACGAAGGGCGCGGAGCCGGTGGTGCAGCCCGACCGCCTGGCCGACGCCTGGGAGCTGTCCGCCCCCGTCCGCGAGCGCGCGGAACCGGCGCGGCTCCAGCAGGTGCTGGCCGCGGTCCCGGAACTGTGGGTCGAGGACTTCGTGCCCACGGCGCAGGGGGCGCTGGCCGAGCACCCGTTCGCGATCGCGCAACTGCTGCCGGTGCCGGTGGAGCCGTTCCCGGGGCTCCTGGCACGGCTCCACCCGGAAACCGTGACCGACCCGCGCGAGGAGCTGAAGAAGTCGAAGGAGTCGGTCACCGTACGGCTCAAGAGCGGCACCGCCGTGACGGTGAAGTTCGGCGGCACCGCGAAGACCGTCGAGCGCGACGAGCAGATCACCATCCCGAACCCGATGGGCGGCCCGCCGCGCACCATCACGCAGAAGGTGCCGACCCCGTACCGGTACGCGCAGATCGAGGGTAATCCGCAGCTCTTCACCGTGGGCACCGATAAGCTCAACGGGTTGTTCGTGAAGGCGGGCGAGGTGGCGGACGCCCGCGTCGCGCGGTTTACCGAGAGTGACGTCCAGACGATTACCATTGCGCCCCCAGGAAAGGCCCCGCTGACGCTGATGCGCAAGAAGGGGTCACCGAAGGCGGCGAAGGACGAGGACCGCCAGGACCGCTGGCTCATCGACCAGCAGCCGAACCCGGTGCCCGCCGACCCGGCCCGCGTCGACGACCTGCTGGGCAAGCTCGCGGGGTTCCGCGGGGCCACGGACATCGATCTGTATAAGGCCGACCCGAAGGCCCGGGGGCTCGACCCGGCGTCCGCGACCCTGGTCACCGTCACCGCGCGCGAGAAGCGCCCCGAGGGCGAGCCCGAAGCGCCGGCGCGCGAGTACAAGCTGCTCATCGGCGCTCCGGATTTCGCGAAAGGCAAGTTCCCGGTACAACTCGCGGGCTGGCCGCGTGTCGCCCTGATCGACGACCGCGTGCCCGGCGCGTCGGACGCCGGCTGGCTGGTGCCGAAGCTGTTCCCGGAGCGCCTCTCCGCACAGTTCTCGCGCCCGGCGGTCGTGTACCGCGGTCGCAAGCTGCTTGACGCCACAGACGCCAAACTCGTGTCCGTGTCCACCGACGGGCCGAACGGGTTCGCCATCAAAAAGGAAAAGGCCGGCGAGCGCGACGTGTGGAAGCTCACGGCGCCGATCGCGTCCGACACCGACCCGGCGAACGTGGCCAACCTGCTGAACCAGCTCACCGGACTTCAGGCGGCGGAGTTCGTCGCGGAGAAGACCGCGAGCCCGGCCGGGTACGGGCTCGACAAGCCCAAGCTCACGGTCCAGTTCCGGTTCGACGACGAGCGGGCGTACAAGCTCGAGGTCGGCGGCCCGCGCCCGGGCAAGAAGGACGAGGTGTTCGCCCGGCTCGACGGCGGTGACGTGTTCGCGCTCGCGGTCGCGACCCGCGACGCGCTCGCGGCGGGGCCGGTCGGGCTGTTGCCGCTTCAGGTGTGGCTGGTGCCGCCCGACAAGGTGACCGCGGCCGAGATCGCCCGCCCCGACGCGCCCGCGGACTCGTTCGCGCTGACGAAGGACGGCACGAACTGGAAGCTGACCGGCCCGTTTACCGCCCCGGTGCCGTTCCTGAGCGCGCAGCCGATGCTGACCGGCGTCGGCGCACTGGCGGCGACGAAGTACGAGGCGCTGACCGCAGCGGACCCGGCGAAGTACGGGTTCGACAAGCCGCTCCTGAAGGTGAAGCTCACCTACACCGAAAAGGCGGGCGACGCGGACAAGAGCGTTACGAAGGCGGCCGTCATCGGCGGGACCGTCCCAAACGGCACGGACCGGTACGCGAAGCTCGACGAGCCGAACGCCCCGGTGTTCGTGGTCCCCGCCGCGTACCTCGCGAACGTGCAGGTTTCGCCGCTGGGCCTGCTCGACCGCAATCTACTGTTCCTCGACGCCGCGAAAATCACGAAGGTGCAGATCGACGGCGACAAGCCCGACAGCACCGTGACGCTGACGAAAGACGACAAGGGCAAATGGGCCGCCGCGGGCGCCGCGTTCACGGTGGACACGGTCGCCGCCGGGCAACTGGTGTCCCAACTGGCGCCGCTGCCGGTCGAGCGACTCGCGGGGTACGGCGACGCCGTGAAGTGGGCCGACTACGGCCTCGACAAACCTGCGGTCACGATCACCGTGACGCTCGGCACCGAGAAGCCCGAAACGCGCAAGCTCCAGATCGGCAAACCCGATCCGATCGGCGGGCGGTTCGTGCGCGTGGACGGCGGCAAGGCGGTCGGCGTGATCCCGCCCGCGGCGGTGCCGCAGCTCGTGCGCACCAAGCTCGAGTTCGCGGACCGGACGCTCCTCACGTTCGACCCCGCGACCCTGAACGGCCTCACGCGCACGAAGGGCAAAGAGCAACTCGAACTGGCCCCGGCGGCGAGCGGCACCGGGTGGGACGTGGTGAAGCCCGCGAAGCTCAAGGCGGACCAACCGCTGCTGGACGAGCTTGCCGACCAGCTCGGGCGGCTGCGGGCCGAAAAGGTCGCCGCGTTCGGCAAGAAGGCGGACGTGTTCAAGGAGTACGGGCTGGAGCCGCCGGAGGCGTCGGTCACGCTCACCGTGGGCGAGAAGGCCGAGCAGAAGGTGCTGCGCCTGGGCCGCCCGGTCGATGCGAAGAAGCCCGAACTCGGGCGCTACGCCGCGGTGGAAGGGGCCGGGGCCGACGCGACCGTCGGGGTGCTGCCCGCGGCGCTCGCGGGCAAGCTGCTGGCGCCGGCGGTGTCGTTCCGCGACCGCGCGATGGTCAAGTTCGTGGACGCGGACCTGCTCCGGCTCGAGCGCGGGCCGCGCAAGGTCACCTTCGCCAAGGTGAACGGCACCTGGAAGGTGACGGCGCCGGCGGCGGCCGACGCGGAGCAGGCGCCGCTCGACGACCTCGTCAACGAGCTGGCGAAGCTGCGGGCGGCCGACTGGGTGGCCGAGGCCGGCGCGGACCTCAAGCCCTTCGGCCTGGACAAGCCCGAGGCCACCTGGACCGTCACGAACGGGGACAAGGTCGAGGCGGTGCTGCACATCGGGACGGCCGCGCCCGACGGCCGCGTGTACGCCCGCGTCGGTAGCATGGGGCCGGTGGCGCTGCTGAGCCGGGACCAGACGGCGCGAGTGCTCGCCGAGTACCGCGTGCGGAAGCCTTGGACGCTCGACGCGTTCCAGGCGGAGAAGCTTGAGTTCACGCAGGCGGGCAAGACGTTCACCCTTCAGAAGGACGGGGCCGCGTGGACCGACCCGGCGGCGCCCAAAGACATCGTCAGCGCCCCGGCCGTTACCGAACTGCTCGGCGGGCTCACCGCGTTGCAGGTGGAACGGTACGCAGTGGACGAGAAAGCGGACCTGAAGCTGTTCGGGCTGGAGAAGCCGGAGGCGACGCTCACGGTCACCTTCAAGGACGGGAGCAAACGCGAACTAGCCGTCGGCGGCGTCGTGGGCGGGACGGGCGACAAGCAGCGCTATGCCCGCGTCGTCGACAAGGACCGAACGGACGTGTTCGTGCTGTCCGCGGCCGACACCGACCGGCTCACGCGCGCCCGGGGCGTGTACGTGCAGAAGAAGTAGCCGGGTGTAATCTGTATCCTGTAGGTGGGACGAGGACGTGCGACCGGTGGGCCGGCGCGATGCCTCGCCCCACCATACAGGAGACCGCAATGGCGCAAGTACCCCCGATGCCCGCCGTCGACGCCACCGAGTGGGTCAAGCAGGATAACGGGCTTGAGATTTGGGACGCCACGGTGGGCGAGGGCGACGAGGTGAAGCCCGGCGCCAAGGTTACGGTCCACTACACCGGGTGGCTGACCAACGGCAAGATGTTCGACAGCAGCGTGTCCCGCGGACAGACCATCTCGTTCTCGCTGAACCAAGTCATCAAGGGCTGGCAGGTGGGCATCCCCGGGATGAAGCCGGGCGGGGTGCGCCGGCTCAAGATCCCCTCGGACCTCGGCTACGGCGCGGCCGGCGCCGGGCGCGATATCCCGCCCAACGCGACGCTCATTTTCGAGGTGGAACTGATCTCGTCGAAGTGACCCGGCGGGCGTTGGTTCCCGTCCCTCGGTCACAGCCCGTTTTATGGTTCGGGTCTGGAGTGTGCCGCTCGCTCAGCGGGCGGTGCTCCGGGCCGCAAATCTGGGCCTGCCAATCGCAGCGCGCCCGCCCCACGTCATCAGCGGTGTAACCGCGTCGACTGCTGGCAACAAGGTTCGTCTCGCGGCGCCCGGCCGGGTTGGGGTACCATCCCGGCCCGAAGCGTGTTCGTGGAGTCGCGCCGATGTCGCGTATCGCTTGCGTGCTGCTCCTGGTTTTCTGCTCCGCGCCCGCTCACGGGAGCGAACGGCTCCCCGGGGCGCCCGTGCGGCTCGGCGACGATCGGTTCCGCGCGGGCGGAAGCGTCTCGCACCTCGCGCTCGCGCCCGACGGCAAGCGGTACGCCACCGCGCACACGGCAGCACCCGACCGAATTGTGGTGACGGTGTGGGACGCGGACACGGGCCGTCGGGTTCACGAGCACCTCGTGAGCGCCAAGTTGTTCAAGGGGCTTGTGTGGGGCACCCGCGGGGCGTTCGCGGTTACGGGCCGCGCCGAACCCGGGACCAGCGGCCAACCGGGCGCGGAATTTCCGGACGACTTTTGTGTGTGGGACATCACCGACCCGACCGGCGCGCCGCCGTTCGTGGAGTTGCCGCAGTTCGTTGAGCGCGTTTCCGGCGCGATTGACGGCTCGGGGCCGCCCCCACGGGCCGCGTACACCGACTTCCGACTCAGCACCGACGGCTCGCGGCTCGCGGCCCGGTGGGTGTCCGCGGACGAGAAGCACGCGGTTCGGGTGTTCGACCTGAAACCGGCGGGGACCGCCGCGAAGCTCACCCGCGTCGCGAACATCGACCTCGGTGCCGAAGGCGCCGACGGTTTCAGCTTCTCGGCCGACGGCCGAACCCTGCTCACGGTTCGCAAGCTGAACGACCCCGAGCGCGGCGCCCGAGAGGCCGTTGTGACGGCGTGGCCCGTCGATAGCGGTAAGCCGAAACGACCTGTGCGCGTGCCGGACGGCGCGCGGCTCATGTACGCGCCGGACGCCCGGTCGCTCGCCGTGTTCACCGCGGGCGACCGGGAGTGGGGCTTCGATGTGATTCCGATCGTCGAGCCGTACAAGTCTCCGCCCCGCACGCGGCAGCGGCTCCGCTGGCCGTTGCCGCACCCCGAAACCGAGGCGCACGACGGCGGCGGGTTCGCGTTCTTCCCGTCGGGCGACATTCTGGCCGTTGCGACCGGGCGCGGCACCCTGGTGCTCGACACCTCGCGCGGGAAGGAACTGGCGCGGCTCGAAGGGCACGCGGACACGTGCGGCGCGGTCGCCGTATCGGCTGACGGCACCCGCATCGCGACCGCCGACGGGTTCGGTCTCGTGCGCCTGTGGGACGCCAAAACGTTCCGCTCGCTGCACGAGGCGCCGGGACACCGCGCTCCAGTCACGCACGCCGAACTGTCGCCCGATGGCAAGCGCCTGCTGACCTGGGCCGAAGACGAAACGGTGCGGTTCTGGGACCTCGCAACCGGTCAGGAGCTGCGTGCGTTCGCAGGCGCTCCGGGATTAGGGGGGACGCGCTCCCGTGACTCACGCCCGACGTTCGCGCCCGACGGAACCGCCATTCTGTTCAGCACCAAGGACCGGCTCGTCGGGCGCGATTTACAAACCGGGCTCGAGATCCCGCTGCCGGGCGATCTGGCGAACTCGAAGCCGCGGAATGTGGTGTTCGCTCCCGACGGCAGGTCCGTGTTGACGTGGGCGGACGCGGACCCGTCGGTCGCGGTGTACGACTGGCCCGGCGGGAAAAAGCGGTTCGACGTTTCCCCCGACGGGCCGGTGCGCCCGGCACACTTTTCTCCCGACGGCGCCGCCGTGTTCGCCGACGTGCGCCGAGCCCGGCGCTGGGACGCGCGAACCGGTAAGGAACTGGCACCGGCCCGGCCCGACGACCGCTCCGATGCCTCGTATCCGCTCGTCGCACTGCGCCCGAACCCGCTGTGGCTTGTTCAAGACCTGCGTGACGAAACGCCGTGCGTCGTCGCGAGCGGGACACACACACCGGTTCCGTACATCCGACTCGGCCGGGCGCGCGGCGACACGCCCACGTTCGCAGAGTCGCGGGTTGCCGTTTCCCCGACCGGCGGCCTTCTCGCCGTCGAAAGTGACGGCCCCGCGCGCGCGGTTCTGCTCGAAGCCGCGACCCAGACGGTCCGGCGCGAGTTGCGCGGGCACCGCGGGGCGGTGCGCGTCCTGGGGTTCACGCCGGACGGTACGAAGCTACTCACCGCGGGCGGCGATCACACGGTTCTGGTGTGGGACGTGCGGCTTCAATCCGTGCCGCTTCCGGACGTGGTGAAACGGGAAACGAACGCGGCCAAGCTCTGGGAGGCGCTCGCGACCGGTCCGGCCGGGGACGCGTACCTCGCGATGTCGCGACTCAGCCGTGAGCCCGACGCGGCGGTGAAGATGGCCCGGCTGCGGCTCAAGCCGGCCGTGACGAACCGCACCGAGGCCGAAGCGAGCCGAGTCGCAGACGCGCGAGCGGTCGAACTCCTCGCGGCGCTGGGGACGAGCCCGGCCCGCGAGCTGCTGGAGGAACTGGCGGGCGGAGCGGCGACGGCGTTCCGCACCCAAGAGGCCCGCCGCGCGCTGGAACGTAACACGCGGTAACGAGCCGTTGGCCCGGTCTTCCGGAGTGGTGATGCCGCGAAGTAGAATCGCGCAAACCGCTGACCGGGAGATCGTGATGAGTTCTGCGAAGCTGGGGCTAAAGGCGGCCGCGCTTGTCGGCGCCGTGTTGTGTGTTGGTGCGTTCGTGGCGTACCGCGCTGGGGCGTTCTCCGCCGCGCCGAGTCCCCACACTACGTCACCCCACTCTCAATCGAGTGATGTGCCCGGATCCGGATCCGGATCCGGATCCGATCCGTCCGCCACGCCCCCGACCTTTTTAGGTGGCTCGAAGTCGATCGTGATCATTGATCCGCCGGGAGCGGTGTTGTCCGGAACTCCTGCCACGCCACCTGCGCCCAAGCCGTGATCGTGCCGAGCGGCCGCGTGGTTTCCACCCGAACGACTCACTTTTTGCGGGGCGGGCATGGGCCTCATCTCCCTTTTACTTGCAACCGGCGCCAGCCTGTTGGGGCTCGCTGCTGTACTGCGCCCGTTAGAGATGCTGTTCCCCGCGAAGCCGGGACAGAAGCTCTTTCGCCCCGGTTGGGCACTCGACCTGTCATTCTTTCTGGGCCAGTACCTGCTCTGGAACGGGCTGGTGTTCTGGTGCTTGTGGCACACCCGTGGTGCAATCGGCCGATTGGTCCCGCCCGAGTTTGCGCAAGCCGTGGCGGGGCAGCCGTTCGGGCTCCAAGTACTGGAGGTGGTGCTTCTGAGTGACTTTTGCGTGTACTGGGGGCACCGGTTCCAGCACCGATGGAGCTTCTTGTGGCGGTTTCATGCGGTGCATCACAGCGCCGAACACCTCGACTGGCTGGCCGCTCACCGCGAGCACCCGCTGGACACGGTGTACACGATGACGCTCATTAATCTACCCGCATTCGTACTCGGCTTCCCATTAGAGGCGCTGGCTGGGTTCATTGCGTTTCGTGGGGTGTGGGCGATCTACATCCACTCGAACGTGCGGCTCCCGCTCGGCCCGTTGCGCCCGCTGCTCGGGGCGCCGGAACTGCATCACTGGCACCACGCCCGCGATCGCGACGCCGGGAACTACGGGAACGTGTGCCCGCTCATGGACGTGCTGTTCGGCACCTACGTGTGCCCGGATCGCGAGCCAGAGGCGTTCGGTATCAATCAGCCCGTCCCATCGACGTGGCTCGGTCACATGACTCGTCCGCTGCTCCCGCGCGGTACGGGAGCGGCGGACGAAGAACAACGAGTTGTGACGAACGCTGGTGAAAAGGCCGAAGTGGCGTGACAACGCGAGAGGAACACCTTACCGCTGCAACTCGCGCTCGACGCGATCAACCAGCTCCTTCGCCGGCCAGTCGCGGTCGCCGATGGCGATGCTCTCGCCCTTGTCCAGCCAGCCCCGCACCTTCTTTTCCGCCGCGACCGCCGTGCTGTGGGTCTTCGCGCCGAAGTGCTTGCTCACCTCGCCGTAGGTGGCCGCGGTGTGTTTCCGGCTCAGGTAGATCGCGACCATACGCGGGTGGCTCACCGCCCACGTCCGGGCCTTCGACTGGAGCGTGCCCGCCGAGAGCCGGAGCGTCGCACACACGGCGGCGTCCACGTCCGCGACTGTTACCGTCCGCACCGCGTGACGCAACAGGTCGCCGAGGGCTTCACGCGCGGTCGCAAGGTCCACGGGCCGGCCGGTCACCTTCGCGTAGTGCCGGACGCTGTTGATGGCGCCTTCCAGCTCGCGGACGTTGCCGCGGAGCGTGTTGGCGAGCGTCTTCAGAACGTTCTCCGGGATCGGCGGGTTGGCCCCGCACGATTTCTTGCGGAGGATCTCCAGCCGCGTCTCCGGGTCCGGCGGCTGGAGCCCCCACACCGCGCCGCCGAGCAACCGGTCGAGCAGCTCGGGCATCAGTTCGTCGGCCAGGCGCGGGTGACAGTCAGTTGTCACCACCACCTGCCGCCCGTCCGCGATCAGCGCGTCGAACGTGTGCAGGAACTCTTCCTGCGTGGCCTTCTTGGTCGCTAGGAAGTGCAGGTCGTCCAGCAGCAGCACGCTGCACTCGCGGAACTGGCGCCGGAACTGGGACATCTTCCCCAGCCGCGACGCCTGCACGAACTTGGTCGTGAACTCCTCGGCGGTGACGTAGCACGGGCGTTGGTCGCTCTGGCGCTTCAGCCCGGCGTAGACGCCTTCGAGCAGGTGGGTCTTCCCGGTCCCGACCGGCCCGTGAATCACCAGCGGGTTCGCGCCCTGCCCGGGCTCCTCCACCGCGCTCAGCGCCGACGCGTGGGCGACGCGGTTGCACGGCCCCGAAACGAAATCCGCGAGGGACTTCCACCGCCGGCCGGTGCGCTGGGCGGCCAGCGGCCGGGCGAGCGCTTCGGCTTCCGGGTCCGCCCGCTTCACCTTCGGCTTGGGCGGCGGCACCGGGTCGCCGAACAGGTCCAGTTGCTGCCGCGGTTGCGGCGCGGCCGGCTGTTCGCCTCGCGCCGCAGCACGTTCCGAAGGAGCCGCGGTTGCAGTACGAACCGCCGGCGCGTCTTCGGTGGCGCGGGAGTTCAGCAGGTCGTCCACCACCCACTGCACCGGGACGCCGTCGCCGCACAGGTCCGTTACCGCGGCCCGCACCGCGGCGCCGAAGGTGTGTTCGAGCCACTCCTGGGTGTGGCGGTTCCGGGCCGCCACCACGACGCGCCCGCCGAGCGGGACGAACGTCGTGTGGCCCTGGAACCAGAGCGCGAACCGGGCTGCCCCGACCTTGGCGGAGACGGCGTCGGTCAGTGCGGCAGCGGACGGGACACGGGGCTCGGGCTGTTCGTGTGGCATGCGGTCGCGTGTGGCAAGTCGGGGTGGCACGGTGAACTCCCCGGTGCGGTGCGTGAGTCCTTTCAATATCTGCGCCGCGAGTGGTGCGCCTACGGGCCAGAAGGTCAGTTGTCGCGCGCGCATCGCAACGGACCTTGGCGCGGCCCGCAGAGTCACGCGCGCCGGGTGCGGGCGCCGTAACCGCGCCAGAAGGCGCAACGTAGCGCCGTTGGGCGCGCGCGCAAAAGTCGCTTGGACAGAATGGGGCTTGAGGGAAATCGGACTGAAGTTAGCCGGGCCACGTTGCCAGCCAGACGCCCCGGCGCTCGTACTCGGCGAACCCGAGCCGCGTGTAGAGGCGCACCGCGGGCGTGTTGCGCATGTCGACCGATAGGCTCAGCGCACCGCCCCCGGCGTCGGACAGCGCGCCGAGCGCGAACGCGAGCGCCGCACCACCGATCCCGTGTCCGCGGGCCTCCGGGACGATTCCGAGGTATGACAGCTCCGCGTCCGGCCCCCCGGAGCCGGTATCGAAAGTGTCGAGTAACAACACCCCGACGCACCGGCCAGCGTGGGACACGAGGTGGCACCCGCGGTTCGGGGCGACCTCGAACCCCGCGACGATCTCGTCCGCCGTGCGGGGCGCGTTGAGTTCCGGGCAGTCGAGCGTGGCTCGATGTGTCGCAAGCAGCACTTCGCGCACTTGCGCTGAGAGCGGTGAGCCGGAGAGCGGAACCGGTTCGCACGACACCTCCGGTCGGGCCTTACTCTGCATTACGCCGGCGATCTCACGGCGCAAGAACGCGAGTTGAGTGGTGTACCGGAACCCGACCCGTTCGAGTGACCCCATCAGGTGGAGTTCGTCCGCGAGCGCGAACGCCTGACACACCTTAACGCCGCAGGCTCTCAGCCACACGCACGCCGCATTCGCAACCGCGTCTTCCGCTTCGGGCGAGTCGCCGCGGGGCGGGCACGACACCCCGATCGCGCCGGGGAGCGTTTGGGCCAGCGCGGCGGCGCACACGCGGCCACCGGCCCGAGCAACGAATACGTTAGATGAAGCCCCGGCGGAAAGGAGCCGATCGCGAACGCCTTCCGAATTCGGTGAATTGAAGAGAAGCCGGCACGCCGTGAGCAGTTCGTGAGGGGCGGCCGGAGAAACGTCGAGGCGAGGCATGTTGAAAATCCGGCACGCGGCACAATCGATCTCAGTGGCCCAATCAATTCGGCCGATACAACGATGACATCGTACCCACGGACGGGCTCATCGCATGGTCGTGCCAACTCCTACGGCTGTTCCTGTGGACAACGACGTTCGCGTCATCACCGAGCCTTCGGTTTACGTCCTGGGCCGGCAAACGGTCGATCAGGCCGAACTCGATCGATTTTTGGTCGATCACGGTGTGAGCTGGGAGAGTGACAGCGAGATCGCTGGCGAGGTGCTCACGGAAACGGCGGGACGCGTCTGTTATATGTCGTTCGCGAAGCCGCGACCGGGCGGCAACAGCGCGTACCTGACCCACATCAAGGAAGTGGGGCACGGGAGCGTGCTGGAGCACGCGGTGTGGAACCTGCTCCTCACTGGGGTGTCGCGGTCCCTCACGCACGAGCTGGTGCGGCACCGCGCCGGGTTCGGCTTCAGCCAGCTCTCGCAGCGGTACGTGGACGAGTCGGTGGCCGAGTACGTGGAGCCCGACATCATCGCCCGCGACCCCGAGTTGCACGCGATCTGGCTCGAATCGGTGCAGCAGTCGCACGCGGCGTACATGAAGCTCGCCGACGCGCTCAACGCGAAGCTCGGCGACCCGGCCGCCGCTGCGGCGGCGATGCTCCCGCCGAACCCGGACCGCACCACCCGCCGCAAGGCCGCGCGTCAGGCCGCGCGGAGCGTGCTGCCGAACGCCACCGAGACCAAGATCTTCATCACCGCGAACGCCCGCGCGCTGCGGCACTTTTTGGAGATGCGCGGATCGAGCCACGCCGAGCCGGAGATCCGCAAGCTCTCGTGCGCGATCCTGGATGTGCTCCAGAAAGACGCCCCTAATCTCTTCGGCGATTACCAGAAGGTGCCCCTTCCCGACGGCACGTTCGAGTTGGCGACGCAGTTCAAGAAGGTGTGACTCGCGCCGCGCCGGAATCCGAAAACGATCAGGGATTCCGTTCGCGGCGGGGTGGCCCCTCACTTACAATCTCGCCTCGTGCCCTCCCTCCTCTGCACGAGGTTTCTGTAATGTCCCGCCTGCTCCTTTTCGCCGCGCTCGCGGCCTTTCTTGGGTTCACTCCCGACGCTCCTGTAACGCGCGCCGCCGAGCCCAAACCCGTGGCCGCTGCGGCCGACGGGAATGACTTCTTCTTCAAGCCGAACGACCGCATCGTGTTCCTCGGGGACAGCATCACCGCCCAGTACCAGTACTCGACGTACATCGAGTTGTACCTCACCACCCGGATGCCCAAGGGCAACTTCACGTTCATCAACGCGGGCATCGGCGGCGACACCGCCAACGGCGGCGCCGCGCGGTTCCAGAGCCAGGTGCTCGCCGAGAAGCCGACCGCCATCACGATCAACTTCGGGATGAACGACGGCGGGTACGGCGGGTTCAACCCGGACGCGTGCAAGCGGTTCGCCGAACGCACCTCCGCCATGCTCGACATGGCGACCAAGGCCGGGGCGCGGGTCGCGCTGCTCTCGCCCAACGCCGTGGACCGCCGCAACAAGAGCAACGGCAAGCAGTACGTCGAGACGCAGAAGCAGTTTTACGCCCCGCTCAAGGAACTCGCCGCGAAGCACAAGGTGAGCTTCGTGGACCAGTACGCGATCACCCGCGCCGCGACCGACAAGATGGAAATCGATGACCCGACGGCGAAGAAGGCGGTGCCGTACTACGACGGGTTCCACACCTCGCCCCCGGGCGGGCTGCTGATGGCCCACGCCATCCTCACCGGGCTGAACGCGCCGGCGCTCGTTAGCGATGTGGCGGTGGACGCGAGCGCCGGCAAGGCCGACGCCAAAAGCTGCAAGGTCGGCGACGTGAGCGTGCTCCCTAACACTGCCGGCGTGAGCTTCACCCGCACTGACGAAGCGCTGCCGCTGCCGATCCAGAAGGACTGGCTGCCGATGCTGCCGTACACGAACGAACTCAAGGACCTGAACTACTACGGTCTCACCGTGAAGGGCCTCAAGGACGGCAGCTACGTCGTTTCCGTCGATGGCGCCGCAGTCGGCACGTACTCGGCGAAAGATCTGGCCGCGGGTGTGAACGTCGGGAACGTGACCGCCGGCCCGGTGTGGGAGCAGGCCAACAAGGTGCTCCAGGCGATCAACGCGAAGAACCAACTCGTTGCGCAACGCTTCTTTGACGTGGTCATGTTCCAGTTCCCGAATAAAGAGTGGCTCAAGGACGTGGCCGAAACGGTTACCGCACGAAGGACCTTTGAACTCGCGAAGCGCATGGAGAAGATCGACGCCGCGCAGAAGGACATCTACAAGCTGGCGGCGCCCGTCACGCGTAAGTGGGAAGTGAAGCCGGCGCAGTGATGCCTCGGCGCGTGCCGCGCCGAACCCTACCGACACTGCGTCCCCGTTCGTGACGGGTTACAACTCAGACCCGCCGAGGCGTTTCGCGCGAACCGCGCGGCGCCGCGGCGGGTCTGTGATTTGCGCACCCACACATTGAGGACGCAATGGTGAACCGGCTCTCCGTTCGGAACGAGTACGGCTTCCAGTGGATGATCACCGGCCCGAACAAGTATCAGGTGTGCGGCCGCACCGCCGAAACGCTCCCGCCGGGCGCGTACACCGTTCACCTCGACAACTGCGGCCACCCGAACTACGTGGGCCGCGACCTGCAAGCCGACGAGTTAATCCACTTCACCGACAGCTTGCCCGCCAAGGTTCAAAACGAGATCAAGAAGTTTTGGCAGACGGGCGACCGGTTCCGGCGGTACGGCTACTTGCACCGCCGCGGGTACCTGCTGTACGGCAAACAGGGGTGCGGCAAGTCGTCGCTCGTGAACCAGATCATCGGCGACATCGTCGCGGACGGGCACCTCGCGTTCTACTGCCAAGTGCCGTACCACTTCATCCACTGCTTGCAGAAGTTCCGCGAGGTCGAGCCGGAGCGGCCCATCGTCTGCGTCTTCGAGGACATCGACGCCATCATCGCCGACCACGGCGATTCGGAGCTGCTCCAGTGGCTCGACGGCAACCATCAGGTTGATAAGGTCGTGAACATCGCGACCACGAACTACCCCGAGAAGCTCGACCGGCGCATCATCTCGCGCCCGCGGCGGTTCGACCGGGTCCTGCGCATCGAGGCGCCGGACGCCCGGATGCGGGAGGCGTACCTCGCCCGCAAGGTGCCCGAACTCACGGCCGCGGAACTGGCCCGGTGGGTGGAGGTGACGGCGGACCTGCCGTTCGCCGCGCTGGCGGAGGTGGTGATCAGCGTGTGCTGCATGGGCAACGATTTGGAGGAGAGCGCGAAGCTGCTCCGCTCGCTCGACGACCACAACCCGTCGAGCGCGGAGTTCGCGAACACCCCTCCGGCCGACGGCGCGGCGGCCTCGCTCTCGTCTTGATTCTCTGGAGCGCGGGCCTGCGGCCCGCTCTTGCGATCGTGTTCGTGTCGCTTCGAGGTGACGCGAGAGCAGAAGCGGGCCGCCGGCGTCACTTGCGAATGGCCCCGCTGGCCCACTCGATCTCGATGTGGACGTTGTTGAAGTCCGGGTCGTCGAGGCTGCCGCGGCGGTGGCACACGCCGCCCGCGGGGAGGGACGGCATCTTGACCTTCTCGCCGTCGCCGACCACCCCGCCCCACGCCTGGTAGACCGTGAACCGCTCGATCATCTCCGTGACGACTTCCATGTGCTCCGGCCCGACGTTGTGAACGCTGAGGTCCGGGCGCCCGTACTGGCGCATACCGCGCGTGTGGACCCACGTCAGGTCCGGGTCCTCCTCTTCCGAGAGCAGGATCACGGTGTGCGCCAGCGGTTGCGGCTCGGTCGGGGAGAAGACCTCGTCCCGCCACTCGTCCGCGGACCACAACCAGAGCCGCTGCGGGTCGTAAACCGCCAGCCCGCCGCAGTCGAGCAGCCACGTCAGCACGCCGATGGCGTCGCGGAAGTAGTCGAGCGAGTTCGGGTCGGTCACCTCGGCGCGGACCGCGACCGCTTGCGGCGCGTTCAGCGCCGCGGACGCCGTCACCGGCGAGTCGCGGGCGAGTTCGGCCCACAGCGTTCCGGACTGGTAGTCCGCGAACACTTCGGGCGCCTTGGTGCGCTCGAAGTGGGTCACCTCGAGCCAGTCGGCCGGCCCGCGCGAGCGGTACTTCGACACGCCGAACGGCTTGGTGAGATCGAAGTCCCCGAACACCACGAAGAACAGCAGCGCGTCCCCGCCACCGGGGACGAAATCGGGGCGCGGCCACGGGGAGAGTTGGGTCGGCATCGGTGCGGCTCCGCTATTTCAGTTCGCGTAGCTGTTGTACACCGGTTGCGGTGACGAGTCCCACGCACACCGGGACCGGACGGCCCGACGCCTTCAAAACCGGCCTGATCGCCGCCCCGGTGAGGTCGTCCGCGTCGGTGAGCCACACGACCACATCGGGGCGCAGGTCGAGGGCGGCCCGCAGGGCGATGAGGTGCTTGCTGCTTCCGCGCGGCTCGGCACGGTCGAGCCGCGCGGAAGCCGCCTGGATGTTCTCCGGGGTCGCGAGAACCGTCCCGCCTGAAACGAGTGCGCGGGGCGTGCTGTCGTATGCGATCACCTGAAACCGGACGGTCGCGGGTTGCCGCGCGAGCGTCGCCAGTAGCGCCGACCGCGCGGCGGCGGACTTCCCGGCGGCTCCCATGCTGCCGGAGCAATCGATCAGGTACACCACGGTTTGGGCGGGCTTGAACGCGCCGTGTAGCACACGGCCGGTACTAACCGGAGCGGCCGCCGCGATCGCCCCGGCGGGCTTTACATTCGGGTCGGGGACGGCACCGACGGTCGGCCCGGCTGGCGGTTTGCGGATCAGCGCAACCAGTTCCGGCGGGAGCGTGTGCGGAACCGCGGGCGTGAAGGGGCCGGCGGGACCGGCAACCGGTGGCGGTTCGGGGGCAGTTTCGGGCAGCTTGGCGGCGGGCGGCTTGGCGGCGGGCGCGGCCGGCGTGGGAGTTGGAGGGTCGGGCCGCACTTCGACCTCACCGATGGTTTCGGCGAGGTGCATTTGAACGTATGACGCGCGGGTGTCGATGGGCGGCGGCTTGGGCGGCTCGACCTCGCGCGTGCGCACCAGCACGATCAGCCCGGAAGCGGCAACCGCGTGCAGCGTGACGGACGCCCACACGGCCCGGCGAAGTGCGGTACGGGTGGTGCGTGCGGACGCTCTCATACCGCGCGACATACCCGCATGACTCTAGCCACGCAAGACCACGGCGAGAAATATGTTGAGGTGTTGGTGGCCGCGGCCTTGCAGCCTCTTCCTAAGAACCGGGGACGGGATGAGCGGCTGGTCGTGGCTTAGCTTCGGCCCACGCGGGCCTCGTGTTCACGAAGACCAATTTTGACAGGATCAACAGGATTCACCGGATGAAGACAGGTCGATTTAAAATCCTGTTTATCCTGTCGATCCTGTCAAAATGCTGCTGACCACTCTGTCGCGTTTGAGTGCCGCATTGCCTTCGCCTCGGGCTGTCGCTCCGCGAGCCGGCTACATTCAAGGCAAATACAAGCGTGCCAACGGGGCCATTATCATTCCGTGCCGCGGAGCCTCATTAGTTCGGCGTGCGCCTCGGCGAACTCCTTCGGGACGCGGGTGCGAACGGCGTCCCACTCCGGGGTGGTGAGCGCGTCCGCGTTGCGGAATCCCGCTTTCACCGCGGCCCGCAGCGACGAGACCGCGCACTTCGCGCTATAGTTCCGCGCCGACTCGGTTCCGCTGTCGGTCAGCGCGGTGCACCCGGCGTATGTCGCCGCTACCGCGAACCAGTCCTCCGCCGACTTCGCGTCCTCGGCCAGCAGGTCGGCGACGTTCGCGGCGTCGGCCGCGCGCCCGGCGCGGAGTTCGATCTTCGCGATCACCCGCAGCGCCTCGTTCCGCACGCCGTCGAACTGCTTCTGCTTCAGGTTGCGCGGGTTGTTGATCCCGCTGCGCACCGCCGCCAGAAACAGCAACTTGTCGTTCGCCAAATCGACCACCGGCCCGAGCAGCGGGTCGCCCTTCATCTGGTCCACGTCTTTCAGCGCGTCGGCGTACGCGCGGTCGGCCTGGTCGAACTGCCGCACCTCGGTGTACAGGTCGCCGACCCGGACGCGGGCGAGCGCCAGCCGCAACCGCCCGGCCTTCGTGCGCTCGGCCGGCTTGTCCCACACCTCGTCCCACAGCTTCAGTGCGGACCGCGCCGCCGCCAGCGCGCGGTCCGCGTTGCCGACCGACGTGTAGAAGCCGGCGATCCGCTCCCACGCCTCGGCCTGCTCCTCTTTTGCCTGTTTGTTGCCCGGGTCGAGCCGGGCCAGCGCCTGGAACCGCGAAAGGGAGTTCTGCCACACCAGCAGCGCCCCGGTCGGCCGGCCGGCGCCCGCGAGCACCTGCCCCCACTTCCCGTAGGCCACCGCCAGGTCGCGCGTCGTGCCGCCGCTCGCCCCGTTCGCCCGGGTCAGGTCTACCAGTAACCGGGTTGCCTCGGAGGACAGCGTGTTGGCCGTTGCAGGTTTGCCCGCCGCGCAGCACGCGTCCGCTTGCTTGTACAGCACCACCGCGAGGTCGCGCTTGGCGCTCGCCGAATCGGGGTCGCCGGTCGCGGCCGTCCGCCGCAGCGCCTCGCTCTCCTTGAGCGCCTCGAGCGCGCCGAGCGGGTTCTTGAGCGCGAGCCGGCCGTCGCCGACGCGCTCGAGGCTGCGGGCCAGTTCGGTGCCCGTGGCGGCGCTCTCGGCGTCGAGCGTTTTGAGATTGCGTAGCAGCGCCAGTCCCGCTTGGTACTCGTCCAACCCCTTCGTCACGAGGTCGGTGCCCGCGCCGCGCCGCGCGCGGGCGCCGGCCAAAAGCGCGTCCCCGTGCCGCTCGCACGCCTGTGCCAGGTCCCGCTGGGCCTTCGCCGACTTGGGGTCCATCTTCAGAAGCTGTTCGCACTCGGCCCGGGCGCTCCGCGTGTTCTCGACCGCCGCGTTCAGATCGCCGGTGCGGATCTGGACCTGTCCCAGGCGCCCGTACACGGCCGCGAGGTCGGCGCGGGCGCCGGCGTTGTCCTGGTCGTCGGTCACGAGCTTCCGGAGCACCCCGGCCGCGTCCCGGTACTTCTTCTCGGCCTCGGTCATGAGGGCGCGGTCGAACAGCACCTCGCCCAGCCGGGCGTGGCCCGCGGCCAGTTCGCGCCGGACATCCGGGTGGAGCGGGAAGTCCCGGTGGACCGACTCGCGGGCACGGAGGGCCTCTTCCGCGCTGGCCCGCGCGTCCGCAGTCTTACCGGTGCGAAGCTGCAGTTGGGCCAGCGCGTCGAGGCTGTCGCCCCACTCGCGCTCGCGGTCGCGCTTCTGAACTTGCTTTTGCTCGTCGGTCAGGGCCGGGTCGGGCGGGCTCTGCGACAGCCGCCGGCGGATCTGTTCCGCGTTTCGGCAGTCGTCGATGGCCCGGCCGGTGGCGCCGAGTTCCAGGCGGATCGCCGCGCGCCGGGCCTTCGCCGCGGCCACCTCTTGTTGGATCGCGGGGTCCCGGTCCCAGCCGGGGATCGCTTCGAGCAACTGGATCGCCCGGTCCACGGCCGCCTCGGCGGCCTTCGACTGGCCCACGGCGAGGGCGCCGGCCTGTGCGACCAGCGCGCGGGCGAGGTCGCGGTCCGCCTCGCGACGGTCCGCGGCGCGGGCCTCGGGCGTGCGTCCCGTGGCTTTCGTTGCCTGCTCTTGCACCTGTTCTGCGATCCGCACGGCCTCGGCGAACTGCTGCTTCGCGGACTCGGTCTTGCCTAGGAGCTGGTACACCTCGCCCATCTGTCTGTGCGCCGCGACGAGCGTGGCGTCGGCCCCGATGTCGCCCTCGCCCTTCTCAGCGACGAGCTTTTGTAGCCCCTCGGTCGCGTCGAGCAGCAGGCGCTCCCGGATGGCCTGCATGTTCTCGCGGTCGGCGAGCTTCTTGTCGACGTCGCGGATCAGCGTGTTGTAGGTGTCGACCGCCTTCTTGTACCGGCCGCGGGCGAGGTCGCGGGCCTTCCGCTCTTGGTCGCGGGCGACGCCCGCTTCGTCGCGCTGCCGCGCGGCCTCGTCGCGCTGCCGGAGCGTTTCTTGCTGCTGGACGCCCAGCGCGTCCAGCGCCTCGGCGGTCTCCTTGCGGGCCGCCTCGGTGCGGCGCTGCTCCTCGATCGCCCTCTGCTCGCCGAGGTACACGGCCCACGCGATGCCGCCGGCCGCGAGCAGCCCCGCGAGCAGCAGCGACACGCCCGCCGCGATCCGACTCGGGTGCCGGCGCGCCCACCGGGCGAGCCGGGCCAGCGGCGGGTCCCGGTACGCGGTGACGGGCTCGTCCGAGAGCCACCGCTCGACGTCCGCGGCCAGCTCCTGCGCGGTGGCGTACCGCTCCTCCTGCCGCAGCGCCATCGCCTTTTCGCAGACCGCCGAGAGCGGCTTCGGGCAGTCGGCGCGGACCCGCGCCGGCGGCTCGAACGCGCCGCGCCGCACCAGCTCCAGCGTTTCGTTGGGGCTCCGCCCGACGAACGGGGCGCGGCCGGTGAGGATCGCGAACAGCGTCGCCCCGAGCGAGTACACGTCGGCCCGCGGGCCGACCTTGTCGACCTCGCCGGCGGCCTGCTCCGGCGGCATGTACGACGGCGTGCCGACGGCGGTGCCCGCCAGCGTCATGTGCGACGGCAGGTCCGTGGCCTCCGGGTCGTGCCGGAACCCGCTCTCGGCCTGCGCCTTCATGACGCGCTCGAAGTCGGGGCCGTCGGCGAGCGACTTCGCCAGCCCCCAGTCCACGACGAGCACCTCGCCGAACTTGCCGACCATCACGTTGGCGGGCTTGATGTCGCGGTGGATGATGCCCTTCTCGTGCGCGTAGGCGATCGCCTGGCACACGGCCACGAACCGCGACAGCAGCTTCCGGAACGCGACCGTGCGCGGCACCGCCTTCTCGGCCGCGGCGGCCGCCGCGGGCGGCCGGGGCTCGCCAACCTTTGCTTCCCCACCGTCCGTTTTTTCCGTCTTCTCGGACCCGGCGGCGCCGCCCGCCGTTCCCGGGCTGTGGTACCGGTCGATCTCGTCCTTGAGGGTCTCGCCGCGGATGAACCGCATCGCGTAGACCGGGCGCCCGCGGGCGTCGTTGACCAGCCCGAACACCGGCACCACGCCGGGGTGGTCGAGCCGGGCGGTCAGCTCGGCCTCGGTGAGGAACCGGCGCCGGCTGCCGGGGTCGTCGGCGTACCGCGACTTGATCCGCTTGACCGCCACCTCGCGGTTCAGCTCGGTGTCGCGGGCGGTGAACACCTCGCCCAGGCCGCCCGAGGCGTGCAGCCCGCGGAGGGCGAACCGGCCGACCATCGTGCCGGTCTCGTTGGGCGCGCGGCGCCCGGCCCCGGGCGCCGCGGTCGGAACGGTGTCGTGGGACAGCGGGTCCGCGCTTCCGGCTTCGGCGAACCCGCTCGCGGGGCTCGGCAGCGTCGCGTTCGGGTCGGCGTCGGCTTGCGTGCTGTGGGTCCGGGGCGCGGCCTGCGTGACATCGGCGTTAGAGCGCTCGGTGTCGAGCGGCCGCGCGCCCGATGCGAAGGTCGCGCTGTCGTCGGCCGCGGGTGCGGGTGCGGGCGACTGAACGAGTGTGGCGTCGGCCCCAATCGGGTGGGTAGGTGCGGGGACACGGGCCGGAAACGACGCCCCGCCGAACCCGCGCGGGCGCTGGGGGGCGGTGGGCAAGGTCGGGGCCGCCGGGACCTTCGGGGGCGGCGGGGGCGGGAACAGCGGCGGGAGCGTTTCGGCCGCGGAGGGGATCGGCTCGATCGGGATGCCGGCGCCGTCGAACAGTACCGGTTCTGCGGCCACTTCCGCCTGCACCGGGAAACCGGGAGCGGAAACGAACGTACCGCTCGCGGCCCGCGAACCGTTTGAGCTTGGGGGGGCCGGGGCCACGGACGGGAGCGTCTCGTCGGCCGAAACGGGCGCCGCGGCGGAGCCCGGAGTGCCGAACCGGACCGGGGTCGAAAGCTTGCTTTCGTGTCCGCGGGTCGTCCGAACCACGTTCGAGCCGTTCAGGGGCGCGGGCGGGGACGTGTCGCCGACCGGAGCGGGGTTCACCGTCACGTCCGAGGGGAGCGGCTGTGCGGGCGTGTCCCCGGCCCCGGCTTGGGGGGACTCGGGTGCGGGCGGTGCCCCGGGCACGAGCGTTGGCTCGACCTCGTTCGTATCGCGCGGTGAGGCCATGACCGACGGTCCTCCGGATGGAGGGGTTAGGAGACTGATAACGTAACCGTTCGCGCGACGTTCGGGAACAGCAGCGGGGGGAGAAAGGTCGGGGAAATGTGCGGGCTGGGGAGGATAAACGGGCGGGCCGCGGTCGCCCGCCTGGCGCCACGGACGAGGCCGGTAAAACCGAATCCGGTAAAAGAGTAACGGCCCGGCAGGGCATGCACCCGCCTGCGTCAGCAGGCGGGTGCAACCTTTAGCGCCCGAGCTTGCTGAGGTTGACGAGGAACTCGGTATTCGATTTCGTCTTCGTCAGTTTGTTAACGAGCCCCTCCATCGCCTCGACCGGGCGCATCTGCAACATGCTGCGGCGCAGGAGGGTGATCTGCTCCAGCGCCTCGGGCGGGAGCAACCGCTCCTCCTTGCGCGTGCCCGAGGCGCCGAGGTCGATGGCGGGGTACACCCGCCGCTCGGCGAGCGCGCGGTTGAGCACGAGTTCCATGTTCCCGGTGCCCTTGAACTCCTGAAAAATCACGTCGTCCATCCGCGAGCCGGTCTCGATCAGCGCGGTCCCCAGGATGGTCAGCGACCCGCCCTCCTCGAACGCGCGGGCGGCGCCGAACAGCCGCTTCGGCACGTCCAGCGCCTTCGAATCGACCCCGCCGGACATCGTGCGGCCGCTCCCGGAGGTCTTGTTGTACGCCCGGGCCAGCCGGGTCAGGCTGTCGAGCAGCACCACCACGTCGCGCCCCTGCTCGGTGAGCCGCCGCCCCCGTTCGACGACCAGCTCCGCGAGCCGGGTGTGGTTCGCGGTGTCGCGGTCCGAACTGGACGCGATCACCTCGACCGGCGCGGCCGCTAGCGGCGCCCCCGGGACGGCCTCCGCGGGCGGCTTGCGGATGATGTTCCGCTTGATGTCGGTGACCTCTTCGGGCCGCTCGTCCACCAGCAGGATCATGAGGTGGACGTTCGGGTGGTTCGTGAGGACCGCCTGCGCGATGTGCGTGAGCAGGACGGTTTTGCCGCTCCGCGGCGGGGCGACGATCAGGCCCCGCTGGCCCAGCCCGATGGGCGTGAACAGGTCCATGACGCGGGTGGTGAGCGGCTCGGGGCCGGTCTCGAGCCGCAGCCACCGGGTGGGGTCGACCGGGGTGAGTTCGTCCCACACGCGGCGCCGGAACGTCTTGGGGTCGGCGCCCTCGACCTCGGTCACCGCCGCGAGGCGCGGCCCCTGCCCGCGGCGCGGCGGCTCGAGCGACCCGCCGAGCTGCACCCCCTCGGCCAGGTTGAGTCTGCTGATGAGCTGGCCCGGGACGTAAGGGTCGGTGGGGGTCGGCGCGTAGTTCCGGGCCGGGTTGCGGAGGAACCCGTGCCCTCGTTGGTGCATCTCCAGCACGCCTTGCGCGCTGCTGCGGGGGTCGGACATCTGGGACTCTACTCTCGTACCAGTAGTCGCGGCGACCGAGCGGCGGTCGCGGCGGAGCAAGAACAGGGGAACGGCGGTCGCCTGACGCGGGACGGGTTTTGAGCGTCATCGCTGGCAAGTCGAGTAGGATTCTATCCACTCCCGGCGGGTTACGCGAGAGAGAAGTTGCCGCGAGTTTCGCCCGGCGGTTTCGGAAGGGGAGGTCCGGTACACCCGGTGGTGCCGGGGCTGGCCTGTTTGATGCCTTTGCCGGCCGCTCAGCGGGACGTATGCGGGACGGCACGGAGATGCCGTGCGCCGGCTCAACTTGGGGCCGGGAGTGTTGCACGGCGCCGCGACCTCATCGCCGGCCCGCGGCGAGTGGTCCCGTAACGCTTGCAGCAAGTAGTTCGGCACCCCAATCTCATGTACCCCACGGCCACATCGGGGCAACCTTTTCGGGCCACCCCCTGGCGTTCCTGGCCTGGGAGTCGGTAATCATGCCAATTTCAGTCGTTTCAAGTTCCAGGTTCCAAGTTCCAAGTCGGAACCCAGTTGGTCAAAAGCGGCGGCGATTCGTGTCGCTCATGACTCCACTTGGAACCTGGAACTACTGGACTTGGTAACAGTGGTGCCGTGGCAACGCCTTTCCATGCGGAGGTTGGTGGCTCAGGTGATTGGTAAATGCGCGGCCGATGGATAATCAATTTTAAATGCGTGCGATATTCTATCGGATCGAGCCAGCGACGGTGCCGCAGCTGTCAGGGTTTTACTGACGCGATGTGTATTAATTGAATGTTCGCGCAGTGTGACCTATGGATTCGGAAGGTGTGCCATTGCCGCTCACTGGTGCGTCGGCGGTGGCACTTGTCTCCACGTGAGTTCCGCCGGTTTTTCCGGCCTTCATGGTTGCGCCCCATTCGCAAGCAGGGGCGAACAGGGCCCATTGCAGCCCCACCCCGACGCCACCTGACGTTCCGAACGCGTTTTGATCTGTCAAAGCGCAGGGGCTTTTGTGCGGGGGGACGCCGGGCGGTTCGCCGGCCACCCGCACGGATCGGTCGACGGGACGTGAGTTTATTCGTTTAGTGGTGATCCCGAATAGTGGATTGGAAAACTGACGACTCGGCCGGGCCGCTCGGAGCGGGAACCAAGCGGCTCGTCTCGACTCCTGCTACTTGAATTTGAGCCACCAATATGACGCTCGCGCACCGGTTCCGAAACGTGAGCCTGAAGTGGAAACTGTCGGCCGCCTTCGTGACGCTCGGCCTGCTCCCGATGGCGGCGGTGATTTACGTCGCGGACGCGAGCGCCCGCGAGGAGCAACAGGCCCGGTGCGGGAGGTTGTTGGGGCTGCGGGCGACGATCACGATGGAGATGCTCGAGCGCGACTGCGCGGAACGGTGCACGGACGTGCAATCGTTTGCCTTCAGCCCGATGGCACGCGGCACCCCCCAGCAGACGACCGCCGCCGCCGATTACTACATGCGCGCGTTCAAATCGTACGACCTGATGGTGGTGGCCGACCGCGACGGCAATGTGATCGCCGTTAACACAGTCGACGGCCAGGGCCAGCCGGTCGAAACGGCCGCCCTGCTCGGCCGCAGCGTGAGGGACGAGGACTGGTTTCAGGCGTGCGTCCAGGAGCGGGTGCCCCAGGGCGAGTGCTTCGCGCGGGACCTGTACGAGGACAAGTGGGTGGCCGAAGTGTACCGCTCACGCGGCCTGGCGCTCAACTTCGCCGCACCCGTGCGGGACGAGAAGGGGAAGGTGGTGCGCGTGTGGTCCAACCGCGTCTCCTGGGCGCGCACCGTGGAACCGATCTTCAAGACGATCGCCGACGAGGGCACGGAGGGTCAACTGCTCTCCCGCTCCGGGGTGTTGCTGAGCGATTACGACCCCAAGGCGGTTCTCTCGTTCAACCTGCGCGACGCCGGGCTGATCGCCGCGGCGCGCGTCGCCGAGGGCAAGAGCGGGTTCGTTGTGGAGCGGCACAAGCGGCGGAAGGTGATCCAGGTCAACGCGTACGCCGCGTCGAAGGGGTTCGGCAACTACAAAGGGTTCGGCTGGGGGGTCCTGGTCCGACAGGACCAGGACGAGTTGCTGGCCGCGTCCATCGCCACCCGGCGGCAAATGCTGCTCGTCGCGGCCCTCGGCGGCGGGCTCCTTTTCGGGGCCGCCCTCTGGCTGGGGGGCTCCATCGCGCGGCCGCTCCGGAGGCTCATGACCGCGTTCAGCGAGGTGGCGAAGGGCGACCTGACCCCGCGGGCCGAAGTGACCGGGGGCGACGAGGTCGGGCAGATGGCGGCGGCGTTCAACACCACCGTAACCGGCATCCGCACCGCCATCAAGCAGGACCACGTGGACTGGGAGGCGCTGGGCCAGCAGCAGGAGCAGAACGCGGACCTCATCAGCCAACTGGTCTCGGTGAGCAGGGTCCAGGCGGTGATCGAGTTGAAACTCGACGGGACGATCGTGACGGCCAACGAGAACTTCTTGGCCACGATGGGGTACCGGTTGGACGAGATCCGCGGGCGGCACCACCGGATGTTCGTCGACCACGACCAGGCGGCGGGTCCCGAATACCGGGCGTTTTGGGCCAAGCTGAACCGCGGCGAGTTCGTCTCCAGCGACTTCAAGCGGCTCCGCAAGGACGGCACGGAGGTGTGGCTCCGGGCGTCGTACAACCCGATCCTTACCCCCGGTACCAACACCCCGTATAAGGTGGTGAAGTTCGCGACCGACATCACCGCCCAGAAGCTGATCGAGGAGCGCGCCAAGGCCGACGCCGTCGCGCTCCAGAACAAGGTGGATATGATCGTGGCCGCCGCGCACGCTCTGGCGGGCGGTGATTTTACCGTGGCGATTCCGGACCTGGGCACCGACGCCGTGGGCCAGATGGCGCGGTCCCTGAACGAAGCCGTGGCCAGCGTGCGGGCCGCGCTGGAGGGGGTGCAGGAGGTGTCCGCGCAACTCGCCGACGCGTCCGTACAGTTGTCCAGCGCCAGCACCGAGATCTCGTCGGGCGCGCAGGAGCAGGCCAGCAGTCTCGAAGAAACGGCCGGCACGCTACAAGAAATTACGACCACCATCCGGCGGAGCGCGGAGAACGTGCAGCAGGCCCGGCAACTCGCCAGCGGGTCCAAGGAGGTGGCCGAGAAGGGCGGTCAGGTGGTGAGCGGCGCGGTGGATGCCATGGGCGAGATCAACGCGTCGAGCAAGAAGATCGCGGAGATCATCACGACCATCGACGAGATCGCGTTCCAGACCAACCTGCTGGCGCTGAACGCGGCGGTCGAGGCGGCCCGGGCCGGGGAGCAGGGGCGCGGGTTCGCGGTGGTCGCGGCCGAGGTCCGCAACCTGGCCCAGCGAAGTGCCACCGCGGCCAAGGAGATCAAGGCCCTGATCCAGGACAGCGTGAAGAAGGTGGATGCGGGCACCGAGCTGGTGAACAAGTCCGGGACGGCCCTGGCCGAGATCGTCACCAGCGTGAAGCGGGTGACCGACATCGTCACCGAGATCGCCGCCGCCAGCAAGGAGCAGTCCGCCGGCATCGAGCAGGTGAACAACGCGGTGTTGCAGATGGACACCTCCACCCAGCGCAAGGCCGCGCAGACCGAGGAACTGTCTGCCACCGCCCAGGCCCTCACCGAGCAGGCAACCCAGCTCCGTGATCTGGCGGCCCGCTTCAAACTCAACGATTCCGGGCCGGCACGCGCAGCGGTGCCGCCCGCACCCAAGTCTGCCAAGAAAGCAGCCCACCAGTTCCGGTCGGCGGGGAACGGGAACGGGGGCGGGCGCCGGCCGGCCCACCAACTCGATGCTTCTGGCGCTGGCGGAGGGTTCACCGACTTTTGATACACGTATCCGGTAATATTGCTGCGTCCTTGACGAGCCGCGACCGCCAGGGAGCGGGGTACGTGGCACCGCCACGGCGTTCAGTTGTTGGAGAACGAACAGGCCCGGTGCGAGCCCTTCCTGACCGCTCCAAGGGTCATGGCTTCCATGACCTGGGGCCGTAAATCGGCCGGGATCATCGCTTCGACCAACCGGTCCGGAACGGTTCGGATTATGTCCTCGGAAAGGTCGAGCAGCCGCAGGGACAGGCCCGCGGAACGGGTCTGGTTACAAAACCACCCGAGCAGCAGCAGCGCCTTGCCGGTGAACGACGTGACTCCGGCACAGTCCAGCGTGAGCTTACAGGAATGGTTAGCCTGAAGCGCGGCACACGCGTCGCGCACGACTTGGAGCAACTCGGGTTCGTCCACCTGACCGCGGAGCACGAACAACTGGGTCACTGGTCCGGGCATAACTGGTTCACTCCTGTTACCGGTGCGTAGTCGATTAATCGCGGCGGGCGCTGCCGAAGCAGGAATCGGAAGCGCTCCAGGCCCCGTCGGCCGTTGCGTTCCCATGCACCACCAGCGCCGCTCGGCAAGCGGCCGGGGATGTGTGTAACGTTTGGGAACGAGCCGCGCAGCCACGGCTCGCTCCTTGTCCAAGTGCCCGGGGTAGTGTCGCTTGTGTTGACGAGCCGCGACCGCCGGGGAGCGGTGCCACGTACCCCGCTCCCCGGCGGTCGCGGCTCGTCAACACAAGCGACACCCGTTGCAGGCACATGTATTAGAACTCGCTGAACCCTTCACCGCCGAGCGCTTCCAGCTCGTGACTGCCGGCGTGACCGTTGCCGTTGTGTTTGCGCTGCGCGAGGGCTTTGGTGACCGCGGGGCGGGGCCGCGGGGCCGCCGGTGCCTTCGCCTGCCGGGTCATCAGTGCGGGCCGGGCGTGCCCGAGTTTAAACCGTGCGACGAGGTCGCGGAGCTGGGCCGCCTGCTCGGTCAGGGTCTGTGCGGTGGCGCTCATTTCTTCAGTCTGGGAGGCGTTCCGCTGGGTCACGGTGTCCATCTGGCTGACCGCCGTGTTCACCTGCTCGATGCCGGCGGACTGCTCCTTGCTGGCGGCGGCCATCTCGGTGACGATGTCGGTCACCCGCTTCACGCTGGTGACGATCTCGGCCAGGGTCGTCCCGGACTTGTTCACCAGCTCGGTGCCCGCATCCACCTTCTTCACGCTGTCCTGGATCAGGGCCTTGATCTCCTTGGCCGCGGTGGCACTTCGCTGGGCCAGGTTGCGGACCTCGGTGGCGACCACCGCGAACCCGCGCCCCTGTTCGCCCGCCCGGGCCGCCTCCACCGCCGCGTTCAGGGCCAGCAGGTTGGTCTGGAACGCGATCTCGTCGATGGTCGTGATGATCTCCGCGATCTTCTTGCTCGACTCGTTGATCTCGCCCATGGCGCCAACCGCGCCGCTCACCACCTGACCGCCCTTCTCGGCCACCTCGCGCGAGCCCCCGGCCAGTTGCCGGGCCTGCTGGGCGTTGTCCGCGCTCTGCTTGACCGTGGCCGTGATCTCCTGAAGGGCGCTGGCCGTCTCTTCCAAACTGCTGGCCTGCTCCTGGGCGCCGGACGAGATCTCCTCGCTGGCGCTGGACAGTTGGCCGCTCGCGTCGGCCAGTTGTTCGGACACCTCTCGTACCCCCTCCAGGGCCGTCCGCACGCTGAGCACCGCCTCGTTCAGGGAGCGGCCCATCTGGCCCATGTCGTCGTCGCCCAGGTCCGGCACGGTGGCGGTGAAGTCGCCGGCGGCTAGCGCCTGAATGGTGCCCTGGATGGTGCTGGCCTTGCGCCGCAGTTCCGCGGCCGCGGCGGCGGCGCGGTCCTGCCGCTCGCGCTCGGCGGCGGCCTCCCGCTCCATCCG
The DNA here is from genome assembly GCF_008065095.1 of Gemmata obscuriglobus. Lineage (NCBI taxonomy): Bacteria > Pseudomonadati > Planctomycetota > Planctomycetia > Gemmatales > Gemmataceae > Gemmata > Gemmata obscuriglobus. The sequence goes on along the minus strand of NZ_CP042911.1, from coordinate 8,702,577 downwards.
CTCGCGCTCGGCGGCGGCCTCCCGCTCGGCCCGCTCCTTGTCCCGCGCGACGGTGGCCCGCTCGGCCTCTTTGGCCGCGGCCAGGCCGTCGATCGCCACGTTCAGCGCGGCCCCCAATTGCCCCACCTCGTCCTCCGACTTCACCTCCACCTTGCGGCTCAGGTCCCCCTTCGTCACGCCCTCGAGCACGGACACGGTCGCGGTCAGCGGGCGCACGACCGACGCGGTCAGCAGCAGCCCGAGCCCGACCGCGGCCAGTACCGCCCCGATGCTCACCGTCCATAGGGTCCGCCGGCCGTGATCGAACACCTCGTTGGCCTTGGCGTTCTCCTCCTTGCTGATCGCCTGCTGCCCGTCCAGCACCGCCATCAGCGCGGCGTTCATATCGCGCATGACCGGGGTCTCGCGGTCCAGCGCCTCCTCGGCCTTATTGAACTCGCGGCGGTCGATCAGCGCCCAGATCTCGTCGCTGAGCCGCTTCCACTCGGCGAACTTGGCCTCGAAGGCCTTCCACAGGACCGCCTCCTTGTCCGTCATCGGCATGGACGCGTACGCCTTGGCCCCGTCGTCGGCCTCCCGCCGCCCCTGCTCGCACGCCGCCTTGGCCGTGCCCAGGGTCGCCTCGTCGCCGCGCTTGCCGAAGATGACCGCGGTGCGCTCGGTGCGCTGGATCGCCACGATGTTGGTGCCCATTTTGCCCAGGGCCAGGGCCGAGGGGAACAGGTTGGTGTTGGCGTTGACCTGGCACTCGCGGAGCCCGTTGAGCGCGTCCATCGACTGGTACGCGAGGAACGCGCACGCCCCGGCGATGATCAAGAACCCGCCCACCAGGCGCGGCCCCAGCCGCAACTTCGACAGCGCCGCAAGGATGGAATCAATCACGAGTCGTGTCTCCTTCTGTGCGGTCGCGGGCCGCCCGGCGGCCGCGTGGAGCGCCCGGGACCGGCACGGCGCAGGGCCGACCGCCTAACCGAATTCTGAGCTAACACGCACAAGTACGATAGCGCGTATACAAGCCCGTCTCAGATAGGTTGATCGTTGTTGACTGAATAAATTTGACTAATTCGGAAAATATATCAATTTAAGAAATAGAATAATGTGATATTGATTGCAATTGACGGGGCGTTGCGCTTTTACGTGAGCTTGAAGGCGTGTAGATGCTGCGGCATGCGATATCAAATGGGAAATGGGTGTGAAGTAAACCTAGTAGTTACCCCAAGTCGCCAGGCACTTACACAGGCGCGGGATTTAATAATTGCGATTGTGCCAATTCGGTCATGGTTAATACCTGGCAAACTGGCGGTCTAGTGCTGGCGCACTCTATCTTGCTTGCTTGAGTGAAAGCACCGGTTCAGGTGACGCGAGCCGCGGCCCGGCTCGGTCATCCCGGTTCCTGCCCTCGCCGCCATGCACCTGCGACGCGCCGAGTAACTCGTCGAGCCGTTACCGGTGCCGGCGTATCGCCTCACGATCCACTCCTTCCTCCGCCAGGCGTGTCGCGCCCCGCGACGAGATGACAGCTTGCGCGCCGAGACAGGGGTTCCGTCCCGACCTCTTTCGGCCCAACGCGGCTCCGCAACAGGTCGGCACCGACGGCGTTGTGAAAGCGATCGCCACCCAGGTCCGTGCCGCGACGAGCCGAGATTACGGCTTCTGAAGCGGCACCGTCAGCATGGACGGGTGGTGTGTGCCGGCCGATCGGCGCGGCCGAGAGATGTGACGCGGTGCGTGTTTGGGTTCCGGCGGCTGGTGGGGGCCGGCTTGCCATCTGTAACAGTAGACGCCCACCGATGGGAGGCTGGAGTTTCAACAGTGGGATCAGCCCTCCGTACCCGGTCCGCCATCGGACGGCTCCACTCCGATCGGGAAGGTGGTGTGACGTTCGGGCCGTAATTCCGCCGGGCGCATCGACAGAACGGGATGGCTGCGGGCGATGGGGGGCCGACTGGACATTGGCTACCGTCCGACTACCGGCAAACTACCTGTTCGCTGGGCGGTTGCTACCACCAAAATCGTGTCGGCGTGGACCGACCCGCGGCCCGGCAGACGCGAGAATCGGTCCCGTCGCAACAGGATATCGTATCGATAAGGCGTTACCAGGACGTTATTTACGAGCGGTTATCGGCGTGTGCTGTGTCGCTGTGGTGCGTGAAGTCGGTCGCCGTGCGACGTGCGTGCGCGGGCCGCTCAAACTTCCGGAAGTCCGAAACAGCCAAAATCGGGTATGGTAAGTCCTGATTTACCGACGGCGCGCCTCGCCACACCTGGGACTGACGCTCAGGTAGCGGTCGCCTTCCGCGCCACGCTCACGGGCGTGGCATCCGTTACTCCTCTCCGGGGCGGTTCGATGCGTGCTCTCTCCGCCTGTGTTCTCGCGCTTGTGGTTACAACCGCGGTTCATGCCGACGAACCCCGTTCGCTCCCGAAGCTCAAGGTGAGCGACAACAAGCGGTTTCTCGTCACCGCCGAAGGGAAGCCGTTCTTCTACCTCGCTGACACGGCCTGGGAACTGTTCCACCGGCTCGACCGCGAGCAGGCCGGCAAGTACCTCAAGACCCGCGCCGCGCAAGGGTACAACGTCGTTCAGGCCGTCGCGCTCGCCGAGTTCGACGGGCTTAACGAACCTAACGTCTACGGCCACAAGCCGCTGATCGACAACAGCCCCGCCAAGCCGAACGAGAAGTATTTCGAGCACGTGGACTGGGTGGTGAACCGGGCCGCGGAGCACGGCATTTACACCGCCCTGCTGCCGACTTGGGGCGACAAGTGGAACAAGAAGTGGGGACAAGGGCCGGAGGTCTTCACGCCGGAGAATGCCGAAGCCTACGGCGCGTGGCTCGGGAAGCGGTACAAGGACAGGCCGATCATCTGGGTCCTCGGCGGCGACCGGCCGGTCGAAACGGACGCGCACAAGCGGATCACCCGCGCGATGGCCAAGGGGCTCCGGGCGGGCGACGGCGGCGCGCACCTCATCACCTTCCACCCGACCGGCGGGAGCGGGTCGTCAACGCCCTTCCACAACGACGACTGGCTCGACTTCAACATGCGGCAGAACGGTCACCAGGCCGAGTTCACCGGGCGCTACGACAAGACGCTCGCCGATTACAACCTGCGCCCTGCCAAACCGGTCCTCGACGGCGAGCCGATCTACGAAGGGCACCCGGTGTCGTTCAAGGCGAAGGAGTTCGGCCACTCCACCGCGGCCGACGTGCGGCGGCCCTTCTACTGGGATGTGTTTTCCGGGGCGTGCGGTCATACTTACGGGCACCACTCGGTCTGGCAGTTTTACGCGAAGGGCCGTAAGCCGGTGAACAGCCCGCTCGTCACCTGGGAAGAGGCGATCGAACAGCCCGGCGGCAAGCAGATGCAGCACGGCCGCCGGCTCATCGAGTCGCGCCCGTACCTCACCCGCGTCCCCGACGATTCGGTGATCGTGGCCGACGAGGTCGGCACTTCCGTGCCCGGCGCCGGCACGCGGCGGTTCGCTGCCACCCGCGATGAAAAGGGGACGTTCGCGATGGTGTACGTCCCGATCGGCCGCCCATTTACCGTTGCGATGGGCAAGGTGACCGGGCCGAAGGTGAAGGCGTGGTGGTTCAACCCGCGGGACGGCAAGGCGACCGCGGTCGGCACCTTCCCGAACACCGGCACCCGGACGTTCACCCCGCCCGCCGACGGCGAGTTGCTCGACTGGGTGCTCGTACTCGACGACGAGTCGAAGAACTTCCCGGAACCGGGCGCTACACCGCGGTAGCCGATCCGCTTAACGCCGACCATCACGCGCTCGCCCGCTGGCGGGCGCTCACCCCGGGAGCCCATCGTGCCGCACACGCGACGCACTTTTCTGACATCGGCGGCTCTTGGTGCTATGGGGCTGCAAGCCTTCGCCGAACCGCCGCCGGTGCCCACGACCGGCGCCGAGAACGCGAACCTGGAGCCGTTCGACCAGCTCTTTCAGTCGTTCCTGGCCCGTCACAAGTTGCCCGGCGCGGCGGTCGCGGTCGCGCGCGGCGGGAAACTCGTGTACGCCCGCGGGTTCGGGTTCGCCGACGCCGAACAAAAGGTGCCCGTTGCACCGGACGCGCGGTTCCGCATCGCCAGCGTGTCCAAACCGATCACCGCGGTTGCGGTCCTGATGCTCGCCGAGCAGGGGAAGCTCAAGCTCGACGACGCGGTACTGAAGTACATCAAACTGAAACCGGCACCCGCGAGCGGCGTCGAACTTGATGAGCGGTGGCAGAAGGTGACCGTCCGCCAGTGCCTCCGGCACACCGGCGGTTGGGACCGGGACCGTGAGGGCGGGTTCGACCCCATCGCGGTCCCGGGGCGCGTCCGGCGCGCGCTGAAGCTCGACGGCCCGCCAACGCCCGACGACATCGTTCGTTACATGATGGGACAGCCGCTGGATTTCGGCCCCGGAGCGCGGTTCGCGTATTCGAACTTGGGTTACTTGGTTCTCAGCCGGGTCCTTGAGGCCGTGACCGGGCAGCGGTACGAGTCGTGGGTGAAAAAGCACGTGTTCGGGCCGCTGGGGGCGACCACACCGGCACTGGCCCGGGGGCTGCCCGAGAACCGTTCAAAGGCCGAAGTGTCGTACCACGACGCGAAGGGGCGCAAAGGCGCCTGTCTGTACCCGCCGCGCGCCGGACGCCAGGTGCCACTGCCGGACGGGGCGATGAACGTCGAGGCGTTCGAGGCGCATGGGGGGTGGGTCGCTTCGGCCGTCGATCTGGTCCGGTTCGCGTCCGCGTTCGACGGGGCGCGAACGTCTCCGCTCCTTTCGGGCGCCAGCATCCGAGACATGTGGGCGCGGCCGGACGGGGCCGCCGGGTTCGGACCCGACAAGAAGCCGCGCGAGGTGTACTACGGTTGCGGGTGGAACGTGCGCCCCGTCGGCGACGGCAAGCTGAACGCGTGGCACGACGGGTGGATCCCCGGCACCAACACGCTCCTGGTTCGGCGGTGGGACGGCTTAAGCTGGGCGGTGCTGTTCAACACCGACTCGACCCCGGAGGGCGACGCCCCGTCCGGGTTGATCGACGCCCCGGTTCACCGCGCGGCCGGCAAGGTGCAGAAATGGCCGGACGGCGATTTGTTTGAGAAATTTATGTGAGTCCAATGACGGCTGGACAGCACCGCGAATTGTCGTTACGTTTTCCGAACTTTGAACTGGCGAGCGGGGCAAGAGCCGGCGCGATTTTTCTCCCACAATCGCGCCGAATTTTTTCAATCAAAACCGCTCGTCGGGGCAAGTATAGGGCAAGCGGAGCGTAAAATCGCGGTCCGCAGGATAATGCCGAATCGGTCCGGGCGAACAGGTGAGTGTTAGCCAGCTCGGTACCGATCGTCTCTGGTTTGGGTGCGTCGCCCGCGTACCCGCTCTCCGAGGTTCCCATGCGCCGCCCTTCTCGGTTCTTGCGCCGTCACCCACTTCTGGTACTCACTGCGCTCGGCATCACGTTCGCGGCCTGGATCTGCTGGGACGCGTTGAGCCCTGCCGAACCGGAAGCCGCGCCTGAGATTACGCTCCACCCGCGGCTCGCTCCGACCGCTATCAGCGAGGAGGCGGTTTTTCCAGTGATCACGCCGGAAGGAACAGCCCAGGCGCTACCGAGGCTGAAGACCGGTATGTCGCGGACCGAAGTGGAGGGGTTGGTCGGTGCGCCCACCTCGGGTAACATTTCCCCGGCTACCGTTGCCGATGGGCGGGTGGTGTATCGTACCCAGTACGAAACTGACCTCACGCCGCTCGCCACCGTGCGCCCGATCCAGCGTTCCCTTCCCCGGCGCCCGAGCCCGTCTTCGACGCTCGTGACGCTGGAGTTCGATGCGACCAAGCCCGGGCACCCGCTCGTCGGCATCTACTACCCTGATCCGCTCTTCTGATCGGCATGTTGTTTCCGCTGTCGCGTTCGCCCGCTCGGGCGATCCGCCTTGACCCGTTCTTTCGTGCCGCGGTATGGATCACACCTCCGGGTCGGTCGGTTCGCCGCCACGGCCCGTCCGCCGCGACCACGCGAAAGGACCGGCACAGCCATGTTCGGGCGCTCGTCCCTGGTTCCCCCGCAACTGACGCCCGCGATCCCGACCCTGCGCCCGATCGCAGTAACCGAGCCGCCGCGGCTGCGCCCGAGCCGGAACCGCACCCGGGGTGCAAAGGCCCGGCTCACGCTGGCGTCGTTCGCCGCGATTCTGGTGGCCGCCAATGCGGCGTTCGCGGTCGCGCTCGACGCGCGACTGCCGCTCGTCCGGTTCCCCGAGTACGGGCACAGGCTTGCATCCGTTCAGCGGCTCCGGGCCGAACACCCCGACCGGCCGCTGGTGCTGGCCGTGGGCAGTTCGCGCACACAGATGGCACTGAACCCGGCCGCGACGGGGCTTCCGGAGGGACCGCGGGACCCGCTGGTGTTCAACTTCGGGCTGGCCGGCGCGCTTCCGGTCCATCACCCGCTCGGGTACCGCCGGCTCCGCGCCGACGGGGTTAAGCCGGACGCCGTCATCGTCGAGATCTTCCCGGCGCTGCTCTGCGTTCCGGACGCCGCCCACACTGTCTATGCAGAGAACGGGGCGGGGCTGACCGCTGCCGAGCTGGCGACCCTGGCCCCGAACACGCACGACCCGGAGCCGGTCCGGCGCTGGATTCAGTCCCGGGCGTTCGGACCGGCCGCGCACCTCCAAAGTATTCAGCACCAAGCCGTACCGGACCTGTTCCCGGACCCCTACTGGGTGCCGCTGAGCGCTCGGTTCCCGAGCGGAACCGGGTTCCACGCGTTCCCGGCGAAAGAGATTCCCGACGCAGACCGGCAGCGGGCGACTGATAAGGCGGTCGGTGCGTACCGACAGATGTGCCGCGAGATGCCGTTGCACCCGATGGCGGAGCGGGCGTACCGGGAGGTGGTCGCGGCGTGCCGGGCCGACGGGGTGCCGGTCGCTCTGTACCTCACCGCCGAAGCGCCGCTGTTCCGTGAACTGTACACGCCCGAGTCCCGCGCGGCCCTTGCCGCGTTCGTTCGAGTGTTCACCAGTGAGCTCGGCGTCCCCGTGTTCGACCTGTCCGACGGATGGGAGACCGGCGACTTCTGGGACGGGCACCATATGCTTCCGGGCGGTGCCGAGAAGTTCAGCCGCCGGCTCGCGGACCGGCACTTGCGGCCGTGGCTCGCCACGGTACTGCCGGGGCGGTGATGGCGCTGCGGCGCCGAACAGCGAGTTCGGCCCTTTTCGGCGTCCCGTTAGCATGGCGCCGCCTGTGCGGACGGTACGGGCCCGCGCGACCGGTCTGTATTGACCGGTTTTTCTATGCTCCTTAGATTGGGAATCTGGCGCGGTCGGTGCGCCCCGGCATGACTCCGGGCGGGCGCAGCGACTTTCGCGCACGAGGATTAACGCAATGGCGACGGCACAGACCGGGATGGAACCGACGTTCTTCGAGAAGCTGGGCGACAAGTTCAACGCCTTCGTCGAAGCGTGCGTGGGCGTCATCTCCCGGCTGGCGGGCGGGTCCGCCGACGAGCGCCGCATTCGGGGCATCGGGTACGTGCGCCCGCGCGGCGCCGCGGTCCACACCGTGGTGCCCGGCTCGGCGCTCGCGAAGGTGAACGAACTCGAACCGAAGATGCAGGCGCTCACCGACGAGCAACTCAAGGGGCTCACCGCCGAGTTCCGCGAGCGGCTCAAGGGGGGGGCCACCCTCGACCAGTTGTTGCCCGAGGCGTTCGCCGCGGTCCGAGAGGCCGGCCGGCGCACGAAGGGCATGCGCCACTACGACGTGCAGGTGGTCGGCGGCGCGGTGCTGCACGGGTACGGCACCGGGCTGGGCAGCATCGCCGAGATGAAGACCGGTGAAGGCAAGACCCTCGTCGCGACGCTCGCCGCGTACCTCAACTCACTTGAGGGGCAGGGCGTCCACGTGGTCACCGTGAACGACTATCTGGCGCGTCGCGACTGCGAGTGGATGCTGCCCATCTACTACGCGCTGGGTGTGAACGCGGCGTACATCCAGAGCGACATGGACCCGGAGGCCCGGCGCCGCGCCTACGAGTGCGACCTCACCTACGGCACCGCCTCCGAGTTCGGGTTCGACTACCTGCGCGACAACATGAAGATCGCGCGGCACGACGACGAGAACTACCACCCGTACTACCGGCAGGTGCAGCGGGCGCACCACTACGCCATCATCGACGAGGTGGACAACATCCTCGTCGACGAGGCCCGCACCCCGCTCATCATCAGCGGCCCGGCCTTCTCCGACGCCAAGCGGTTCGCCGAGGCCGACAAGGTGGCCCGCGCGCTGACGGAACTGGAGCGCAAGGCGCGGCGCGACATCGTCGCGGCCGGCACCATGAAGGCCGGCGGCACCGAAGGGGACGGGCTGACGCTGCTCGCCCCGCTCGACCCCGCCAAGGTGGACCCGCAGAACCCGCCCCCGAAGGGCGTGTACTTCGAGATCAAGGAGAAGGAGCGCACCTGCCATCTGACGGATGCGGGCGTGCGCAAGGCCGAAGAGCTGGCGGGGGTCGAGAGCTTCTACACCGCCGGCAACATGGAATGGCCGCACCTGATGGACAACGCGCTGAAGGCGCACCACCTGTACCAGATCGACCGCCACTACATGATCGACCGCGACGCGCGGGAGAACAACGAGCTGTCGATCGTCATCATCGACGAGCACACCGGCCGCGCGATGTACGGCCGCCAGTGGTCCGACGGGCTGCACCAGGCCGTCGAGGCGAAGCACACCAAAGACGGGGTGCAGATCAAGCAAGAAACGCAGACGATGGCCACGGTCACGCTGCAGAACTTCTTCAAGCTGTACAAGAAGCTCGCGGGCATGACCGGCACCGCGAAGACCGAAGAGAACGAGTTCTGGAAGATCTACAAGCTTGACGTGGTGGCGATCCCCACCAACAAGCCGATGCTCCGCATCGAGCACAAGGACCTGGTGTACCGGACCGACAAGGAGAAGTGGGACGCGGTCGTTAACGAGGTCGTGGAGATCAGCAAGAGCGGGCGCCCGATCCTGATCGGCACCAAGGACGTGGACAAGAGCGAGAAGCTCTCGCAACTGCTGAAGCGCCGGGGGGTCAAGCACGAGCTGCTTAACGCGAAGCCGGAACACGTGGGCCGCGAGGCCGAGATCGTGGCCCAGGCGGGGCGCATCGGAGCGGTCACCATCTCCACGAACATGGCCGGCCGCGGGACCGACATCATCCTCGGCGGCAACGCCGAAACGCTCGCGTGGGCACGCCTCAAGCAAGCCAAGGACGCCGACGGACGGCCCCTATACCCCACGCGCCTGGAGGTGCCGAACGACGTGTGGGCCGCGACGATCGGCGAGATCGAAGCGAAGGAGAGGATGAAGGAAGAGGGCCGTAAGGTCGCCGAGATGGGCGGGCTGCACATCCTCGGAACCGAGCGGCACGACTCCCGCCGCATCGACAACCAGCTCCGCGGCCGCGCCGGCCGCCAGGGCGACCCGGGGTCGAGCCGGTTCTACCTGTCGCTCCAGGACGAACTGATGCGCCTGTTCGCGGGCGAGTGGGTCGGGAACGTGCTCACCCGGCTGGGGATGCAGGAGGGCGAGGCGATCGAGTCCGGCATGGTGAGCCGGCGCATCGAGAAGGCCCAGAAGAAGGTCGAAGAGTACCACTTCGACCAGCGCAAGAACCTGCTCGAGTACGACGAGGTGATGGACCTCCAGCGCAAGCGCGTGTACGGCGCGCGCCAGGAGATCCTGGACGGCATGAACCCGCGGGCCATGATCCTGGACATGATCCGCACGCAGATCGCCGACGCGAGCGCGCGGTTCCTGAACGACAGCTACGGCGCCGCCAGCTTCGCCGAGTTCGCCAGCAACCGGCTAGGCATGGAGTTCGCCGCGGGCGATTTCCGCACCTCCTCCTACGAGGACGCGGCGCGCCTAGCGATCGAACAGGCGCTGGCCAACGTCGAGACGTTCATGCAGGAGCGGCTCGAAGAGAACCTCGGGGCGGACGAGGACCCGAAGGACTGGAAGTGGTCGGAACTGACCCGGGCGGTTAACGCCCGGTACGACCTCAAGCTGACCGAAAAGGAGCTGCGCAAGATCGCGCCCGACAAGCTCGCGGAACACCTGGGCGCCCAAGCCGAGGCCGCGGTGAACGCGGTGAACCTGGACGAAGGCGCGCGGTACCTCACGCGCACCTACGGCGCCGAGGCACTCGCCGAGTGGCTCCGCCAGCGGTTCGGCGTGAAGATCACCGCCGAGGAGATCGTCGCCCGGGGCGACGGGAGCGAGCTGAACGGGTACCTGTACCAGAAGGTGCGGGCCGCGTACCGCGAGAAGGACGTGGAGTTCCCGGTGCGCGTGGCGATGCAGAACTTCATGTCCGACAAGCCGGCGGCCGGGCAGCAGCGGTACGACCGCGACGGGCTGTACCGCTGGAGCGCCCAGCGGCTCGGGACGGTGCTGGCGGCGCGGAAGCACGGGCCGCAGGTGCTCGCGGACTCGAACGGGTTCTTCGCGGTCGCGTTCCAGGCGCTGGAGGAAGAGGGCTGGACCGAAGAGGTGATCCGCACGGAGCCGCGGTCGAAGCTGCGCGAGCGGCTCACCGCTCTGGCACCCAAGGCGATGCCGGCTGCGGACATCGACGAGATCGACGCCCAGGTGACCACAACCTTCAGCGGCGCCAAAGTCGCCGACCCGGAAGACGCCAAGGAGCTGACCGATTGGGCGCAGCGCGAGCTGGGGCTGACGCTCGACGCCGCGAAGCTCACCGGGCGGAGCGCGGTCGAGGCGCGGCACATGGTCCTCAACGCCTACGACGAAAAGTACCGGCCGGAGATGCACTCGGTCGAGCGGCAGCTCGTGCTGGAGCAGATCGACAGCGCGTGGAAGACGCACCTGCTGGTGATGGACAACCTCCGCAGCGGGGTGGGGCTGGCGGGCTACGCGCAAGAAGACCCGAAGATCGTGTACAAGCGAGAGGGGATGCAGGAGTTCGACAAGATGTGGGCGGGCATCCGCGACCGCATCACCGAAGCCGTCTTCCGGATGGAGGAGATGGGCGACGAGGAGGCGCAAGCGGCGCTGTGGGCCGGCGCCCGCGCGACGCACGCCGCGGCCATCAGCGCGACCCAGGCACGTCAGGCCCAGCTCGATGCATCACAGCAGCAGACCAACACGTCGGGCGGGGGGGAGGCGAAGAAGACCGACCCGATCCGCAACGAGGGCAAGAAGGTGGGCCGCAACGACCCGTGCCCGTGCGGGAGCGGCAAGAAGTACAAGAACTGTCACATGAAGATGGAAGCTGGTAAACGCTGATGAGCAGACGATACGAGTGCTCCGTCCACGCTAAATTTTCGGGTCGAAGCGTCCCACTTTGCCCGAACTATCTGTGAGTGCCGCATCAGTGACCCGAAAATTTAGCGTGGACGGAGCACTAGGCCGTGTGGACAGTCACGATTAGCTTTCGACGTAAGTCTTGAATTATCTTGGTGTAATATCACAACTGTCGCCAGGGGCTCGGCCATCGCAACCGATTACCAGGCATCGACTTGCGAATCGACTGTCCACACGGCCTAGAATGCCGGTGGCGGATTGCATTTTTGTGCTTGACACCTCCCGTGTTAATCTCACTCCAGTCACTATCAACTGGAGTTCCTCGCCATGCTCCGCACTGGATTGGTAGGATTTGTTGGCTCTTGCTATTGGATTGAGTGTTTGCGTTGCTTCTCAAGATGCTCAGGCCGCAGCCCCTTCTTTTTCTTGGGGCAGTTACAAGGGCGATGACGGTAATCAACACACCTATCCGCACTGTGTTGCTATCGCCAGTCAGAACGGGAAAGTTAATTTCGACATCGTAAGCGTTCACCGGTGATGCAGGTGCATATCAACAGTTGGCGAGGAGTGGGCTCACGATCGGTGACTGTTGGGCCTGGCCCGGGATGAGCGTCGGTGCTTTGGCTCCGGTGCGATAGGCGGTGACGGCATCGGTGAGGAACGCCAGGACATTACGCTCCTGTCGGCGGCACGAGGCGATGACCGTGAGGATCCGTTCCACGAACTAGCTCCCCTGCTCGCTCTCGGTCCCGAAGCTCGCTTTCCGCCAGCACACCGCGTGACGCACCTCGCGCTCGGCCGCGTTGTTGGTCGGGTCCACACCGAGGACCCGGGGGAACGTCCACATGAAGTTCCCCACGAATGGTAGGCAGCGGGAAAGCGGTGTAAACTCTGATCACGAGGAGACACACCGATGGCTGGCAAGCGGAAGACGTACACGCCGGAGTTCAAGCTCGCGGCGGTGAAGATGATCACCGAGCAGAAGCTGTCGGTGGCCGAGGTGGCTCGGCGGGTGGGCATCACCGAGAACCGGCTCCACGACGGGCAGAAGGCCCTCGCCACCAAGGGCGTCGATGCGTTCCCCGGCTCCGGTCACCTCACGCCCCAGGAGGAGGAGATCCGCACGCTCCGGGCCGACGTCAAGCGGCTCGACGCGGAGCGCGACATCCTCAAAAAAGCGACGGCGTTCTTCGCCGCCCAGACGAGCGGACCTTCGCCTGGATCGAGGAACGCGAGGCCGAGTGGCCCATCGCGTTGATGTGCCGCGTGCTGGAGGTGTCGCGGTCCGGATTGTACGCGTGGCGGTCACGCGATGTCAGTGCGGCGGAACAGCGGCGCGAGGAACGGACCGAAGAGGTGAAGGCGATCCACGCCGAAGTGAAAGCTCGCTACGGGAGCCCACGCCTCCACGCCGAACGGGTCAGCCGAGGGCACGCGTGCAGCGTGAACTTCGTGGCCCAGGTCATGCGGGAGGCCGGGATCGCCGCGAGGACGAAGCGGACGTTCAGGCAGACGACGGACTCCAACCACGGGTTGCCGGTGGCACCGCACGTGTTGGCTCGGGCGTCCGACCCGGGCGAGCCGAACACGCGCTGGTGTGCGGGCCTCACGCACATCCCGACCCGTGAGGGGTGGCTGTACCTGGCGGTCGTGGAAGACCTGTGCCGCCGCCGAATCGTGGGCGGGTCGATGTCGGAGACGATGACCCGTCGATTGGTGGTGGATGCCCTGGAGATGGCATTGGCCGCTCGTCTCCAGGGGTCTTCGGGTGCGGGCCTGGTGGCGCACTCGGATCGCGGGTCCCAGTACGCCCGCGCGCACGACCAGCGGCGACTGAAGGAGGAGGGGATCACGTGCCGCATGAGCCGCCGGGGCAATTGCTGGGATCACGCGGCGATGGAGAGCTTCTTCGCCAGCTTGAAAAAGGAGCTGGTTCACGACCAGGACTACGTCACCCGCGCGGAGGCCAAGGCGAGCATCGTCGAGTACATCGAGACGTTCTACAACCGGGTCCGAAGGCACTCCGCGCTGGGCGACGTTGCCCCAGGTGAGTACGAGCGAACGTATAACCAAACCCACCGCTAGAAACTGTCCACTTTTCGTGGGGAACTCCAGTTCGCCGACACCAAGTACCACAACCACGCCCTGTACGCGTGGGTCCAGACCATGCGCCCTGGGAACTGGAGATCGTGCGCCGCCCGGAGGGCTCAACGGGGTGGGTGAAGCTGCCGATCCGGTGGACCGTGGAGCGCACGTTCGCGTGGCTCGGCCGGTGCCGCCGCCTCACCAAGGACCGCGAGAAGACGGTGCGGTCCTCGGAGGCGTTCGTTCAACTGGCCATGATCCAGCTCATGCTGAACCGACTTCAACCCAAATACGCGGATCCCGAGTTCCGCTACCATCTGGTGGCTTAATTACCACATATGGGACAGACTCTGAATGCGGCGGCGAAAACCGCAAACGCGAAGACGGACCGATGCTGACTGGCAGGCCGGCCAGCATCGGTCATCACACGTTAGCCGGCCCTGGGGCCGAGTAACGTGTGGCTCGTAACGCGTCCGACAGGTGCCGCGACACCATCGGAGAAGCCGCGACCTGATGACCCAGTGCGATCAGTTCGTCCGGATCGGCTGGCGCAGGGGAGAGCTTGCCCGTGTCGTCGGTGGCCGGGTCGAGGTCCGGGCCGATCACCTGGCAGGTGGCCAGGTCGAACACGGCGAACATCGTCCGGGTGCCCGACTCCTCGGACGTGCGCACCTCCTCGCGCAACTGGTACGCGGTCATGGCGGCGTTCAGGTACACGCTGATCTCGATCAGCGCGTCGCGGTACCCCGGCTCGGACTGCACCCCGGCGCCCCAGCACTCTTCCAGCGACAGCGCCCCGCTGCGGACCGCCACCAGAACGTGATTGACGACCGCGCGGAGGGACCGGGTGAAGGCGGTGCTGTTGCGCCCGGTCGGGTTCAGGTACGCGTCCACGGCCGCCGTCACCGCCCCGCACCCGGTGTGCCCCAGCACCAGCAGCAGCCGGAGCGAGTCGCGGAAGTTGTGCAGCGCGTATTCGAGGCTCCCGAGGCACTCGTCCCCGAGCACGTTCCCGGCCACCCGGACCACGAACAGCTCGTTCGGGCCGGCCTCGAACACGAGTTCGGACGGGACCCGCGCGTCCGAGCACCCGAGGACGGCGCAGAACGGGGCCTGCTTCGGGACCGGCGCCGCCGGAGCGGGTGCGGCGGCCGCCGTCGGAGGGACGGTGCTGCCGGCGGGCACGTGCGGGGCCGCAACGCAAACGAACCGGGCGTTGCCCGCGAGCAGCCGGAGGACGACCTCCTCCGGGGTGCGGGGGGCCTCGAGCGGTTCATCGGACGTGCGACGAAAGCGGCTGACCCAGTCCATACGCCCTCCTTGAAAACGCGCACGAGGCGCAAATCTCTTATATCAGGCAACGCCGGCGGTGAGCACCCTCGACCGGGCCATGAGCGCCGATTTCCGAACGGTGGTAATCCGGTCGCGGCGCAGTGACTTCGGATGCGCCGTCTGGCGGTACGAGCCGGGCGGTTCGTCGCGGGTTCCGATGCCGAACACGACCGCGTCCGAAGCCGCAAGTGAGCTGTGCCAAACCGCTTCTTCCCACAAATCACGGTTGGGGGGAACCTGCGGGCGCCCGCCCTCTATAATTGAGAACGTTTGTGCGTCTCGCAGAGGGAACGGATGGCCACTTCAACGGCAACGGTTGCGGAACACGGAATCACCGGCTGGCGGTTCGATAACACCTACGCGCGGTTACCTGAAGACCTCTTCACGCCGACCCAGCCGGCAAAAGTGCGGGCGCCGCGGATCGCGCTCCTGAACCACGAGTTGGCCGACGAACTGGGGCTCGATTTGCGCGCCATCTCACCAGACGCGGCCGCGGCCCTGTTCGCGGGCCAAGAGCTGCCCCCCGGGGCCGGGCCGATCGCGCAGGCGTACGCGGGGCACCAGTACGGCGGGTTCACCATGCTCGGGGACGGCCGTGCCATCCTGCTCGGCGAGCACCGGACGCCGGCCGGCCGGCTCGTGGACATCCAGTTCAAGGGATCGGGGCGGACGCGCTTCTCCCGCGGCGGCGACGGGCGGGCGGCGCTGGGGCCGATGCTCCGCGAGTACGTCATCAGCGAGGCGATGAGCGCGCTGGGCGTCCCCACAACGCGGAGCCTGGCGGTCGTGACCACCGGCGAGCCCGTCTACCGGTCGGGGGCACAAAAGGGTGCGGTCCTCACGCGCGTGGCGGCCAGCCACATCCGGGTCGGCACCTTCGAGTACGCGGCGCGGCGCGACCCGGCGACCTTACGGGCGCTGGCCGATTACACGATCGCCCGGCACTACCCGGAACTGGTCGAGGCGCCTCAGAAGTATCTGGCGTTCTTCCGCGCCGTGTCCGATCGCCAAGCCGCGCTCGTGGCGCGGTGGCAGCACGTGGGGTTCGTCCACGGGGTGATGAACACCGACAACATGGCGGTGTCCGGGGAGACGATCGACTACGGCCCGTGCGCGTTCATGAACGCGTACGACCCGGCCACCGTGTTCAGCTCGATCGACAGCGAGGGGCGGTACGCCTACGGCAACCAGCCCAACATCGCGCAATGGAATTTGGCCCGGTTCGCCGAGACGCTCCTGACCCTCATCGGCCCCGACCCAGAGGCCGCCGTTGCGGCCGCAATGGGGGTGCTGAACGAGTTTCCGGCCCGGTTCGAGGGGTACTGGCTCGCCGGAATGCGTAAGAAGCTCGGGCTGCAAACCGACGAGGGCGGTGACGCCGAACTGGTTCAGGGACTGCTCGACTGGATGCAGAAATCCCGGGCGGACTTCACCAACACGTTCCGCGACCTGTCCGCGGACGGGCCGCCGACCGGCGAGAGGTATCAGGACGCGGACTTCCGGGCCTGGTACACCCGCTGGCAGGACCGGGTCGGCCCGTCCGCAGCGCCGGCTCGTGAGCTGATGCGGAGCGTCAACCCGGCGGTCATCCCGCGGAACCATCGAGTGGAAGAGGCGCTGGCCGCAGCGGAGCAGAGAGACGACCTGACGGTGCTGAACCACCTGTTGAGCGCGCTGAAGTTACCGTTTGAGGAGCGGGACGAGTTCGCCGCGTATCGGACGCCCCCCGTTGACGAATGCGGTTACCGCACGTTCTGCGGGACGTGAGGCCATCACGCGTCGCGCCGCCTTATCACGTTCGCCCGGCGCGCTCACTCTGGCACCGACCGCGGCGCCCGTGCCACGACCGCCCCGCAACCGCCCTGCAACACGAGGAAAATACGGCCGACTCATCAACGCCGCTCGCGCCCCGCCGAGAACGGGACGCCCGCGGTGATCGAAACCCACCCGCCCCCCGACCGAATCAGCCGTTCAGCTCGACGGCCTCTTCCCAGTGCTGGTACAGCAGCGCGAGCGCGCCCTTCGTCTTTTCCAGATCGGACATCGTTTCGCGCAGCCGGTTCGCGTCCTTGTACACGTCGGGCGTTTGCAGCGCGGCTTCGAGGTCCGCGACCTTCTGCTCGGTCTTCGCAATGTCCGCCTCAATGTCCGGAACCTTGCGGTACGGGAACTTGCGCTTCGGCTTCGCGGCCTTCGTATCGCCCGCGGGAGCCCCTCCGGTCCGGCGCGCGGACGCGTCGTCGCCCCCGGACTTGCGCCCGGGGCTCGCCTTTTCCGCCTGCTCGCGCGCCTGGCGCAGCAGCTCGTAGGTGTCGTAGTTCCCGTACACCACCTCCGTGGTGCCGTTGTCGAACACGATCAGCAGGTCCGCGACCCGGTTCAGGAAGTAACGGTCGTGGCTCACCACGATGCACGTGCCCTCGAACGCCTTCAGCGCCTGCTCGAGCGAGTCGCACGCCCAGATGTCGAGGTGGTTCGTCGGCTCGTCGAGGATGAGCAGGTTCGCCCCGTTCACGGTGAGCTTCGCGAGCGCGGCGCGGGACCGCTCGCCGCCGGACAGCGACTTGATCGGGTGCTCGACGATCTCGCCGTGCAGCCCGAAGCTCCCGAGCAGGTCCCGCATCTTCTGCTCGGTCTGCTGCGGGTCGTCGTCCGGCCACACCGCGCGGAGCACGCTCTTGTCGGGGTCGAGGATCGCGAGGTGCTGGTCGAGGTAGCCCGGGAACACCAGGTGCCCGCGCTGCACCAGCCCGCTCGTGGCCGGCTCGTCGCCCAGCAGGATGCGCAACAGGGTCGTTTTGCCGCACCCGTTCTCGCCCACGATCCCGAGCCGCTTGCCGCGCGGCAGGTCGAAGTTCAGGTTCTCGAACAGGGTCCGGGCGCCGAACCGCTTGGTCAGGTCCTCGGTGTGGAACACCACGTCGCCAGACCGCGTCACCTCGCTGAACGCGATGTCGGGGCCGCTCACCTTCGTGGGCTTCTCGAGCCGGTCGAGCTTGTCGAGCGTCTTGGCGCGCGACTGCGCTTGCTTCGCGAGCTGGCCGTAGTGCGCCCGGCGGATGTACTCCTCCTGCTTCTCGATGTACTCCCGCTGCGCCTCGAACTCCTTCAGCTCGCGCTCGAACTTCTCGTCGCGGAGCCGGACGTACTGCTTGAAGCTCCCCGGGAAGCTCGTGATCTTGCGGTCGTGCAGCTCGAACGTCTTGTTCGTCACCTTGTCGAGGAAGTACCGGTCGTGGCTCACCACCAGCATCCCCTCGGGCTGCTGCGCGAGGTAGTTCTCGAGCCACCGGGTGGTGGCGATGTCGAGGTGGTTGCTCGGCTCGTCGAGCAGCATCACGTCCGGGGCCGAGAGCAGCAGCTTCGCGAGCAGGAGCCGGCGCTGCTGGCCGCCGGAGAACGTGTTGGCGTCGCGCGGGAAGTCCGACGCCTTGAACCCCAGCCCCGCGAGCACCCCTTCGACCTTGTGGTCGAGTTCGAACGCGTCGTGGTGGCGGAGCAGTTCGGAGAGCCGGTCGAACTTCGCGCTGAGCTGGCGGTGCTGGGCCTCGTCGGTGGCCGCGGCGAGTTCTTCGGCCACGCGCTCGAACTCCCGCTGGGTGGCGAGCAGCTCGTCGAACGCGCTCTTGGCCTCGGCGAAGAGGGTGCGGCCGGTCGGGAACTCGGCCACCTGGAGCAGCAGCCCGAGGCGCGCGCCGGCGTGGAGCGTGACCTTGCCGGAGTCGGCCTCGTCGAGGCCCGCGAGGATGCGCATGAGCGTCGTCTTGCCGGCCCCGTTGGGGCCGACGAACCCGACGCGCTCGCCGGCGTGCAGCTCGAACTCGACGCCGTCGAACAGCGGCGTGGCGCCGTACCCGCGAGAGAGATTCGTGCAGGACAGGAGGAGCATAAGGAACTCTCAATGCCACACAGGGCTTCCGCCCTGTGCTACGCCCGGCGACCCCTCCGGGGTGCAAAACCGTCCGCACCGCGCGCGTCATATCCGGTCCGCCGCCGGAGGGGCCGGCGGGCGTAGCACAGGGCGGAAGCCCTGTGCGACCGGCGCTCAGCTTAACAGAATCCGCAGCAGCTCGGGGTGGACCCCCGGCGTGCCCGCGACCAGGTCCGGGCGGTACGGGTCGAACGGCGTGCCGTCCGTGGCGCTCAGCACCCCGCCCGCCTCGGCGATCAGCGCCGCCCCGGCCATCACGTCCCACGGGTAGTTGTCGTAGGCCCAGTACCCGTCGAACCGGCCCACCGCGACGTAGGCCAAGCTCAGGGCGGTCGAGCCGTTGCGCCGCAGCGACTGCGCGTGCGCGGTGATCTTCTTCCAGGCCTCGAGGTTGCGAATCTGCTTCTCGTAGTTCGCCGGGAACCCGGTGCTCAGCATCCCGTCCGCGACGCCCGACACCGCGCTCACGCGGATGGGCCGGTCGTTCAGGAACGCCCCCAGGCCGTGCGCCGCGGTGAACATCTCGTTCTGCCGCGGGTCGAAAATCACCCCGACGATGGCCCGCCCCTGGTGCCACAGCCCGATCGAGACGCAGTAGGCCGGGACGTCGTGGACGTAGTTGGCGGTGCCGTCGAGCGGGTCCACGACCCACGCGGGCGGCGCGTCGGCGGGCGGGCGCACGTCCCCGGGCGACTTCCCGACCGATTCTTCTTCGCCGATGAAGACGTGGTCGGGGAAGCGGCCGAGCAGGATGTCCTTAACGATCTGCTGTGAGGCGTGATCCGCGTCGGTCACGAGGTCCGCGCGCCCCTTCTCCCTCACGGAGAACTTGGCGCGCCAGCGCTCCAGCTCCGCGCCACCCTTGCGGGCGGCCTCGGTCGCCACGGACAGGTACTCGCGCAAACGGTCGGGTTCGGTGCTCATGCCAGAAATCATACGGAACGCAGTCGTTTCAAGTTCCAGGTTCCAGGTTCCAAGTTGGGAACCGGCTCGGCAAAAGCCCCAAGCCATTCGTGCGCCTTGAGCTTTACGTGGAACTTGGAACCGGGAACGTGAAACGATTGGAACCCGTCGGGCGGCGTTACTTCACCCCGGCCCGCTTCGCCGCCTCGGGGTCGATCGCCTTCAGCGCGGCGCGGGCCGCGGCGGCCAGCGCCGCGTCGCGGTGGCTCACCAGCTTCACCAGTTCGGGAGCGGAGTCCTTGGCGTCGACCCCGATGCGCCCGAGCGCCCGAGCCGCCATGCACCGTTCGCCCTCGCGGCGAGTGCCTTCCAGGTTGGACTCCTCCAGGGCGCGAATGAGCAGGGGCACGACGCGGGCGTCCTTGTTGAGCAGCCATGCCGCCTCGGCCGCGGTAATGCGCACCTGGTGGGCGCGCCACTCCAGGGCCGCTTCCAGCTCCTTCTCGCCGGACCGGTCGTCGGCTGTGCGGAGCAGCGCGAGCGCCGCCTGCGCGCGGACGAGCGCGTCGGGGTGCTTGAGCTTCCGCTTGAGGGCATCGACCACCTCCCCCGAGTCGGCAGGGCGGATCAGCCCGAGTGCTTCGACCGCCGCGGCCTGGACGAGCGCGGGCTCGTCGCCGTCGAGAACCGCGAGCAGCGGCTGAACGGCGTCGCGTGCGTCCGGTCCCACGCGCCCGAGCGCGCCCGCGCTCGCCGCCCGAACCGACGCGAACGGGTCGAACAACCGCTTGACCAGTTCGGGCACCGCCGCCTTCGCGTCGGGTCCGAACTCACGGCCGATGTCGGTCGCGACCGCTTCTCGCATCCTGGGCTCGTTGGATCGCAGCAGCCGGATCATGGCCGGCAGTGCCCGGGGGTGCCGCTCGATGCGCCACAGCGCGACCGCGCACGCGAACCGCACGTGTTCGTCGGACGCGTCGAGCGCCGCGAGCAGTTCGATGACCACCGCCAGCCCCGCGGGGCGCAGCTCTTTGAGCGCCTCGGCCGCCTCGCGGGCGCGGCCCTTGTCCTCAAGCAAGTCGGTGATGGCCCGCACCGCTGCTGGCGTGGGCGCGATGCGATACAGCGCGACGAAGTCCTCGGCCCACGCCCCGCTCCGCCGCGCGTTCATGTTCTGCCGGATCGGCTCCAGAGCGTCCCGCGCGGCCGGCCCCAGTTCGCCGAGCGCGGGTACCGCGAGCGCCCGGGCGGTGGAGTCGCCCTTCAGCAGTCTCAGCAACGCCGGTAGCACGGCGTCGGAGGCCGTGCCGAGCGTCTCGGCTGCGAGCACCACGTCACTCGAGTCTTCGGCTTTGAGCCACCGCTCAAGCACCGCCACCGTTTCTTTGGACCGGTCGATGCGCCACAGCGGGGCGAGTGACGAAACGCCCTCCTTCGTACCGGCGGACCCGTGTAAGAGCGCCACGGCCGCCGGGTCGCGATCGACGCGCCACAGCGCGAGTGCGGCTTGCGTGCGGTACAGGGCCGCGCCCGTACCCTCTTTCGTTCTGGCGCGGAGTGCAGGTAGCGCGTCCCTGGCCCCCGGGCCGATCCGCCCCAGCGCGTCGGCCAGGAGGCCGGTCAGGAGCGGGCTCGCATCGGCGAGGCGGTCGATGATCGCGGGCACCGCGGGGGCCGCCTCCGGGCCGAGATCGGCGAGCAACCGCGCTGCGACGTGGGCCTCATCGGGCTGTTCCGCTTTCAGCGCCTTTGTCAGTACGGGAATGACGGTGTCGGCACTCGCGCCCAAGGCAATCAGTGCCTCGGCCGCGCGCAGCCGGACCAGGGCCGACGGGTCATCGAGCAGCTTGGTGAGGGCCGGAACCGCTCGGTGCGCGCCAATCGCCCCGAGCGCGCGAGCGGCGGGTGCGCGCACCGACGGGTCGTCGTCGCCGAGCAACCGCACCAGGGACGGGGCGGCGGCACGCGCGTCCGGGCCGATCTGCGCCAGCAGCCCCACGCACGCGCGCCGCGTCGCAGTGTCGCCCCACAACCCACGCGTGAGCGCCGGGACCGCCGCCGGCCCGAGGGCAACGAGTTTGTAGGTCCCCCCAAAATCATTGCGTGCGTCCGAAACCATCGCGTCGAGTTCGGCTTCGGACGGCGACCGATGAGGCTTGGGCGACTCCGGCGTGGGTTGCCCCGTTGCCGGTACCACCGCGACACCGGCAACGACCGTGAGCACTGACGCAGCGATGAGCGTTCGCATAGCGTTTCTCGTTCAGGAAGCGGCGGACACCAGCGTGATACGAATTGCCTGCGGGTTGCACCGGACGCGCAGCGGTTCCTTCCCGCTCACCCCGCGGCCCACCACCAGCACCGAGCCGCGTTCGGCGAACACCCCGCAGTCGAACCGGCGGCCGTACACACTCGGCACGAAGATCGAACCGATGACGGGCACCCGGATTCCGCCGCCGTGGACGTGCCCGGACAGCATCAGACCGACCCCGTGCGCCGCGCCCCAGTAGAAGTTGTCCGGGGTGTGGCTCACGCAGAGCCGGAACGCCTCGCCGGGGTGCGGGGCGCCACTCAGATCCGGCCCGGGTCGGACCCACGGACCCTCGTGGCCGACGGTAACGCACCGAACCCCGCGGACGCGAACCTCCTGCCACCCGTTGCCGAGCACCGTGTAGCCCGCCGCCGCCAGTTCCGCGCGCACGCGGTCGGGGTCGTGGTACAGGTCGTGGTTCCCCAGCACTGCCAGCTTCGTCTCTTTTGCACGCAGCCGGCCGAGCAGCGGGCCGATCCACGCGCGGTGCGTGTCGGTGTCCACGAAGTCGCCGCCCAGGCACACCAGATCGGGCTCCGGCCCGGCGGTCAGCTCGTCAATGATACGCTCGAAGTAAAGTCGGCTCGGGGTGCCGTGAAAGTGGACGTCGCTCACGAACAGGATCGTGAGGCCGTCCCACGCGGGCGGCAGGCCCGGCAGTGCGAGCGTCAGCTCCGTGAAGTCGAACTTGAACACGCCGTTGCCCGGCAGCCGGGTCGCCGACTGCCCCTTCCCGTCGCCGACGAGCTTCTCCCCGAGTTCGGGCCACAGGTCCAGCGTCCGCGTGCGCTCGCTCACGACACAAGCCGGCGGCTTCCGCAGCGCGCGGCGGAGCGTGACGAGCGGGAACACCAGCCCGCCGAACGCGAGGCACGCGACCGCGTAGGCGAGCAGCCCGCGTTCGAGCGGCCCCTTCTCGGATTCGTGCGGTTGGTCGAGGAGGGGGTACGGGCCAAGGGGGCCGAGCACGAGCCACGGGAACGCGAGGATCGCGGCCCCGGTGGCGAACCGCCACACCTTGAGCGGCCCCTTCGGAAGCGGGCGGGCGTAGAGGTTGTTCAGAACCGCGACCCACACGCATGCGTGCCCGACCCACGCGACCGCGACGGCGAACAGTAGGAGCGTGATCATACCGTGTCATTTTACGGCGGGGCGCGGCAACCGGCCGGGCGCGCCCCGCGTGAACATCCGGTGAAGACAGTCGCAGCCAGGGGGCCGCCGCGTTTATACTGGGGACGCATGTTCCACTTCGTTCCCCTCTCACCGATCCGAGGCCCGGCTCATGAACGGTTCCCTGTTCGACCCCACGCGGCGCGCGTTCCTGGGCGCGCTGGGCGCGTCGGCGCTCACCTCGCCGGCGCTGTTCGCCGAGCAACTGCTCCGCACCCCGCCCCAGACCGAGGGGCCGTTCTACCCGGACAAGATCCCGCTCGACACCGACAACGACCTGATCGTCATCGGCAAGAACACCACCCCGGCGCTCGGCGAGGTCGCGCACCTGACGGGTAAGGTGTTGGACGTGAACGGCGCCCCGGTGAAGAACGTGCTGGTCGAGATCTGGCAGTGCGACGCCAACGCGGTGTACCTGCACTCGGCCGACAGCACGCCGAAGGCCAAGCAGCAGGACAAGAACTTCCAGGGGTTCGGCCGCTGCGCCACGACGGACAAGGGCGAGTACCGGTTCCGCACCATCAAGCCGGTTCCGTACCCGGGCCGCCCGGCCCCGCACATCCACTTCAAGGTCAAGCGCAACAACCGCGACCTGCTGACCAGCCAGTTCATGGTCCGCGGGCAC
The DNA here is from genome assembly GCF_008065095.1 of Gemmata obscuriglobus. Classification (NCBI taxonomy): domain Bacteria; kingdom Pseudomonadati; phylum Planctomycetota; class Planctomycetia; order Gemmatales; family Gemmataceae; genus Gemmata; species Gemmata obscuriglobus. The sequence continues at coordinate 8,678,903 of NZ_CP042911.1, read as the reverse complement.
GCCGGCAACGCCCGCGACGGGGTCTTCAACCAGATCCGCGACCTGATCGACCGCGAACTGGTGCTGGTCGACTTCAAGCCGGTCAAGGACTCGAAGATCGGCGAGCTGCAAGCGTACTTCGAGATCGTCATCGGCCTCACGCCGTCCGAAGCGGATATGAACCAGAAGAAGTGACCCCTAATAAGGAACCCGGCGATGCGCGCGATTGCTCTGGTACTGTTCACGGCGGCACTTCTCGGGGCCGCGTCGCTGACGTCAGCGCAGCCCCCGGGGCAGCCCGGTGGGAAGGGCGGAAAGGGAGGTAAAGCGGGCGGACGGGCGGTCACCGTCGATGACATGGCCGCCCGCGTCTTCGCCTACGACGCGAATAAGGACGGCAAGCTTACTAAATACGAGCTGACCGACGGGCGACTGCACGCACTGTTCGAGCGGGCCGACGCGAACAAGGACGGGATTCTCACGAAGGACGAGCTGACCGCGCTCCTGACGAAAGAGTCCGCCGCGACGGCCGGCGGCAGCGGTCCGGGCGGGTTCGGCCCGGGCGGCCCCGGTGGTCCCGGAGGTCCGGGGTTCGGGCCGCCGCAACCGGGGCAGGTGCTGCCGCCGTTCCTTCAGGATCAACTGAACCTGACCGACGCGCAGAAGAAGGAACTCGCCGCGCTCCAGAAGGACGTGGACGCGCGACTCAACAAGATTCTCACGGACGAGCAGAAGAAGGCGCTGCGCGAGCGCGGGCCGGGTGGCCCGGGCGGGTTCCCGCCGCCGCCCCAGTAACCACTCCAGCCCCGCACCAAGCGGGGCTTTTTGCTTGGCGATGAGCAAAATCCTTGGGCCGCAAGAAGGCCCGGACGGCACCGATGGGGCGAAGCCCGAACCGGCGGCGCGTGACGATCCTGCTCGGTTGGACCGCGGTCAGCAGCGGTCGCAGTGGCCGCACTTCGGCGTTGCCAGTTCGGTCCCCTCGCCGAAGTACTTCAGCACCGTGTGCCAGCGACAGGCGCGGCCCTCGGCGTACCCGACCAGGGTTTGCAGCTTGGCCCGGTCGCGCTCCTCCCGCTCGCGGTACGCCTGACCCTGGCGGGCCACCTGGTCGCGGTCCAGCCCGCGCGCGGCGAGTTCGTACCGGGCGCCGTCGGCCCGCGCGACGCCGCGGCCGGTCAGCAGGTCGAGGCACAGCTTTAAACGGGCTTTGGGCAATGGCGAGATCGCGAGCAGTTCGGTCAGGGTCGCGCCGCCCGGGGCGCGCTCGAGGGTGTGGTACGCGTTGACGAGGTCGGTATCGTCCGGGTACCGGCCGCGGCCGAAGAACCGCTGCAACTTTTGGTCGGCCGGGTCGTACAGCAGCACGCACCGCGCGGTGCCGCCGTCGCGGCCGGCACGGCCGAACTCCTGGTAGAACGCCTCCACCGTGCCGGGCAGGTGGTAGTGAACGACGGCGCGGATGTCGGGCTTGTCGATCCCCAGCCCGAACGCGTTGGTGGCCACCATCGTCCGCACCGCCCCGGACATGAACGCGTCCTGCGCCGCGGCCCGCTGCTTCGGCGGCAACTTGCCGTGGTACGCGGCCACGTCCACCCCCTCGCCGTCCAGGTACTCGGCAACGGCCTCGACCGCCTTCACGGTGGCCGCGTACACGATCGCGGGGCCGTCGGTGTTGTCCAGGATTTTGCTCAGCAGCGCGCACTTCTCGCGGTCGCCGGCCGCCGGGATCACGTCGAGCGTCAGGTTCGGCCGGTAGAAGCCGGTGTGAACCACGTCGGCATTCGGGATGCCGAGCCGCCCCAGCACGTCCTCGATCACGTCCGGCGTGGCGGTCGCGGTAAGGGCCAGCACCGGCGGGCGGCCGAGGTCGTCGATCGCCCGGCCGAGGGCGAGGAAGTCCGGCCGGAAGTCGTGCCCCCACTGGCTGACGCAGTGCGCCTCGTCCACCACGAACAGGTCGATGGGCACCCGCTTCAGGACCGCACGAAACTCCGGATTGGCGAGTTGTTCGGGCGTGGTGTACACGAACTCAGCCCGGCCCGACGCGATGTCCTCTTCCGCCCGGTGCCGCTCGGCGGCGGTCAGCGTGCTGTTGACGACGGCCACGTCTACGCCCTTGGCCCGCAGGGCGTCGGCCTGATCCTTCATCAGAGCGATGAGCGGACTGACGACGACCGTCGTGCCCTCCAGCTCGAGCGCCGGAAGCTGGAAGCACAGGCTTTTGCCGCTGCCGGTGGGCATGACGATGAGCACGTCGCGGCCCTCCATCGCGCACCGCACGGCTTCCAACTGGCCGGGGCGGAACTGGCGGAACCCGAAGTGCGCACGGAGCTTCTCTTGCAGGGCGCGAGCGGTGACGGTCGGCGGGAGAGCGGACATCGAAAACCTCGTGGTGCGGGGCCTGCACGCACAGAGGCAAAACCCGCGCCGCCCGGCCGCCACCGCGGGACGCGCCGAGCCGGCGGCGGTCACATGGGCGCCGGGCCGAACACCAGACATTCGTGTGGGTGCAGCTCCGTGTGGGCGTCGCCTTCCGCGCGCGGCCCGCCGTAGGTGCGCCACTCCGAGCTGTGGAGCACCTGCGCGCCTGCGGGCGGCCCGGCCGGTAGCGGTTGCGGGGCCGCGGACAGGTTGAAGTAGGCGTGCAGTGCCGACGCCGGATCGGCCCCGCGGACGAACTCCAGCACCGGTCCTTCGGCGGGATCGGGTACCAGCCGGGCGCGACGGTTCACGAAGTCTCGTAGTGCCGGCCACTGGCGGCAGGCGGCGAGCAGGTCGCGGTACAACTGGCGCAGCCCGGCCCGTGGCGATCCGTCCGGCCAGGACCAGTTCAGCCGCGACGCGGTGAACGACAGCGTGGCCTGCGGGTCCGGCACCTCGCCCGCCAGCGCGTAGTCGCGCCGCCGCCCCTGGCGCACGCCCTCGATCAGCCCGCGGTCGCCGAACGAGCAGAAGAACAGGAACGGGTTCGTCTCCCCGTACTCCTCGCCCATGAACAGGAACGGCAGGTGCGGGGACAACAGCATCAGGCTGGCGGCGAGCCGCTGCACCGGCGGCCCGGCCAGCGCCGCCAGCCGCTCGCCCCGCGCCCGGTTGCCGACGTGGTCGTGGTTCTGCACGCCGACCACGAACCGGTCCCCGGGCACGTCCCCGGCCGACGCGCCCCACCGCCGCCCGCGGTGCCGGCTGTACCGCCCGTCCAGCAGGTACGTGCGCTCCAGCACCCGCGGCAGGTCGGCGGCCGGGCCGAAGTCGACGTACTTGCCGTGCCGCTCGCCGGTCAGGAACGCGACCACCGCGTGGTGGAAGTCCTCGTTCCACTCGGCGTCGAGCCCGTACCCGCCGCGGTCCGGCGGGAGGACGATGCGCACGTCGTTGAGCAGGCTCTCGGCAATCACGTGGAACGGCCGGCCGAGCGGCGCCGCGGCCCGGTCCGCTTCGCGCTTGATCTCGGTGAGGATGTGAACGGGGCTGATGTCGAAGATGCTCTGGGTGGCGTCCAGCCGCAGCCCGTCGAGGTGGTACTCTTCGGCCCAGTGCCGGACGTTGTCCAGCACGAAGTCGCGGACCCCGTCGGACCCCGGTCCGTCGTAGTTGAGCGCCGCGCCCCACGCGGTGCGGTAGCGGTCCGAGTAGTACGGGCCGAACTCGCCGGCGTAGTTGCCCTCCGGCCCGAGGTGGTTGTACACCACGTCGAGGACCACCGCGAGCCCGTGCGCGTGGCACGCGTCGACCAACCGGCGCAGGGCGTCGGGGCCGCCGTAGGTGTCCTGCGGGGCGAACAGGTGGACCCCGTCGTAGCCCCAGTTCCGCGCGCCCGGGAACTGAGCCACCGGCATGACCTCGATCGCGGTGACCCCTAGGTCGCGCAGTTCCGGCAAGCGCGGGATGACCGCGTCAAACGTGCCCTCCGGGGTGAACGTGCCGACGTGCAGCTCGTAGAAGACCAAATCGTCACGGCTGACCCCGCGCCAGCCGCGGTCGGTCCACGGGAAGCGGCCCGGGAACACGACCGCCGATGGCCGGTGGACGCCGTCCGGCTGCCAGCGCGAACACGGGTCCGGGCGCTCCGGGCCGCCGTTGAGCCGGTACGCGTACCGCTGCCCGTCCGGCACGCCCGCACCGGCGTGAACGAAGTAGCCGTCATCCTCCGGGCGCATGGCGATCGGTTGCCGGCGGTCGCCGTCGATCAGGACCAGCTCGACGCGGTCCGCCTTGGGCGCCCACACCCGCCACGTCACGGCCCCGTCGGACCGGGTGACCGCGCCGCACCGCCGGATCTCCGCTGCTCCCATTTCGTCTCCCCGTGTCGCGTGCGCCCGCCCCACGGCGTTCCGTTTACTTCGGCCGAACGCGCAGTCAAGACTGCAACATCAGGGCCGCGACACGTCCACCACCGCGGTCCCGGCGACGGCGAATGCCCGATCGCCGCGCCGGATCGGCACGTTCGCCGCTCCGGTGAACGTACCGAACGCCGGCAGCACCCCGACCCGCGGCCCGAACCAGAAGCACGGCAGCCGCAACCGCTCGCGGCCCAGTACAACGCCCGGGTGAAGGTGCCCGGCCAGCACGTACCCGCCGTCGGCCGGTTCCGGGAAATGGGCGAACACGAACGGCTCGACGCGGAGGTCATTCGACCAGTCGCCCCACCCGTCCGGCGGCGGGCCGGCGCGGTCGTGGTTCCCGCGCACCAGCCGTACCAGCAGGCCCTGCCGTTCATTGCGCCACGCAGTCAGCCCCTCGACCACATGGGCGGTGCGCCCCTCACGCGCGTGCCAGAAGTCGCCCAGGACGAACAGGTGCTCGGCCGCGGTGTCGTCGAGCGCGGCGGCGAGGCGGGTGAGCGGTTCGGCCGAATCTCCCGGCACCGGTACTCCGGCGGCGCGAAACGCCTCGGCCTTGCCGAAATGCGGGTCGGCGATCACCAGCGCCCGCGCCCGCGGCCAGAAGAGGGACCGGTCCGGGCGCAGGACCAGCCGCTCGCCGGCGATTTCGATCTCTGCGGTCATTCCGGACCCGCCTTCCGCTCCAGCGCCGCGGCCAGCTTCCGCACCCGGTCGGCCAGCGTTTCCGACGACACCGCCGCGCGCATCCGCTCGACCAGCAGCGGGAACGCGAACGGCGTCGGCCGCGGCGGGTCGGTCACGACGAGCCGGGCGGCGCCGATCCGGTCGAGCGCGGCGCGCAGCCGCGTCACCTCGAACTGGCGGTCGAGCACCTCGCGCCGGGCCTGCCACAGGAGCAGGTTCGACGGGTCGTGCTCGCGGAACACGTCGTAGAACAGCCCGCTGGACGCCTGGAGCTGCTTGGCGGTGCGGCCCGCGTGCGGCAGCCCGGGGTTCACCAGCCCGGCGACGCGGGCCACCTCGCGGAACTGCCGCTTCGCCAGCTCGGCGGCGTTCAGCGACGCCAGCACGTCGTCCGTCAATCGGTCGGGGACGAGTAACTCTTTCAGCGCGATCGCGTCGAGGTCGAGCTGGTCGGACGACACCAGTTCGAGGCCGTAGTCGTTGCACGCCAGGGTGAACGTCTGCGGCCGCCGGCGCGACAGCCGGTACGCCAGCAGCGCGGCCACGCCCTCGTTGACGAGCCGCCCCTCGAACGGGTAGAGGAACAGGTGGTGCCCGTCGCGGGTGCTGAGCCGCTCCGCGAGCACCTCGCCCGCGGCGGGTACCCGTGACCACCGGGCCTGCACCTCCAGCACCGGCCGCACCGCCCGCATTTCGGCGTCCGCGAACAGCCCGCGGGCGGCCTCGTCCAGTTTGGCCCGCACCGCCGCCGACAGCTCGCCGGACAGCGGCAGCCGCGACCCGGACCAGCGGGGCTTCGTGTCGGCGTCTTTTTTCGCCAGCCGCACCCACGCCGTCATCTCGTACAGCTTGACGAACTCCAGCGTGCGCCCGGCGAAGGTGAACCGGTCGCTGGTCTTGAGCCGGGCGGCGAACGACTCGTCCACCGTCCCCAGCTTCGGCCCCCGGAGGAACCGCACCAGCACCGCGGCTTCGGACGTGATGACGCCGACCGACTGCCGGTGCCGGCGGGCGACCTTCGCGTCCGGTACGCCGTACACGCCGTCGCGCACCTCGACGCGGCGGTAGTCTGGGTACGCTTTCAGTGCCTCGCCGCCACGGGTGACGAAGTCGAGTACCCACGTCCATTCCGCGCCCGACAGGTCGCGGTACGCGTGGGCCGTCCGCACCTCCGCCAGCAGTTCGTCGGCCCGGAACCCGCCGGCCAGCGCCGAGCCGACGCAGTGTTGCGCCAGCACGTCGAGCGGCTTGTCGATCGGGAACCGGCCCTCGATCCGCCCTTCGGCTGCGGCGGCCCGCGCCGCGGACACCTCAACCAGTTCGAACGCGTGCGTCGGGACGCAGGTGACGCGGCTGGTTTCGCCTGGCCGGTGCCCGCTCCGCCCGGCCCGCTGCAACAGCCGCGCGACGCCCTTCGGGCTCCCCACTTGGAGCACCCGCTCGACCGGGGCGAAGTCCACGCCGAGGTCGAGCGTGCTGGTGCAGACCACGCACCGCAGCGTCCCGGCGCGGAGCCCGTCCTCCACCCAGTCGCGCGCCTTCCGGTCGAGCGAGCCGTGGTGCAGCGCCACCTGCCCGGCCCACTCGGGGCGGGCGTCCAGCAGCGCCTGATACCACTGCTCGCACTGCCCGCGGGTGTTGGTGAACAGCAGCGCCGTCTTGCCCTCATCGATTGCCGTGAGCACTTGCGGCAGGAGGGACAGCCCGAGGTGTCCGGCCCACGGGAACCGTTCCACCCGCGGCGGCAGGATCGCGTCGATGGCGATCGGCTTCGGCACGTGCCCGCGGATCACTCGACCGCGCCCGGTCTGCGAGCACGCTTCCGCAGACGTATCGCGCCCGGCCCCGGCAAGTGCCGCAAGCGCGTCGTCCAAGTTGCCGAGTGTCGCCGATAGCCCCCAGGTCCGCAGGCGCGGGCAGAACGTGCGAAGGCGGGCGAGCGCGAGTTCGGTGAGCACTCCGCGCTTCGAGCCGAACAGCTCGTGCCACTCGTCGCACACGACGCACCGCAGGCCCGCGAACTTCTCCCGCGCGTCCGGGTAGGTCAGCAGTAGCGACAGGCTCTCGGGCGTGGTGACGAGCACCGTGGGGAGCCGCTTCTGCTGCCGCGTGCGGGCCGCGGCCGACGTGTCGCCGGTGCGCGTCCCGACATCCCAGTTCAGCCCCAGCGGGCGGAGCGGCGCTTCAAGCGCCAGTGCGGTGTCGGCCGACAGCGCGCGAAGCGGGGTGACCCATAGTACGCGAAGCGGCGGAGGAGTTACCGCGGGGGGCTCGCTCACCGCTTCGAACAGAGGGCCGAAGTACGCCGCATACGTTTTACCGGTGCCGGTGGAAGCGTGAACGAGCCCGCTCGCGCCGGCGCGGTACGCCGCCCAGGTCTCTTGTTGAAACGGGAACGGTGCCCACCCGCGGCGCGCGAACCACTCGTCCGGCGGCACCACCTCCGCCGGGTCGATCGGGCGCGGCTTCGGCGTCTTGGTGCGGGGGGGCTTCGGGATGCCTCTCACGCCCCGCCCTCCGCCGGCACGTTCAGCAGTCCCTTGACGCGGTCGAGCGTGTCCGCCTCTTCCGGCTTCTTGTCCGTCCGCCAGCGGAGCATCCGCGGGAACCGCACCGCCACCCCGCTCTTGTGCCGCGACGACGCCTGAATGCCCTCGAACCCCAGCTCGAATACGAGTTCCGGCTTGACCGTGCGGACCGGGCCGAACTTCTCCAGCGTGTTGGCGCGGACGAACGCGTCCACCTTGCGGATCTCGGCGTCGGTCAGCCCGCTGTACGCCTTGGCAAACGGCACCAGCGCCCCGCCGTCCCACACGCCGAACGTGTAGTCGGTGTAGAGGCCGCTCCGCTTGCCGTGCCCGGACTGGGCGTAGATGAGCACCGCGTCCACCGCGAACGGCTCGACCTTCCACTTCCACCAGTCGCCGCGCACCCGCCCCACGCGGTACGGGGCCGCGCGGCGCTTCAGCATCATCCCCTCGACGCCCCGCGCCCGACTGCCCCGGCGCTCGGTCGCGAGCGATTCCCACGAGTCGAACGCCAGCCGCGGGGACAACCGCAGCGCGGGGTGCGGGGCGCGGGCCGCGAGCGCCTCGAGCCGTGCGCGGCGCTCCGAGAGCGGGCGCTCGCGCAGATCCGCCCCGGCCTCCTCCACGAGGTCGTAGGCCATGAGCACTGCGGGCACGTCTTCAAGCAACTTCTTTGAGAGCGTCTTGCGGCCGATGCGCTTTTGCAGCTCGCCGAACGGGAGCACTGTGCCTCCGAATTCGGGGGAACCCCCCGCGGGTTCCCCCGTGACCCCCTCCTGCCTCTTCCACGGCAGGATTTCGCCGTCGATCACGGTGCCGTCCGGCAGCGCCGCGGCGAGCGCCGCCAGTTCAGGGTAACGGTCGGTGACCAACTCCTCGCCCCGGGACCACACGAACGATCGGCCCCCGCGGCGCACCACTTGCGCGCGGATGCCGTCCCACTTCCACTCGGCCTGCCACTCGTCCGGCGAACCGAGCGCGGCCGGCTTACCTTCGAGCGGGTGCGCGAGGAAGAACGGGTACGGGCGGCTCACGTCGGCGTCGCCCGAGTCGGGCGCCACTAGGGCGGTGTAGAAGGCGGGCGTCGGTTCCCACGCGCCCATGAGCCGGTGCGACACGGTGTCGGTCGGGAGCCCGCTCACCTGCGCCAGCGCCCGCACCACCAGCAGTTGCGACACCCCGACGCGGAACTCGCCCGTGATGAGCTTGTTCCACACGAACCGCTGCCGCTCGTCCAACTCGTCCCACGCCGCCACCGCCGCTGCGCGCTGGTCCGGTTCGTCCATGGCGCGGAGCGGCAGCAGCCGGTTCTCGACCCAGTCGGCCAGCGGTCGGGTACTCGCGGCGGCAGCGGGCGGCAGTAGTAGTGCGATCGTTTCGGCCACATCGCCGACGTGGTGGTAGCAGTCGTCAAACAGCCACTCGGGCACGCCGGCGAGTTCCCGCGCCCACAGCCGCAACCGCTTCGACGGCACGGCCTGCCGCGGCTTACGACCGCTAAGGAAGTAGACCGCCCACGCGGCGTCGGCCGGCGGCGCGGCGGCGAAGTAGCGGGCCATCGCCGCGGTCTTCTCGGCGGTGCGGGTGGTCTCGTCCAGCGCCGCGTACAGGTCGGCGAACGCTTTCACCCTTCTACCTCCTGCTTACCCGAATCGCTGCCCTCTTCTTCGTCGCCGTAGCGCGTGGCGATCACCCCGGCGTCGAGCCCGCCCTCGCGCAAGTAACGAGCCAGTTCGGCCGCGAACCCGTGCGTCGCCAGAACCCGGGACGCGCCGGACTCGCGCACCGCCGTCAGGAGGCCGGGCCAGTCGGCGTGATCGGATAGCACGAACCCGCGGTCCACGGCCTTGCGCCGCCGCGCCCCGCGGACCCGCGCCCAGCCGCTCGCCACCGCCTCGGACGCGGGCTCGAACTTGCGCGCCCAGGGCGAACCGGCCGCCGACGGCGGCGCGAGCACCAGCGCGCCGGCCCACGGTTTCGCTTTCCCCCGTCCGGTGGTCACCTCGCTCACCGGCACCGTGGGCGGGAGCAACACCCCACTCTCGCGGTACGCGCGGGTCACCTTCTCGACCGCGCCGTGCGTGAAGATCGGGCCGATAGACGGATCGACACCGGCCATGACCCGTTGTGACTTCCCGAGCGCGTACGCGTACACGATGCTGCACTTGCCGGCCGCTTTGTTCGCCGCCCACCAGGCGTTCACACCGCCGAACAGCACATCAGGGGTTTCCCAGCGGTAAATGGGCAGGCCGAACGTCGATTCGGTGATGAACGTGTGGCAGCGGAGCGGCTCGAACGGCTGACAGGTCGGGTCCGGGTCGAGTTTGTAGTCGCCGGTGACGACCCACACTTCGCCGCGGTACTCCACCCGCACCTGTGCCGAACCGAGAACGTGTCCGGCGGGGTGAAAGGAGACGTGAACCCCATTGTGCTCAGTCGGCTGGCCGTACGGCACGGTTGCGATGTCGGCCGTCGCGCCCAGGCGGGTGTGGAGCAGGTGCGAACCGGGCGCGGCGGCCAAATAATGGCCGCACCCCCAGCGGGCATGATCGGTGTGGGCGTGGGTGACCACCGCCCGCGGCACCGGGTTCCACGGGTCGATGTGGAACCCGCCGGCCGGGCAGTACAACCCGTCGTCGGTGAGTGAAATCAGATCTTCAGACACCGACTTGCTCCACCCGTGTATGGCGCCCGTCGTGAACCGCAGCCGCGGGCGCAAATTAACGGCCGGCGCGGCGGTCCGCGAGCGCCCCGAAGGTCGCGCCGGCCACGAGCCCGCCCAGGGCGTACAACCCAACCGTCATGAGAGCGGTACGCGAGGTTCGGCGGCTCGGCGCGGTGCCTAAACCGAGCGGGCCGGGTAAGAACACCGCGCCTAATCCCGCCGCCAGCCCCAGCAGCGCGCCGCGGGTGACCGCTCCGTCCGCCCCGCCCAGGCCGACCAGTGCGTAGTACGCGCCGTTCGAGGCGAGGTCGCCTGCGAGCGTGACGGCGTGCATGGCAGGTTCCCCCGGCGGTGCGACATCGGCCGCGCGAAGGCCGGCCGCGAGCGCCCGCTTGCCGAGCACGTCCATTCGCGGTGCGTCGGCCACGGTGCAACGGGTCGCCTCGTGGGCCAGGGTAAGCGCTACCGCCCCGGCCGCTCCGCTCGCAATTGAGTCGATCATGAAGTGCCTCCGCGCAGTACAGCCGCGCCGTAAAGCGAACGCAAACGGTGGGCCGCTCCGGTGTATTTCGGGTGGCTTGTTCCGCTTCGGTGGTGCCGATATCCGCCGCATTGGTGGATTGCGGGAATTCGGCGTTGCGCGGGTGCGACTGCTGTCGGTCGCAGGTGTACTGGAGGTACACCTTGAGGACGTAAACCCAGGGGATGGCACGGCACTGGGGCGGCGTCCAAGAAACGGTGGCGGAATGGGCGGCTGTCGTGGTTTCGCTTCGTTTCGGCCCACGCGGGCCTTGCGTTCATGAAGGCCGGTTTTGACAGGATTTACCGGATCAAAACAGCTCTATTTGGAATCATGTGGACGGCCCTCGACTGTTGTCGGTTAACGCTTGCCCGACACCGTTCAGTCCAGGTGCGTCACGATCTGCCCGCGGGGACGGAGGGGGGCGCGCAGCTTGCGTCAGGTTCTGTCTTTTCGTTGAGTCAATTTGCAGGATCGCACACGGCCTGTATTGAAACAACGCGAAAAGCCGGTCAAAACGGGTGGTCATCCCGTTTCCACCACTGGTCACGCAATAATTTCTCAGCGTAAGGCGTTAAGATTCAACTGGTTAAGTGATTCGCGAATTCCACACGGCGCAATTGGCACATCGCGTGCTTTTTAGTGTGTCGAGCCGGTTTGCGAGTCCCGGCTCAGGTAAGATCTTCCCCACCAAACATGGGCACGGGAATAGCGGGGGTATGCGAGTCCCCCCGCCGAATCCCGTGCCCCACTTCTTTTTTACTCTTTCACTAACTGTCCATCCGTTCTTCACAGTCCGATTTTCAGCCCGCAGCACCGTCCGCGACAGTTGTTTCAGGTTCCGAGTGGGAACCGACCCGGCTGGGTCCGGTTCGGGCGCGAGCGGGGAGTCGGTCTTTCATTCACGGTCCGGTTGCTGGCGTCCGTTCCTGTCTGATGTCTTTGTGGGGCAGACATTCCTGTCCGTGCGACGCCGCGAATTCGGCGATTACGTTGTCGCGGGGAAGCCGTTGCTTTTCGGTACGTCGCTAACCAAACTATCTGTCCGACGCAACCCTCTGCGGTCGTTCCGGCTGTGCCCGGACGCTCAACTCGCGCCCGACATCGCGAAGCAACTGAGCCTGACGCCCAACGACCTGTTCGTCTGCCTCGACGCAGCCCTGGACGACACGCTCGCCGCGAACCGCGCGCTCCAGTGCCGGCTGAGAACCGTGTGACGGTTCGGCCTTTGCGCCGGCCCGCGGACCGGAGATGATGGAAGGGACACCTACCGCGATAAGGCGACCTCATGCCGCACGAACCACCGACCGACGCGACCGAACGCGAACAGGCGCTTCTGCGCGCGGTCGTTGCGGGCTACGAGGCCCTGGCCGCGGCCCCCGACGCGCTCGCCGAGGAGCGCGCCGAGCGGGCGCACTGGGACGCGACGCTCGCGGACGAACTTCCGGCGCCCACGGGAGAAGCTGATGACGGCCCCGGTCCGCGGAGAGGTGTGGATGCTCGACCTGTCCCCGGTGCGGGGGCACGAGCAGCAGGGCACGCGGCCGGCGCTGATCTTGAGCGTGGACGCCTTCAACAGCAGCAAGGCGGAACTGGTCGTGGTCCTGCCGGTCACGTCGAAGAAGAAGTACGCCCTCCCGACCCACATTCCGCTTGACCCGCCGGAAGGCGGGCTGACGATGCCGAGCGTGGTTCTGTGCGATCAGGTGCGCGCGGTCAGCAAGGACCGGCTCATCCGCCGGCTGGGCGCCGTCTAACCGGCCCCGCTCGCGTGCGTCGAGCCGGCCACGCTCGCGTGCCCTGCTGGGCCTCTCACTTTCCCGCCCCGATTGCCCCATGAAGTTCCCGTTTGATGCCAACCAGCCCGACCCAGGCGGAGCGCGGCACATCGCGCTCGGTCACCCGCCCGAGAACCGGCCCGCCCCGAAGCGCCGGGGCCTTCTGTTCACCTCACCGCGCCACGGATAAACTAGCCGCTTCACGCCGTCCGCTCGTTACCCTTTGGAGCCGTTCCCCGTGGCCAAGATCAAGGTGAAGAACCCCGTCGTCGAGATGGACGGCGACGAGATGACCCGCATCATCTGGCAGAAGATCCGCGAGAAGCTCATCCTCCCGTACCTCGACATCGACCTCAAATACTTCGACCTCGGGATCGAGTACCGCGACCAGACCGACGACAAGGTCACGTTCGAGAGCGCCGAGGCCACCAAGCAGTACGGCGTCGCGGTGAAGTGCGCCACCATCACGCCGGACGAGGCCCGCGTCAAGGAGTTCAACCTCAAGCGGATGTACCCGTCGCCCAACGGCACCATCCGGAACATCCTCAACGGCACCATCTTCCGCGAGCCCATCGTGTGCTCGAACGTGCCCCGTCTGGTGAAGCACTGGGACAAGCCGGTCGTGGTCGCCCGCCACGGGTTCGGCGACCAGTACAAGGCGAGCGAGATCCTGTTCCCGGGCGCCGGCACGGTGAAGCTCACCTACACCCCCGCCGACGGCGGCCCGCCGGTCGAGAAGGAGGTGTTCAAGGCGCCGAGCGGCGGCGTCACGCTCGCGATGTACAACCTCGACGACAGCATCCGCGGGTTCGCGCGGGCGTGCTTCAACTACGGGCTGAACCGCGACTACGCCGTGTACCTCAGCACCAAGAACACCATCCTGAAGGTCTACGACGGCCGGTTCAAGAACCTGTTCCAGGAGGTGTTCGACGCCGAGTTCAAGTCGCAGTTCGAGGCGAAGAAACTCACCTACGAGCACCGGCTGATCGACGACATGGTGGCCGCGAACCTGAAGTGGAACGGCGGCTACCTGTGGGCGTGCAAGAACTACGACGGGGACGTGCAGAGTGACACCGTCGCGCAGGGGTACGGCTCGCTCGGGCTGATGACCTCGGTGCTGACGACGCCGGACGGCAAGACGGTCGAGGCCGAAGCGGCGCACGGCACGGTGACGCGGCACTACCGCGAACACCAGAAGGGGCGGCCGACCAGCACGAACCCGATCGCGAGCATCTACGCCTGGACCCGCGGGCTGATCTACCGGGGCAAGATGGACGGCACGCCGGACGTCGTGACGTTCGCCGAGACGGTCGAGAAGGTGTGCGTCGATCTGGTCGAGGGCGGGAAGATGACCAAGGACCTCGCCCTCCTGATCGGGGACAAGACGCCGTACCTCACCACTGAAGAGTACCTCGACGCCGTGGACGCCGAACTGAAGTCGCGGATGGCGTGACGCCGCCGGCGCGAGCGGGGCGCCCGCCCCGCTCGCCGCTCACCACACCTCATCGTCCGCTTCCCGCACCGGAACCGGCTGCCAGTTGCACCGGCGGGCGGACCAAACGAGACCGATCAGACCGCCGACCGTCGTGCCGAGGAGCAGGGTGCGGAGCCACGCCTGCACCGAATCCCAGGCGGACGCGTACCGGACAAGCCCGATCTCTTCGCAGGCGATCGTTGTAACAACGCTCACCGCGCCCCCGACGAACGCGAGCCCGATCACGCAGACGGGTATTTGCAAGATTTCCTTGATGAGTCGCACGCTGGTGCTCCGATCACCGGAACGGGTTCCGAACTCGCCCAACCGTAGCACGCGTGACGTGCGTATGCGGCGAGTTCTGCCACGTAAAGGGGGCGGCGCGCGTTTTTCACGAAATACCTAAACAATTCGCATTGTCTGCGCGAAAAATTGCTTGACCGCAAAAGCACCGATGTCGGCCCGGCGGGGCGTTGATGTGGCGCCTTCGGTGTGGTCCGGTTAGACGCGACAAAAATTCGCTTCTGGTCTTCAGTGTGGTCCGCTCGCTCCGCGAGCGGTTGCATTATTGCAAGTGACGATACGAGAAGTACACCTGACGCGCAGTACCGCAATGCCGCACCGATTCATGCCACCGGGTACGAGACCGGCAGCTACTTCGGGTAATCGAGGTGGTTCTTCAGGAACGCGAACGTGCCCTCCGCGTTGATCTGGTGCCCGCCCGGGAAGAACTCGATGGCGGTGCGCGCGGGGATCTTGAGCCGGTTGGCGTACAGGTAGCGCACCTTCGCGTACTCGGAGGCAACCATCTCGTCAGTGCCCACGCCGTCGTCGTGCCCGCGCTCCACCATGAACGGCCGCGGGGCGATGAGGTACGCCATCTCGGCATAGTTGAACGTGTTGCCCAGGTCGAACTCGTACATCTCGTACTCGCCGGTCCACATGTAGCTGCGGTCCAGATCGACGGACACGTTCTTCCCGATCCACTCGTTGAAGTCGCCGGAGCAGATCGAGAGGCAGTACCGTTTCTCCACCGCCGGGACGCGCATGGCGGTTTTGCCGCCGTAGCTCAGCCCGTAAAAGGCGATGCGATTCGGGTCCACGTTGGGCAGCGTTTCGAGCCAGTCGAGCGTGCGTTGGTGCTGCCGAATGATGAAGCTGAAGAGCGAGAGCTTCAGCGGGTTCGCTTTGCGCTGGAGCTGTCGAAAGGTGTTCTTGCCGTAGTAGGGGTTCTGTGGGGCGTACACGATGTAGCCCAGCTCCACGAGCCGCCGCGAAAAGTGGTTGTAAACGGGCCGCTTCTCCACCTCGATCGTGTCGCGCGGCGTGCCCTCCAGCCCGTGCTGGCACACCACCACCGGCCGCTTCTCGCCCGGCTTCAGATCCTTCGGCAACAAGAGAATGCCGGTCGCGAACACGTCCTCGTAGCAATCAAGCACAACCTCGTAGCCGGTCCAGGTTTTCTCGTCGTACACCTGTCGCGTGCGCGGGTTCAGCGGCATCGTCGGTTCGGGCAGCTTCCCGATCACCTCTGTGTGGAAGTAATCGCGGTACGCGTCGCAGGACTTCTCCCACGCTTCGGGTGAACTGGCATCGGCCTTCGCCCAATACAATTTGCGCACGGCTTCGGAGTCGCGCCAGAGCTTCTGCGTGTACGAAACGAGCTGGTCGAACTGCCGCTTGTGGCGGTGTTCGGGGGCCGGCAGTTTCACCTTGGGAGTTCGAAACGGCACTCGGTCCGATTGTTTGATCCCCAACCCGCTCAGGAAGCACTTCGTGTCGACCCCGTGGTCAATCAACCCACCGCCCTCAATGACCACATCATTCCTGAGCTTCGGATCAAAGAAACTGCGGTATCGGTGCCCCTCGACGAAATCGTTCCTCATCTCGCCTAGCGTTCCGGGGGCAGCGCCCGCGCGTCCGGGTTTCGACGAAACAGGACCGGTCCACTTGGGGGGCTCGTCATGGAGCCCGGGATTGAACCATCGCGGGTGAATCATCGCACCAAGTTCCGCATCGCCGAACTCGGTGAGCAGCCCCCACACGTTGCGGTCGATCGGCTCTTGGTGTAGTTTCTCGCGCTCGTTGAAGTAGCCGGCGAGTTGAACAGACGCGAGACGCTCGTCGATCGCGCCGGCGTACAGCGCGATCATCCCGCCGTCACCGTAGCCAATCACGCCGACCGGAAGTTTGGCGTCCTGCGATTTGAACCAGTCGACCGCCGCGAACACCTTCTGCACTTCGTACCCGGTGAGCGTGCGGCCCATCTCGTAGGCCATGCGGTACACGAACTCGCGGTGCGGGAGGTTCGTTTGCCGGTTCAGCTTCGGGTTGCCCGACAGGTCATCCTTGCGGTCGATGAGAACGGGAACCAGCACACGGCACCCGTTCAGCGCGAGTTGAAGCGCGAACGCATCGCCTTTCGCGAGCCCTGCGATTTGCTCGGGTGTTTGGTCGGAATGCGGAACGGCGATGGCACACGCTTTCGGGGCGCCCTTCGGCTCAATGAGCAGCCCTTCGGCGTCGATTCCCGGTAGCACCGCCCACCGCACCGCATGAACCTTGCACCCGCCGATTTCGGCGAGCAGTGACGGCCGCCCCGGGCCGCTCACGTACTCGAGGTTCGGCTCGGAACGCGGATCAACCACGCCGAGCAGTTTCTTGAGTCGCTCCCGCTTAGCGGGCAGTGACTTCGCAAGCGCCTTTTCCGACACGAGCGCGTCCTTCCATACCGCGTCGCGCTCCTTCCGCACCGCGGCGAGGGCACGATCGAGGTACTTGTGCATCCCGGCAACCTGCTTCTCTGCGAGGTTGCCGTCTTCGGTGAGGAGCTTCGTGTTCGGTAGCGGTTCCGCGCCGCGGGACGAATAACTCACGACAAGGGCACAAAGGAGACACAAAGGCGCACGAAGGGGGCGTTTCTTGAACACAGTTACGTCCTGCCTTTGTGTGCCAGAGAGGACCGACGCGGTGCGCTCTTTCGCGATCAGAACAGTTCCGCGACCGGCGTGCCCGGGTACACGTTCACCGATGTGCCGTCCGGCCCGGGGATCGTGGCGTTGTGAGGAACGCCGAGCGCATGGAAGACGGTGCTGACGAGTTCTTGCGGCGTGACGGGCCGCTCCGCGGGTTCGCAGCCGGTGGCGTCGGAGGCGCCGATCACCTGACCGCCTTTCACCCCGCCGCCGGCGACGAGCGCGGTCCAGCACCCGGCCCAGTGGTCGCGCCCGCCGTTCGAGTTGAGCTTCGGGGTGCGCCCGAATTCACCTGTCGCCACTACGAGTGTCGATTCGAGCAGGCCGCGCTCTTCGAGGTCGGTGAGGAGTTGCGCAACGGCGGTGTCGAAGCTCGGGGCAACGATGTTGCGCACGTCCGCGAGCGTGGTGCGGAGTGATCCGCCGTCCGCGTGGCAGTCCCAGGAAGGGGCATCAAAGACGGTGGAGTACATGTTGACCGTCGCGAACAGCCAGCCGATTTCGATCAACTTCGTGGCGTAGTTCAACTTCTCGCCGAGACTCGACGGCCATTCGAAAATATCGACGTCGGGCGCCCAGGCGTTTTCGATCCATCCTCGCCCCTGCCCGTGAGAGACGGCGATTCCGGTGTCGATCTGGGCGGCGTCGGCAATCACAGTGGACGAGCGGTGCGTCAGGCGCGAAACCACCGCGCCGGCGCTCGGCCACTCGGGGCCGTCGCGGAACAGCCGGCCGGTGTTCAGCAACTGGAACCCGCTCTCGTGGACCGGCGGGGCGTCGTGGTGCATCGACCGCACCAGCGCGAACTTATCGCTGACCGCGGCAAGCTTCGGGAACAGTTCGCTCAGGTGCAGACCCGGCACCTTCGTTTGAATCGGGCTGAACGGCCCGCGCACATCAGAAGGCGCGTTCGGCTTGGGGTCGAAGGTGTCGAGGTGCGCCGGTCCGCCCACCATGTTGATGAAGATGCACGACTTCGCTTTTCCGATGGCGAGCGGGGGGCGTGAGCCCCCCGAGGCGCTCGCTGCGAGGGTCAACCCGACGGCTCCGGCGGCGGTGGTGCGGAAGAAGTCGCGGCGGGTGGGGTGCGTGGCTGGCATGGCGCGGTCCGTCCGGTGGGTGCGGGGCGGGTCGAAGTGGCCCCATCGTACCGAACTGAGCCGCTGATGCAATCAGGCGGCTTACTTCTTCAGTACGGCGAGCGACTGTTCCAATCCTTCAGACGCGGTCCGGGCGGCCGTGTCCCAACTGTGGTGCCGGACCACCCACGCGCGGGCGGCCGTGCCCGCCGCGGCGCGCTTCCCGGCATCGGACCACAGCTCGCTTAGCGCGCCGGCCCAGTCTTCCGGCGATTTGGCGAGTCGCGTGCCGCTCTCGGACGGGCTGCGGAGGCCGTTCAGCGCGACCGACGAGCAGACGATGGGCTTGCCCATCGCGGCGGCTTCGAGGAACTTGTTCTTGATGCCCCCGCCGCTCACGAACGGGAACACCACGACCTGATGCGACGCCACCGCGGGGCGTAAATCCGGCAAATCGGGAATGAGTTCGATGCCGTCGCGCCCCACGAGCGCCCGCACCGCCGGGGTGGGGCTGAAGCCGTAGACGGTGAACGTTGCGTCGGGGTGGGCGGCGCGGACCCGCGGCCACACCTTCCCGCAGAACCACTCGAGCGCCTGCACGTTGGGGCCGAAATCGAGCCGCCCCCAGAAGGTGCAGCTCCGCTCGCGCTGCGGCACGTCCTGCGGCTTGAAGTGTTCGGCGTCCACGCCGTTGGGGACCACATCGATACCACGCACGCCCGCGACCAACCGCATCGCGCGGCGGTCGGCGTTGGTGACCACCCACACGCGGTCCAGCATGGAGCGGTACGCGCGCTCGTACAGTCCCTTAACGAGGGCCTGCTTGAACTCGCCCCACGTGTGGCGCTGGAACAGCCGCACCTGAGAGGTGTGGTGCCAGGCCCACTCGTCGGCCGCGTACCACACCCGGAGCTTCCCCTTCACCGCTCCCAGGTAGGGAAGGACGTTCAGCCCCACCACGACCACGCCGTCGGCGCCCATGTCGAGCGCGGACTGCCCGACGCACCGCACGCGGTTCTCGTCGATGCCCCAGTAGCCCTGGAACTTGCGCTGGAGCCAGCGGTAATTGGGTACTGGCCCGTCCGCCGGTTCGCCCCGCTTGGGGAACGTGCGCTGGAAGCTGAGCGGGAGCCCCGCGACCGCTTCGGGAAGTGGATCGGCCGCGGTGAGGAGGCCGACTTCGTGGCCCAGGCGGGTGAGCGCCTGCATCATGTGGAAGCAGTGAACGTCGTGCCCGCTCGACCGCGGCCAGGAGAGCGAGTCTTTAACGAACAGCAAGCGCATTGAAATCCCCATCGCGCCCCCGGTTCGTTCGCGCGAACCGGGGAACGCCGCTGATCCGTTACCGCCGCGCCGGGGTCACTTCGCGCCGGCGGTCGCGATGCCGGTCGGCGCGAGGGTCACCTGTGCGGTTTCACCCGCCCGCACCACCACCGTCTCAGTGACGCGCTCGGTGCGCCCGTCGCGGGCCACCTCCGCGGTGAGTTCGTACCGGTAGCTTACGCCCTTCTGGAGTTCCGGCGTGCGGAACGTCCGGACCGCGCCGGTCCCGGCCGCCGGGGCGCCGTTGAACAGCAGCTTCGCGTCGGCCGGCAGGGTCACCGCCACCTCCGCCGCTGCCGTCCCGGGGTCGGCCTTCGGCGCGTCCTTCTGTTCGGCCGGTGTGCTCGGCGCGGCCGGCGCGGCGTCGCCGCTCGTGTGCCCGCTGAGCGGGTAGTTGTAGTACCCGGCCGGGCCGTGGTACGAGTACCCGGCGTACCCGCCGCTCGCGGCCCAGTTTGCGTACGGGCCGTAGCTGAAGTCGTAGTACGCGTACCACGGGTAGAACCACTGGTGCTTGTACGTGCTGGTGTACCAGCCCGGCGGGTTCGCCGACGGCCACGTCACCGAGCTGACCACCGGCTGGTGGGGCCGGTGGTGGCGGTACTGCGCGTCCGCAGTGCCCGCCGCACCCACCAGCCCACCGCCCGCGAGCACCGCCGCCAGTAGCAACTTGCGCATGAGAGCCTCCGTGATGCCTGTTTCAGTCGTTCCAAGTTCCAGGTTCCAAGTTCCACGTGAAAGCTGAGGCACACGAATTGCCCGGGCTTTTGCCGAGCCGTTACCAACTTGGAACCTGGAACCTGGAACTTGGAACTACTGTGTTCGCGTTGAAATGCGCGCACCAACCCGATTCTGCGCCATAACCCGGCGGGTTCAATCAGTTCGCCCAGAGTTCCGGGCTTATCGCGTGCCGGAGATACGGGTTAACCCTCCGGCGCCGATTGCGGTTAGCGCGGGGAGCGATAAAACATCGTGGAGCGTTCCAGGCTCTGGGTTCCAGGTTCCGACCGGGCGCCGGCCCCGCCCGGGTCTCGACTTGTGACGCCCGGAACGTGGAACCCGGAACTCGGAGCGCACATGACCACGACCGCAGCCCGGCTCGCCGACATTCGCGACAAGGTCCATTCGGGCACGCGACTCACGTTCGACGACGGACTGTTCCTCGACCGGAACGCGGACCCGTTCACCCTCGGCGAACTGGCCAACTTCGTCCGCGAGAAGAAGAACGGCAACGTCACGTATTACAACGTGAACCAGCACCTGAACCCGACCAACGTGTGCGTCTACCGGTGCGCGTTCTGCTCGTTCCGGGCCGACCTGAAGTCGCCGTCCGGCTTCGTGATGACCGACGAGCAGATCCTCCAGCGCGCCCGCGAGGCGAGCGCCCAGGGGGCTACCGAGTTGCACATCGTCGGCGGGCTGCACCACCTGCTGCCGTACGAGTGGTACCTCAACATCATCCGCAGCATCCACCGCGAGTTCCCGGACCTGCACCTGAAGGCGTGGACGGCGGTGGAGTGGGACTGGTTCGAGCGCATCACGAAGCGCCCCACGAAGGAGCTGCTCGCGGAGATGAAGGAGGCGGGCCTCGGCTCGCTCCCCGGCGGCGGGGCGGAGATCTTCCACCCCGAGGTGCGCTCGAAGCTCTGCGACTATAAGGCCGACGCGGACCAGTGGCTGCGGGTCCACCGCGAGTGGCACGAGCTGGGCGGGAAGTCGAACGCCACGATGCTCTACGGGCACATCGAGACCGCGGAGCACCGCCTCGACCACATGCTCCGGCTGCGCGAGCTTCAGGACGTGACGGGCGGCTTCCAGACGTTCATCCCGCTGGCCTTCCACCCGACGAACAACCCGCTCGGCAAGGACATCCCGAAGCCCAGCGGGCTGATGGACCTGAAGGTGATGGCGCTGGCGCGGCTGATGCTGGACAACTTCCCGCATATCAAGGCGTACTGGCAGATGCTGACGGTGAAGGTGGCGCAGGTGGCGCAGAGCTACGGGGCGGACGACATCGACGGTACGGTGGTCCACGAGACGATTTACCACGCCGCCGGGAGCGATTCGCCGCAGGAGCTGACGGTCCGCGAGTTGCGGCGGCTGATCGAGGAGGCGGGCCGCGTGCCGGTCGAGCGCGACACGCTGTACAACGAGGTGGTGCGCCAGGCGCCCGCCGAGAAGAAATGGGCCACGGGGCGGAAGCTCGTTCCGTTAAACTGATGCACGTCTGCTGCCCCGTGCGGCCGACGCGCATCGATCTCCTCTGACGAGAGAACGCCCAATGACAACTCTCGACCGCTACCGCGGCTGCCTGCTCGGGCTGGCCGCCGGTGACGCGCTCGGCACCACTCTGGAGTTCGAGCAGCCCGGCTCGTTCGAGCCGCTAACCGACATGGTCGGCGGCGGCCCATTCAACCTGAAACCGGGCGAGTGGACCGACGACACCTCAATGGCCCTGTGCTTGGCAGAAAGCCTCGTCACGCGGCAGGATTTCGACCCGGTTCACCAGCTCGAAACGTACTGCCGGTGGTGGCTCGACGGGCACCTGAGCGTCAAGGGGCGGTGCTTCGACATCGGGAACGCGACTCGCGGCGCGCTGGCGCTGTTCAAGCGTAACCCGCACCCGTTTTGTGGCGATCCCAGCCCGAACGCGGCTGGGAACGGGTCGCTGATGCGGCTGGCGCCGGTGCCGCTGGCGTTCGCCCGCGATGCCGAGAAGGCGATTCACCTCGCCGGAGAGAGTTCGCGCACCACACACGCTGCTGCCGAGTGCGTCGAGGCGTGCCGCTACTTCGCGGGCCTGCTGCTCGCGGCCGTCAGCGGGATGCCGAAGGCACAGATCCTGAACAACAACCACGAGCCGGCGCTGGCGCACTTCCTCCGCAGCCCGCTGACGGGCAAGGTCGCGCAGATCGCCGGCGGGTCGTTCGCGGTGAAGGAGCCGCCGCAGATCCGCGGCAGCGGGTACGTGATTCATACACTCGAGGCGGCGCTGTGGGCGTTCCACGGCACCGACACCTTCCGCGACGGCGCGCTGAAGGTGGTGAACCTCGGCGAGGACGCGGACACAACGGGCGCCGTGTACGGGCAGATCGCGGGCGCATACTACGGCGCCGACGGCATCCCGGCGGAGTGGCGTGCGAAGCTGGCGATGCGCGACCTGATCGAGCAGCGGGCCGCCGAACTGCACCAAATGGGGCTGGAGTGATTCGCCCGGACGGGGCCGGTAGCTGTCGCTCAGATGGAAAGGCCCAGAAGATTTTGACAGGATCGACAGGATAAACAGGATGAAGATAGATCAATTTGAAATCCTGTCGATCCTGTCAAAATCTGTCTTCGCGAACACGAGGGCTGAAACGAAGCCACGGTCATTCGCCCCTTCCGCTACCAGTTCTTATGGGTGACATCGAAGAGCGTCTGAAGGCCGAGGCCGCGCGGCTGGGGTTCGCACTGTCGGGCATCGCCCCCGCGACCGACGCCGACGGCTTCGGGCGGTTCGCGGTGTGGCTCGACCGCGGGTTCGCCGGCGAAATGAGCTACCTGCCCAAGTTGCGGGCGGAGCGACAGCACCCGCGGAGCGTGCTGGACGACGTGCGCAGCGTGTTGATGGTGGGTCTCGAATATAGTGGAGTGCGGAGTGCGGAATTCGGAATTCGGAGTGAAAACGAAACCCAAGAGAAAGGCGAAACGAGCAGCACGAATTCCCCTTCTGCTGTTCCGCATTCCGAATTCCGCACTCCGCATTTCGGAAGGGTCGCCGCCTACGCCGCCGGACCGGACTATCACCGTTACATCTGGGACCGGCTCAACGCCCTCGCGGCGTGGCTCGAAGAGCAGGTGCCCGGATCGCGCACCGAAGCGGTCGCCGACACCGCCCCCCTTCTCGAACGCGACTTCGCCCGGCGCGCTGGGTTGGGGTGGGTCGGCAAGAACACGATGCTCATTAACACCCGCCGCGGGAGCTTCTTCTTCCTCGGCGCGATTCTCACGACCCTCGAACTGGCACCCGACCCGCCTGCTACCTCTTCGCACTGCGGAACCTGTACCCGGTGCCTTGAGGCGTGCCCGACCGGCGCGTTCACCGAGCCCTACGTCCTCGACGCGCGCAAGTGCATCAGCTATTTGACCGTCGAGCTGCGGTCGGAAATTCCGGTCGAACTCCGCGAGCCGATGGGGCACTGGCTGTACGGCTGCGACGTGTGCCAGGACGTGTGCCCCTGGAACCGGAACGCGGGCGAGCGGACCGTTGCGTTCCCGCACGACCCGGAACTGGCCTGGCTCGACCCGATTGAACTCCTTGGGCTCGACGCCGACGCCTTTCGCAAGCGCTTCAAGAAAACGTCCCTGTTTCGCAACCGCCGGCCCGGTCTCCTGCGGAACGCCGCCATCGTTTTAGGTAACATCGGCGACTCGCGGGCCGTTCCGGCGCTGGAGCAGGCGCTCACCGATTCCGAAGAAACGATCCGCGAAGCCGCCGCGTGGGCGCTCGCGCAAATTTGCCTACGGTCAGGCGGGTGAGGCCCACTCGCGCCAGGTGCGCATCAACTCGGTGAGCACCGCGACGTTATCCACTTCGTAAATCTTGTGGCTGAACCACCCCCAGTTGCTTTCCTTCTTCAGCAAAGCTGCACTTTCCGCGAATTTATAGGCCGTTGGCGTGTTGGCGTGAGCCCCGGGATTGGTAGTAGACGAGTGCCGGTCCGCCCGGGACGATGGCGTTACCCACCACCAACGTACTCCGAACGGATGCGGCCACGTTATCGTCGCATACCCCGGTCCCTCGATACCAGTGGTTTTCGGTGCTCGCGGGGGGCGTTGGACCCGCGGTCCGGGTGCCGGCTGGTGGTCCTGTTCTTGGGCCTGATCCGGACCCGCGGGCGCCGCGCCCTCAGCAACAGGATTCGGGCCGCCGGGCGCTCCACCCAGTACCGCCGGTGCTACGCCACGGTCGCGGCCGTCGGGCGCCGCGCCGACCGCATCGCCACGCGGCTGTTGCTCAAGGTGCTCAAGCCCGTGGTGGCAACGGGGCCGCGGGTGGTGCTGGCGTTGGACGACACCCCGACGGAGCGGTACGGCCCGAAGGTGCAAGGGGCCGTGGTGCATCACAACCCGACACGAGAGGGCGGGAGTGCGTTCGCGTACGGCACGTGTGGGTGGTCCTCGGGTTATTGGTGTCGCACCCGCTGGGCGGGGGCGTGGCGCTCCCCCTGTTGGCCCGGCTGTACATCCGGAAAAAGAACCTGGGGGCGGCCCGCGCGGCCGACTGGCCGCCGTTTGCGACCAAGCGGACGATGGTCGTGGGCTTGGTGCGGTGGCGCCATGGGTGGCTCCGGTTGTGGGGCAAGGCGGTGTGGGTGGCGGCCGACGGGGCGGACACCCAGGGGCCGGTGCTCAAGCCCCTGCGGCAACTCGGGGTGACGGTGGTGAGCCGGTTGCGGCGGAACGCGGCCCTGTGCTCGGTGCCTGGCCCGCGAGCCCGGGCACCCACGGGTGTGTGGCACGGACCGGGGGGCACTGGTCAAGCGGGCCGCCCACCACGGCGGGTAGAGCACCGGCACATTTACCGTGTACGGGAAGACCGTGCAGAAGCGGTACAAGACGTTCGTGGCCACGTGGCGCCCGGCCGGGTGTGCGACCCGGGTGGTGCTGGTGAACGAACCCCACGGGTGGGGCGCGTTCTTCGGCACCGACACGGCCCAACCGCGGCCCATGTCCTGGAACGGGTGGCCGACCGGTTCGCCCTGGAGACGTGCTTCCGGGACCTCAAGCCGACCGCCGGTGCGGGCCGCCAACAGGTGCGCCGGTTGCCGGCCGATATCGGATCCTTTCATCTGTGCCTGTGGTCGTTCACCATGACCGAGGTATGGGCCTGGGACCGGAAGGCCGAAGAACTGGTCGGGCATCGGTCCGCCTCTCCGTGGGATGACCCGAACCGGCGCCCGAGTCACGCGGACAAGCGCCGAGCCTGGCAGCACCAGTTGCTGGCCGAGGAGATTCAGGCCGTTGTGGGGGACCAACAGGATCCCGCGAGAATATGCGCCCTCGCGCGCCGGTGCCTGGATCTCGCCGCTTGAGACCTATAACTTCGCGGAAACTACATCTGTTGCGCGAGCGGGCAGTGGGACCCGTCCTCGTAGCCGAAGCTGGACTCAGGGATAAGCCGTGAACGCCCCGCTCGCGTACTTCAACGGTCGGCTCGTGCCTTTTTCGGAAGCCGCGCTCTCACTCCACGACGCCGGGTTCGTTTCGGGCGCTACGGTGGTAGACAACGCCCGCACCTTCCGCCACAAACTGTTCCGCTGGGCGGACCACCTCGCGCGTTTTCGGCGGGATTGTGTCGCGTGCTACGTTCCACTCGGTTCGACCGACGAACAGCTCACCGCCGCCGCCCACGAATTGGTTGCGCACAACGCGAAACTGCTGCCGCCCGGCGGCGAACTTCAGTTGGTGACGTTCGCAACCCCCGGGCCGCTCGGCTTCTACCGCGGAGAGCCGCAGAACGGCCCGCCGACCCTCGGGATGGTCACTTACCCACTTCCATTTGCCCGGTACCGGACGTTTTTTACCGAGGGCGTCCGACTCGGTGCCGTCGCCAACGTCTGGTCGGCGCCAAACGGTGTCGTTCCGCCGGCGGTGAAGCACCGCAGCCGCATGGCGTGGCACGTCGCGGACAACCAGGCTCGTGCGCTAGCCGGAAGCACCGCCTTGGCCCTCGCCGTTGAGGACGAGTGCCTCACAGAAACCAGTGTCGCGAACATCCTTATCGTGCGCGACGGAGGGGTCGTTAGCCCACCGCCGGGAACCGTCCTTGATGGGATCAGCTTGAAGGTGACGCGCGAGCTGTGTTGTGCTGTCGGTGTTCCGTACACCGAGGCCCTGGTTCACCATCGGGATGCCGCTCACGGGTCCGAATTTCTGCTCACAGGTACCGGATTCTGTCTCGCCGCGGCGCGCGAGCTGGTCGGCGGAACGGTGTGCGCCTCGCAAACGTTCGAGCCGTTCGGGCCTGTGCTGGCGAAACTGCTCGCGGCGTGGTCCGATCTGGTCGGCGTAGACGTCGCGCGGTCGTTCACCGACGCGAGGGCGTGATGCCAGCGAACCCGTTCGATAAGGCGGCGCGATACGTCACGAAGATGGACCCGCTTGCGTTCCTCGCGTGGGCGTTTGGGGTTCCCACATCGGAAATCACGTTCGGCGGCTGGCTCGACACGCGGGCCGTTCCCCTACCGCATGAGCCGGACCAGATCGGCGATACGGTGGCCCGCGCCCGTAACTTTGGAACCGAAGAGGCCCCGTGGGCGATCGCGATCGAGTTCCAGATCGAGCCGGACCCGATGATGTTTGGGCGGCTGATGATCTACCTCGGGCACCTGTGGCAATCGCTGAAGCCGGACCCGGAGCGCGGCAGTCGGTTCAACATCGGGGCGGTGGTCGTAAACCTGACCGGTACGGGTCGCGCTTCGCGCGAGATGCGCTGGCCCGGCACGCCGCTGGTCACGCACCTCGGCGTTGTCGAACGGAACCTCGTAACCGAGCGCGCCGCCACCTTGCTTGCGGGAATTGAGGCCGGGCACTGGTCGCGGGCGCTGCTGCCGTGGCTCCCGCTGATGACCGGTGGCGACGATGCGGGTATCATCGACCGGTGGAAGGTGCTTGCGGAAGGCGAGTCGGACCGCCGTGCCCGAGGCACCTACGGCGGTTTGGCGCTCGTCTTCGCCGCTGCCGCTGGTCGCCGCGAGGTTTGGGAAAAGGCACTGGAGGGTTGGAACGTGATCGAATCACCCGTCGTGAACGAGTGGATCGCTCTGGGTAAGGCTAAAGGCGTGGCCGAGGGGCGCGCCGAGGGGCGCGCCGAGCAGGCGGTCCTGATGCTCCTGAACGTCCTCGTGGCCAAGTTCGGAAGCGCCCCGGCCGAAGTGGAAGCGGCCGTTCGCTCGTGCGCCGACCTCGTCAAACTTCAAGTGTGGACGACCCAGGCGGCGACAGCAGCTACGCTCGCCGAGTTCCGCACCACGACCGGGTTGTGATCCGCTTCTTCTTCGGAGTGGCGTCCACAATGTCCGAATCTGGCGAGTAGACGGCGCGTTCTTCACAGAGTATTCTTACCACCCTTGCTGGGGTTTGTGACAGCTTGTTACAAGCCCCGCGCTGTTCCGGTCGAGACCGCCGAACGGTGGGCTTTCGCTCTTTCCGCTCGCGACCGAACGGCTCGGACCGCCAAGACCCAAGCGCCAGGACACTGTAATGTCCCTCTCTCGCTCTCGCGCCCGCCGGCCGCGGTTCCCGTGGCTGCTGCTCGTCGTTTGCGCCCTCCCGATCGGGTTGCTCGGGGCGGGCGACTTCTCGGGCCGCCCGACTGCCGATTGGACCGTGTTCGGCTCCGCCTGGGAGCCGTTCGCGTTTCTTACGTCGGGCGCTTACGGGTTCGGTGAGAAGCTCGGCCTGCTCGGGTGCCTCGCGGTCGCGGTCGGCGGGCTCGTGTACGCCGCCCGGCTGATGAAGGAGGTGTACGCGGCCGACACCGGCACGCCGGCGATGCAGAAGGTCGCGCAGGCGGTGCGCGAGGGGGCGAACGCCTACCTTCGACGCCAGTTCGCGGTGGTCGGCGTGCTGATCGTGCTGCTGACGGGCGTCATCATCGCGTCGAAGTGGCCGTGGGAGGCCGAGCCCGGGATGCACTCGATCGACGAGCTGAAGACGATCGCGGTCGGGCGCGGGGTGGCGTTCCTGATGGGCGCTCTCTTCTCGGCCGCGGTGGGCTTCACCGGGATGCGGCTCGCCACGGCGGGCAACCTGCGCGTCGCCGCCGCCGCCCGCGCGCGGCGCGAGGCCGGCGACACGAGGGCGAACTTCGGCGCCGCCATGCGGCTGGCGTACAAGACCGGCACCATCACGGGCATGTTCACCTGCGGGCTGGGGCTGCTCGGCGGCACGCTCATCTTGCTCGTGTTCGGCGAACTGGCTTACGAGATCCTGATCGGCTACGGGTTCGGCGGGTCCCTTCTGGCGCTGTTCATGCGCGTGGGCGGTGGGATTTACACCAAGGCCGCCGACGTCGGCGCGGACCTCGTCGGGAAGGTGGAGCAGTCCATCGCCGAGGACGACCCGCGGAACGCCGCGACCATCGCCGACAACGTCGGCGACAACGTCGGCGACTGCGCCGGGATGGCGGCCGACGTGTTCGAGAGCTACTCGGTCACGATGGTGGCGGCGGTGATGCTCGGGTACGCGGCGTTCGGGTTCAAGGGGATGATCTTCCCGCTGCTCGTGCAGGCGGTGGGCGTGGTCGCCAGCGTCATCAGCACGTCGCTGGTCGGTGCCGGCATGACGACGGGCAGCAGCTCGACCGCGATGGGGGCGATCAACCGCGGGTTCTGGCGCAGTGCGGTCATCAGCACCCTCGGGTTCATGCTGTTCGGCCTCATCTATCTGCGGTTCGACGCGGCCTACATCGTGGAGCGGGGCATCGACCGCGGGATGTACCAGGAGCTGTTCGACAACACCGACCTGCGCGCCGAACTGGGGCTCACGCACGCCGGCCCGCGGACCGTGGCGTCCGAGGTGAAGGAGCTGCGCGACCTGCGGAGCGGGGCCGAGCGGAGCGCCCCGAAAACGGTCGCGCTGGAAGCGGAGGTGGACCGGCACCGGACCGACGCGCTGGCGGTGTGGCGCAAGCTCGCCCCCGAGGCGCGCGACCAGCTCGCGCAGCGCCGGGTCAAGGTGGCCGCGGCCGGGGGCGAGCACGAACTGCAACTCGTCACCGACCTGCGGACCCGTCGTGTGGCCCAGGACGGGGAGCTGCGTGCGACCGCGACGCTGCTCGAACTGGCGCAAGCCCGGTACCACGTGCCGCTGCGGCCGGGGCTGAACCTGGCGGTCGCGTGGTGCTGCCTCATCGGCATCCTGCTCGCGGTGCTGCTCAACAAGTGTACCGAGTACTGGACCAGCACCGAGTACAGTCCGGTGCGGGAGGTGGTGCGGGCCAGCAGCACCGGGCACGCGACCAACATCATTTCGGGCCTGGCACTCGGCCTCGAAAGCTCGGTGTGGGCGGTGCTCCTTATTTCCGGCGCGATCCTCGCTGCGGTTGCGGTGTGCGGCGACTCGCAGAACCTGTTGTACCTCGCGTTCGGGGTCGCGATGACCGGCATCGGGATGCTCACGCTGACCGGCGACACGATCAGCATGGACGTGTTCGGCCCGATCGCCGATAACGCGAACGGCATCGGCGAGATGTCGTTCAACCGTGACGTGAACGGCCAGAACTTGAAAGACGGTGAACCCGGGTTCATGCCGGACGCCGAGAACGCGGACGCGCGGCAGATCCTCGCCGACCTGGACGCCGTCGGGAACACCACAAAGGCCATTACCAAGGGCGTGGCGATCGGCTCGGCGGTGATTGCGGCGGTGTCGCTGTTCGCCAGCTTCATCGCGGTGCTGGTGACCGGCTCCGAGGAGAAGATCGGCCAGCTCCTGATCGGCGATTTCACGCAAGGGGCCTCGAAGCTCACCGTCGCCGAACCGCTGGTGTTCATCGGGATGCTGATCGGCGGCGCGGTGCCGTTCCTGTTCAGCGCGATGACCATTCGCGCGGTGGGGCGCGCGGCGTACCTGATCGTGTTCGAGTGTCGCAAGCAGTTCCGCGACCCCGAGATCATGGCGGGCACGAAGACGCCGGACTACGGGCGCGTGGTGGCGATCTGCACGGCGACCGCTCAACACGAGCTGATCGGCCCCGGGCTGCTCGCGATCGGCACGCCGCTCGTGGTGGGCTTCCTGCTGGGGCCGTTCGCGCTCGGCGGGTTCCTCGCCGGGATGATCCTCACCGGCCAGCTCATGGCGGTGTTCATGTCGAACGCGGGCGGATCGTGGGACAACGCCAAGAAGATGATCGAGGACGAGCCGAGGGACAAGGAACGCAACACCGGTAAGGGCAGCGAGAAGCACAAGGCGAGCGTCACCGGCGACACGGTCGGCGACCCGCTGAAGGACACGAGCGGCCCGGCGATCAACCCGCTCATCAAGGTGATGAACATGGTGAGCCTGCTCGCGCTGCCGCTGGTGATGATGCACAACGTGAAGGACGGGGCCGGGAACTGGACCGTGGGCGCCGCGGTCGCGGGCGTGGCGGGGCTGGCGGTGCTGTGGGCGTGGTGGCAGTCGAAGAAGGAGACCGCCGAGATGAGCGCGATGGACAAAGAGCCAGTTCAGAAGTAAGTGACCGCGACCGCCCCGACCTCTGGGGAGCTCTGGCCGCGGTGTTCGTGCCGTCGCCGGTTACAATGACCGGCGACGGCGAAACGTGAAACTGGCGAAGATTCGTATCGAGAATTTCCGGCACCTCGGCACCGGCCTGTACTTTCCGCGAATTTGTAGGTCGGGAGGTGATGGTGGGTTCGGAGTAGACGAGTGCCGGCCCGTCCGGGAGGATGGCGTTACCACACGACCAGCCACCCCGAACGGACACGGCCATGCCATCTGCGCATACTCCGTCCCCGCGTTGCCACTGGTTTTCGGTTCTGGCCGGGGCACTGGATCGGCGCTCGGGTCGGCGGTTGGCGGCCCTGTTCCTGGGTGTGCTGCTGGCCCGCGGGCGGCACGCCCTGAGTTGCTGGATTCGGGCGGCCGGATTATCGTCCCAATACCGCCGCTGTTACCCCACCGCGGCCGCGGTCGGGCGCCGGGTCGAGCGCATCGCGACCCGGTTGTTGGTCGAGATCCTCAAGCCCCTGGTGACCGGGCCGCGGGTGGTGCTGGCGTTGGACGACACACCGACCGCCCGGTACGGACCGAAGGTACAAGGGGCCGGGGTGCATCACAACCCGACACCCGGGCCGGCCGGGAGCGCATTCGTGTACGGGCACGTGTGGGTGGTGCTCGGGTTGCTGGTGGCGCATCCACTGGGTGGGGTCGTGGCTCTGCCCCTGTTGGCCCGGTTGTACATCCGGAAGGCGAACCTGGGCGCGGTGCGGGCGACCGATCGGCCCCGGTTCGCCACCAAGCTGGCGATGGCCGTTGACCTGGTGCGGTGGGCGCACGGATGGCTGAAGATGTGGGGCATGGCGGTGTGGGTGGTGGCCGACGGGGCGTACGCCCAGGGGCCGGTGCTGAAGCCGGTGCTGAAGCCGCTGCGGAAGCTCGGGGTGACGGTGGTGAGCCGGCTCCGCCGGGATGCGGCCCTGTGCTCGTTACCGCCCGCGCGGGAGCCCGGGCTGCGCGAGCGCCCGCGGGTGTACGGAACGGCACGGATCTCGTTGGCCAAGCGGGCCGGGCACAACGGCGGGTGGAGCACCGGCACGTTCACCGTGTATGGGAAGACCGTCGAGAAGCGGTACAAGACGTTCGTGGCCACCTGGCGCCCGGCCGGTGGGGCGATCCGGGTGGTGCTGGTGGACGAGCCCCACGGATGGGTCGCGTTCTTCAGCACCGACCCGGGCGCGACGGTGACCGACATCTTGGAACGGGTGGCCGACCGGTTCACCCTGGAGACGTGCTTCCGGGATCTCAAACAAGTCGCCGGGACGGGCCAGCAACAGGTGCGCGGGGTGCCGTCGAACGTCGGGTGCTTCCACCTGTGTGCATGGGCGCACACCCTGACCGAGGTGTGGGCCTGGGCTCGGAACGCGGACGAGTTGGTGGGGCACCGGTCCGCGTCCCCGTGGGACGATCCGAGCCGGCGCCCGAGTCACGCGGACAAGCGCCGGGCCTGGCAACACGAGCTGTTGGCCGAGGAGATTCGGGCCGTTGTGGGCGAGCACCACGACCACACGAAAATCCGCGACCTCGCCTACCGGTGCTTGGACTTGGCCGCGTGAGCACGGCTGATTCGCGGAAAGTACAGACCGGCGGAAAACCGTTCGAGTTGGACTTTACGGACCCGCTCGGCCGGGGCACGATTTCACACTTCTGGTCGGCCTAAACACAAGCGTCAAAACGATGGTCCTTGCCGCGATTGCCGCGGCGCTCGGGCCGAGCCTCGAAATGCCCACGCTGAGACCTGGCTTCAAACTGAGCCCACGAACGGTCGTTTCTCGCGGCGCGCTTCAGGCCAAGGTGATGTGCTGGCTGCGATCTGATGATGAGGAGATTCGGACTGCGGATGAAGTGCGAAAACGGGCCGACCTCTCGGGCTTTGCATCCGCCCTCCCGCTCACACCAAATCGGAAGCTGACACTGTTGCCGTCAGCGTCTAACGCGGTGGAACGCGCCAACCGCCGCCACCACAAGATGTAGAAAACCGTCTACCGGGTCCGCACCCGCGAGCACACGCACAACCGCATCGCCTTGGACACGCACCGCGAGTCGCAGACCGAAACTCGCCGGCAAACTCTCGTACGGGTGCCCCTCTGGATTTTGGCCCGTTATTGGTTTTCCCAAAACCCCTTCCACTCCGGCCCCGCTGCTAATGCCCCCAGTTCGACAAACGGTGCCACATGCCCCAGATTCCATCTCGCCCCAGTTTGTTTCATTCTGATGTTGAGCAATTGCTTAACCGTTCCCTCCACCAACCCGCTTCCAATCGACTGCCCCCGCCGCAAACGCACCGCATAATTCAACCGCCCCTGTTGGCCACAAAAGTAATTCAATACGCCGCCCAAGGCGGCTCCGTCGCCTCCGGCGGGCATCTGCCCGGTCAGTTCTCCGATCCAGTCCACCAACCCGGGATATCCGTCTTCCAGCAGCTTCGACTTGCCCCGGACAAACGCCGTCGCGGCTTGGACCCCGGGACCGAACACCGCCTTCGCCCCGCTGGCGAGGTACTCCGCCCCATGCCAGAAGTCGAGGACCTGGGTCGCGTCACGGAAGTGCTGCTCGGACACGTTCCACAACCACTCGGCCCCATCCCCCAGTACCGTCATTTGGCTCGAATCGGTCCACTCCAGTCGCGTGGCCTCGTCGTGACACCGCTTCCCGAACAGGCTCGCCTCCTCCACGGCCGCGATCACCGACCGCGCCAACGGGGTTGGCAGGTCGCGTCCCTCCCAGTCCATCGCCGTGGTCGGCGCACTTCGCTCGCGCCGGGCAAAAACGGCCATCTTGAGATCCCGCCAACCGTCCTCCACAGTGTTGACCTTGCCCGCGTCGATGTGCAACTCGCTGTCCACCGGCCGCTCGGTCCTGGCCGCGGCTTGGGCTCGGGTGAAGACTTCAGCGGTCGAGCGGTGTTGCCGGGTGGCGGTGGCCTGGGCCGCCGTGGCGTGGCAGAGTTGCCGGATGGTGTTGTCGTCCAATTCCCAGCCGACCACCTCGGCCAGAGTCACTTCGGCTTTGGCGAAGGACTGTTGGACGCCCAGCAAGACGGCCATCCGACAGGCGCCCGGGGTGACGTAGCCGCTGAGGCCCAGCCCGCGATCGGCTCCGAACTCGCCTTGCCCGCAAGTGGGGCAGTGGAAATACCTCCGCTCCAGCTCAATCGGACCAACGGCGGTCACAACCGTTCGGGTGTGCGGTCCTTTGGAGCGCCCGGGGTGCGTCTTCGCGCAGGTGCGGGCGCGCCCCCTTTTTGCTCGTCCTTCTCGATCCGTGAACCCAAGGCGGCACCGAGTGTGGTCCGCAACAGTTTGCGCCCTTGATCGAGTGCATGCTTCTCGCAGGCGGCCAGGACCGTGCCGTCGGGAGCTTCTTGGGCCAGACGATTCAGGTCCGTGAAATAGCCCAGCAGTTGTTCCAAGGCCAACCGTTCGGATTCGGTACTGTATTCTATAGTCAGCGTCGGCATCAGTATCCCTCCCAGATTGCCACGGCTTCCCCAGCCGGCTCCCATACCGTTCACAAATGCCAAAATCCAGAGGGGCACCCCGCGTAAGATTGCTGTCAACGCGCCCCGTCCCCGATTGTGGAAGGCCCCGATGGCGGTCCAGATTCTTACCGTCGAGTCGCAGCCGTTCGCCGAGAACTCGTACCTCGTGTGGAAGGACGGCAGCCCCGAGGCGTTCGTCATCGACCCGGGGTTCGAGCCCGATCTGATCGAAGAGGCGCTCGCCGAGCGCGGGCTAAAGTTGGTCGCGCTCGTCTGCACGCACGGCCACTGCGACCACATCGCCGGCAACGCCGCGCTCAAGCAGGCGCACCCGGAGGCCCCGATCGTCATCGGCGCCGGCGACGCCGCAATGCTGACGGACGCGAACAAGAACCTGAGCGGCCCGTTCGGCTTCGAGGTGCTCAGCCCGCCGGCCGACCGGGTCGTGGGGGAGGGCGAAACGCTGACCGTCGCCGGGATCGCGCTGGAGGTGTTTGAGGTGCCGGGGCACTCGCCGGGGCACGTGGTGTACGTGGTCCGCGAGACGCAACCGGTTACGGTGCTGGGGGGCGACGTGCTGTTCCGCGGGGGCGTGGGCCGCACGGACTTCCCGGGGGGCAGCTTCGAGCAACTGAAGGCCGGCATCCAACGGGTGCTGTGGCCGCTCCCCGCGGACGCGGTGGTGTACCCGGGCCACGGACCAGTCACCACCATCGGGCACGAGAAGCGCACGAACCCTTTCGTTGCGGACTGACACCGAATCCAGTCGTTTCAAGTTGGTGTGGCGGCCGTGCGTTTCTGGCCGTTGAGTGCCGCGCCGCTCATTCCGTGGCGGTCGCTTTGGGGCTCGGAGGTGCGTTGCGCACAGTAGCCAGACCGGCCGCACGAGGAGCGAACCGGGGCCGCGGAGCAACC
The DNA here is from genome assembly GCF_008065095.1 of Gemmata obscuriglobus. Lineage (NCBI taxonomy): Bacteria > Pseudomonadati > Planctomycetota > Planctomycetia > Gemmatales > Gemmataceae > Gemmata > Gemmata obscuriglobus. The sequence continues at coordinate 8,643,894 of NZ_CP042911.1, read as the reverse complement.
GCTCACAGAGTGAGCGGATTGCAATCAATAAATTAAAAGAATCAACAAAATAGAAAAAATAAGATTTTTAATCGGACGCGCGATGGCGGCGCAGGTGTTTCGGCACCGAAGATTCGAAGGTAATGGCGCGGCAATGTGCCCCAGGCCGTCGGCGGACGGGCGCGGGGCGTGGCATGGCGTTGTAATCGAGCCCCGAAGTCATGCCCCCGGGGCCTTTTCGCAGTTGATCATCCACGGGACGCCGAACTTGTCGGTGACCATGCCGAAACGAACGGACCAGAAGGTTTCGCCGAGCGGCATCTGGACCGCCCCCCTCGGAGAGTGCCGCGAACAGCCGTTCCGCCTCTCCGGGCGTCTCGACCTGGACCGCGACATCGCAGCCCCTGATCCCGTCATACGGCATGGCGGGGTGGGCGTCGCAGCCCATCAACACCTGGTCGCCCAGGACGAGGCGGGCGTGAATGATCCTGGCCCCAGTGTCGGCCGGCATGTGATCCTTGGCGGGGGTATCACCGTAGCCGATCATGGCGACGATCTTGCCGCCCAGGTGCTTCTCGTAGAACTCAAACGCCTCTCGGCACTGGTTGTTGAAGGCGATGTGCGGGTTCCACTTCATCGGCTCGCTCCTTGTATTGTGTTGGTGACATTGTTCGCGGCGGCGCCGTCTCAACCGCGGCGTGCCGCGTCGATCGCGGCGACATCGATCTTCGTCATCGTCATCATGGCGGCGAACGCCCGCCGGGCCTCGTCGCCCCCTTTGGCCAGCGCCTCGGTCAGCGTCCGCGGGGTGATCTGCCACGACAGACCCCACTTGTCCTTGCACCACCCGCACGCGCTCTCCTGCCCGCCATTGCCGACGATGGCGTCCCAGTACCGGTCGGTCTCCTCCTGGGTGTCGGTGGCCACCTGGAAGGAGAACGCCTCGCTGTGCTTGAACACCGGTCCGCCGTTCAAGCCGATGCAGGGGACGCCGAGGACGGTGAACTCGACCGTCAGCTCGTCGCCCGCCTTGCCGCCCGGGAAGTCGCCGGGAGCTTTGTGGACGGCGGTCACTTGACTGTCCGGAAAGGTGGCGGCGTAGAACCGGGCCGCCTCCGCCGCGTCTTTGTCGTACCACAGGCAAATCGTGTTCTTCGCGGGCTTCGCCACGTCGCATCTCCAAAGAGAGGAACTCCGGAACCGGAACAAATCCAGTAGTTTCAAGTTGGGCGATTTATGAGTAGCGGGCCGCATGGGTTTACCGGTCAATGGTGGTTACCACGCCTCCACTGTCGGAGCCCCCATGCGACCCAAACGTCAGTCTATCCGAGCCACCCCGGCCCACGCCACCCGGCACCTCCGTCCGGTCCTGACCGACTGGCTCGGCCGTGCGGTCCAACTGCCCAAGCGTCGCCGCACCTGTACACCCGAGGTGGTGTGGCGGGTGGTGCTGTTCGCCGCGGCGTTCGCCCGCTCGGTGGCCGCGGCCTGTGCCGCGATCGCCGACGCCCCGTCCGGGCAGGCCATCTGGGATTGCTTGTACCTCACGCTGCCCAAGCGGCGCCGCACCCTCGAGCGGCGGTTGCGGCCGGCCCTCCACGCCCCGCTCGGCAAGCGGAAGCGGGCGGCTCGGGTCGCGATCGACTACCACCGGATCGGGTACTTCGGGACGCCGAACCGGGACACCACCCGGTCCAAGGGGGCCGGCGGCACCCACACGTTCCACACGTACGCCACCGCGTGCCTCGTCGGGGGACCGGACCGGTACACGCTCGGGTTGACGGCCGTGGGCGAGAAGGAGCCGATGACCGCGGTGCTCACCCGGCTGTTGGATCAGGTGACGGCGGCACGGGTTACGGTCCGGGTCGCGCTGCTGGACAAGGCGTTCTTCTCGATCGCGGTGATGCGGTTGCTCCAGGCGCGGGGTGTGCCGTTCGTGATCCCGGCCGTGGTCCGGGGCCGCAAGCCCCGGCCCGGGGTGAAGGGGGTCGGGTTGCGGGCCGTGCGGCGGCGGGGCGCGGGTCGATATGCGTACACCCACGCGGATCGGGGCACCTCGGTGCGGGTGCACGTGGTGATCGCTCACAAGAGCTACCGGTACCGGCGGACCGGGGGCCGGCGGAGCAAGAAGTTACTGTACGCGGCGTGGCGGGTGAGCGGGAGCCCGGTGGCGATTCGGGACCTGTACCGGACCCGATTCGGGATCGAGAGCAGCTACCGCCAGTTGGGGCAGGTTCGGCCCCGGACCTCGACTACCGATGGGGTCGTGCGACTCCTGTGGGTGGCCGTCGGGCTGATCCTGCGTAACGCCTGGTTGTGGTCCCGCTCAGCCCGCGGCCTCGGGTGGACACTGGCGGCGGTATGCCTGATACTGTTGGCCGATGGGCTGGCACCTACAGATGGCGAAAATAAGTCCATTACTACTGCACGATCGGCCAACAAAACCAAGCCGCCAACTTGAAACTACTGAAATCCGGTTTGGTGGGAGGGGGGTGAAGCTAACCACGGCCGGGTGACGTGTCAAACTGCGTAGCCGGTTCAGCGTTTCTGCGGAGGTCACGCCACGGTTTGCAGTAGGCCTTGCGGTCCTCGGGGCACGGGATAGGAAAAGCGCGGGGCGATTTCGCCGCAACTCTCGTGCGGGGCGAGTCATGAGCACACCGCGTTTCACGGCCGAGGAACTCGACCGCCTTCGAGCACTGGCGGCGGAGTGGGGCAAAATCGTTTCCAAGCGGGCGTTCGGGGACGACGGGCCGGGATTGGACGTGGACTTCCGGACGATGGAGCAGATCGCCACCGCGGCGGCACAAGGGCTCACCGAAGGTGCCCTCCAGCAGATGCTCCACCAGCAGGCCCGGAAGGTGCCCGAACAGGTTCCGTGTCCGGTGTGTGGCGAGCCGTGCCCGACCCGACCACACACCCGCACCCTGGCGGCCCAAGGGGCCACGGTTCAACAGGCCGAACGGATCGCCCATTGTCCCGCCTGCCGGCGGGACTTTTTCCCCCCTGCGGCTGGCCCTCGGGCTGGATGAGCACGGGTACAGTTCCTCGGTCGTTCAACGCATCGTCACGGCCGCCGCCCGGTTCTCCTCGTTCCGGGATGCCGCCGAGGCGGTGCGGATGACCGGGGTCACGATCAGCGACAACCAGGTGCGCCGACTGGCTCACGAGGTCGGGCACGAGTTGATCGCGCGGCGCGATCGGAAGGCGGTCGAGCACCGGCGCCGCCAGTTAGAGCCGCGGACCGCGGTGGTGCCCGTGGCCGTGGTGGTCGAGGTCGATGGGGGGCGCATCCGCACCCGCGCCGCGGGCGCCGGCCCGGGTGTTCACGAGGCCCAGAACAAGGAGGACAAGGTGGCGTGCCTGGCCACCCTGAGTGGCCCCACGTTCGCCACGGACCCGTGCCCCGAGCCGCCCGAGTCGTTCCGCTGCCCGCGCCGGGTGCGGCGCCTGGTGCAGCAGATGAAGGGCCCGGCGGGCGAGGTCGCGCCCCCGGAAACCGTGGACGAATCGACGCCCCCGGTGCCGGCCGGGGAACCCGAAGGGGCCGAGCGGTGGTCCCCGACGCGGTTGGTGCGGACGTGCGTGGCGAGCCTGGAGGGGAGTACCGCGTTCGGCCCGATGATGGCCGCCGAGGCCCAGGAGCGGCGCTTCTATGAGGCCCCGCGTCGGGCGTTCGTAGCCGACGGTCAGGCGTACAACTGGACCATCTGGCGCGGGTACTTTGGTGCGTTCGAGCCGATCGTGGATTTCCTGCACGCGGTGTGTTACGTGTTCTCGTCGGCCGCGGCCGTGAGCCCCGATGAGGCGTCGGGTTGGTCCCAATACGTGGCCTGGATGCGCGCGTGCTGGCAGGGTCGCGTTGGAGAAGTGCTCACCGAACTGGATCAGTGGCAGGCGCGGCTGGGTGAGCCCCCACCGGGTGAGGCGGCGACGGCCGAGGAGCGCCGGGACCCGCGCCGGGTGGTGGCGCACGCGCGGACCTACTTGGGGAACAATCGGGATCGCATGGCGTACCCGCGATACCGGCGCAACGGGCTACCGACGACGAGTAGCTTGGTCGAGTCACTGGTGGGCGAGATCAACGCCCGGGTGAAGAGCACACAGAAGCATTGGACCCGGCCCGACGGTGCCGAATCGATCCTGCAACTGCGGGCCGCCGTGCTGAGCCAAGACGACCGGCTCCCACGGTTCTTCGCCGAACGGCCGGGCTCCTCGTTCCGCAAACGAGATACACTCTGCCACAAATCAGAGGGTGCCACAGCACAAACCGTGGCGTGACCTCGTTTCTGCGGAGGTCACGCCTCGGGCCAGTGGTGCGCCCCAGAGCGAGTCTCGTGTTCGAGAAGAGAGCGTTGCGGAAACGGAGCCGCTATCCGGATGTGCCGCGCCCCCGCGGCCCCAGAAGTAGCTGGGGCCGCGGGGGCGCGGCACATCCGAATAGCGGCTCACGCTGGCGGGCAAGTGGTGCCCCGGACGTTACTCCCGCGCTCCGTTCGCCGGCGAGATGAACACGTCTTTCTTCGGGAACTTCTCGAACACCGCAGCCGGCTTGCCGAAGTTGGTGGCCAGAACGTCGATCGGGTTACCGGCGATCCACTCGGTCAGGTCGATGTCCTCGTACACACCGGAGTTGAACCCGATGAGGATACGAGCCGGCTTGTCGCCGGTGTTCTCGAGCGAGTGCCCGTACCCCTGCGGGATGTACCCGACATCGCCCGCCTCCAGCGTCTCGGTGCGGTACCGCCCGCCCGACCCGAACATCGTGACGCTCACGTTCCCGCCGAGCACGTACTGCCACTCGTCGGCCGTCGGGTGCCAGTGCAGTTCCCGCAGCGCGCCGGGGGCCAGATCCAGCACCGCGCCGGTGATGGTCTTGGAGATCGGGAACTTGTTGGAGTCCACCATCCACAGCTTCCCGCCGCGGTTGTCGACCAGCGGGGCGTCGGCGAACAGCCGGTACTTGTGCGTCAGCTTCGGCGGGTAGCGCCCGGCCAGCGGGTTGGCGGCCGGCTCGGGCGGCTTCGCCCCGCGGGCGAAATAGACCTCGCTCTTGGGGAACCCGTCGAAGGTCGACTCGGGGACGCCGAAGTTCTTCGCGAGGAGCGGCTTGGGCGTGTGCCCCATCCAGTCGGTGATGCTGAACGTGCCGAACTCCGAGAAGTAGCCGTTGTCGAAGATCAGGATGAAGTGGCAGGGCTCGTCGCCCAGGCACTCGAGCATGTGCCCGTGGCCGCGCGGGAAGTACCAGATGTCGCCCGGCTCGAAGTCGTTCGTCTCCGCGCTGCCGCCGGGGGCGATCACGGTTGTCCGGACCCGCCCCTTGTGGACGAACGCCCACTCGGCGGCGGTGGCGTGCCAGTGGAGTTCCCGCATCGCGCCCGGCTCGAGCCGCATGGAGACGCCGGCGATGCCTTTGGAAATCGGCAACTGTTCGACGGTGGCCTCTTTCCCGGAACTCTTGCCGATCACCTTCCCTTCCGTCTTCTCCAGGGCGAACTTGAACGTGGGCAGTTCCTTCCCCGCGAGCAGCGGATCGGGGACGTTGTTCGCGAAGCTCGGGTCACCGGCGGCGACCCGGCCGCCGAGGCCCATGGCCCCCGCCGCGGCACCGAACACCATCGAGCGGGCCAGGAAGTCACGGCGCTGAAGCATCGACATCGCATCTCCTTGTTAAGTGACATCGTAGCCGGTGAGAGCAAACGCACGTTACGTGTACCGCCGGAGTGAGCGATCGCGGCCCGTCCGTGTTCGGACGGCTTGCGATCTCGTTGCCCTTCTCGGGGCCAGCCAGTCGGGTACGCAGGACCTAATTGCAACGGGTGTGCCGACCACGTAGAAATGCGATTTCGCCCTGAAATCGCAGGAGATGAGCCCAAATGAGCGGAATCAGGGAGGGTGATTGGTGCAGGAGGTGCCAGTCTGTAATCGATCGATCCACCGCAACGTCGGGGACCGGTGGAACGAGCGCGTTTGCCGGTGAGACACGTGTCAGTTTGCGACCGATCAATCCACGGCGCGGGCGCCTACGCCCCGAAGGTCAGCTCCTCGTGATCCAGCGCCTGTTCCGCCCGGCGGCGCGTCTCGTCGCCGATCCGCCCGTCCGCCCACAGCGTCCGGACCGCTTCGCGCTCGGCTTTCAACAACTCCCGTGTCAGCGCGCTCAGACCGCCCCCGGTGCCCGCCGGGGACGGCGCATCGAGCCCGGTCTGGTACTGGCGCAGGCAGAACTGGTACATCTCGCGCAGGTGCCCGAGGGCGTCGGCCGGCCCGCCATGCGCCGCCTCGAGTTCGTCGAGGCGCCGGAGCGCAGCCGCCACCGCGGCCAAACGGGCAACGGCGTCCTCCCGGCGCTCGGCGTCGTCCGACGGCAGCCCGAGCGTGCGGATCAGGATCGGCAGCGTGAGCCCCTGGAGAACAAGCGTAACGAGGATCGTGCTGAACGCGACGAGGGTGATCAGGTCCCGTTGCGGGAACGGCGTCACGCCGTCGGCCATTACCAGCGGCAGGGCCAGCGCCGCGGCCAGCGAGTCCACCCCGCGCATCCCCGCCCAGCCGATCAGCACCGCGTGCCGGAACCGGGGCACGTGATCGGGGGCGGCGCGCCGCGCGAAGAGCGGCGCGTTCCAGGCGAGCGTCCAGATCAGCCGCACGGCAACGGTGGTCGCACAGACGACCGCGCAAGTGACCCAGGCGCTGGCAGGCACGGGCTCGGACAGCACGGCGCGGAGCTGAAAGCCGATCAGAACGAACGCCAGCCCTTCGAGCAGGAACCGCGTCCCGTCCCAAAACGCGACCGCCTGGATGCGATCGGTCGGGGGCAGCGTCGGAAGCAACACGTGCCCGACGAACAGCCCGGCGGCGACCGCCGCGAGCACCCCCGACGCCCCGACCGCTTCCCCGCCGAGGTACGCGGCGAACGGGGTCAGGAACGAAGCCGCCGTGTTCACGGCGGGGTCGCTCACGCGGCGCCGCGACCAGGTCGCCAGGGCGCCCACGGCCAGGCCGACGCCGATCCCGCCGACCGCCCCCCAGGCCAGACTCAGGCACGTCAGGCCGGGGGAGAACGTGCCGGTCGCGACGGCCCGCACTGCCTGCTGGTACGCGACCAGCGCCACCACGTCGTTGAAGAGGCTCTCGCCTTCCAGGATGCGCTCGACGCGGCGGGGGATCGGCAGCCCCCGCGCGACCGCGGCCACCGCGGCCGTATCGGTCGGCCCCGCGACGGCCGCCAGCACGAACGCGGCGGCCCACGAGAACCCGTCGTCCGCCCACCGCACCACACCGGCCACGCAAATCAGGTTGAGGAGCATCAGCCCGACGGCTAGCCGGAAGATGGGCCACCGGTGGTGCCGCAGGTCCCGCAGCCCGAACCGCGACGCGACCTGGTAGACGAGCGGCGGTATGAACACCAGGAACGCCACGTCCGGGGGGATCTGGATGTGCGGAAGCCCCGGCACGAAGCCCAGCGCCAGCCCGCCGAGCACCAGGACCGCCGGGTACGGGACCCGTAAACGCTGAGCCGCCGCGGCGAGGACCACGGCGACCAAAATGAGTCCGACAACGATTTCGACCGGGTTCATACGACGAGCCGCCGCACGGTCAGAGGATCAAATCAGCCCGCCGTTGGCCCGGACGTTCTGGCCGCTCACCCACCGGCCGTCCGGCCCGACCAGCGCGGCGACCACCCCCGCGATGTCTTCCGGGGTGCCCAACCGCCCCAGCGCCGCCATCCGGGCGTAGAACTGCTTCTGTTCCTCGGTCTTGCCCTGGCCAAACAGTTCGGTGTCGGTCGGCCCCGGCGAAACCACGTTGACCGTGATGCCGCGCGGCCCGAGTTCCTTGGCCAGCACGTGGCTCAGTTGCTCGACCGCCCCCTTGGTCGCACAGTACGCCGCGTAGCCGGGCAGCATCATGGCCGTGGTGGACGACGACAGGTTAACGATCCGGCCGCCGTCGGCCATACGCCGGGCGGCCTGCCGGCAGCACAGGAACGTGCCGCGCACGTTCACCGCGAACAACCGGTCGAACTCTTCGTCCGTGATCTCGGCCACGGGCTTGGTCAGCAGCGCCCCGGCGTTGTTCACGAGCGCGTCGACCCGCCCCCACGCGCGCACGCTCTCGTCGAACAGCCGCGCCACCTCGTCGGTCTTCGACACGTCGGCCCCGACCGCGATCGCTCGACCACCGGCCGCGGTGATCTGGGCGGCAACCGCTTCAGCGGCAGCGCGGCTCCCGGCGTAATTAACGGTCACAGCGAACCCGTCGGCGGCGAGCCGTAACGCGATCGCCTTACCGATGCCGCGTGACGCGCCGGTCACGATAGCTGAACGGGGTGCTTCTTGGCTCATGTCATTTCTCACTACTGTTGGACGCGCGGAATTAACGATTGGCGGTAGCGCCTCGCGGTATCGTTTGATACCGGTGCGGTTGATGTGTATTTCTGCCGGCCTCGACCAACGGATTTCAATCGCTGGATGGTAAATCCGGGCAACGACTTAGGAAACCCGTGCGGGGGTATTGTTCGGAGCGGGTCAAAACCCGTCGCTACCTCACTCGCGGCAGAGTGACATAAGCATCACGAACCCCATGAACAATGACAACATCGCCTGCCAGTATCCGTTCACGGTTTGGCTATCGGTGCGGGGAATGGGGTGCGGGTGTGCCGTTTCGGGGGGCCGGAATGGCGGCGGCCAGGAAGTTGCGCCCCGGCGGTCGGTATAAGGCGACGGCGGTGTGCGCCCGTCCGACGAAACGTGGGGCGCGGGCCGCCGCACGAGCCAGCGCCCGGGCAACGGGACACAAACCCGAACGCTGACTCAACGTCCCGCGCTCGCGCCCATGCGCCCAGCAATGTAGAATGGTGGCACCGGACCGGATTCCCTCCGAACGTCGTGAGTAGCGGCAAGATGTACGAGCTGGCGATCACACCACAAGGTCACCTTCTCGTTCGGGAAGAGCCGTCCGAAGCGTCGGATCCGAAGCTCCCGAAAGGGTTACTGGACGCCTACCGCGAGAGCCCGGCCGGCGGGATGCTCCGCTCCGCGAGTGAAGACGCGGAGGCCGTGCTGCCCCCGTCCTTCGAGTTCGCACGATCGATTGCCCGGCTCTACCTGACGGCGCTCTGCAGAGTTGCTCCCGCGGAAGTCGGCGCGACGGTGCCCGAGCTCCCGCCCCCCGCGGGCGACCTGGACCGGGCCGTTCTTCAGGCCCCGCCCATGACCGGGCTGGAGTACCTGACGCCGGCCGCCCTTTCCGACTGGTGGCGCGAGCTCGACACGCTTGTTCGCGGCGAGATCGAACGGCACCCGGGCGGCGCGCACGGCTACCTGCGCGAGCGCAACCCCCAATGGCGGTTCGTCGGCCGGGTCACGTTCCACCTCGCGGAGAACAAACGGAACCCGGACTACCCGTTTGCCTTCCTGGCGACGTTCGCGAACGGCCTGACGCCGCAAGGTAAGGTGCGGCACGAGCCGCTGGGCCAGGCCCTTCAGCAGTACGCCGGGGAGCAGAACCGCGCGGCGATGCTGAACCTGCTGCTCCCGGTCTCTCGGGCCGCGGAGTCCTCGGAACTGGTGCGGCGGCTCGTCGACTCCGGGGAGATCTACCGCCCGCTCGCGTGGTCGCCGCGCGAGGCGTACGCGTTCCTCCGGGCGATCCCGCTTTTCGAGTCGAACGGGTTGATCGTTCGGGTGCCGGACTGGTGGAGCGCTCAGAAACCGCCCCGCCCCCGTGTCAGCGTGAAGGTCGATTCGAAAAATGCCACCGGCATCGGCGTCGATGCCATGCTGCAATTTTCTGTCGGCGTGAGCCTCGACGGGGAAGCGCTCGGCCCGGACGAGATCGCCCAGTTGCTCGAATCCAGCGGGGGGCTGGTCCCGTTAAAAGGGAAGTGGGTCGAGGTGGATCGGGAGAAGTTGCAAGAAGCGCTGAAGCACTGGAAGGAGGTCGAGCGGGACGTTCGTTACGAGGGGATTTCGTTCTTCGAGGGCATGCGGCTCCTGTCCGGGGCGAACATCGTCAAAGAGGACGGCGGCGAGCACCCGGCGGCGGACCGCGAGTGGTCCGGCCTGACCGCCGGCCCCGGGTTGGACGCGATCCTCGAAGGGCTGCGCTCTCCGGACGCTCAACGGGAACCGGCCCCGCCCGGCCTGAAGGCCGAACTCCGCCCGTACCAGCGGGCCGGCTACGGGTGGCTGCGCTTCGCCACCCGCCTGGGGTTGGGCGCGTGCCTGGCCGACGATATGGGGCTCGGCAAAACGATCCAGGTGATCGCGCTGCTGCTCGACCTGAAGCGCGACGGGCGGAACAAGGCGAGCCTCCTGGTCGTGCCGGCGTCGCTGATCGCGAACTGGAAATCGGAACTGGCAAAGTTCGCGCCGTCGCTCTCCTTCGCCGTGGCGCACCCCTCGGAGACGGGCGCCACGGACGAGGAAATCGCGTCCGCCGCGGATTCGCTCGATCTGGTTGTGACCACTTACGGAATGCTGGTTCGCCAAGACTGGATGAAGCGGCACAACTGGCGGTTGGCGATTCTCGACGAGGCCCAGGCGATCAAGAACTCCGGCACGAAGCAGACCCGCGCGGCGAAGGAGCTGACGGCCGACGGCCGGATCGCGATGACCGGCACGCCGGTCGAGAACCGCCTCTCGGACCTGTGGTCGCTTTTCGACTTCTTGAACCCCGGCCTCCTGGGCACGGCCAAGCAGTTCGGCTCGTTCGTCAAGCGGCTGCAAAGCGCCCCGACGCCCTCGTTCGAGCCGCTGCGCAATCTGGTGCGGCCGTACATCCTCCGGCGGCTCAAGACCGACAAGCGGGTGATCTCCGACCTGCCGGACAAGACGGAGGTGAAAGCCTACTGCGGGCTGAGTAAGCACCAAGCGGCCCTCTACCAGCACGCGGTGGATGACCTCGCCCGGCAGTTGGAAGGCACCGACGGCATCCAGCGCCGCGGCATCGTTCTGGCGCAACTGATGCGGCTGAAGCAGATCTGCAACCACCCGGCCCAGGTGGCCGGCACGGGCGACTACGCCGCCGACCGGAGCGGCAAGTTCCGCCGGCTGGCGGAGATCGCCGAGGAGATCGCTTCCCGACAAGAGAAGGTGCTCGTCTTCACGCAGTTCCGGGAGATCGCGGACCCGCTGGCGGAGTTCCTCGCCACGCTCTTCGGCCGGTCCGGGCTGGTGCTCCACGGGGGAACGAGCGTAAAAAAGCGAAAGGAGTTCGTCGACCAGTTCCAGCGCGAGGACGGGCCGCCGTTCTTCGTGCTGTCGCTGAAGGCGGGCGGCACCGGCCTGAACCTGACGGCCGCCGCGCACGTGGTCCACTTCGACCGCTGGTGGAACCCGGCCATCGAGAACCAGGCCACCGACCGCGCCTTCCGGATCGGCCAGAAGAAGAACGTCCTGGTCCACAAGTTCATCTGCCGGGGGACGGTGGAGGAGCGGATCGACGAGATGATCGCCCGGAAGAGCCGGGTCGCCGACGAGGCCATCGGCGGGAGCGACAGCGGGGAAGTCTTGTTGACCGAAATGGACAATGATACGCTGTTACAATTCGTAAAGCTGGATCTGCACCAAGCGTCCGACGGCTGATGCGGACCGTCCGGGAGCGACACATGGGCTGGTACGAATTCAAGCCTTACGTCCCCGTCGCGCAGCGGCGCGCGCAGGCGGCGAAGGAAGTCGCCAAGCGGAACAAAAAGGGGCCGCCGTGCTCCCCCGTGAACATCGAAGGCAAGTCCATCGCCGCGACGTTCTGGGGCAAGGCGTGGTGTACCAACCTGGAGGGCTACAGCGACTTCGCCAACCGCTTGCCGCGCGGCCGGACCTACGTCCGGAACGGGTCCGTCATTGACCTGAAGATCGAGAAGGGGCGGATCAAGGCCCTGGTGAGCGGGTCAGAGCTGTACGAGATCCGGATCGACATTGCGGCCCTGCCGGCGCACACGTGGGCGGCGCTGAAAAAGCAGTGCGCGGGCAAGATCGGCACGATCGTTGAGCTGTTGCAGGGCAAGCTGTCGAAGGCGGTGATGGAGACGGTCACGGACCGGACGCGCGGGCTGTTCCCGAAACCGAAAGAGATCGAGATGAGCTGCACCTGCCCGGACTACGCCGGGATGTGCAAGCACATCGCCGCGACGATGTACGGGGTGGGCAACCGGCTCGATTCCGCGCCGGAGTTGTTGTTCACCCTCCGGTGCGTGGACCACACAGAACTGATCGAGCAGGCGATCCCCGCCGCACCGCTCGCGAACCCGAGCGGCCCTGCAATTGCGGCGGACGATCTGGGAGCCATCTTCGGCATTGAACTCGGCGGCGCGGAAGCCGCACCACCGACGCCGCCGGCTCAGAAAAAGCCGACGGCAAGAGCGGCTGTCAAGAAACCAGCGGCCGAAAAGAAAACGCCCGCGGCGAAAAGGGCCACCACGAAAAAGCCGGCCGCGCCGAAGAAGAAATCGGTTCCGAAGAAGGGGTAGCAAGCGGGCACAACCGCCGCGCGTGCTGGCTCAGAACTCGGCGAACCCGTTGCCGCCCTCGTGCGAGTGCCCGTTGCTGAGCGCTTTGGCCACCGCCGGGTGGGGCTTGTGCCCGGCCTTCTTGGCAGGCTTGGCGGCCGACCGGGGCGCCCCTCGGCCGTCGCCGCTGAGTTCGAACCGCGCGACTAGGTTGTGGAACTGCTCCGCCTGATCGGTGAGGGCCTGGGAGGTGGCGCTCATCTCCTCGGTCTGCGAGGCGTTGCGCTGGGGCACGCTGTCCATCTGGCTGACCGCTTTGTTCACCTGCTCGATGCCCGTCGATTGCTCCCGGCTCGCGGCTGCGATCTCGGTCATGATATCGGCCACCCGTTTGACACTGGTGACGATCTCGCCGAGTGTGGTGCCGGACCGGTTGACCAGTTCGGTGCCCGCATCGCCTTTCTTCACCGAGTCCTGGATCAGGATCTTGATCTCCTTGGCGGCGGTGGCGGACCGCTGGGCCAGGTTGCGGACCTCGGTGGCGACCACCGCGAACCCGCGCCCCCGCTCGCCGGCGCGGGCCGTCTCGACGACGGCGTTGAGGGCCAACAGGTTGGTCTGGAACACGATCTCATCGATCGTCGTGATGATGTCCGCAATCTTCTTCGACGACTCGTTGATCTCGGCCATCGCTCCGACCGCGCCACCGACCACCTGACCGCCCTTCTCGGCGACCTCCTCGGACCCGTCCACGAGCTGCCGCGCCTGCTGGGCGTTGTCCGCGCCCTGCCGCTATTTTCACTGAATAAAACAATGCGATTTTGATTATTCGACGAATCATGACCCGTGTTCCGGACCCGCACCCGGGGCGTGCCGCGGCACCACCACTCGGCTCTGGAGCCAACCTTGGCACCGAAACCGGGCCCGAATCGGCCTGCAAACGTACGCGCGAGTGCCGACCGCGCGAGAGAGCACGGGCGGCCGGTGCGTGGTATCACTTGGTTTTGTAAACAGTTGCGCCTCCTGGCATTATCTGGTGCGGCCTGCGGCATTTGCCTGCCTGTGTCGCGTGCAGTAATCCCGGCGCGTTGTGAACGCGTCCAGCCATTCCCGCAGCGCCCTCTCTCTCACCTCCTCATTCAGTCCGTTTGGGTGTCGGATTTCACGTCAGTGTCCGATTCACGTGCGCAAAATTGCCACCCTGTGCCGTTGCTCGCATGTTCCGCGCACTAAGGTGCGGTGAGCGAATTCATTGGCGGGCTGAGCCCCACGGGGTCAACGCCCCAATACCGGCGCCAGTGCCCGTAATCGCATATCGGGCGCGGGCGGCGACCGGCGCGGGCGCGGGCCGGTGGACGAGTTCGCACTCGCGCGACGCTCCGGCCCGCGAACCTGGTATGCCACGTTCGGCCCGTGGCACCGTTCGGCGACCCGGCAACCGTCTCCAACCACCCGCGGACCAAATCGGGCGGCAAACGCTCCGGATTATCCGATGAACGATCTCGAACAACACGCGGTCCACCAAACGATCCCCGCAACCGATCCGGCCGATCACCAGCCGACCGCGCCGGCGGTGCCGGCGGTGAAGCCGAAACTGGTGGTGCTTCGCGGCATGCGGATCGGCGCCGAGTACCCGGTCTACGAGGGGCGAAATGTGATCGGCCGGTTCGCGGACAAGCCGGTGGACATCGACCTCGTGAGCCAGGAATCGGTGGAGCAAATCTGGTGCTCGCGGCAGCACGCGGTACTGGTGCTCGACGACGGGAACGTGCAGATCGAGGATCTGAACAGCTTGAACGGCACGTGGCTCAACGGGGTGCGCGTTCGTGCCGGTCAGCCGCGCCCGGTCAAGCCCGGTGACGTGGTGCAAATCGGCACGGTTCAAATGAGACTCATGTTGGTCTGATCGGCCCGGCCGGACGGTGCCCGTTCGCTCCGGCCGTCCGAAACGGGTCTCCCCTTGCAGCGATCGTCACCCGCCCGCTCGCGTCGCGCCACGGACAAGTCCGTGTAGCCGTCCACCGACATCCCGAGCGCCCCACCAGCCGCGCGTACGCGTGCCCCCCGAACGCGAACGGTAGCTTCGCGGTGGGCACCCGCACCAAACGTGTCACACAGGCGCTCGATTAATTGATTGATCTATAGTTTCCAGCACGCCAGCGATTATGATCGCCCGTATGACTCGAGCGAGGTTTATCTACATATTACTTATGCGAATGATACAACCTGCCCGGTTTCCTAAATCAACGAAATCGACAAATCAGCACTCGCTCGAGGCGTTCAGGCTCAACCCCGCGCCAGGCTCGGCGGGCCGACTTTCCAACGGCCCAACATGCGACTCCAACGGCAGATGTACGCCCGCGCCGCCGAGGGCAGGGCGCCGAATGTGGGACCCGTCGGAAGGGCGCGAGAAGGCACTACAACTGGCTACCGCAGCGAAGCGGTTACACCCGCCACGTTTGAAATCCGTTGGTAGAGCCCGGCTACAGAAGAAGGTTACTCTTATCGCCTACCGCTCAACTCACTCCGGCCTTTCGTGCGGTAGCCGGGTCGCTCGGCCCGGCCGATGGAGCGGCACCGGACCGCACGGGCCATGGCACCATCCGCCGCCAGAGGCCGTCTCCCACCACGAGCGAATGGAACAGCACCGCCGCCAAGTGGGAGAGGATCACCAGCAAGAACCCGGCCGCGAGTACGGTGTGCGTCTTCCGCAGCACGGCGTAGAGCGGGGCGCTGTGCGGCAGGATCTCGGGCAAGTGGAACGAGCCCCACATCACGGCCGGGTAATGTGCCGCGGACAGCATCCCCCACCCGACCAGCGGGAGAGCAACCATCAACCCGTACATGGTGTATTCGGCCCCGATGGCCGCCAGTCGCTCGGTGCGCGAGATCGACGCGGGGAGCGGCGGGGGCGGGTTGAACAACCGGTTGACCAGCCGAACGACGGCCAGAACCAGGATCGCGATCCCGAGCGGCCGGTGAAGCGCCAGTAGCGCGTGGTAGCTCCCCAGCGATGCCCACATCGCCGTGCCGGTCCCGAGCGTCGTGAGGATTATCGCGGCCATCAGCCAGTGAAGCAGCCGCGAAAAAGCGGTGAACCGCGGTTGGTCGGCGGGCATGGTTATTTCCCTCCCCGGGCGTCGGCCGGCGTGACCGCGGCCGGTTGCTTCGGCTCGCCCGCGCGCCGGGTGTACGAACGCGCGTAAACGGCCGATCGGGCACTGAGCAGCGGATCGTTCGAGGGCGCGATGCCCGCGGGCAGCACGAGTGGATCAAAGGTGATGTCCGTAGATAGAGCCGTGTCATCGCTCTCCACCCCGTCCAGCACCAGCGTGCCGGCGTCGACTCGTTCCCGATCGGCCGGCCACGGAATTGTGGCGTCGTCGGTCGGGTCGCCCGGTTGGCCGACGACCAGAATCAGCCGCCACCGGAGCGGCTGTCGCGGGATCTGCGTGATGATGTCGTCGAACAGGTAGCTCTTGTCGCGTTGACCGGGTGCCGCATCGGCGGCAACGAACGGCTGTTCCGGGGTCAGTTCCCAGCGGACCGGCGTAGACGCGCCTGCGGCGGCGGTAAAGAGGAACGCGTTCAGCCCGTGGTACGCGCTGTTACCGAACCCGGAGGGCACGGGCAGGGCCTTGAGCGCCCCCAGAACACGCGCGGTTTCCGGGTGCCGGGCCAGGAACGCTTGCCCGCGGGCCGGGTCGGGCTTGCCCGTCTGGGGATCGGGTTTCGACGCTTCGAGGTTCTCGTGAAACGCCTCGGGCGTGCGGAAGGGGAAGATCGGCAGGTTAATCATCGCGGTCCGCCAGAGTTCCCCGTTAGTCTGGGTGAACTGGAGGCCGAGCCCGCGCACGGCGGCCGGTGAGTCCGCTCCATACGGTTGACCGCCGCCCAGAGAGAACCGCCCGATCACCGGGACCCGCCCGGGGCGGAACACCAGCGCCTTCGACAGGCGCTCACCCTGTCCGTTGCTGTCGAAGTGCCCCGTCACCCCCACGCCCTTCGCGTGGTTCCGCCGGAACCCCGGGTGGGGGCCGTCCACCTGCTCGAACGTGTCGGTGAACCGGTCCGGGGTCAGGCGGCCCGGAGTGAACCAGCCGCGGAGGTACGCGAACGTCCCCCCGATTGCGGCGAGAACGGCCCCGATCAGGGCCAGCCCTACGACGACACGGGCGCGGGGCGGGCGCGGCGCGACGGGCGCGTGCGGAGTGTGAACGTCCATCGGTGCTCCGATGTCGAGAGCGGGGTGTACGTCCCGCGGGTTCGTGAGCAAACGGTGATGCCATCGCAACGCGGATGCCGGACCATAGATTCTGCGCGGGAGGGGGCAAAATGTGGCGACCGACCGCCGGTGCGGACCTGTAATTTCAAAGGGAGCGCGGGCACCGGACGAAAAACAAAGAACGCACCGCACGGCCCCGTGAGGAGAACCCGCCTTCAACCCGTGGCCCAAGTGAGCCACGGGCCGTGGCCAGTCGGTTGCCAGCTTGGTCACTCCGGTTCCGTCGGAGCGCGCCCGGCCAGCGTATAGAGATCGGCAAGCATCAAGCCGTCAACGGCCCGGAGCAGCGCCGCTGTCGCACGCTCGACCTGTGCCGCCAGTTCTGCGGCGGCGGCCGCTTCCCCGGCTGCGGCCCGGTCCTCGGTCGCGGACGCGAGTTCTCCGGCGGCCGTCGAGAACGTGGCGAGCATCGCGCTCAGTTTGTGAGCGGCCTCCCGTAGCCGGACGGTATCGGCGGCCTCGCGAGCCGCCGCCAGCGCGGCCACGTGCCCAGGCGCGCGGTCCTGGAACGACTGGCACAGCCTGCCGAGCAGCCCGGCGTCGCCGTCGCACGCCATCAGCAGCACCTCCGGGCTGAGCCCGACTGGGACGGCAGGCGCGTTAGTCGGAACGAGCCGCTCCATCGCGGCCAGTAGGTCGGGGAGCCGGACGGGCTTGGTCAGGAAGTCGTCCATCCCGGCAGCCAAACACTCCTCGCGGTCCTCGGGTCGGGACCGAGCCGTCAGCCCGATCACCGGCAACTGGCTGCCCGCGGCCCGGAGCGCCCGAACCACCTCGAAGCCGTTCAACTCGGGCATGTGAACGTCGAGGAGCAGAACGTCGAAATCGTTTGTGCCGGCGCGTGATAGGGCCTGGCGCCCGTCGGCCACGACTTGAACGCGGTGCCCCCGGCGGACCAAAAGCTCCTCGACGAGCCGGGCGTTGAACTCGTTGTCTTCGGCAACCAGAACACGAAGCGCCCGCGCCCCTGTGGCCGGCTTCTCGGGTTCCCGTTCGGGCACTGTCTCGGCCGAAGTGCGCATCACCCGGCGGATCACGCCGAGCAGCAGGTCGGCCTGGATCGGTTTGAGGACGTGCGCGTCGATCCGGAGTTCGCGCGAACGGGCCGGGTCGTCCGGCCGATCGCCGGAGGTCAGCAGCACGATCCGCGTGGCGGCCAGCGCGGGCGCCTCCCGAATCCGCGCGGCCAAGCTGAACCCGTCGGTCCCCGGCATCCGGGCGTCCAGCACCACGAGCGGGTACGGTTGCCCCTGGCCGGCGGCGTGCCACAGCGCCGAAGTAGCGTCGGCGGCGTCCCCGGCCGTGTCGGGCGACATCTGCCAGTTCCGGAGGGTGGCGGACAGGATGCGCCGGTTGGTGGCGTTGTCGTCCACGACGAGCACCCGCAGCCCGCGCAGGGCCTCGGGCGTCGGGATCAGTTCGACACCAGAGGGACGGGCGCACCGGCCGAACCGAGCGGTGAACGCGAACGTGCTCCCCCGCCCGGGCTCGCTCTCCACTCCAATCGCGCCGCCCATCAGCGCGACCAGTCGGCCCGAGATCGTGAGGCCGAGCCCGGTACCGCCGTACCGCCGGGTGGTCGACGTGTCCTCCTGCTCGAACGCGTGAAAGATCCGGTCGAGCTTCTCGGGTTTGATCCCGATGCCGGTGTCCCGAACCGTGAACCGAACGGCAGATCCCCCGATGTCTGACGGGTCGGCGGGCTCGACGCCGACGACCACCTCACCCGCCGGAGTGAACTTGATCGCGTTCCCGATCAGGTTGAACAGCACCTGCCGCAACCGGCCCGGGTCGCCCACCAGCGCGTCGGGCACCGCCGGGTGGACGTCGCCTACGAGTTCCAGCCCCGCCCGGTGTGCGCGGGCGGCCAGCGCGCGGAGGGTGTCCCCGACCACCGCCCGAAGGGAGAACTCGGTCGGGTCGAGTTCGAGCTTACCCGCCTCGATCTTCGCAAAGTCGAGCAGGTCGTTGAGGATGCCGAGCAGGTTATCGGCGGCCGACTTCACGGTCGCGAGGCACTGCCGCTGGTCCTCACGCAGTTCCGTCTCCAGCACCAGTTCGGTCATACCGAGGATGGCGTTCATCGGGGTGCGGAGTTCGTGGCTCACGTTCGCCAGGAACTCGTCCTTGGCCCGGTTGGCCGCCTCCGCCGCCTCTTTTGCAACGAGCAACTCGCCTTCCAGGCGCTTCCGCTCCGAAATGTCCTCGACCACCCCGATGCTGTGGAGGGTTCCCTGAACCGGGTCCCGCTGTGCCGAGACGGTCACGACGGTCCACTTCACCGCCCCGTCCTTACACACGTGGCGCTTTTCGAGCGAATAGCTGCGGACCTCGCCGCGCATCAGGCGCTCGAACTGGGTGCCGCTCCCGGTCCGGTCGTCGGGGTGCGTGACGGCACGGAAGTCCAGCCCGATCAACTCCTCCCGCGGGTACCGGAGGATGTCGCAGTGCTTCTGATTGACGCGAAGGAACCGGCCCTCCGGGTCGCAGTGGGCGATCCCGACGGCGGCGTTCTCGAAGGTCCCGCGGAACCGCTCCTCGCTCTCCCGGAGGTTGCCCTCGGCGCGCTTCCGCTCGGTAATGTCCTCGCACAGACCGGCCACCCGCGGCTCCCGGCCGGCCTCATCGCCGAGCGGGAACGAGCGGAGCCGGACCCACCGGACGGCGCCGTCCGGGCGGACGATGCGGAACTCGCGGTCCGTGCGCGCCCCCCGCCGAACGTGGTCGAATTGTTCGGTTGCACCGGAACGGTCGTCCGGGTGAACGGTGTCCAGCCAGGCGCCGGCCGCGGACCGGTACAGTTCCTCCCGGGAGCGACCCCACACCTCTTCGTAAGCGGGGCTAACGTAGACGGGTCGGCCGACGGGGTCGAGCGCCCAGAAAATGTCACGGATGTTCTCGGCCAGATGAAGGAACCGGGCTTCGGCGTCTTTGACGGCCGTCGCCGCCCGCGCCCGCTCCTCGGCAACGAGCCGCAACCGGGTACGGTGGAGGGACTCGCACAGGGCGCTCATCATCGCCCCGACGAGCAGGAACATCGGCAGCGCGACGGCCGCGTTGATGCTCTTGATGCTGAGCTCGAAGTGCGGCGGGGTCAGGGCGAAGTTGGCGATGAAGGCCCCGATGGCGGTGGCGAGCAGGCCGGGGCCGAGCCCCCCGTAGTAGGCCGCGATCAGCACGGCCGGGAAGAACCCCATGTGGGGCACGTCGTCGTGCAGGACGGGCCAAACGGCCCACCGGACCAGCGCCGTAACCACCGTCGCGGCGACCGCGACGGCGTACCCCCTCCGCCGACCGGTGCGTAAGCTCTCCATCAGGTCAGTATGCTGTTCCGGTCGCATGATCGGCAATTGCTGAGTTTTCGGTTCAGGACCGGCGGCGCGGCCGCGTCGCCGGGTGGACAGCCGCAGCGGGAGTGCGGATACTGACGGTAGCTCTCACACCTCTCCGCCCGCTACCGTTCCGGAGCCACATGGCCCACGTTCTGCTCATCGACGACGACCCCGAACTGCTGGCCGATCAGGTGCGGCACGCGTTCCCGCCCCCGGCCAACCGGGTCGAGGTGGCCCGGACCGGCGCGGAGGGGGTCGCCCGGGTCCGGGCCGAGCGGCCGGACGCGGTGCTCCTCGATCTGCGGCTCCCGGACCGCACCGGGCTGGAGGTGTTCGAGGAGATCCGGGCGCTCGACGCGCGGGTGCCGGTCGTGTTCGTCACGCTGTCGAAGGCCGCCGACGCGGCCATCGAGGCGATGCGGCGCGGGGCGCTCGACTACCTGTTCAAGCCGGTCGATCCGGCCCAGCTCCGGCGGGTGATCGGCGAGGCGGTCGAGGTGGGCAGGCGGATGCGGGAGCCGGCCGTACTCACCGAGACGCCGCCGGACGAGGACGGGGGCGGCGCCATCGTCGGGGCGTGCCCGGCGATGCGCGAGGTGTATAAGGCGGTCGGCCGGGTCTCCGCCCAGGACGTGGCGGTCCTTATCACCGGCGAGAGCGGCACCGGCAAAGAGGTGATCGCCCGGGCGATTTACCAGCACTCGAAGCGGGCGGACAAGCCGTTCCTGGCTCTTAACTGCGCGGCGATCCCCGAGCCGCTGCTGGAATCGGAACTGTTCGGACACGAGAAGGGCGCGTTTACCGGTGCCGACCGGCGCCGGATCGGGCGGTTCGAGCAGTGCAACGGCGGAACGCTGTTCCTCGACGAGATCGGGGACATGCCGCTGGCGCTCCAGTCGAAACTGCTCCGGGTGCTCCAGGAGCAGACGTTCGAGCGGGTCGGCGGCGGCGAAACGGTCACCACCGACGTGCGAATCATCTCCGCCACCCACCGCGACCTGAAGACCCGGGCGGCGGACGGAACGTTCCGGGCCGACCTGTACTACCGGCTCGGGGTGTTCACGGTCCACCTGCCGCCGCTCCGCGAGCGCGGGGACGACCTGGCGCTGCTCGCCCGATACTACGTCCGCCGGTTCGGCCGGGAGCTGGGGCGGGACGTTCGAGATGTGAGCGCGGAAGCGCTGGACCGGCTGCGGGCGTATTCCTGGCCCGGTAATCTCCGGGAACTCCAGAGCGTGCTGAAGCAGGCACTGCTGCGAGCGGTCGGATCGGTGCTTTTGCCGACGATGCTTCCCGAACTGTCGACCGAGCCGCCCACGGCCCTGCCGCCAGCGGCCCCGACCGCCGGTCTGGCCGAGTTCATCGGCCGCCGGCTGGGTGAGGGCTCGGAATCGTTGCACGAAGAGGCCCACCGCGAACTCGATAAGATCCTGCTCCCGCTCGTGATGGAGTACACGCGCGGGAACCAGTTCCAGGCCGCCAAGGTGCTCGGCGTTGCTCGTCAAACGTTGCGGCGCCGGCTGCGCGAACTCCAGATCGTGCCGCGGTTCACCGACGAACCGGACGACGCACCCTGATACCTTTTTGTTCGGGGATGAGCATAGCAACCGGCGCGCCGTGCCTTGTTTGAAGTGTGTCGGCCCCGCGCTACAAGGTACAGCACGCACAGCGAGCGCGGACCGTTGCGCCCCGGTTGTCAGTTAGGACATTTCCGTACCAGTAAGACTGCATACGGACGTGAGAGGCGTTCTGCCCAAACGCTGCGAAGTTGCGATTCATCTACCGTATCAGTGGTGATTCCAATGCAACGAAGCCGGGGCGCCACACGCGGCGCCCCGACCTCGTTGTGATGACCACATCCGCAGGCCGCTACCGTCAATCGTCGTAATCGACCCGTACCGTGCCGTTGTTCCGGAACTCGATCTCCACTTCACGGCCGCCAACGAACTCGAACCGGATCGAGCGTTTATCGACTTCAAAGTCCCTGAGCTTCCCCGGAGGCAGCGTGAAGCACACCTTCACCGGCTGCCGCGTAACCGGGTGAACCACCCACACGTCGTGCTTGCCCGGGGTCGGGGTGAAGTACCGGGAGAATTCGCCCAGCGTGAGCGCCGCGGGCGCGACCGGCTCCACCGGCACGGAAATGTCCGGCGGCGGGTACAGCGCCGGCGGGGGCGACACCGGAACGACCACCACGGGCGGACGCGGCGGCACGAGGACGATCGGCGGGCGCGGGGCCACAACTATGACCGGCGGGCGCGGCCGCACGACAACGACCGGCGGGGGCGGAGGGGGAAACGCGGGCGGGTGGGCCGGGGCGGTCAGCGTCATCGAAAGGAGGAGGGCGTTCATCGGATTCGCTCCGTTGGGGTTCGGCGGTCAGTTGTGCCAGTTGAACGCCCCCGCTGCCCCAACTTGCGCTTCCGGCCAGAATCGCTAAAGCTGCGCCCGCGTTGACTGCGGCACTCGCACAGAATGCCCCTTCCACACCGTTTGGAGAATGCACCGCACGTGTTGTGACGCACGGAGTTTCCTGAGAACCGTATCAGCTCGAAACCGCTAATGTACGGCTGGCTTCTTCTGACATGATTCGGTCCCACAGCCGAGTGCGAAGAGTGTAGATTTCGTGCCTTGGAACCCAACCCTTGTCACGAACCAAGCCGCTGAGCGAATCGTCTCCGTTAGCCGAAGACCAGTCGAACGCGCCGGAGCACACATCCACGGCTCGCTCCGGGGTGTAACCCACGTTACAGTGTGGCGGGAGCGGATCGTCGAACCAGTGTTGCACGAGTTCGAGCCACACACGCACGCGGTACTCCCAGCTCTCATACGACATCGCCGAGTGGCACGCCCGTAGCTGACGCGCGACCTCGGCGACACTACCGCCAAGGTGCCGAAACCCGTGGTAGGTCCATCCACCCGTACCGGTGCCCGGTCCGTGTGTCTCCCAGTGGGAGTCGAAAAGGAGCCGATCGAAGTACGGGCGCCCGGTTTCGCCGAACAGCGCGATCCCATACACCAACCCGCCGTTACAGTCGGTGGACGCGGTCGTCTGTCCCATATCGAAGAGGAGCGGAAGCAGCTCCGGGTTGCCGACCTTATGCGCGAGTATCGGGAGAAACTCTGGGAACAGGTTCTTTCCGGCACACGCCCGAACCGCGGACTCGATTTCTCGTTCCAACCCGTCGCACGGCAGGCTCAACAGTCCGAGAGCCGCGCACTTCTGTTGGTAGTAGCCTGTGTCAGTTTCACCCGCGGCGTACTGCCAGAGGACATCGCGCACTTCCATGCAACCAAGGAACCCAATTGCGTGTAGCACATCTCCTCGAACCTTAGCCCGCAACCGCCCGCCGGCGAGACACGCGGACGCGAGCTTGCGGGCCGTGTCGCGGGTGCCGCGCCGCATGACCGCGTCGAGTACGCCTGCGCGTTGGTAATCGGCCGGGTCTTCGAGAAACACTTCGAGCAGCGCGTCGGCGTCTTCCGGACTGCCGTGCCGCGCGACGATCGCAACGCGAGCGCTGGTGAGAACGCAGGGCGCGTGCGCACCTGGAGAGAAGGCGCGAAGGCTGTCGATCAGTTCGCGGGTAACCTTCAGCACGATCCGCCTCCGAGGCCGACGGTGAATCGCCGCGAACGCACAGCTACTTTAGTTTAGCAGACCGTTGATCCGACCTCAGCAGACCGATCGAGGTCACAGTTTTCCTGCGTGCGGCAATTCAGGTCCGATTGACGCGCTGTCAGAGACTTTGGCGAAGGTGATGCGGCTGACTGGACCGCTCACGTGCGCGTGAACGTCGCCACCTGGCTCGGCGCCCCGACCTCCGCATCGGTGGCGCCGAGCGGGTCGATCCGGACCGCGTACCCGTGAGCCGCACACACCTTCGCGCACCACTCCGCGAACTGTGCCCGGGTCCACTCGAACCGGTGGTCCGCGTGGCGGAACTTGCCCGCGGGCAGGCCCTCGAAGCGAACGTTGTACTCGCGGTTCGGCGTCGTCAGGATCACGACGCGTGGCTTCGCACCCCCGAACAGCGCCCGCTCGAACGCCCCCAGCCGCGGGAGGTCCAGGTGTTCGATCACCTCAACGACCGCCGCGGCGTCGAAGCCCACCAAGCGCGCGTCCCGGTACGTGAGCGAGCCGTGGAGCAGTTTCACGCGGGCGCCGAGGTTGTCGGGCAGGCGCTGCCGGTCGAGCCGCTGGCGGGCGATTTCCAGGCTCCGCACCGACACGTCAACGCCGACCACCTCCGTGAACCGCGGATCGGCGGCGAGCAACCGGAGCAGTTTCCCTTCACCGCACCCCAGATCAAGAACGCGCGTCGCGCCGGTGGCCTGGAGCGCGCCGAGAACGGTCGCCAGCCGGTGCTCGTGGAGGCTGACGCGGGATTCCAGCCGCTCCTCGGCGAGGTCCTGTGCCGCCAGCGCCTCCGCGGGCTCCTCAGTGTCGTTCGGGTCGAGTGCCGCCAGGACCGACCGCACCAGCTTGCTCTGGCGCCGTAGGTAGCGCTCCGCGATCCGTTCTTTCTCCGGGTGCGAGTTGAGCCAGCCCTCGCCGTGCCGCAGAAGCTTCTCGACCTCGTCGTTGCTCACCCAGTAGTGCTTTTCGTCGTCGAGCACGGGGACCAGAACGTAGAGGTGCGAGAGCAAATCCGCGAGCCGGACCGTGGCCCGCAGCTCGACGGTGAAGTACGGCGACTCACCCCATTCGGGGAACTGCGCGTCGAGTGGGTGGCGGGTGGCAGTAACGACATAGCCGAGCGGCTCGAACAGCCGGCGCAGGAACCCCTCACCCCCACGGCGACACGGAAGCACGCTGAGCCGGGCCACAAGGGGTAACGGCTCTTCTGTGAGTTCCGGCCGGGCTTTACAACTGCCGTTCAGCGCGCTCCCGAGCACCTGCGAAAGGGCGACGCTGAGGAACGACGACGCGACATACGGGCGGTCGTTCACGTACTGCGCGAGCAACTCGTTTCCGGTGTTCCGGCGCTGGCGGGCGAGTCCGACGGGATCGACTTCGAGCAGGAGGGCGGCGGCACAGCGTTCCTCGCGTGCTTCCGGGTAGAAGACGTGAGCCTGCCCGAACGTGAGAGGGAATGATTGCGCCTTGTCCGGGTGCTTGTGCAGCAACCACCCGAGGTCGGTGGCCGGCGTGCGGGTCGTGGAGATCGTGAGCAGCATTCGTTGCGCCCGTTGGGATGCGGGTCAGATTGGTAGGAGGCGCGTGAGCCGGTGCAGGTTCACGCACCGGGCTCCGGGTCGGTGCGGTCGAGCCAGTCGCGTGCGGCGCCGATCAGCGTGGCGCAGCCCTCAACATCAGGGGCCGTGCCGGCGAACTTCGCGAGGTCGCACTCGTCGAGCAGCCCGCGCAGCACCCGCGCGCCGTCCACGGGCCATCCGCCGAGTGTAATGGCTTCGTACAGTTCGGCGGTAGTTAGGCGTGTGGCCGGGATCGCGAACCGGCGCTCCACGTACCGCCGCAAGACGCTCGCGAGCCGCTCGGCGAAGTCCGGACCGCCGACGTATTCGGCTTCCAGTGCCGCGAGGGCGGTCCGTGCCCACGCGCCGGGAGGGACCGGTTTCGGCCGCCGCACGCGGCGCCAGACGAACACGAGAAGCATCGCACAGACCGCCGCAACGGCCGCGGCGACCAGAACCGTGCCGGGCGAGCGCCCCGCGGGCGTATCCGCCGGCGGCGGAAGTTCTTCGATCGTGGTGACCGGGAGTGATTCGGGCAGCGGGGTGTCGTCCCCGCCGGTGCGCTCGACCGTCACCTCAACGGCGAGGGTTTGGGTGAGCGGCTTGCCGTTCACGCCGACCGGCGCGAGTTCCGCGCGGAGCGGTTTTCCCGGCGCGTGCGGGTCGAGCCGGAACGTCTGCTTCCACCGCTCGCGCCCGTCCGGGAGCGGGAGCACTTCGGCGTCGCCCTTCGGGCGGATGCGCCAGTCGCCGTTGGTGGCGTCGGTGAGCAACTGCTTCGGCAGTTCCACGGCGGCGCGCATCGGGGCCGGGCCGTCCACCGTTAACGTCACCTGAACCGGTTCCCACAACTTGATCCGGTCCCGGTCGGCGCGGACGGACGCCTCGTATTTCGGCGGCTGCGCGGCGCTCGCTCCGGCGCTGAAGGCCAGAGCGAGCGCGGCGAAGAGCGTGTTCCGCATTTCTACCCGTGCCTCCGGCGCCGGTCCCGCCGGCGGAAGAAGTTCAGCAGCGCGTCGAAGTGGTCGCCGTCCGTGCCCGCTTCGATGAGGTCGGCCTGGCACCCGCGGGCGAGTTTGGCGAACTCCTCGTCGCGGGTCTTGGCGGTCGCGGCGAATTCGGCACGGACGCGGGCGTCGCTGGTATCGACGAGCCGCTGGCGACCGGTTTCAGCGTCCTGTAGCCGCACCAGGCCGACCGCGGGCCAGTCGCGCTCGCGCGGGTCGCTGGTCCGCACCGCGATCAGGTCGTGCTTGTGCGCCGCCCGCCGGAACGCGCCGGCGAAGTTGTCGCCGACGAAGTCGCTCATGAAGAACACGATCGCCCGGCGGCGCTGCACCTTGTTCAGGTGGTCGAGCGCGCCGGCGAGGTCGGTGCCGGTGTGCTTGGGCTCGAACGCGAGGATGTCGCGGAGCAACCGGAGGACGTGCCGCGGCCCCTTGTTGGGCGGCACGAACCGCTCGACCTGGGACGTGAACGCCAGCAGCCCGACGCGGTCGTTGTTGCTCACGGCGCACAGCGCGAGCAGCGCCGCGAGTTCGGCCGCGGCGGACCGCTTGGTGAGCACCCGGGTGCCGAACGACTGGCTCGCGGACACGTCCACCGCGAGGATCATCGTCAGCTCGCGCTCCTCGACGAACCGCTTGATGAACGGGTGCCCGACGCGTGCCGTGACGTTCCAGTCGATGGTGCGCACGTCGTCGCCGGGCTGGTACTCGCGCACCTCCTCGAACGACAGCCCCGCGCCCTTGAACGCGGAGTGGTACTCGCCGCCGAGCAGCGTTTGAACGAGCCGCCTGGCCCGCAAGTGCAACCGTCGAACCTGGCGCAGAACGTCGGCGGGTAGCACGATCAACCTCGGGTGTTCGGTCAGTTCATTTTATGCCCGGTCGCGCGCCCTCAAACGGATACGGTTCCGGGCCGCGGCGATCAAGCCCCGCCCGCGTAGAACGCGACCACCGCGCGAACGGCCTTGCGCCACACGGCGAGCTTGGCGGCGCGTGCGGCGGCCGGCAACTTCGGCTCGAAGTGTGTTGCGCCCGACACCAGCTTCCCGAGAGCCGGTTGGTCGGCGAGGCCGGCGCCGACGGCCGCAAGGAACCCGGCCCCGAGCGCGGTCGATTCGCTCTGGGAGGCGCGGGCGACCGGTCGGCCGAGCGCATCGGCTTGGAACTGCAAGAACCAGTCGTTGTTCGCCATCCCGCCGTCGACGCGCAGCGGCCCGGTCCCGGCGCGCTCCCCTCCGGGGAATGAACGATCCCCCCGCGCGTCTTGTTCCGCGGCTTCGATCAGATCCGCGACCTGAAACGCCACGCCTTCCAGCGCCGCCCGCCCCAGGTCCGCGGCCGTGGTGGCCCGTGTAAGGCCGAAGATCACGCCCCGCGCTTCGGGCACCCAGTGCGGCGCGCCCAGCCCGACGAATCCCGGCACGAACGACACCGGCTCCGACGGGTTCGAGGCGTGCGCGAGCCGCTCCACGTCCGCGGCCGACGCGAACAGCCGCAGCCCGTCGCGGAGCCACTGTACCGCCGCCCCGGCGATAAACACCGCGCCTTCGAGCGCGTACTTGGGGCGGGAATCGGTCATCGCGGCAACGGTGGTGAGTAACTTGCTCCGCGACACTACGGCTACGTCACCCGTGTGAAGCAGGTAGAACGCGCCGGTGCCGTACGTGCATTTCGCCTCGCCCGGGCTGAAACACCCCTGCCCGAAGAGCGCGGCCTGCTGGTCGCCCGCGACGCCGCGAATCGGCACCCCGTCCGGCAGGAAGTCGAGTCCCTTCGTGGTGCCGAATTCTGCGACGCTGGGCTTCACGTCCGGCAGCGTGGCGCGCGGCACGCCGAAGTAGCTCAGCAGTTCGTCGTCCCACTGAAGGGTGTGGATGTTGAACAGCAGCGTGCGGCTGGCGTTGGTGGCGTCGGTGGCGTGAGCCCTTCCCGCGGTGAGCCGCCAGATCAGAAACGTGTCGATGGTTCCGCACGCGAGTTCGCCCCGTGCGGCTCGCGCCGCGAGTTCAGAATCGCGGGCGAACAGCCAGTGCAGTTTCGTACCGGAGAAATAGGGATCGAGGACGAGGCCGGTTTTGGCGGTCAGCGCGGGCTGGTCCGCCGCCCGGGTGCGGCAGAAGTCGGTGGTGCGGCGGTCCTGCCACACGATCGCCCGGTGTACGGGTCGGCCGGTGGCGCGGTCCCACACGACGACCGTTTCGCGCTGGTTGGTGATGCCGACCGCCGCGACGCTCTTGGGATCGCGCCCGGCCTTCGCGAGCGCCTCACGCACGGTCCGCGCGACCGAATACCAGATGTCTTCGGGTTCGTGCTCGACCCAGCCGTCGTGCGGGTAGTGCTGTTCGATCTCCTGTTGCGCGGCCCCCAGAACCGTGAACGTTGAGGCGTCGTACACGACGGCGCGCGAGCTGGTGGTCCCCTGGTCGATGCTGAGCAAAACGGGAGAGGTCACGTCACGGACTCCGGCGGGGAGAATCACGGTGAGAGAAACGCACGAGCCATCGCCGCGTACTCGGCGCGGTCGGCCTTAGTGCCGCCCCATCACGGCGAACACCTGCGCGAGCCGCCGCTTGACGATGCCGCTCCCGAGTACCCGTCCGGGCCAACCCAAGGGGACGCGATACTCGATGCGGTCTTCGAGGAACGAGCGGTCCGGGCCGTTCGGGATGAAGTCATGGTTGTGGTTGAAGGCCGCGAACGGCCCCTCGATCTGTCGGTCCCGGAACCCGAGCCCCGGGCGGAAGTCGTAGGACTCGGCGAGCCACGTTCCACTGACCGGACCAACGACGTTGGTGCGGAGGGTGACGCGGAACCCGTCCGCACCGAACGCCCCCTCTTGCTTCACGACCCGGGTATCCTCCCAGGGCGGCGCGCGCCGCCGGAACGCGAGCGGGCGGGCGTGCCAGGCGTACAGTTCGTCGGCCGACACGGGCATCGGCGAACGCAGGGTGAACACATCATCGGGCATGAGCGGACCTCAAGTTCGGCGCGGCCAGTTGGTGAACCGCAACAGGCGCGCCGGCCACCACCGAGCACCGGCCCACGTCGTCGCAAGTCGGTCATTCCCGCTCTTTTGTCCCTCACGGTTCCGAGCCGAAGCTCGGATTCGAGCGCGGGAAATATCAATTCGCCCGCAAAGCGGCGAATGCAAAGCTAAACACGGCAACGTGTTGCATCTCATTTCCTGATTAATGCTGGGGCCGCGTTCCGAGCGTTGAAGCGTGGAATTCGTGGTAGCAACCAACCAGCGAATTGCCAGTCCGCGACCCGCCCACCGGCAGCGAATGTCCCGTCGGCGTCCCATCAGTGCCCCCGTTACTTGCGGGCGGTGACACGCCGTATACTCCGCTACTTCCCCGGTGAATTGAGCCGCTCATCGCACAAGCTCCGCCGAAATCATCGGGCATTCGGGTTGTCGAAGGGCGCGGTTGCGACCGGTCGCGCCCCCACATCAAACCGCTTCATGCACCGGATGCTGATACCGCCGTTGCCGCGACGCGCTGCCCCATTCGGCAGATGGCACCGCGGGCGGCACGTCACGTGCCTGGGTGTATCGACTCGGGTTAACTTTTGCCCAGTACCAAGTCTACCACCCAGCACCCGCGGACGTGCGGCCCCGGCCCGCGGCAGTGCGCAAGAACGATCTTGCTGTCGCACCCGGCGTCTTGAAGGGCGTCGGCAAGAATCGGCATCGCGCTGAAGTCGCGTGAGTGGTACATCTCGCGCGATAGGGCCACCGCGGTGTCGGTGATCCATTCCGGGGAGAGCGCAGCCGGGTTGAACAGGTCACCGAAGATGTCGCGCAGCAAACCGACCTGGGCGCGCCGCTCCTCGAGCGGACCGCTCCAAGAGGCCTGAGAAAGCGCGTCGACCGCCCCGACGATTTGGGTCAGCGTCATCAAGGGGTTTGAGACATCCGATGACGCTCCAGCCAGATGGATCAGCCGGTCGTCGCGTTCCGCAACCGCTTCTTCGAACGCTTATTCGAACGCTTCTTCGGCCGCGGCCGAGAGCCGATCGAGTTCGCGTTCCGGCAGCGAATCATCGGCGTACCGTTCAGACGCCTCGATCGCTTCGCGGCACCGCCGGTCTTCGATCTCGTCCCAAAGCCGGCGACAGGCCGCACATCCGAACAATCGGATTTTCCGTCCGGTCACGACTTCGGACATCGCCCCGTGCAGCATGAAGCGAGGGTCTTCACACGCCAGCCACTCGGCTTCCGTCATCGCGTCACCCCGGATGACTCATCTTGCTCGCCTCAATCCCACACATATCGTTCGTCCCATTCCTGTTCGTGCCGGGTCAGGAACTCGCGGTACTCGTCCTGGTAGTTTTGCTTGCGGTGGTGCTCCTCCTGGCGTCCGATGTAGGCCCGCACCGCCTCGACGTTCGACTTGCTGACCGCGAACGCCCCGTACCCGGCCTGCCACGCGAACCGCACCGCGGGGAACGTCTCATGAACCCACGCGGACGGGGCCGCCTTCAGGTCGAGGACCAAATCAGCAACGCACCCGCCCCCCGCATCGACCGAGCGACACGAGCAGGTGGATGTGATCGACGCCCCCGCCGACCGCAATGAGCGGCGATCCGGCGATCCGGGCTGCACCGAAGTAGCGGTAGAGCCGCGGGGCCAGGTCTGAAATGATGAGGGGTTCGCGGAACTCCGCATGCTTGAGGTGGTCCCACCCACCAGTGTCCCACGGGTTGAGATCCGGAGCTGCCCCCGGCGACCGTTCGACCTCGATCACTCGACCCTCGGGCTGTGCAAGAAGTCCATCACGAGCGCACGCCGATTCATCGGCGAGCCGTCCCGAATCACACACAACCGCGATCCCGCGTGACGTACCACGTGCCGCAAGAATTCCAAACTTGCCGTTCCCATCTGACAGGTCAAGAGTGTGCTTCGGGCCGAAACAGCGCACGTTCTCCACAGTTAGCGACGGGAAGCGTGCCGGCAGGCACTCCGGATCGGCTCCAGACGACGGGGCACCGTTGGTCGGTGGCTTCGGAGAGGTGCTTTCTGCCGAGCCATATTCGTGCGGGTGCTGAAAGAATTCGGGGGCGCGACGGCATTCACTTTACCGCGACGCCACGGGGGTGTCGAGTTGGCCGGGACATTCCTTTGGCAAACGTTTGACTTCGCGCCGGCGTTCTGGCATGCTGACTTTTAGTGTGGGTTTCACTTTCCATCCGTTCGCTAGGCAATTAAAATCTCCGCGGGTTTGGTCGGCCCGCGCCCGGGATCGCCATGTCTCCGCCGGGCTCGCGATTCGCAGCGCGCCCACTGCCTTCAGGGTCACACCGAATGCCCGAACCACCTCGCACCGGTGACGCCGTCCTCGAACTCGTGCGGCGCGCCGAGATCACGGACGACGACGCACTCAGCGGGTTCGTCAGCCGGTCCGGGCCGCTCCCCCCGACCGCGTCCGACACCGCGACGCGACTGGTACAGGCGGGCATCCTCACCCCGTTCCAGGCGAAGCTCATCCTCCAGGGTAAGCACAAGGGCTTCCGGCTGGGGCCGTACCGCATCCTGAACCAGATCGGCGCCGGCGGCATGGGAACCGTGTTCCTCGCCGAACACGCCGCCCTCCGCCGCAAGGTCGCGCTCAAGGTGCTGCCGGGGCGTCAGGCCCTCGACCCCGTCAACGTGGAGCGGTTCTACCGTGAGGCCCGCGCCGCCGCGACCCTCGACCACCCCAACATCGTTCACGCCTACGACGTCGCCTGCGACAAGGGCACCCATTTCCTCGTACTCGAGTACATTGACGGCGAGACCCTCGACCGCACCCTCACCGCGCGGGGGCGGTTGCCCGTCGGCGAGGCGGTCAGTTACGCCGTGCAGGCCGCGGCCGGGCTCCAGCACGCGCACGACAAGGGCGTCGCCCACCGGGATATCAAGCCCGCGAACCTGCTCGTCGGGGGCGACGGCATCGTGAAGGTGCTGGACCTCGGCCTCGCGGAGTTCTTCGAGGAATCGGGAACGAAACTTGCCCGCAACAGCGGGCTACTGGCGACCACGGACTACGCGGCCCCCGAGCAGCTCCGCAATTGCGAGAGCGCGGATCATCGGGCCGACATCTACAACCTCGGCGCCACCCTCTATCACTTGCTGACCGGCCGCCCGCCGTTCGCCGGGACGACCGCGGCGAAGATGATCGCGCACCAGCTCACACCGGTGGTCCCGCCACGCGAGCTGCGCGACGAGATCCCCGAAGCGCTGTCCGACGTCGTCGAAGTCATGCTCGCCAAGGAGCCGGGGGACCGTTACCCGACCGCCGGCGTGGCGGTGCAGGCGCTGCTGCCGTTCGTGAACGTCCCGGACCGGCACGGGCAGCCGTCCGGAAAGCTGCCCCCGCTGGCGGCGGCGGCGGTGCAGGAAAGCACCGGCGGGCTCGATGTGGGGCCGATCCGCGAAGCGGCGGCGGCGGCCGAAGCGCTGGCGCGGGCGCAACGCACCGCACGGCTCGCGATCACGGGGATGATCGCGGGGGTGCTTTTCGGGCTCGTGTGGCTCGCGGTTGCGGTCGTGATCTACCTGGCGAAGTAGTGTTCGGTCCGGGCGTGCGAAAACGGCAGGGGGGCGAAGCCGGAACAGCTTCACCCCCCTGCCGTTTCGCACGCCCGGACCGAACACTACTTCGGTTCCGGGGCGAACCACTTCGTCAGCCAGTATCCTCGGCTGTACTCTTTTTCCTCACCGGTCTGCGGGAACGCCGACGGCGGCAACTTGTCGAACGCCTCCTTCATCCGATCCCGAATCGCCGCCATGCTCACCGGGTCGTTGTTCTGCTTGAACGCGTGGTACATCAGGCTCAAGATGATAAGCTCGTCGACCGTGCCCTTGTGTTGATCCAGCAACCGGCTGGCCTCGCCCAGCAGATCGTTCGACTTGCCCATCTGCTGGTACGCCTTCAGGATTCGGAGCGAGGCCTGGAGCCGCAGCCACTGCTCGCCATCCTTGAGCTTTGTGTTCCGCTGCTCGATCCGGTTACAATCCGCCACGATCTGTTTGAACGCGGCCACCGCCTCCTCGCGCCACTTCGCCGCGTCCGCGGGCTCCGTGCCCGGTGCATCGGCCTTCCACAGCAGGCACACGCCCAGGAGCAACCGCGCGAGCGGCGCCTCGGGGCCGTTCGGGTAGATGCTCAGTTGCGTCCGCACGCGCGCTTCGGCGTCGTTGAAGTTGCCCTGCTGAATCAAGTCGTTCGCCAGTTCGGTGAGCGCCCGCTCGTGGTACTCGCGCTCGGCCGGCGAAACGTTTTGCTGTTTCGCGATCTGCTCGAACAGCGCCCGCCCCATGGGCACCAGCCCCGCGTGTCGCGAGTCCACGAACTGGCGTGCCAGCCGGTACCGCGTGGCGGTGGACGCGTACCCTTCGGTGGCCATCACCTCGTTGAACACGCGCCACACCCCGTCGGTCTGCTTCGCGGCGAGCATCGCGTCGGCCAGCTCCAGCCACACCGAGCCGATGAGTTGCGCGGGGATGTTCGGGAGCTTCACCGCCTCCTGCAACCGCTGCACGGCCGCCCCCGGGTCGTTGGCGCGGCGGTACAGTTCCGAGGCCCGGCGCAGCAGTTCCAGTTTTCCGTCGGTCCCGGGCTGAAACGCGACCAGCGCCGCGTACTCATCGGCCGCAGCCTTCAATTTCGGCCCCGCTTCGGTCGGGCTCTGGGACTTCATAATTGCCGTGCCCCACGCGGCCAGCACGTCGGCCCGCTTCTCGCGCTCGCGCCCGGATGCCGCCACCGCGCCGTACGCGTCCGCGACCGTCAGCGCGGGCTCGAACGCACCGTCCGCGAGCAGCGTGGTGACCGCGAGTTCGAACGCGGCCTGCACCTCGGCAACCGCCACGAACTCGTTCCGGAAGTCGGCGGCGCTCTTGGCGGCCTTGACGGCGTCCATGAGCAGCGGCACCGCCGCCTTGTGTCGGTTCTGATCCTGGGACCGGAGGTGCAATTCGGCCAACTGAACGGCGGCGGCGACGGCCTCTTCGCCGGTGCCCTTCACGGCTTCCTCAAAGAGTTTTAACGCGGCATCGGGCTCGCGCAACCGCAGCTTGCACACGCCGAGGTCGTAGGCCGACCCCACACGGTACACGGTCGGCAACCCGGGCACGGCGCGCAGCGCGTCCAGCTCCTTCGTGGCTCCGGCGTAGTCGCCCTCGGCCATTAATACCCGGGCCATCTCCGCTTTCGCGGGGGCGAACACGTCGACGGGCGCGTCCGCGCCGATCTGCCCGAGCCACTTGCGGGCGTGCTCGTATTCCTTCGTGAGGAGGAAGATGGCCGCCAGCTTGAGCCGCGCGCGTGCGAGCGAAGCGGCTGGCGTGACCGGACCGGCCGACCGGACATAGTCGTTCAATGCGACTTTCGCACCCGCCAGGTCGGGTGGGTTTTGGCGCAGGGCCAGGTCCGCAATAAGGCGCTTGGTGTCGCCCCCCTCTTCGCCCGGCGGGGGAGCGTTCAGTACGGTGGTGAGGAGCGCGAGGTCGGCCGCCGGTGCGTCCGCCGGCAGCCCGACCGCGGCCCGCACTTTTGCCTTGCGGAACGACAGCCGCGGGGCGTCATTCGGGTCGCGAATCTGGTTCTCATCGACCCGCTCGAAGTGCTGCCGGGCGAGCGTCCAGTACCCCCGAGACTCCTCCAGAGCGGGGGTGATCTCGGCGAGCCGAACGTACCCGCTGCCCAGGTGGAACCGGGCGAGCGGAGCGTGTTCGGGGAAGGTGTCGATTTCGGTCGCCACCCTGGTGAGGTTGGCTTTCAGCTCCTCAGGATCGGGGGCGTGCTTCTCGTAGCTGCCCCGAAGTGACTCGACGGCGCGCCGGAACGCGGATGCGGGGTCGCTCTGCCCGGCCGGGAGCCACCCCTGCCACGCGGACACGAACACGCCAACGCCGATCAGCAGCACCGGCAACTGCCACAAGTGCGTCGTGGGGTCGGCGGCCGACGTTTGAGCGCGCCCCCCCCGCGGAGCGGGGCCAAGGGCGCCGCCGGGGGCGGGCGAAGGCGGGGCCGTGTCCGTGGCCATAGACGTGTTCCGGTTGGTAATCGCGAGAACCCGAACCGAGAGTAGACCCGCCCCGGTCGGACCGCGTCAAGGCCAACCGTGCCGGCTACGCGTTCGCCTTCCGAAGTCGCGCCCAGTACCCGCCATCGGACGGCCGCCCCGGGACCGAGTGGTGTTCCGCTTCGAGCGTCAGCCCGCGCATCCCGCGGAGCACCGCTTTCACGACACCCTCGTTCTCGTCGGGCTCGATGCTGCACGTGGAGTACACCACCGCACCGCCGGGCTTGACGCGATCGGCCGCGAGGATCAGCAGTCGCGTTTGAAGGCGGATGAGGTACTCGAATTCGTTCGGTTTAAGGCGCCACCTCACCTCCGGACGGCGCCCGATCACGCCCGTATTACTACACGGCACGTCCACCAGGGCGGCGTCGAACGGCCCCGCGGGGAACTCCTCATTATCCTTCAGCAGAACGGTTTCGATGCCCGTGAGCCGCATCCGCTGTGCGAGGGCGGCGACCGTTTCGAGCCGCTTCGGGTCGATGTCGCACGCGGTGATGTGCCCGCGGCCGTCCATCAGTTCCATCAGGTGCGTGGTCTTCCCGCCCGGCGCGGCGCAGGCGTCCAGAATCCGCATCCCGGGCTGGACACCCAGCGCGGACGCCACCAACATCGACGAATGGTCCTGCACCGCGAAGTCGCCTTCGGCGTACCCGGGCAGGTCGCGGATGCTGTGATGCTGCGAAAACCGCAGCGCCTGCGGGTGCTCGCCGGGTTCGACCTCGATCGTCTGCGCCGCGAGCTGGATGCGGTAGCTCTCGCGGCTCGCGCGCAGTTTGTTCACCCGAACCCACAGCGGCGGTGCGGCATTGAACCAAAAACCCAAGCGGACGCACTCGTCGACGCCGTACCTCTTCAACCAGCGGTTCGCGAGCCACTGTGGGAACGAGAACGCCGCGGCGAAGTATGGTGCCGGATCGGTTGCGGGATCAGGCAGAACGGGTTTGGTAAGCCGGCGGTAAGAACCCCTCCCGCCCCCTTCCGACGGCGTCGGGGCGCTTTCGACCAGCGCGAACGGCACCGCAGCGGCCCCAGGCGCGTCCGTGAACTCGTCGGTGGTCAGCTCCGCGATCCGGCGCAACACGCCGTTGACGAACCCTTTTGCCTTCGGCGCGCCGACGTGCTCCGCGAGTTCGACGGTCTCGTGAACGGCCGCGTGCTTCGGAACGTGCGTGAGAAACGTAAGCTGGAACGCCCCGAGACGCAGCAAATCCCAAACGCGGTCCTGAACCGCGTGCGTTGGCAGGTGGATGAACGGCTTGAGCAACGCGTCCAGGGTGCCGCCGCGGCGGATCACCCCGAACACCAGTTGCGTAACGAACCGACGATCCTGCGGAGAGAGGTTCGCGGCGTTAACGGCGTCGTCCACGAGTTCGGCGGCGAACCCGTCGCGCGACCGGGACCGGTTCAGCACGTCGGCCGCGACCTGTCGTGCGGTGATACTCATGACAGCACTTCCGGTCCGAACCGCATACCTTCAACGATCGGATAACCACGAAGGAACTCCTCCGCGGTCATCTTCTTCTTCCCTGCGGGCTGAAGTTCGGAAAGGTCGATGGAGATGTTGTCTCCCACCCAGACACTAATGACCACGTTGCCGGACACAGGGTCCTTTCTGCTGCCGCTGACAGTCCCCGTCGCGGGGCGGTTGGGGCCACACGGGCACATCGCACCGCACGCGACTTTACTCACGATCACCCGCATCGGCTCCTTACCGGGGCGGTGCAGGAACGTGTACGCGGTCGGCCACGGCTGCATCGCACGCACGAACCGCTCGACGTAGCCCGCCGGTTTCGTCCAGTCGATGAGCCCGAACTCCTTCTTGATCTTCGGCGCTTTCGTTACTAGCGCGGGGTCTTGCTTCGCACCTTCGACCGGGCCGCCCGCGGCGTACTTCTGCGTGGCCTCGACCGCCATCCCCGCGCCAAGGGTTGCGAGGCGAGCTTCCAGCGTGCCGGTAGTATCGGTCGGGAGAATGTCGAGCGATTCCTGAAGGACCATGTCGCCGGAGTCGAGCCCGGGCGTCACCTTGATGATGGTCACGCCGGTTCGGGCTTCGCCCCCGAGGATCGCATAGGCGACGGGCGCGGCCCCGCGGTACTTCGGCAGCAGCGAGGCGTGAACGTTGATGATGCCGCGGGTCGGTGCGTTGATGACGTCCTTCGACAGGATCTGCCCGTATGCCGCAACCACGAGCAGGTCGGGCGCCATCGCCTGAAGTTGTGTTAGCCCTTCGGGTGTGTTGATGCTCTCGGGTTGAGCGACCGGGATGTTCGCCGCGCGGGCGATGTTCGCCATACCCTTGCCGGTCTGGCGCGTGCTGCCGCGCTTG
This sequence comes from Gemmata obscuriglobus, assembly GCF_008065095.1. Lineage (NCBI taxonomy): Bacteria > Pseudomonadati > Planctomycetota > Planctomycetia > Gemmatales > Gemmataceae > Gemmata > Gemmata obscuriglobus. Next base: position 8,606,237 of record NZ_CP042911.1, on the reverse strand, counting down.
TTGCCGGTGTCGCGCTCCGGTTGCGTCACCAGCCCCACCACGTCCGCACCGAACGCCGCGATCAGCGCCTCGAACGTCGGCTCGGCGAACGTACCCGTCCCCATCATCACGATGCGCATGAAGTTGTCGGTTCTCGGCGGGCGGGGTCAGTCAGCGGAGCGAGTGGCCGGTGCTGTCAGCGCTGACTGATAGCTGACAACCGATTACGGGCCGAACGTCACAGCGCCTGGACCATGTCCGGGGGCAGATCGCCCTTCTTCTTGTCTTTCTCGAAGTCCGAGATGAACTTCTCCAGATCCTTCTGGCTGCGTGACAGGCCGAGCGACCCCATCTTGTCAATAAACAGCGTGCCCTGAAGGTGGTCGATCTCGTGCTGCCACACACGGGCCGCAAGGTCGTGCGCCGTTGTTTGAACCAGTTCGCCCTTCAGGTTATAGAACTTGACCGTCACGGTCTTGTACCGGCGCACGTTTTGGTACAGCCCGGGGAAACTCAGGCACCCCTCGCGGTCGTTGATCGTGGAGCCCTTCGCCTCGACGATGACCGGGTTGATCGCAACGACCTCCTGGTCCGGTTGGTCGGCCTCGCCCAGCGGGTTCAACACGATCATCTGGTAATCGAGCGTCACCTGAGGCGCGGCCAGCCCCAGGCCCTCGCTCCGGTACATCAGCTCGACCATCTGCGCCGCAGCCTTCTGCACGTCCGCGTCGATGGCGATCACCGGTTTGGCTTTCGCCCGCAGTGCCGGGTGCGGGTACCTCACGATCTTCATTTCACCTGCTCGTTGAGCTTCGATTCTCGGGACGTTGAATGTGATTATAGCAGAAGCGGTTCGGGCGGCGGGACGTCGGAAAATGACCGCAGGAAAGGCCCCAAAGTGGGTGGAACCGAGCCTGAAGGCAGGAACAAACGCCCCCGACTCCGCGCCCCCCACTTTTGGGGCCTCGTTGCGGCCGATCCCTCACTCTTTTTCTGGCGAGACGATTTTCAGCCCGATGATGCAGCCGATCAGGCCGGCCAAAAAGAACAGCCGCCAGAACGTGGCAGGGTCTTTGAACCACACGATCCCGATGATCGCAGTGCCGGCCGCGCCGATACCGGTCCACACGGCGTAGGCCGTGCCGAGCGAGATCTTCTGAGCCGCGAGCGTGAGCAGCCCGAAGCTGATGATCGACAGCAACACGAATGCGAGCGCCCAGCCGAGCTTGGTCAGCCCTTCGGAGAGCTTCAGGCAGGTGGTGAACCCGCACTCGCAGCAGCCCGCGAGGATCAGATAGAGCCAGTGCATCATTCGGTTGCGCGTAGCACTCCTTGGCTCCTCGTCTGATACCAGTCTGACCCTACAAGCACGGGGAAATCATGCCGCAGCCGCGGTCGCCGGTTCGGGAACTGCGGTCCCGGCTGCCAGGGCGGTGAGTGCGTCGAGCAGCCCATCGACCTGTGCCGGTGTGTGGTTCGCGTTGACCTGCATCCGCAACACCCCGTGCCCGTGCGGCACCGCCGGGAACACGACGGACTGTGCGTAATAGCCCTGTTCGTACAGGAACCGCCCGGCCTTCAGGGTCGCCTCCTCGCCGCCGATCAGCACCGACACGATCGGCACCAACCCGCCCAGTACGGTGAACCCTCTTCGCGCGGCACCCTGGGCGAGCTTGCGCACGTTCGCGTCGAGTCTGGCCCGTAGCGCCGGATATTCGGGCGACATCAGAATGTCGACGACGGCGCAAACCGCTTCGAGATACGGCGGCGGCACCGGGCCACCGAAAATCAACGAGTTCGAGCGTAGTTTGAGCACGTCAACAGCCGCTTGTGAACCGGCGACGAACCCGCCCAGACAGGAGAAGCCCTTCGACAGTGAGCCCACCGTCAGCACGTTGTCGTAGTGCCCGAGCGAGGCCAGCACCGTACCGCGACCGTGCTCGCCGAGCACCCCGCTCGCGTGCGCGTCGTCCACGTACAAGCACGCGTTGTGCGCCCGGCAAATGCGGTCGAACTCCTGAAGCGGCGGGAGTTCGCCGCTCATGCTGTACACGCCGTCCACTGCTACCACCGCGTGCCGGAACGGCTGCAAGCCCCGGAGCGTTTCTTCAAGCGCCGCGGGCGAGTTGTGCTCGAACTTCGCCGTCCGCACCCCGCGAGCCTTTGCGAGCTTCAATCCCTCGTCAATGGAGTTGTGCGCGAACTGGTCCGCGACCAACACGTCCTGCCGCGTGACGAGCGCCGGCAGCGCCCCCACGTTCGCGAGTGTGACGGACGGGTAGATGAGCGCCGCTTCCGTGCCGAGCCACTCGGCGAGTTTACGCTCGGCACGAACGTTCGGTTCGGCGCTGGAGAAGGCGCGCGAAGTGCCGTTGTGCGTGCCCCACGTCCGCACGCCCCGTTCGAGCGCGGCACACACGCGCAGGTCTTGGTCCAGGCCCAGAAAACTGTCGGAACCGAAGTTGGTGACCCACCGCCCGCCGAGCTTGATCGTGCGGTCGGGGTTCACGGCCTCGACCGTCAGGTCCTTCATCAGGAGGTCGGGGTAGTCGTCGAACATGCGGCGGAAGAACCGGGTCATTCCGGTCCCCGCGAGCGATCCCACGAGCCGATCGAGCGGCGCGGACGTCATAGAGCCTCGACGGATTAGGCGGCTGGCAACAGGCTTGATCGGCCATGAGGGCCGTGCGGGTTGAGCAATTTGTGCGGCCCGTCCTCATCGGGCAGACGAGGCCATGACCCGAGCTTGCGCCAGTTAGATTGGGAGAAGTGGAGAAAAGGAGCGGCAAAACGTGACGTGTCGGCGGACGGGGGCATGAGCCCCCGGTTCGTTAGAAAACGGGCTCAGCGCGACTTCTTCGGCTTCGGCTCGGCCTTCTCTTTGTCTTTGTCGGACTTCTTCGACAAGAGTTCGATCCCGGTGGGGCACTCGCCCTTGAGCACACACTGGCCGCACAGCGGGGTCTTCTCGATGCAGGTCTCCTTGGCGTGGATACTCATCAGCTCCGTGAACTCCTCGCCACGCGCCTTCGGGATCACGTGCTCGATGCCGCCGCGGAGCGACTCCATGTCCTCGGCCTCGGCCTCCTCGACCACATTGAGCCGCCGGAGCACGCGAAAGGTCGGGCCGTCCAGGGGGATCGCGTGCCCGCCGAGGGACCGCTGGACCACCCACGCCACCGCGAAGTCGTTCACCCGCTTGAACCGCTCGATCTGCTTCGCGGCCTGCTTGAGCCCCTTCGTTTCGAGGTCCTTGGCGTTGAAGTAGCGGGAGATCTGCTTGGCCGCGTTCTTGAGCCCCTTCTTCTCCATGTCGCCGAGGTCGTAGGAGTAGTTCATCTCGAACACGGCGTGCAGCACGCCGATGATCCACCCCGCGCGCGGCCCCGGGTTGGGCAGCGGCCGCAGCGCGTCGGCGACCTCCTGAACCGTGCTGACGCGGATCTCGTTCCAGTCCACGAAGACCTTCCGGATGCGCGCGTAGGCCTCTTCCGCGTCCTCGGTGGTGCTGCCTTCTCGGCAGATGGCGAAGATGAGTTCATCGAGCAACAGGCGCGGCTCGCGCGGCTCGGGGGTGGGGAGCGGGTACCTCTTCTTGAGGGCCGCCTGCGCCTGCGTCAGGAGCTGCTGCTTGTTCGTGATGGCCGGCATGCGGTGGGACTCCGGTTCCGTTGGCGTTCGCCCGTGGGGACTGCTGCGAAGCGGGCGCGGCCCGCGCCGCGGCTACGGTTTCGGGCGGTCCGTCGTTCCTTCGGCGGCTTCGGTCGTTTGTCCGTGCTCGGCTTCGTCCGTCGATTCGGGATCGCTCTCGGGCGAGTCGCCCCCCGGCTCCCCTTCAGGGGGCGTCTGGGCCGCGCCGCGATCGGCTTCGAGCCGCTCGTTCTCCTCGCGGATAATCCGGGCGATCTCGATGCTCTTCTTCACCCCCTCGTCCAGGATGAACGTGACGTGGGGGACGTACCGCGACGTGAGCCGGTCGGCGATCTTCGTCTGCACGTAGGCCGCGGCGCTCTTCAGCCCGTGCATGGTCAGCGACTGCTCCTTCTCGCTCCCCATCACCGAGACGAACACCTTCGCGTGCTGAAGGTCGGCCGACACCTCCGCGCGCGTGACCGTCACGTTCTTGACCCGCGGGTCTTTGATCTCGAACAGGATGGCGTTGGCCGCCGTCTCGCGGACCACCTCCGACACGCGTGCTAACCGGTGCGATTTCATTCGGGTTGTTCAGACCTCGTGGCAGATGAATTCAATCCTGCGTGCCAGTCGCGGAATTTTTTGATAAAAAGCAGCAAATTGACACCGGAAAGAACCGCGACACAGCCCGACATATCAATCCGGCTCTGACCGTCCTGGCTGAACAGATCGAAGTAGAGTAACAGCCAGAATACCAAACTCAGCAACCACAAGGATGCCGATACCAAGTACGCAGGACCGTGCCACTTTCTCCACGAGCGAGCGACATCAAGCCGAGCGCAGTTCGGACAGTATCCGCTGCCCACGGTCACGAGTTGGGCGCGGCAAAACGGGCACGGTCGGGTCACGGCAACCTCGCGGCTAAACCACTTCCGACCCCACCGTGACCTCGCTGCCGAGGTATTCCGCGACCGGGTGGACGCGCAGGGCGTCAGCGATCTTCTGCAACGCGCTTTGAACTGCGGCGGTCTCGAACCCCACCGCGGCGAACGCGAGCGTAACCAATTTTACGTCGTCGTGCGTGTCCACCTCCGCCGCGGAGACGTTGAACGCCGCCCGCATTCGGTCGAGGACGCTGCGCACGACCTGTCGTTTGTCCTTCAAGGTCCGGCTCTCGCGCACGAGCAGCCGGACTGATAACGAGCCGATGACCATCATTTGGTAATCCGCAGTGCGGCGTTCGGAACGCGGAATCGAAGACAACAAAGCCGTTACGTCTTTTGGTCTTCGATTCCGCGTTCCGAACGCCGCACTCCGAATCGGTTACAGGGTACGGGCACGAACCTCGATCTTGAACGCCTCGATCACGTCGTCGACACGGATGTCGTCGAAGTTGGAAACCTTCAGACCGCACTCGAAGCCCTCGCGGACCTCCTTGGCGTCGTCCTTGAACCGCTTGAGGCTGTCGAGGCCGACCACCTTTTCGGCGGGCGGGAACACCACGACGCCGCTGCGGATGATCCGCACCCGGGCGGACCGTTCGAGGACACCGCTGGTGACGTAGCACCCGGCGATGGTGCCCACCTTGCCCACCTTGAAGGTCTGGCGGACCACCGCGCGGCCCAGGTGAACCACCTCCTCGATCGGCTTGAGACGGCCTTCCATCGCCGCCTTCACGTCGTCCACGAGGTTGTAGATGATCTGGTACTCGCGGAGGCTGACGCCCTGCTCGTCGGCGAGCCGCAGGGCGGCGTCGTCGGCGGTCACGTTGAACCCGATGACGAGCGTGTCGTCGGGGCTGATGCGGGCGAGCTGGACGTCCGACTCGGTGATGGCCCCGATGCCGGCGTGCAGCACCCGGGTGGTCACCTCCTCGTGCGTGAGCTTCTCCAGCTCCTTCTTGATCGCCTCCACCGAGCCGCGGGCCTCGGCCTTGAGGATGATCTTCAGCTCCGTGACCTTCAGCTTGCTCTTGGCCGCGGTCAGCGAGTCCAGGTCCTTGACCGCCTGGAACCGGTTGAGCGACGCCTCGCGGTCCTTCTTCTCACGGGCCTCGGCGATCTTCGCCGCGGTCGTGAGCTCGTCCACCGCGTAGAACGGGTCGTCGGCGTTGGGCACGCCGCCCAGGCCGGTGATGCGAACGGGGGTGCTGGGGCCGGCCTCCTCGATCGCGACGCCGTGGTCGTTGTACATCGTGCGGACGCGGCCGTAGTTCGCACCGCACAGCACGATGTCGCCCGGGCGGAGGGTGCCCTGCTGCACCAGCACGGTCGCGTTCACGCCCTCGCCGGCGGTCATGTACCCTTCGAGGCAGGTGCCGAACGCCGGGCGGTCCGGGTCGGCCTTCAGGTCGTCCGCGAGGTTGAACTCCGCTTCGAGCGAGATCGCGGTGAGCAGGTCGTCGATGCCCTGGCCGGTGAGGGCGCTGGTCTCGACGAACTGGATGTCGCCGCCCATGTTGTCCGGCAGCAGGTTCAGGTTGTAGAGCTGCCGCTTGGTGCGCTCGACGTTCGCGTTCGGCGCGTCGACCTTGTTGATCGCCACGATGATGCGCACGTCCGCGGCCTTGGCGTGGTTGACCGCCTCTTCGGTCTGCGGCATCACGCCGTCGGTGGCCGCCACCACGATGACCGCGATGTCGGTGACGTTGGCCCCGCGGGCGCGCATCTTGGTGAACGCCTCGTGGCCGGGCGTGTCGAGGAACGTGATCTGCTTCTCGAGCAGCTCCTCGTTCGGGTCGTCGGGGTTGAGCACCTTGTGGGTGACCGACCACGCGCGGATCACCTGCGTGATCCCGCCCACCTCGCCGGCCGCGACGTTCGACTTCCGGATCTTGTCGAGCAGCGACGTCTTGCCGTGGTCGACGTGACCCATGATGGTGACCACCGGGGGCCGCGGGCGCAGCTTCTCGGGGTCCACGTTCTCCATCATCTGCTCGAACTCTTCGATCAGCTCCTCTTCGGCCGTCTTCTGCCGCTTGACCACCAGCTCGATGTTGTTGTCGACGGCGATCATCGCCGCCGTGTCGAACTCCACCGGCGAGTTGTTGCCGTAGAGCTGGTTGGTCTCCTTCATGAGGCGCTTGATGAGCTCGCCCGCCTTCACCCCCGTCGCCTCGGAAAGGCTACGCACGGTGATGGGCAGCGTGATCTCGATCTTGCCTTCCTTCTTGACCGGCGCGACCTTGCCGCGCATGGCCTTGCGCATGAGCGCGGCCCGCGGCCCGCGGCGGGAGCCCCACTGCTGCTCCACGATCTCGACGCCGCCCGGCCCGAGCACGACCGACCCGCGGTCCACGCGGGGGCCGCCGGACGAGCGCCCCCGGTCGCCGCCGCCGGTGCGGCCCTTGTGCCGGGAGTCGCGGCCGATGACGCCGGTCTTCTTCTTTTCGTCTTCTTCTTCGTCACCACCGACCGGGCGCGGGGCGCCTGGGGTCGGTGCGCCGCCGGTGCGGGCGGGGCCGCCCGGGCGGTTCGGTTCACCGGGCCGACCGGGCGCGCCAGGCGCCGGGGCGGACGGGGTCTTGGCAACCTCGTTGATCGACAGCCGCTGCCCGCGGGCGCTGGCCGCGCGGAGCCGCTCGATCATCTCCGGGGTGAGCTTCACCGACTGCCCGGGGCCGCCCGGCTTGGCCGGACCACCGGGACCGGAGCGGTTCTGAGCCCCTGGCCCGCCTTGTCCCGCTCCCGTGCGCGGCGATCCGGGACCGCCCGGACCGCCAGCACCACCAGGACCGGAGGGACGCGGGCCGGGTGCGCCGGTGGCCCCGGACGGCGGCCGCTGGCCGCTCGGCGGCGGCGCCTGGCCCACCGACGTGCGAGACGGGGCGATGTGTTTCGGCGGCGGCGGGGCCGGCTTGCGGTCCAGAACGCCCGGGCGTGTCGGCTGGCCGAGGTTCGTCGGGATGATGTTCTTCGGCGGCCCCGGGGGCGCGGGCGGGGGCGTCGGACGGGCCGGCGGCTGGTGGGCCGCAGCGGCCGGTACGTTAGGCTTCGGAGCGACGGGCGAGGGCGGCACCGCCGGGGCGGTCCGAGCCGGCGCCGCAGGCGCCGGCTTCGCTTCGGCCGCGGGGACCGGCTTCGCCTCTGCCGCGACTGCCGGTTTTGCCTCAACCGCGGCGGGCGCAGGTTGTGCAACCGGCGCGGGTGCTGCGGCGGGAGTCACCGGGGTAGCCGGTGTGGTAGCGACCGGGGCAGCGGGAGCCGCCGCAACGGTAGTCGGAGTGGTAGCTGCCGGGGCAGCGGGAGCCGGCGGCGTCGCCGGTGCCGGCCGCTGGGGGCTGAGATTCGCGGGGCGGCCCTGGTTCAAGTTCCGCATGCCGCTCCCGCCCAGCGACGGGATCACGTTCTTCGGGGGCGCGGCCGGCGCAACCGGTTGGGGCGCAGCAGGAGCCGGTGCAGGCTTGGGCGCTTCGGCGACGACCGCCGGGGCCGGCTTCACCTCCGCCGCAACCGGTTGGGGCGCAGCAGGAGCCGGCGCGGGTTTGGGCGATTCGGCGACGACCGCCGGAGTCGGGGCGGGCGCCGCGGGCTGCGCGGGCGCAACAGGAGCGGGAGCCGCGACCGGGGCTTGCACAGCCGGTGCGGGCGGTTCGGCCGGTTTGACCGCCGGCTTCGGAAGCGGTTTCGGAATCGCAGGAATGGGCTTGGCCAGTGGAGGAATGACGTTTTTCGGCGGCGCGTTCGGGGCCGGCGCGGGCGCGGGACCGCTTTTCGGCCCCTTCTTGACGCGCTCTTTCAGCGCGTCCGCCTGCTCCGGCTCCAAGCCGTTGAGCTGGTTCTTGATGTCGGCGAACCCGAGTTCCTTGCAGTAGTCGAGGAGCACTTTGCTCTCGACGTTCAACTCTTTCGCCAGGTTAAACACCCGGACTTTTTTGTCTTTCGTGTCTTTCGACGTCGGATTCGACAAGCGGAACTCCTCTTGGGGGTGCCCCGAGCAACCCCCGAACCGGCCCGCGCGAGCGGGCATACCGGATCGACCGATCGCGCCCCGAATGAGTTATATTCTAATCCCGCCGGCCCCATAGAAAAGGGGGACTCTCGGCGGGATAGCCGGAGGCACGAGAATGAGCGGGTCGGGGCACCGAGCCAGTTCCGACCGTCGCATCAACGACTCATACTTCGCTCCCGTTCGTTGCTGGCGTCATTCGGCCGGTTTGTCCGCGTCGGAAGGCGCGTCCGCCGAACGATCGGTCACCTCACCAGAGGTAGAGGCCTCGGCCACCACATCGGGTTCGGCCGCGGCATCAATTTCGCCAGATTCCGCACCCGCGGCCACTTCGACCGCTTCGTCGGTCACGCCAACTTCGCCGGTCGCGTCCGGGTTGAGGGCGCCTTCGGTCAGCCCCACCTCGGCCGCGGCCTGAGCTTCTTCTTCGGCTCGCGCCTGGGCGTCCGCGTCGGCCTGCTCCTGCAGCCGGGCCTCCTTCGCGGCCAGCTCGGCCTGCCGGCGCTCCTCCTCGACGCTCCGCTCCATGACGTCCGCGTACTCTTCCGCGTACATCACCACCTCGTCCGCCGCCTCCTGGGTCAGGCCGGTGAACTCGGCCAGCCCTTCGTCGTCGGTCATGGTGATGTCGTTGTACGACAGGAACCCCTCTTCAATCAGAGCGTTGGTCAATTCCGGCGAGGCGTGCGGGAGCTGACCGAACCACCGCTCGGCCCGCTCCAGCGCCTCGGCCAGCTCGTCGTGGGTCATGATCTCGATGTCCCAGCCCACGAGCTTGGACGCCAGCCGCACGTTCTGGCCCCGGCGGCCGATCGCCAGCGAGAGCTGGTCGTCGGTGACCAGCACGATGGCCCGCCCCAGCTTGGGGTAGGTGAACACGTCGGAGATCTGGGCCGGCTGGAGCGCGTTGGGGATGAGCACCTGGAGCGCGTCGTTCCAGCGGACGATGTCGATGCGCTCGCCGTTCAGCTCCTCGATCACGTTCTTGATGCGGCTCCCGCGGACCCCCACGCACGCGCCGACCGCGTCCACCTTCATGTCGATGCTGGTGACCGCGACCTTCGACCGGTACCCGGCCTCCCGGGCGACGGCCCGGATGTCGATGATCCGCTCGTCGATCTCCGGGATCTCTTCCTCGAACAGCGCCTTCACGAACTCGGGGTGCGCGCGGGACAGCACGATCTTGACGCGGTTGCCCTGCTTGCGGACCTCCATGATGATCGCCTTGACCCGCTCGCCGACGTGGTGCGTCTCGCCGGGGATCTGCTCGCTCCGCGGCAGCAGGGCCTCCGACTTGCCGAGCGACACGATGGCGGTGCCCGCGTCCACGCGGGTGACGGTGCCGACCAGGAGTTCGTACTTCTTGCCGGTGAACTCGGTGAATACGGTGTCCGACTCGGCCTCGCGGATCTTCTGGATGATCATCTGCTTGGCCGACTGCGCCGCGATGCGCCCGAGGGTGATCGGGTCCAGCTCCTGGTCGCCGTACTTGGCGACGATGTGGCCGGTGGCCTCGTCGATGCTGACGAACACCCCCTCTTCCACCTGGAAGTGGCGCTCCGCGGCCACCTGGATGGCCGACGAGATGCCCTTGAAGATCACGTCCTTGGCGATCTTGCGTTCCTCGTGGAGCTTGTCCACCAGTTCGAGGATGAGCGTCCCGGTGTCTTTCTCTTTCTTGATCGCCATGTCGCTTGACCCTCGGCTCACACCGCGCCGGTAAACGCCGGCACCGGCCCTGGAAGCGCCCACGCCGCGGTTGCCGGGCTACCCGCCCGGTCCGCCGGTGGGCGGTAGGGGACAAGCGACCCGACACCCCGACGCGGGCGGCCCGAAGCCGGTGCATCGTTAGGTGTGGTTGTCGGAGTTATTTTTGCGCACGTCCGGTACAGAAACAAGAGGGCTTGAGGAATTCGGGCTTTTCCGCCCGCGATTCTGGTTCAAAAGCGCGAAAAGACGGGTTGGGCGAATCACCGAAACGGATGGACGCTCGTCAATTCTCACAACATCTGGACCAGGGCAGGCTGGCGCCGCTGGTGCGCGACCGCTTTCGGCCCGCTTGAGTGTGACCCGCGTGCGGAGCTTGAGTCACGGGGCTTCCGCCCTGTGCGACGCCCGGCGCCCCCTCCGGGGTGCAAAGACAACGAGCACGCGCCGCCATTATTTCCGCTGTTTCACTCCCCGCGTGCCGCGGCGTGACGGCGCGGGGCCGCTGTACCCTGAAGACCGGTCCTGAATCGGCCGCGCACTAAAATCACCGTCGCCCCCGCACCACCGAGGACACCCGATGTACCGCTCCCTTGCCGTCGCGGCGCTGCTCGCGTGCGCGCCGGCCGCCGGCGCCGGCCCCTACGACGACCTGCTCAAGCACAGCTCCGCCAACACCAACGCCCTCGTCCTCATCGACGTGAAGGCCGCCGCCGCCAGCCCGCTCGCCAAGAGGGACAAGTGGGCCGAGAAGGTTCAGCAGAGCGGGCACGGCGGGCTCGGGTTCTTCCCGCCCGACGCCGACCTCGTCGCCATCGCCGGGGAGGTCAACTTCACCACCATGAGCCGCGACTTCCAGGTCGGGCTCGTGAAGGTGAAGGGGCTCCCCAACTTCAAGACGCTCGCGGCCCAGGAGGGCGGCACCACGGACGAGATCGCGGGGCAACTGACCGTCGTGTCGCCGCGCGAGGTGTACTTCACCAGCTTCCCGGGCGAGACGCTCGCAGCGGTGTACCCGGCCGACCGGCAGTACGTGTCGCGGTGGCTCAAGGCGCACCGCGGCGGCAAGCTGCCCCCGCTGGTCCCGTACCTCAAGACGGCCGCGGACGCCGCCGGGGGAGACACGGTCACGATCGCGCTCGACCTCGAAGACGTGCTGGAGCCGGCGCTCCTCCGGTACGGCTTGAGCGTCAGCCCGGTGCTGGTCAAGCACAAGGGCGTGAACCAGTCCGCGCTGGCGGCGTTCTTGAGCCGCGTAAAAGGGCTCACGTTCTCCGCAAAGGTGACCGACGCCGTGGCCGGGAAACTGGTCGTCGATTTCCCCGAGGACGTGAACCGGTACAAGGGGGTGCTGAAGGACCTGTTCCTTGAAATGATCGACGGGTACGGGGTCTCGCTCGCGGGCCTGGAGAAGTGGGAGGCGACCTTCACCGACAAGACGATGACGCTGTCGGGGCCGCTGTCGGGCGACGACCTGCGGCGCATCGTGTCGCTGTTCGCGTTCCCGCGGCCGGAGGGCACCGACGCGCCCGCCGCACCCGGCGACGCACCGAGCGCCGGCGCCACCCAGCGCTACCTGCGCGCGGCCGACGCCATCCTGACGGACATCAAATACGTGAAGGACAGCAGCGACTACGGCAAGACCGCGACGTGGCACGATAAGGCCGCGGCCCAACTGGAGCAGCTCTCGCGGCGCAACGTGGACCCGGCGGCTGTGGACGCGGCGCACCAGGCCGCCCAGGGGCTGCGTGCCATCGCGGCCAGCCTGCGCGGGGTGCCGGTTGACGTGACCGCGGCCGCGTCGAAGGGCTACTCGTACACGCAGTGGGGGGTGTACCCGAACTGGGGCTGGCCGCATTACGGCGGGTGGTGGGGCGGGTACCGCGGGGCGATCGTCGCGCCCCAGGGGGTGCAAACCAACCTGCCCCAGGTTCAGGGCGAGATGGCGAAGGTGGTCGCGGACGACCACAAGCGCCGGATCGCGACCTGGAGCAAGATCGATCAGACCATGTCCGACGCCCGCCGCAAGCTCGGCGAAAAGTACAAAACGGACTTCTGACCACGATACCGGTGCCGCGCCGCGAGCCTTTGCCCTCAAGGCGCGTGATACCAAGTGCGGTCCATTCCCGCTAGCGCGGCCTTGGCGATCGGCCGAGAGACCCGAACACGCCGCGGTTGCACCCGCCTGCGTCGGCAGGCGGGTGACGCACCCAATCGCCGCTCTTCTTCAACCACACTTCAGTGATTTCAAGTTGATGTGACGCACCCATGCACAGCCTTATGAGTGTGGCCCACTCACGCCGTGAGTGAATGCTCCGCGCGTCCGGTCCGCTCCGCGTGCATGCCGGCCCTGCGGATCCGACGCGTGAGGCGCTCGTTCAACTCCGTTCGCGGACAACGCTCAAAGGCGAGAATCACGCCGCGCGATGAGAACACTTCGGGTTTCTGGAAGTGGAGCCGAACATTCGGCACCGCGTGTGCTTCTACCTTCTCCGTCTGCATCGGGTTCGGGCCGGCAGGGGAAACCCATGCCCGCCCTTTCTCAGTCGGGAGAACGGACATGAAGAAGGCAACGGCGAACGCGGTTGTGGGCGTGTTCTACACCCGTTCGGAAGCCGAAACGGCGATCAACGAGCTGCGTGACGCGGGCTTCAGCGACGATAACATCGGGATGATCGCCCGCGACGCCGACGGCAACATGGTCAACGAGCGCAACAACGAGACGCTTGCGGGCGAGGGCGCGGCCGCCGGAGCCGTAGTAGGCGCCGGAGCCGGTGCGCTGGTGGGGCTGGGTGTACTCGCCGGAACCATTCCGGTGATCGGGCCGGTGCTGGCGATCGGCACGCTGGGCACGGTGCTGCTCAACGCCGCCGGCGGCGCCGCGATCCTCGGGCTGGTGGGGGCGCTCATCGGCCTGGGCATCCCCGAAGACGACGCCCGTTACTACGAGTCCGAAGTTCACGGCGGGCGGTTCCTGGTGACCGTCGAAGCCGGGGGCCGGACCGCAGAAGCGTGGTCGATCCTGCACCGCTCCGGCGGGTACAACCGCACCATCCCGCCGCTCAACGCCGCGGTGTAAGCGCTGCATCAGTACCAGGTAACGGAATGCAACGAACCCGGCCACCAGCCGGGTTCGTTGCGTGCGCCTGATAAGAACTGATGGCGGAGTGGGTAGATGATCGCAGTTTCGGTCCGTGCGAGTCTCGTATGCACGAACACAATTTTTGACAGGATGAACAGGATTCACCGGATCAAGACAGATCGAGTTGAAATCCTGTTCATCCTGTCGATCGTGTCAAAATCTTCTCGGCTCATCCGTCGAGCGTTGATGCCACACGCCCTCGTCCCGGGCCGGCCACGAAGCCGAACTCATTGTGGCACGATCCCCAAGACGTTTAGCATTCCACTCATTCATTCGGCGGTCGCGAGCACCAGTGCCAATTGGCACGCGCTCTCGAACTCGCGCAGGTCCACGAACTCCTTGACCGTGTGAATCTCGTTCTGTCCGGCCCCGAAGGTCACCGTCGGGATGCCGTGCTTCACCATCCAGTTCGCGTCCAGCCCGCCGTTCGTCGTGCGCAGGTTCGGCGTGCGCCCGATCTTCTGAATTGCCACCTCGGCCAGTTTCACAACAGGCGCGTCGGACTTCAGCCGGAACGGCACGTAATCGAGTCGCGAAGTGAACTTCACTTTCGCGGCCCGGCCCTCGTGGTCTTTGACCTTCGCGGCGGCGTTGGTGAACGCGGTCTTATAAGCGGCGGTGATCTCGCGCACGAACTTCGCGTCGTGGCTACGGCTCTCGCCCTTCACGTGTACGAAGTCCGTGACCACGTTGGTCGCGTCCCCGGCGCTCTTGCCGTCGGCGGTGCCCACGAGCCCGACGTTACTGGTCCCCTCGCGGCCGTCCTTGATCACCTTGCCGAACCACCCGCCCTCGTACACCTCGGCCATTGCCAGCGCGAGTACCATTGTGGCGGAGATGCCCTTTTCCGGAGCGACCCCGGCGTGCGCGGCTTTCCCGCGAATGTCCACGAACCAGCGGTCGGCCCCGATCGCGCCGACGATCACGTCCGCGGCGCTGCGGCCGTCGAAGTTGAAGCCCACGGCGGGGCCGCCCAGGTCGACGGGGTTGAGGTGCTTCGCGCCGAACAGCCCGCTCTCCTCGCGGACCGTGAACAGCATCGTGATGGGCGGGTGCGGGAGTTTCTGCTTGATGAGTTCCGCGGCCAGGGTTACGAGCACCGCACACCCCGTGCGGTTGTCGCCGCCCAACGCGGTGGTGCCTTCCAGTTCGTTTACGACCCGCTTGCCGGCGATTTTCGGCTTCGCACCGGCGCACAGCGGGACCGTGTCCATGTGCGTCATGAACAGGATCGGCTGCGCGCCCTTCTTCCCGGTACCGGGAAGTTTGACGATGAGGTTGCCGATCGGCGTCGGCTCGGGGATGCGCGTGTGGGCGTCGTCGAAGGTGATGGCCTTCGCCGGCACGCCGACTTCCTGAAGCGCCGCGGCGAGTTCCTTACCGATGGGACCTTCGTGCCCGGTGATCGCGTTGACCGACAGGAAGCGCAAGAGCCGCTCCACGGCGGCGGCGGTGTCGACAGTAATTGCGGGCGCGGCGGCTGGCATGACAACTCACTCGGCGAGGGTATGAAACAGGGGTGAGTATATCGATGCGGCGCTGGAGCGCGGGCCGCCGGCCCGCCTCGCGACACAACCGCAACCACCTTCACGATGCGCGAATTGCCCGACCACACAAAGCACGCGGGCCAGTCGCCAAGAACGGGTGACGGGACGGGCGGATAGTCGCGGCTGCGTTTCGCGCCCACGCCGGCCTCGTGTTTACGAAGGCGATTTTGACAGGATCGACAGGATTCACCGGATGAAGACAGGTCGATTTAAATCCTGTTTATCCTGTCGATCCTGTCAAAATCGCCTTGGCTCAGCCGCCGCTTTGGTGCCGCGCTGCCACCCCGAGCAGAACGCCCCCGGCCACGCGCACTAGGCGCCGACCTCACGTAAGACGGTCATCGTGTCGCGGAACTTCAGGTCACCGATCAGGCACGGGTGCTTGTACTGCTCCGGCGAGCCGCCCGTTTGTGCCAGTCGCGCGCGATCCCATGCCCCCCAGGTGCCCGCGGGGACAACCGCGGCCCGGAGCGCCCCGAGCCGCCCGCTCTCGCGCTTCGCGGCGTACTCCACGTTCTCCACGCCGAGTCGCGCGTCCAGCGCCGCCAGGAACGGCTTGAGGGACCCGTTCGCGGCGTCCGGCTCTTCGAGGAAGAGTGCGTAGTACGGTTGCCGGTCGTCCCAGATCGGCGCGATCGAGTACGCGGTCACGGGAAGCGGCACGCCCTGCGCCACCGCGTCGAACGCCTTGGTCACGTGGTACTCGCTCAGCTTCTCGCCGGTGAGGTTCGCGAACCGGTGGCCCTTCCCGAGGAACTCGACTTCGGGCGTGCGACCGTAGAACCCGGTGACGCGAACGAGGTCCGAAATGTGGTAGCGGTACAGGCCGTAACTCGTGGTCGGCAGGATGAAGTAGCTCTTGCCCTCCTGAAGTTCGTGCGCGCCGAGCACCGTCGGCCGCGCGGACTCCATTTCGGCTTCCGGCACGAACTCGAAGTAGTGCGACCAGATGTCGAGCACGCCGCTCGCGGTGCCGCCGGACAGCGGGATCGTGAACCGGCCCTCGCTCGCGAGCAGCCCGAGATCGTGAACCGGCGGTGTGCCGTAATACTGCGGCAACTGGCGCAGGTACGGCCCCATACTGCCGCCGGTCCAGGTGTTGATGACCGTCCCTTCCGTGGGCCACACGTCCTGCGGGTACAGCCGACCCATCTTCGACGCGACCGCGGACAGCTCGCGCGCCCGGGCCGCGTCGCGGGACACCCGCGGCTCCAGGTACGCACGAACGTCGGCAGGAATGTCGAGGTCCGCGCGGAGCGTGCCGTTCTGAAGGTCGCGCAGCAGGTGCTCTTTTTCGGCGTCGAGGGTGCGGGCCAGTTGGACGAGCGTGCTCGGGTTGGCGGCCATCAGTTGCGACACGTTACGGCCGACCGAGAACCGCAGCGCGACGTAGTAGCGCGCCCGGGCGTCCTTGATTTTGCCGGTCACGTACGGCACCGCGTACATCCGCTTAATGATCCGCTTCTGCACCATCGCGGTGTAGCCGGAGAGGTTGCCGCACGGGGTGCCCGCCGGGGTGCGGAACTCTTCCGGGTCGCCGCCGAGCTGCACGATGGGCCGCATGGCGATCCGGCGCCCGCGGTTGTCGCGGTACATCTTCACGCCCCACATGTTCCACCCGCGCCGGTACGCCGCCAGGTAGGCGTCCGTCACCGGGATCAGCTTCCGGCTCGCGGTGGTGCCGCTCGTGAGGGCGAACATCAGCACCCGCTTGTCGGCCAAGAGCGCGCGGGTGTCGCCGTTCTGCACTTTTTCGATGTAGGGGCTAACGTACTCATAAGGCGCGACCGGGACGTTCGCCCGGAAGTCCGCGACGGCGCGCACCGTGCCGAACTTGTGGTCGCGGCCGAACTGCGTGTCCGCCTGCTTGCGGATGATGTCGCGGAGCAGTTCCGTTTGAACCGCTTCGGGGTTCTGGCACGCGACCTCGAACTGGCGCAACTGCCGCCGCACCGGGTAGGTCAGGAGCCGACCGAGGCGGACGAGGAGGAAGCGTTTCAGAGACATAGCACACCCGCGCGCGACGAAACCCGCGGCTGGGCCGCGGGTTTCTGACAGTTTCACCGAACCTTCGGGCGGCTCACGGGACGACCGAGAAACTGGTCGCCGGGTCGCCGTTGAAGTTCACGTTGCACCACTTCCATTCGCCGCCCACGCGGTACAGGGTGAACTTCCACACCGCCGTGCCGCGCTCGTACTTGTCCAGGTAGATGAACCGGACCAGCCGCCGGCCCACCGCCTCCGTCCGCACCCACTCGGCATCGCCCTGTGACTTGCCGAGCAGCGCCGCGGCGTCGTCGCGGAGCTTGGCGAACGTCTTCTCCACCGGACCGCGCTCCGCAGAGATGACGTTTTTTCCGTCGGCCCAAACCACGTCGAACAGCCCGGACACGCCCCCCGCCTTCAGCGCGTCGAGCGCGGCGCCGGCGTTCCTCTTCGCGTCCGCGAAGTCGGCGTCCGCCGCGAGCGCCCGGAACTCCGCCTCGGAGCCGTCGCCCGACTGGAAGGTGAGGCACCGCCAGTCACCGCCTTCGGCGCGGTAAAAGGTGAACTGCCAGATGACCAGCCCGCGCTCCATCGGCTCGGCGTACACGTACCGCACCAGCGACCGGCCGGACACGTCGGCGCGGAGCAACTCCGGGTCGCCGGCCGGCTTCCCGAGCGCCTGCACCTGCACGTTGCGGACGCGGAGAAAGTTGGCCGCCAGTTCGGCCCGTTTGTCGGCCGCCGGCGGGCTCCCGGTCTTCTCGTCGAAGACGAACTCGATAACACCGCTCATGCCCTCGGTCTTCAGCCGCTTCAACACGGTCTGCACGTGCCGGTCGGCGGTGTTCCGGGGGGCGGGCAGAACGGCGGGCTCTGCCGCGGCGGCCGGCAGAGCGGCGATGACGAGGGTCACGAGACAGGTACGCATGAGCGGCTCCGGGGGAAACGAGCGCCGCCTTATTCCCCCCGTCTCTCCCAGCGTCAAGCCGACCTACCCCACCGCCTCCAGGGCTTTTTTCGCCAGGTGCCGGTCGAAGAACTCGGTCACCGTGCGGTTGTAATCGTCGGTCGCGACGTGCAACGCCTGGTTGTGTTTCGCGTTGGGAACCACCCACAGCTTCTTACGACCGGTCGCGCGGGCGAACAGCGACTGGGCCATTTCCGGCTTGATGTACGTGTCGCCGCCGCCGTGGATCATCAGCAGCGGCCGGAACAACTTCGCCGCGGCCTTTTCCACACTCGGGTACGTCACCCCGCGGTTGCGTGCCACCTTCTTCACGCCCACGGTGCCGATCGCGCCGTAGAACCAGTTCGGCAGCACCTTCTGGATGCGCCGGTTTCCGCTGTAGATCTGAATCCAGCGCTGCATGTACGGCACCAGCGTCGTGTGCGTGCCGTACATACCGTCGGTGACGACGCACTTCACCCAGGGGTCGGCGGCGGCGACGATCAGCCCGGTGCTGCCTCCCTTGCTGATCCCGAAAATGCCGATCCCGTTGGCCGGAGCGTCCGGGCGCGACTTCAGGTACGCGACCGCCGACCGCATGTCGGACACGTCCCGGTCCGTGACCCACTGGAGCGGTTCGTAGTTCGCATCGCGCTCGCTCTCGCCCTGGTTCCGCGTTTCGACCGCGAACACGTCGTAGCCGGACGCGATCAGCGCCTGGCAGTACTGGCGACACGCCCACCGGTTGGAGCCGAATTCCAGGCCGAACAGGATCACGCCTTTACGTTCGGGCGCGGTGGTCGGGATGTAACACCCGCGCAGCGCCAGCCCGTCGGCCGCGGCAATGGTGACCTCGCTGGCCAGCGGGTCCGGCTCGCCGCGCGGCACCACGAACAGCGGCTTCTCCTGGAAGATGCGGGTCAGGAACCCCATGTACCGCCATCGCACGTACAGGTACACGACGGACAGGAATAACCCGGCCGCGACCGGCGGGACCGCGATAAGTAGCGAGACGACGATCGTCAGCCAGAAAACCACCCTGGACCTCCCGGGTCGGAATGAATCCAACGCGACCAGCGCCGCCCGCCGCTTGACCGACGGGGCAACCTCCTGTCACCGGCTCCTGGTTAGAATCACCAACTTCTTATCATCGGAGCACCGCCCCGGCCATTCACGGGGGCCGCGGAGCGACTCACCCCCGGAACGCGCTCGCGACCAGTGCGATGTTCTGCCCGCCGAAGCCGAAGCTGTTCGACAGCACGTGGTCGAACCGCACCTCGCGCGCGGTCCTGGGGACGTAATCGAGGTCGCACACCGGGTCCGGCGTCTCCAAATTGATCGTCGGGGGGATCACACCTTTCTGAAGCGCCATTACCGAAATCACCAGTTCGGCCACGCCGGCCGCAGCGATTAAATGGCCCAGCATGCTTTTGCTGCTCGACACCGGCAGCTTGTAGGCGTAATCGCCGAACACCGCCTTGATGGCCGCCGTCTCCGCGGAGTCGTTCGCCTGGGTGCTGGTGCCGTGCGCGTTGATGTACCCGATGTCGGTGGGGTTCAGCCCGGCGTCCGCGAGCGCGTCCCGCATGCAGCGGATCGCCCCGCGCCCTTCCGGGTGCGGGTCCGTCATCCGGAACGCGTCGGCCGTCGAGCCGTACCCGGTCAGCTCGGCGAGGATGTTCGCGCCGCGCTTCTTCGCGTGCTCCAGGTCCTCCAGCACGACCAGCCCCGCCCCCTCGCCGATGACGAACCCGTCGCGGGTCAGGTCGAACGGGCGGCTGGCGGTCTGGGGGCTGTCGTTGCGCTGCGAGAGGGCCGTCAGCCGGTTGAACCCGGTGATGCCCAGCGGCATGATCATGCTGTGCGACCCGCCGGCGAGCATCACGTCCGCCTCGCCGGTGCGGATCATCTCGGCCGCCTCGCCGATGGCCTGCGAGCTGGCCGCGCACGCCGTTTGGCACGACGCGAACGGCCCCTCCAGCACGAACGTGTCGGCGAGGTAGCCGGACGGGCCGTACATCTCTTGCTCGGCCTCTTGCGGGCCGCTGAGGCGCCGGTACAGCAGCCCGACGGCCTCGCGGATGTTGCACACCCGCTCGCCCGGGGCGGTGGCCTGCGCGGTGCTGGTCGTGAGGGCCTCGAAGTCCTCTTTGCCCTCGCCGGAGCCGAGGTACACGCCCATCCGCGACCGGTCGCCCTTCACGTCGAGCAGCCCGGCGTCGGCGAGGGCCTGCTTGCCCGCGGCCAGCGCGAACTTCGTGTTCACGCCGCAGTTGTCGAAACGGTTCGCGTCCGGAAGGTACTTCGCGAGATCGAACCCCTTTACCTCGGAGGCGAAGGTGGTCGGGAACGTGCGCGCGTCGAAGTGCCGGATCGGGCCGACCGCGGTGCGCCCCGCGGCGGAGTTGGCGAACAGCTCGGCCACGCTGTGCCCCAGCGGGGTGATGACGCCCATCCCGGTGATGACGACCCGTTTACGCATCTCTCCGCCTCTCACCAAAGAAGAGCGTTCGACGGGGACAGGAAAGGCGAAGAACTGGCTCCCGCCTCTCGATCCCGCTCGCCCCCGGTCAAAACTGCTCCGCGGTCTACGAATCCCACCGCTTCACCACCGCCGCCGCACACTGGCCCAGGTCGGTGTAAGTGACCTTCACGACGTACGGCTTCGTGACGGGCCGGGGCGCGCCAACGTGGACGCTAATAGGACACGCCGGATCGGGGCTCTCGTGGTTCAGCGTTCCGGGCAGCAGGCCGTTCTTGAACGCCTGCACGCTGCACGCCAGTTCCATGAGCCCGGACGCGGCCCCGAGGTTGCCGAACCGGCTCAGCGGCGCGAAAACCGGCACATCCCGCCCGAACACGTCGGCAATGCCGCGGGCCTCGAACGCATCGCCCACCGTGGTGCCGGTGCCGTGCGCGTTGACGTGGTCCACGTCCTTCGGCTCAATGCCGGCCGCCGCCAGCGCGTTCCGGATGACGCGGGCCAGCCCCGGCCCCTTCTTCCCGCGGTCCACCCCCGCCGCCCACCCGACCAGTTCGCCGACGATGTTCGCCTTCCGGCCCCTGGCGTGTTCAAGCTCTTCCAGGGCGAACACCGCCGCCCCTTCGCCGTACACGGTGCCGTCGCGGGTGAGGTCGAACGGCCGGACCGCGTGCGCCGGGTCGTCGTTGCGTTTCGACAGTTGCAGGAACAGGTTGTAGCGGCTCAGCGTGATCGGGTTGATGCGCCCCTCGCTGCTGCCCACGACCATCACGTCGGCCGCGTCGCGGCGGATGATGCGGGCCGCTTCGGCGAGGGCGACGAGGCCGGAGGTGTCGCCGGGGATCTGGGTGTTGCTCGGCCCCTGGATGTCGTAGAGGATGGTCGTGTGACACGCCGGCATGTTCGGCAGGTACTTGAGCATCCAGAGCGGCGCGATCTCGTTCAGCCCGGCCGAGCCCCAGACCCCGTAGTCCAGCGTTTTTCCGTCGGGCGACGCGATCCGGCTGGCCGCGGCCATGTCGTTCAGTTCGGTAGCACCCATGAGCGACGCGAACTCGATCCCGATCCGGTGCGCCGGAACGGTCCCCTTCGCGATCCCGGCGTTGGCCAGCCCGAGCTGCGACCCGATCACCCCCAACTCGACGGTGCGTGCCATCGCGTTGAGCGAGCGGCGGTAGCTCTTGTCGATCATCGCCTTCGCGGAGAAGTTCGGCACCTCGCCCGCGATGTGGCACGGCAGTTCGGACGCGTCCAGGAGCGAGATCGTGCGAACGCCGCACACCCCCGCGACCAGGGCGTCCCAGAACGCTTCGGGCGTCGAACCGATCGGACTGAGCACGCCGAACCCGGTCAGCACGGTGCGGCGGGGGGTACTTGCCATGTCGGCCACTCGCGCTGAACTCCGCGGGTCCGGTCCGCTCCGCGCGGGTACCGGTTATTTCAAGTGGTAGTGTATTCCGCCGCCGGACTTGCGTCCGATTCGCTTACACTCTCAGGTTTTGCGTTCCGGAAAGAGCGGTAAAACGGGTAATTTGGGTTATTAGGCCCGAGCGAAATAAGAGAAGCCCCGAACGGGGCTTCAGATCGTTTCGCGCTCCGTAGTACCGCTACCCGCCGGCGGCCGCAGGTTTACTTACCGCTGCGGCCATCCGCAACAGGTGTGTCAGCTCACCGTTGAACACGAATTTGGTGTCGGGCAACCCCGGCGGGAGCTGGCTCGGGTTCGCATGCGCGAACAGAATCTCACCTTCCACAACCAGATCGGCACCACTGCGCGCGGTCGCGGCGACCCGAGCCCCGGTGTCGTTGAGGTCGATCAGCGTGGTCGTGTAGGTCAATTGTTCGCCCGCGAGGGCGTCGCGGTGGAACTTCATGTTGGACATTTTCGCGAGCACAACGTTCTCGCGGTACTGCCGAGCCTCGCCGACGAGAATGCCGCCGGTCTGGGCGAGCCCTTCGAGGATGAGGGGCGCCGGCATCACCGGGAAGCCCGGGAAGTGGTCCGCGAAGTGGTCTTCGGCGAGACTGAGGTTCTTCACCGCGGTCGCCGATTTGCCGGACTCGAACGCCACGAACCGGTCGATCCACGTCCAGCGCATAAACAGTTCTCAGTGCGGGGCATGCCGTTCGAGCCGGGGAGCGGGCAACGCGGCGCCCGGGCACCCGCCTCCGCGCCGCCCGCGGCTCACTTCTTCCCGACTTTGGATTCCAGGTAACGAACGATCAGTTCCACGGTGAACAGGTCCTCGACCTTGTCCAGACGCGGGTCCTTTTTGAACTCGGCGAGGTCCGCGTAGGGCATCTGCTTTTCGAGCTCGGCCAGCCCCACCGCGGTGACCTTCCCGCCGGAGACGAACGCCGCGTCGCCCTGGAAGATCGACTCGGGGAAGAGCTCTTCGCGCGGGATCTTCACGTCGAACTGCTTCTCGAGCCTGAACACGATGTCCAGGAAGTCGATGGACTCGGCCCCCAGGTCGCCCTTGAGCCGGGCGGTCGGGGTGACCTGATCGTCGTCGACGCTCAGGGCCTCAATCAGGGTCTTGCGGACCTTGTCGAAAATATCTTCGCGTGTCATCTGAGTGTTCTCCAACCGGCTTGGGGCTCAGCCGGACACCGCCCCGAGGCTGAGGCCGCCGTCCACGGTAATCACCTGCCCGGTGACGTACGCCGCGGCCGGGCCGCAAAGGAAGAGGACCACGTTGGCGATGTCGTCCGGTGTCCCGAGCCGCCGCACCGGAATGATCTTTTTGAGGTTGTCTTCGCCCGCCAGGTTGCGCACAGCCTGGCTCATGTCGGTCGCGATGAACCCGGGGGCCACCGCGTTCACCAGCACGTTGCGGGCGGCCAGTTCCGCGGCCAGCACGCGGGTGAAGCTGTTGACCGCGCCCTTGCTCGCCGCGTAGTTCGCCTGGCCCTTGTTCACGTGTTCGGCGGCGATGCTGGACACGTTCACGATCCGCCCGGACCGCTGCTTGAAGGCCATCTGCTGGGCGACGGCCTTGCAGAACGCGAACGTCCCGGTCAGGTTCGTGTTGATGACCGCGTTCCAGTCGTCCGCTTCCATTTTCAGGAACAGCTTGTCCCGGATAACGCCGGCGTTGTTCACCAGAATATCGAGCCGCCCGTGTTCCGCCAGAACGCCGTCCACAACGGTCTGTGCGGCGGCCGGATCGGCCACGTCGGCCTGAACACCCTTCGCGGTGCCACCTGCAGCGGCCACCTCTTGCGCCAGTGCGTTGGCGGCGTCGGCGTTGCTGTGGTAAACGAAGGTCACCTTCGCGCCTTCGCGTGCGAGCGCCAGCACGATCCCGCGGCCGATCCCGCGGCTCCCGCCCGTTACCAGCGCGATTTGGTCCTTCAGCAGCATTCGTGCGTCCTGTCTATCGTTCCCGGTCCGCCTGTTTCTTTGAGAGGAGAGACGGAACTAAACCGTCTCACTCCAAACTGTTAGCCGCGCAACCCGCCGGTAAGCAGCGCCCACCGCGCCTTCCAGTGTTCGATCAACTTCGCGTCGGTCGCGTCCCCGGTCGGGCCGCGACCCGCGAGCGAGTAACCGTGGAGCACGAAGTTCGCCTTCACCGTCGATTCACGCGATTCGTTCGCGCCCTCGGCCTTAAACGTCGCGGTGCCGGCGGCGGCGTCCGTTTTGGTCAACTCGACGGTGACGTCCATGCGGTGCCCGGGCAGCATGAACGTCCCGTACTTTACAAGTTTCAGATCGCGCAGCACGATCACCGGGTGCTCGTAATCCGTGGTGGCGCGCCACAGCCATGCGGCCGCCTCGACACACGATTGGAGCATCAGCACGCCGGGCATGACCGGGAACTGCGGGAAGTGGTCCTTGAGGTACTCCTCGCCCAGCGCCAGGAACTTCGCGGCGGCGAGGGACTTGCCCGGCTCGCAGCGGTCGATTCGGTCGATCAGGTGGAACCGCATCCGCGGCGCTCTCCGTCCCGCGCATTGTAAACAAGTAGAAAGTATATCGACGGTGCCAAATACGGACAACCCGGACCACCGGCACGCGGCACCTCATCAAACCCTGCCGATACTGCTATCGGCTACGGCGTGCCCCCGCATCCGGCGGAGAATCGTCCCACCGCCCCGAGGGCTCGCGAGCGGCGCCGCTTGCGCCGGTCGAACGGGTTCTAACGGGTACCCCAGGGCCTTTCCTTGATTCACTCTACGTAACTCCGATAAGTCCCTTGGCCATTGCCGGGTCCATCTGGAGCCGCTCGATCGCCTCCGGGCAACTCACCGCCTTGACCTCACGCCACAGGTGCACCACGGCGTTCCGCAGCGCCGCCAGCACCTGTGGTGCGTGCCCCATGCGCACACGACACGCGTCCTCGCCCAGTGTCACGTCACGCACGTAATGCAGTTCGTTCTCGATGCGCCAGTGCGTCCGCACATGGTTCAGGAGTGTGGCCGCATCCGCCTTCTCGGCCGACAGGCTCGTGATGCCGAAATGCACTTCGACCGTCGTTTGGCCTCGGACCGTCCGCTCACGCGTCAACTGGAAGCCCTGCTTCACCCCCGCCCACGTCGGCGAGCACGTCAGAATCGAGGTCGTTTGCAGCGTCCGCTTCTCGATGCGGCCGTGACCCTTATCGACGGTCGTGGCGATGCGGCTCGGGGCGGGCGGAGGCCGATCCCCAGGGGGAAGTGGCCGCCGCGATCGATCGGGCGGCGGTCTCGAAGGCGAACCCGGCTCGGATGTCGATCCCCAATCCGGGTTGGTTGTCCTTCACCGTGAGCACGTAGTCGCCGCCGGCCCCGACCACCTCCTCGGCCAGGTCTCGCTGGCAGAACATGGCGTCGCCGACCACGACCTTCCCTCGCAGCGGCAGAATGCCGAGGAGCGTCAAGGCGGCCTTGTGCTCGTTGGTGCTCGCATCGACCTTGACCTGGGCGAGTACGGCACCGACGGTGGGGGCGTATGCGGCCAGCAGGTGCTGACCGGGGATCGCGCCGTTGCGAGAGCCTCGAAGGGTCTTGCCGTCGATGGAGATGTGTGTGAAGGCGGCCGGGTCGACGCGGCTGGCGATCCAGTACGAGAGGACGTGCTCCAGTTGGTCGGCGTCGAAGCGTCGCAGGGTGCGGGAGAGCGTGGAAACGGCCGGGGTCTTGCCGCGTCGGAAGCCGAGGGCATGGGCGAGGGCGGGTCCGTGCTGTCGCCCGAAGCGAGCGATGCCATTGAGGCTGGTGCGCCCCATGAGCATGGCGAGGGCGACGAGTCCGAGGAAGGGGGCGAGTGGGTGGATAAGGCCGTGCTTGCTGCGGGGATCGGGAACCGCCGCCAGGGCATCGACCAGGGTGCAAGGAGACATGGGTACCTTCCTGGCTGCGAGAAGGCGCCCCACATAGCCACGTTCCCTCGTGTAAGCAAGGTGAAATAAGGAAAGGCCCTGACGGGTGCGGCGCCAGGAACACGCGACAGGGCTTGTCGCGCGCCGGGCGGCGGCGTAGAACCTCTCTTTCTTAAACGAAACACGAACCTCACGTTACCAATTCAGACTTCAGGAGCGAGCTATGGGGCGGCGACGCGGAACCGGACGGCGTAAGGTTGGGCGGAAGAAGCGTCGGATGCGTTCCCGGATCCGGCACCGCAAGTAAGCGCATCTCGACTCGCGCACAGGACTTTCCTTCATGTGCGCCGTTCCCAGCACGCCGCGCCGTTTCGTCGCTCTCGTCTGGTAATTCTCTGTCACTGTGCTAAACCTCCGGCTCGCGGGACTTCCGTCCCGCCGGCCAGGGAGGTTTGTTGCACATGTCTCGTCGCGCGTTCCGGCCCGGTTCCGCGGCCGCACTCGCACTCCTCGCCGGGGCGCTGATCGGGTGCCAAACCGAAACCGGCTCGCTCCGGAAGGCCCGATCGCCGGTTCGGTCCGGGTTAGGCACTAACGACCTCGTTGACGTTCGCGGCCAGATGGACGCCGACGAACTCGGAGGGAACGAGGCCGCGTACGCGCGGGCCGAATCGCTGAAACAGAAGCCGACACCCGAACAGGCCGCCCGGCGGCGGTCGGTGCTGTGCCTCTCCGGGGGCGGCTCCTACGGCGCGTACTCCGCCGGCGTGCTCGTCGGCTGGACCGCGAGCGGCGACCGCCCCGGTACCAACGGCCGCCCCAACTTCGATGTCGTCACCGGCATCAGCACAGGCGCGCTGATCGCCCCGCTCGCCTTCCTCGGCCCCGAATACGACCCGCAGATCCAGCGGTTCTACACCACTATCGAAAAGAAGGACGTTTACACGCTCCGCCCGGTGCGCGGGCTGTTCAGCCTCGCGCTGGCCGACAACGGGCCGCTCGCGGAGTTGGTTGAACAGGTGCTCACACCGGACGTCGTGTGCCGGATCGCCGCGGAGCACCGCAAGGGCCGCCGCCTGTACATCGGCACCACGGAACTCGAGAGCAAGCGGTTCGTGTTCTGGGACATCGGCGAAATCGCCAACCGCGGGACCGCCGGCGACCGCCTGCTGATCAAGAAGGTGCTGCTCGGGTCGTCCGCGATCCCGGGGTTCTTCCCCCCGTCGAAGATCCCCGTGACCGTGGACGGCAAGACCTACGTCGAGGAGCACGGGGACGGCGGCACCACGGTGTCGATCTTCTTCCGCCCGCCGTTCGTCCCGCCCGAACAGCGCACGAAACAAGGCCCCGACCTCGTCGGCGTGGACCTGTACATGATCGTCGCGGGCAAGCTGTTTGCGGACGCGACCCCGCTGAAGCAGCGGTCGCTCACGATCGCGGCCAGCAGCGTCTCGTCGGTGATCTACGCCCAGACCCGGGGCGACCTCCAGCGCATGTACCTGATGGCGCTCGTCACGGGCATGAACTACCACCTCGCGGCCATCCCCGGCGACTTCCCGGCGCCGACGTCGAGCACCGCGTTCGAGCGCGGGCCGATGACCGAGATGTTTAACGAGGGGTACCGCCTCGCCGCTGCGAAAGAGGCGTGGCGCTCGACCCCGCCGTGCATCGGCCCCGGCGAGAGCCTGCTGGGCCGGTACGGAACCGACCTGACCTACCAGCGGCGCGGACCGGGTTTGGTCTTCATCAACGACCAGCCGACGACGTTCCCGCCGGGGCTCGCGCCGGGGCTGATGCCGGTCCCGGCCCTCCCGGGGCGAACGGACAAGTGACCCGCTGACCGGCCCCGTCCGCGCGCCGCGCGACTTAGACTTGTCGCTGCGCGGCGCGCGCCGTTACTATGGGATGTTCGCGCCGGGCGGAGTGCCGGCGGACCCCACCCCGACGGTGACAATGCCGCCGAAGATCACGAAAGCTGCGCCCGCGCCGGCGGCCCCAATGACGTTCGATCCGACGAACCCGTTCATCGTGCAATCGGACCGGTCCGTGCTGGTGGAGGTAGACAACCCCAAGTACACGGAGGCGCGCGACGCCATCGCGCCGTTCGCGGAACTCGAGAAGAGTCCCGAGCACATCCACACGTACCGGATCTCGAACCTGTCCCTCTGGAACGCCGCCGCCGCGGGGTTCAGCGCGGACGAGGTGGTCGGCGTACTCCAGAAGTACACCAAGTTCCCGATCCCGCAGAACATCCCCACCGACATCGCGGAAACGGTGTCGCGGTACGGCCGCGTCAAGCTCGAACGCATCGACGCCGAGCACCTCAAGCTCGTGTGCCCCGACAAGCCGCTCTTGGCGGAACTGGCCCGCAACAAGAAGGTTAAAGAGTTCCTCGGCGACAAGATCGACGACACGACGTATGGGGTCTCCCCGGCGTTCCGCGGCGTGCTGAAACAGGCGCTCATCACGGTGGGCTACCCGGCGGAAGATATCGCAGGGTACACCGAAGGCGCGATGCTGCCGATGGAGCTGCGCGAGACCGCGGCGAGCGGCGTCCCGTTCCGGGTGCGAGACTACCAGCGCGAGGCCGCCGACGTGTTCCACGCGGGCGGCGACGTGCGCGGCGGCAGCGGGGTGATCGTGCTCCCGTGCGGCGCCGGGAAAACCGTTGTCGGCATCGCCTCCATGTGCCTGCTCCAGAAGAACACGCTCGTACTCACCACCAGCATCACCGCGGTGAAGCAGTGGCGCCGCGAGATCATCGACAAGACCACGCTGACCGAAGACGAGGTGAAGGAGTACACCGGCGAAACGAAGGACATCGGGCCGGTGACGGTGGCGACGTACCAGATCATCACCTACCGCCCGGACAAGACCGAGGCGTTCCCGCACTTCGGGCTGTTTGAGCAGCGGGACTGGGGCCTCATCGTGTACGACGAGGTCCACCTGCTCCCGGCCCCGGTGTTCCGCGTCACGGCGCAGATCCAGGCCCGGCGCCGGCTCGGGCTCACGGCCACGCTCATCCGCGAGGACGGCCGCGAGGGCGACGTGTTCTCGCTCATCGGCCCGAAGAAATACGACGTGCCCTGGCGCGAGCTGGAAACGAAGGGTTGGATCGCGTCCGCCAGTTGCAGCGAGATCCGCGTCGCACTGCCGACCGACTCCACCCGCATGGAGTACGCGGTCGCCGACCACCGGGCCAAGTACCGCATCGCCAGCGAGAACGTCGCCAAGGACGAGGTCGTGGCCGAGCTGCTGAAGCGGTACCACGACCAGCGGGTGATCGTGATCGGGCAGTACCTCTCGCAACTGAAGCGGCTGAGCGAGCGGTTCGAGATCCCGATGATTACGGGCAGCACCGGCAACGCCGAGCGCGAAGACCTGTACGGCAAGTTCCGCCGCGGCGATGTCCGGCACCTGGTGCTGAGCAAGGTGGGGAACTTCGCGATCGACCTGCCTGACGCGAACGTGCTGATCCAGGTGAGCGGCACGTTCGGCTCGCGCCAGGAGGAGGCGCAGCGCCTCGGGCGCATCCTGCGCCCCAAGAGCAGCGGCGACGGCGAGGCGCACTTCTTCACGCTGGTGACGCGCGACACCCGCGAACTCGACTTCGCCCACCACCGCCAAATGTTCCTGACGGAGCAAGGCTACAGCTACGAGATCCTCGACGAGCGCGACGTGATCCCGCCGAAATCGGCTACGTGTTAGGGCGTCAAGGAATGACGAACGGGGCGCATGGGAGCGTGCGGATGTTCTGTCGGCATCTCGGCCTTGCTTTCGCTCTTTTCGGTCTCACCGCCTGCGTGACACCGAAAGAAACGTCTGCGGCGCCGGTCCCGCGCGCACCTGCGCCGGCCCGATGGGAAGTTTTCTTGGAGTGGCTACCCGAAGACACAGAAACCCTTATTGTCGCGCCGACTGGCTTTAAAATCCCAAGCCAAAAAGTGGAAAGCGACAAACAAGTAAGCTTTGCAGATTTAGTCCAACACATGCCATCCCTGCCGCTCTTTACCTTAAAAGATGGCCTGCTCGGAGAGTTGTTAGCCGAGCAAACGGTACTGTGTGTTGTCGAGGGCAGCCGCCGCTTCACAAAGCCGGAAGAGTTCGGGCTGATGCCTTACGAAGGCTGTCACATTTTCCAGTTCGACAGCGAAGCGGACGCGACTCTCAAGAAAAGCGTCCAGGAGTGCCAAAACAAGGCAAATAAGACGATCGAGTTGGCCGGGTTCAAGGTAGCCGTATTTACCGAAGACGCAACGTGGTCCTATTTCGTCTGCCGGCCACTGCCAAACGTTTTGATCTGCGCGACGAACCAAAAATATCTCGAAGAGACATTAAGGCGCATCGACAAGAAGCCCGCTACACGCGCCCTTCCGAATCACCTTCCCGAATGGAAGCATGTTAACTCCAAGGCGCGTGTCTGGGCGATTCGGCACTATCAGGCGGACTTTGCCAAAGAGGACCCGACCTCGCCGATTGCCCCCGGCGGGAGCGACGCGAAAGCCGTTGGCTTCACCTTCTGGCTCGACGCCGATTCCGGAAGCACCGCGCACATCCGCTACCTGTCGAGTGCCGAAGGTGCGCTCAAAGCCACTAAAGCCGAATGGACGATGCCGGAGGCAAAGCTCAAGGCCCGTCAGGGGGCCGCGGGTGTAATCGAACTTACGGTGTCTGCTACCGGTGGTGACAGCGCAACGATGCTCTGGCTTGTTCTGATGATGCGTCTGGGCCACTGCATAGTGACTTAACTTGTCCAAGACAACCGACCACGTTTCACGGTTTAGTTTTCCAATGACCAACCCGACCGCTCGCCTGCCCGCCAAGTTGCACCGCCGCGTGTGCCTCGTTCTCACCGAAGACGCGGTGCTGGCCGAGGAGTTGCTCGCGCGGAAGAAGCTCTCCGCCGAGGTCGCCGGGCGGCTCTCGGAAAAGGTGCTGCTCATCCGCCCCGGGCGGCTCGATTCGGTGCTCGAAGAGCTTCGCAAGATGGGACACACCCCGCAAGTGGTCGGGAAATAAGCCGCCTTCGCCATACAACATTTCGATGCCCCAGACCTCCGACACCGACTGGTCCGAACGCTGCCGCGATGCCCTTCTGGGGTACAGCGAGACCCTTTTGCGCGCGGTGGGCGACAAGCTCGTCCGCCCGCGGTCCAAGCTGCCCGTCGAAGAGCTGATCGAGAAATCCGTCGCGATGGTCACCAACGCGCCGGTCATCGACCGGCGCATCAAGGAGCAGCCCCCGGCCGCGCGCAAGGTGCTCGCGTTCATGGGGCTGAGCCGCCAGCCGCGGTGGAAGGTCGGCCACCTTCTCACGCTCCTTGCGGCCCTCGACCACAACGACGGGTTCACACCGGTTCAGGCTCTGCTCGAGACCGCCCTGCTCTTCCCCGACCGCGGCACGGACGAGCCGCCCGTCGAGGACTTCGCGGCGTGGTTCGGGCTGGCAGGCACGCACAACGCGGTCGTGTTCGCGCACCCGGGCGTCGCGCTCCGCGCGCGGGGCGAAAACCTGGAACTCCCGGACCTCACGAACCCGGACGACGAAGTCGGTAGCCCGCGCCAGGCCGACGGCCTCGAATGGCCGCTACGCCTCGCGGCGGCCTGGCAACAGGTTCAGAACGAGCCGGTGCGGCTCACGCAGGGCCACACCCTCTTCAAGCGCGACCTGCTGCGGCTCCAGGGAGACGCGGTGCTGGCCGCGCCACCGGTCGATCAGATCGCGCTCGTCGCCGACGCCGGGGTGCTTGCCCTGCTGTGGGCGCGAGCCGTCGAGCTGCTCGCCGAGCGCGGCGGGGCGCTCGAGGCCGACCCGTTCCCGGCAACCTGGGAGGGGCCGCTGCTCCCTCTGCTCGGGCAACTGATGCGGGCGCTCCCGCTCGTGGAGCCGTGGGACCCGCTGACCGGCTACGCGCCAACCGAGAACGGGCTCTCGCCGACCCCGACCGCCGGCCTCCTCAGTCTGCTCCTGGCGCGCGACTTCGTTCACCCGGATGCGGTCGCGGAGTGGCTGTGGTCGCACCACCCGTCGTGGGCCGGTGTGATCCCGCCCGACGCCGCGAGTGATAAAGGCGCCGGTTGGGTCCGCGGTTACCTGCTCGGCGTCGCGTATTCGCTAGGAATTGTGGAGGTGTCGGGCGAACTCGTTCGACTCTCTGGCCTCGGCCGGCACCTGCTCTTCGGCGACCCGGAGCCGCCGGTTCCGCCGGCGTTCCCGCAAACGCTGATGGTCCAGCCGAACGCGGAGATCCTCGCGTACCGGCAGGGGCTGACGCCGGCGCTGGTCGCGTCGCTCACGCGGTTCGCGGCGTGGAAGGGGATCGGCCCCGCCTGCACGCTCGAGCTCACTCCAGAGCAGACCTACCGCGGTCTGGAATCGGGGCTGACGCTGCCGATGATCGTGCAGACGCTCAACCGCCACGGCACGCGCCCCGTGCCCGCGGGCGTTGCGGACCTGCTCCAGCGGTGGGCCAGCAAGCGCGAGCGGATCACCGCGTTCGCTTCTGCGGTGTTGGTCGAGTTTCAGACGCCCGCGGAACTGGACATCGCGGTGGCGCGCGGGGTGGTGGTGCTGCGGCTCACCGATCGCATCGGAATGACCGCCGACGGGCGCGAGCCGTCGCTCTCGAACCTGCGCCTGATCGGCAACCGCGACTACGAATCCAAGCCACAGCGGTGCCTCGCACCGGCGGACGACGGCGTCACGCTCACGGTTGACGGCCCGCAAGCAGACCTGCTGCTCGAAGCGGAACTCAAACAGTTCGCAGAGCCGCTGCCGATCGAGCAGAACGGGGTACAGCGGTTCCGGCTCACACCAACCTCGCTGCGAAAGGCTGTTGAGGGCGGGCGCACGTTGGCGGAGCTTGATGCGTGGTTCTTGGAGCGGAGCGGCTCTCCGCTCTCCGCCGCGGGCCGGTTGCTGCTGCTCGGGTCGCAACTCTCACAACCCCGGGCGGAGCGCCTGTTGGTGGTGAAGTTGCCGACGGTCGAAATCGCAGACGGGTTGGTGCAGTGGCCCGGAACCCGCGCGCTGGTGGCCGAGCGCCTCGGCCCGCTGGCGGTGAGCGTGGCCGAAGACCAACTCGCCGCGTTCCGCGAGGCGCTCAAAGAGATCGGCGTGCGCGTGGACGGCGTCAGCTAGCGCGTTACGCGGCCAGGCCGTTCGCCACAACGTACTCGGCGATGGTCAGCGCGAGGCTCTTGCCGATGCCCGGAACGCGCTCGAGGGCCGGCACGCCGCCGCTGGCGACGATTTCTGTCACGTCGCCGTGAAGGCCCATGACCGCGATGGCCGCCGACCGGAACGCGCGGACGCGGTACAAGTTGCTGCCGGACCGGGCCAGGTCGTTCGCGTGCTTCCGCAGGCGTTGGGCGATTACTTCGTTCGTGGGGTTCATTTCGCGTCCTCCTTTCAGTAAACCATACTCAGAGGGAACGTCTGTACACAAGGCCCGTTGCACAAAATTACAGTATCGCGAACTGAAGTTTCGGGCGCCGGCGGGGCGCGGTAGGATGCTCGGCAGTTTGGGGTATCTCCGTTAAGGAGGGCGACGCGTGGCCGGGTTCCGCACGCACATCACGGTGTCCGGGGGGCTGGGCATCGCTTACGGCGGGTTCGCCGTTCAGCCGCTCGGGTTCAGCACGGAAGTGGGCATTCTGGCGGCCGGGGTGACCGCGGTCGGCGGGATGCTCCCGGACCTCGACAGCGACTCCGGGGTGCCCGTGCGCGAGATGTTCGGGCTGCTGGCCGCGGTCGTGCCGATGCTCTTCATCCGCCGCATGATGCACGCGGGAATGCCGCTCGAGAGCATCTGCGCCACGCTACTGTTCGCGTACCTGTTCATCCGGTACTTCGTCGCGAACGTGTTCAAGCAGTTCACGGTTCACCGCGGGATGTACCACAGCATCCCGGCCATGCTTATCGCGGGGCTGTGCGTGTACCTGGCGTACCCCGACCGCGGGGTGCGGTTCATCCTCGGCGTGGGCGTGATGGTCGGGTTCCTGTCGCACCTGATCCTGGACGAGATTTATTCGGTGGACTGGCGCGGCATCAAACCGAAACTCAAGGCATCGGCCGGCAGCGCGCTGAAGTTGGCCTCACCGTCCGTACCCGCGACGATGGTGTGCTACCTCATCCTCGGCGGGCTGATGTACCTCGCGTACCTCGACTTCAAGAAGAACTTCTCGCAGTAGAAACAGTTGCCCCGCCCGCTAGCGCGGGCAGTGCGAACGATCCCCGACGATTTGAGTGATGGGACGCTCAGGCCGCCGAACGTCTTGATACGCCCGCCGGTTCGGACACAGTGCGAACGCGGGAGGAAGTGGGCCACACCCCGTTTACCCTTTCGCCTGTAAGGGATTTCGGTCGAATTGCCTGCTCTTTACGCATCCGGCGTATCTTCACATCAGCCACATTTCGTTTGCAAGCTGTTGCCCCGCATCACCTTACTGTCGAGACCGCGCCAATCCGGCCGGTGCGGCACGCGGCATGCTTTGGTTACTACCATCCTCCTCCGCACCGTCCCCTCTCGACGGCTTCTCCTCCTCCCGTTCTCCGGACCTCGCCACGGGTACGAAACCCGTTGGGCCTGATTTTCACTACTGAGGAATGAATGGTGCAGCACAGCACACCGAAGTTCGGCTTTCTGATCGATATGGACGGCGTTCTCTACCGCGGAACGGATCTCATCCCCGGCGCAGACCGCTTCGTGCGCGAGCTGCGTGAACGGGACATCCCCTTTCGGTTCTTGACCAACAACAGCCAGCGCACCCGGCGCGATGTCGTCGCCCGGCTCGTCCGCCTGGGGCTCGATGTCGAAGAGGAACACGTCTTCACCAGCGCGATGGCAACGGCCCGGTTCCTCGCACAACAGAAGCCGGGCGGCACCGCTTACGTGATCGGCGAAGGTGGGTTGCTCACCGCGCTGCACCAGCACGGGTACGCGGTCGTCGATCACGACCCCGACTATGTGGTCGTTGGTGAGGGCCGCACGTTCAACCTGGAGCTGGTCGAGTCCGCGGTGCGGATGATCCTCGGTGGGGCGAAGCTGATCGCCACCAACATGGACCCGAACTGTCCCACGCAAAACGGCATCCGGCCCGGGTGCGGGGCGTTCGTCGCGCTGCTCGAAACCGCGACCGGCGTCAAGGCGTTCAGCGTCGGCAAGCCGAGCCCGGTCATGATGCGCGCGGCCCGCAAGGAACTCGGGCTCACCACCGATCAGACGACGATGATCGGCGACACGATGGAGACGGACATCCTCGGCGGGGTACAGCTCGGGTTCCACACGGTGCTCGTACTGAGCGGCGGCACGAAAGCCGAAGACCTTCCCCGGTACGCCTACAGTCCGGAAACGGTGGTTCCGTCGCTCGCGGAACTGGCCGACCTGTTCGACGAGAACGACTGGCTGCCGCCCTGGAAGGTGACCGCCCCGCGGCCGCGCGTTCCTGCCCTCGTTTAACCGTAACTTGTCCGGGGAGTGGGCGGTGGGTGTTAAAACGCCTGCCGCTCACTCCCCGGGCGTTTCCAATCAGCACCGAAACGAGCAGCAAGCCTCCCAAGTTTCCAGAAGCCCTCAACTTGTCACAGAGCAGCCTTGACAGCGCCGATCTCGTTCGGTTACCTTTTTCTCTCAAATCAGGTTCCAGTGAACCGTTCCGGCTGCAACAGAGCCGGTAGTAATTTTTCTTTTTCCAGTTTGCAAACGCTTGCCCTGTTTTTTCGTCTTATTTGATATCGGCGCCTAAATTGCTGAAGTTTACGCGGCCGACAACCGACATGACGCGAGGCTCGAACGGACTGTAACGTGTCGGTAACGGCGGGCCAGAGCTTGAGAAAAAAATGAGTTCGGCCTGCAAGATGCGACAAATTGTGTCGTAGAATTAGTACGAGGACCGCCGGCGGGGTCAGTTCAACCTCTCCCGTCTGCCGGCACCATCCAGGAGGGACATCTGATGCTCGTTCTCACCCGGCGCCCCGGCGAATCCATTATCATCGCTGGCGACATCAAGCTCACCGTAGTTAGCGTCGGCCCCGGCCGCGTCAAGATCGGGATCGAAGCCCCGCAGCACGTGCGTGTGGACCGGCAAGAAATTCACGACAAAATTGAACAGTCTTCGGACGTTCTTGCTCTGGTCGGCCAGGCGGTCAACGGCGGTTCCCACAACACGATGGTTAACACGGGCGGCGACACCGCAATGATTGTGGCCGGCGGCGCTCCCGCGGAAAACACGCCGAACGTGGCCGCCGTTCCGAAGCCCGAAGTTCCTGTACCTGCATCGGTTCCGCCGGTCGGGAAGGCCACCAAGTACCGCAAGCCGCGCGTGTGATACCTTCGGTGCTCACGCACTTCAACTCCAACTTCTCCAGTGAGAAGCGAATGCCCGCGCGTTTGCGCGGGCTTTCTTCGTTTCGCCTCTTCTAATAGATCCTGTTGAAAGGGCTGGTCTGTCGCGTCGTCTTTTCGGAGAACCACCCGGGGCTCCGCCACCTCGCGAGGAACCGGTCATGACCGCTGTTGTTCTTTTGGTCACGTGTGCGATTTCTGACCACGCCGCGCGCGACTGCGACACACCTTTCGTGCGTCACACGGCTCCTGGGCACAATGTGCCCCCGAAGGAAGCATTGCAGCCATTCAACGTGCTCGTGGGGGGATGGAAGGGTAGCGGGGCACCCGAGGGAACGAAAGAGGAGCGCGCCGCCGGCGCCTGGGAAGAAAAGGTTACATGGGAATGGAAATTTAAGGACCAGGATGCGTGGCTGGCGGTGACATTCGACAAAGGTAAACACTTTGCAAAAGGGGAACTGCGTTACACACCTGAGAAGGACGCTTCCGAACCGAAGTTCACGCTCACGCTCACGACCGCAGACAAATCGACCGCCACCTTCACCGGCACGCTGACCGACAAGGGAAAAGTTCTCACGCTGACGCGCACGAACGCCCCGGCGTCCGAGGAGCAGCGACTCGTGTTCAGTCTGCTGCACAGCAACCGGCACCTGTACCGGCTCGAGAGCCGGCCCGCGGGGACGGCGGTCGCATTCACGAAGAAGTACCAAGTCGGCGCGACCAAAGAGGGCGAGCCGTTCGCCAGCGTCGCCAAGGGGCCGGAGTGCATCGTCAGCGGCGGCCTCGGTACAATGAAAGTTACGTACAAAGGGAAAGACTACTACGTGTGCTGTTCGGGGTGCCGTGACGAGTTCAAAGAGAACCCTGAGAAATACATCAAAGAAGCCGAAGCGAAAGCGAAGAAGCCGTAATTCAAGAGCTGCAAATTCTGACCGCGTTTGGGGTTAATTGCCTCCGGTCCGGGAACCCGGAACTTGAGGCTTGGAACTCCAGCCGCTCGTGGCAATAATGCGGTCGCCAGTCCGAACCTCCTCCCGGCATCCCGCCGGTGCTTCACGAGGAACGCGCCCGTGGCCGAGTCCCTTCCAGCCGATCTGAGCAAAGTTGATCCCGCCGACGCTTGGCGGCCGTGGCAGCCGGCCGCGGGCGAATGGAACCGCAAGTGGGTCGCGCACCTGTACCGGCGCGCCGGCTTCGGGGCCACGCCCGCCGAGATCGATCAGGCGCTCGCCCAGGGTCCGACCAAGACGCTCGACCGGTTCCTGACCGGCGAACCGGACCAGGCCGAGCGGCTCGAGTTGCTCACCGAGAGCGGGAAGTTCTACACCGAGCCGGCGAACCTGCGCGTATGGTGGCTGTACGCCATGACCGAGGGCGGGCACCCGCTGCGCGAGAAGCTGGCGCTGTTCTGGCACAACCACTTCGCCACCAGCTACGCCAAGGTTCGCAGCACGAGCCTGATGTACGAGCAGAACGTCACCATCCGCAAGCACGCGCTCGGGAAGTTCCGGCCGTTCCTGCTCGACATGAGCAAGGACCCCGCGATGCTGGTGTGGCTGGACTCGAACCGCAACGTGAAGGGGGCGCCCAACGAGAACTACGCCCGCGAGGTGATGGAACTGTTCTCGCTCGGCGTCGGCAACAACAACTACACGGAGAAGGACATCCAGGAGGCGGCCCGCGCGCTCACCGGCTGGCACCACGACGCCGAGGTGAAACAGTTCGAGTTCAACCGCGACCTGCACGACGACGGCACGAAGACCGTTTTCGGGAAAACGGGCCGGTGGACCGGCGAGGACGTGGTCCGGCTCTGCTGCGACCACGCCGCGTGCCCGAAGTTCTTGGTGTCGAAGCTGTACGCGTTCCTCGTGAGCGAGGAGGCGCCGCCCAAGGGGCTGCTGGCCCCGCTCGCGGACCAGTTCCGGAAGTCCGACTACGACATCGCGGACCTCGTCCGAACGGTCCTCGGGTCGCGGCTGTTCTTCAGCGCGCACGCGTACCGCAAGCGGGTGAAGTGGCCGGTCGAGTGCGCCCTCGGCGCGGTGCGCACCGCGGTTGCCACCCGCGTGCCACTCGCGGACCTGCTCGAGCCGCTCGCGAAGATGGGGCAAGCGCTGTTCTCACCGCCGAACGTGAAGGGCTGGCGCACCGGCACCGACTGGCTCAACAGCGCCACCCTTCTGTCGCGGAACAACTTTGCGGAGAAAGTCGCACTCGGAACGTGGAGCCAGAGTGGGCGCTCGGAGTCCGGGGCCGTGGCTCTAAAGACTTACGCGACCGAACCCAACGTGCAGGAATATGGGCCGGGTCCGGACGCGAAGTTCGACGTGTGCGCCGCCGTCTACGCCGGCAAGCCGAAGGACGTGACGGCTGTTGTGAAACGGATGGGCGAACTGCTGTACGGTGAGGCCGTTACGCCGGCGCAGGCCAAGAAGATCGAAACGTTCCTGCTGACGCCCGGTCCGGCGGCCCCGGCGCCGGCTAACCCGAAGGGACCGGCTGCGAAGGGTAAGGGGGCCAAGGTCGCCGCACCATCTCAGCCGCCGGAAGCCCCGAAAGAGGCCCCGAAGGGGGAGAAGAAGGATTCGAAAAAAGAGCCGCACAAGCCGCTCGATCCGAAGGACGTGAAGCTCGATTCTGCCGACTTCAAGGCCCGCGTCCGCGAGGCTTATCACGCGATGATGTGTCTGCCGGAATACCAACTGAATTAGAGCATTTTTCACCGCAGGGAGCACAAGAGGGCGCACAGAGAATTACGGCGAGGTCGGAATCGTTCTCGCTCGTGTGCTTTTCTCTGCGTCCTCTCCGGTACGTTCCCTTCTTTTCCGGAGTCTTCGATGCCCACGAGACGCGACTTCCTGAAGACCACCCTCGGTGCGTCGAGCCTGTTGGCCGTCGGCGGGGTGGTGCCGGAGTTTCTCGCCACCACCGCACTCGCCGCGGAGAAGGACGATAAGAAGAAGGACACGGTCCTGGTCGTGGTCGAGTTGACGGGGGGCAACGACGGGCTCAACACCGTCGCGCCCTACGGCGACGACCTGTACCAGAAGGCCCGCCCGACGCTCGCGTTCGCCAAGAAGGACGTGCTCAAGCTCGACGACTACCACGGGCTGCACCCGCGGCTGGGCGAACTGAAACGGCTGTACGACGAGAAGCGGCTCGCGGTCGTTCAGGGGGTGGGGTACCCGAACCCGGACCGCTCGCACTTCGAGTCGATGGACATCTGGCAGCTCGCCGACCCGAAGCGGGCCGGCACCAGCGGGTGGCTCGCCCGGGCGATCCCGGGGATGCGGGTGAAGGACGCGGGCGTGCCGGGCATGTACCTCGGCGACGACCGGCTCCCGGTCGCGATGCAGGGCGCCGACGGCGGGGTCATCAGCCTCGCCGACCGCGCCAGCTTCAAGCTGCAACTGACCGGCAACCAGTCGAGCCGCAAGTCGCTCATCGAGAGCCTGAACAGCGGCAACGACGCCGGCAAGGCCGACCTCGCCGCGTTCGTGCGGAAGCGCCAGCTCCAAACGTACACCAGCCTCCAGAAGATCGAGGACGCGCTGCGCGAGGCCGGGAGCAGCGGCCGCGGGCAGACCCGCGAGTTCGTCGACGGCCGGTTCGTGACCACCGACCCGGACTCCCTCAACACCCTGAGCGGCAAGCTCGGGCTCATCGGCCGGATGATCCAGAAGGGGCTCGGCACGCGGCTCTATTACGTGCAGCTCGGCGGGTTCGACACGCACTCCGAGCAGGCCGAGGCGCACGCCAAACTGCTCGGCGAACTGTCGAGCGCGCTGGGCAGCTTCTTCAACGCCCTGACGCCCGAGCACTCGGAGCGCGTGGCGGTGATGACGTACTCCGAGTTCGGCCGGCGGGTGAAGGAGAACGGCTCGCGCGGCACCGACCACGGGAGCGGGTCGTGCATGTTCGTCGCCGGCTCGCAGGTGGTCGGCGGGTTGGTGGGCAAGCACCCGAGCCTCTCGGACCTCACCGACGGGGATGTCAAGTACCACACCGACTTCCGTCGCGTGTACGCCACACTGCTCGACGACTGGCTGGAGGTGGACAGCCGCGGCGTGCTGGACGACACGTTCGAGAAGCTCCCGCTGATCGACCGCAAGAAGAAGGCCCCAAAGGGCACCCCGACGCCGCCCACCGTCCCCCCGGGAAGCGCACCGCTCCCGCTGGTCGAAGAAGTCCCGCCGCCGGTCGAGAAAATGTAACCGCGGCGGGCGCGCGTCTACGGCGTCTGGCCCGGTGGATTATGACCGTTGATCCATGCCGTACCTTGTCTTCTGTAGCCGGCCTCTGTGAGGCCGGTGCTACATGGGTCGTATCGCACCGGCCTCACAGAGGCCGGCTACAGAAGATAAGGCGTTCTTCGACCGGATCGTGATGACGCGCCGGGTGTATCCCCGCCGGTGTACTTCTCGATCGTCTTTCGTTCACATCACCCGAACGTTTGCTCGGGGGGCGTGAGCCCCCCGCTCGCCAGGAGCATTCATGACCCGCCCGTTCGCTCTTGCCGTCGCCGCGCTCGCGCTCGCCGCACCCGCGCGCGGTTCCGACGACGCGCCCGAAACCTTGCTCGCCCCCACCACGCAACTGTACGCGCGGTGGGACGGCGTCTCCGCGCACAACGAGGCGTACAAGAAATCAGTCTGGGGGCCGGTCATGGCCGGGCCGACCGGCGACAACGTCCGCGCGCTGCTCGCGAAGGGGCCGCGGCTCTTCGGCTCGTCGCTGGTCGCCGACCCGCTCCTCTCGGGTCGCGATCCGGGCGAACTGAAGGCCAACCTCGCCGACCTCAAGGCCGTCGACAAGCTGGTCGACCTGCTCGCCGACCGGGGCGTGATCGTCGCCGCCGAGGTGCGCGAGCCGGCGCCCAGCCTCAAGGGCGTCGGGAGCGCCCTGACCGGGTTGCTCGGCGGGAAGGCCCCCAAAGCCGACGCGCTCGTACCGGACGCGCACCTGCTCGTCATCGTGCCGGGCGCTGCGGATAAGGCCGGCGCCCTGAACGGCGCCGTCCGGCTCCTGATGCGCCTCGGGGAGAACAAGGTCGAGGCGTTCGCCGCGAAGGGGCGCACGGGCTACCGGTTCGTGCTCCCGAAGGAGGGCGCTCCGCCGTTCCCGCTGTTCGCGGCGTGGTGGGGTGAGGGGGCGCACTTCGTGTTCTACGCCGGCACACGGGCGCCCGAAGCGGTCATGGACGAGTTCACCGCCAACGCCGCGAAGGGCGGGCTCACCGCCAGCCCGCTGTACCAGCGCGCGGCGAAGCTGGGCGAGTTCGAGAGCGTCGCGCGCGGGTTCGTGGACACGGGCCGGGTGGTCGGGCTGGCCAAGAGCTTCGCGGGGCCGTTCGTGCCCGGGTTGAATGACCGGCTCAACGGCGTCGGGCTCGGGTCACTCAAGGCGGTG
The DNA here is from genome assembly GCF_008065095.1 of Gemmata obscuriglobus. NCBI lineage: Bacteria > Pseudomonadati > Planctomycetota > Planctomycetia > Gemmatales > Gemmataceae > Gemmata > Gemmata obscuriglobus. The sequence continues at coordinate 8,564,807 of NZ_CP042911.1, read as the reverse complement.
GTGTTTTCGTCCGGGTTCGACGGCAAGGAGTCACGCGCGGTCTACGAACTCGACACGCCGGGCGAGCGCAAAGGGTTCGCCCGGGCGCTCAAGAACGAGCCGCTGGGCCTGAACGACCTGCCCCCGATGCCGCCGGACGTGAGCCGGTTCTCCGCGCTCCGGCTCGATCCGGCCGCCACCTATGACGCGGGCCTGAGCCTGGTCGAGTTCCTCAAGGCCGGCGGTGCGTTCGGGGTCGAGGGCGACAAGAAAGGTCTCGTTCCGGCGCGGAAGGAGTACCTCGCGAGCGAGGCCGACAAGTTCCTGGGCGTCCGCGTGAGGGACGACATCATTCCGCACCTCGGCGACAAGCTGGTGCTGTTCCAGAGCCCGACTGAGGGGCTGTCGCTGTTTGGTCAGGTGGTCTGTGTTTCGTGCAAGGACCCGGCCAAGATCAAGGCCGCGACGGACAACATCCAGCGCGCGCTCGAGGGCATCGCGAACAGCCCGATCAAGGTGCGCAAGAAGGTGCTCAAGGGGGTGGAGGTCCGCGAGTTCTACGCCCGCGGGTTCGGGGTGGTCACGCCGACCTACGCCATCGTGGGCGAGTGGCTGGTGGTGGGCGGGCACCCGCAGGCCGTGCAGGGGTTCGTACTTCGCGCGAAGGGCGCGCTGGACAAGTGGGCGCCCGACGCCGAGACCGCGAAGCGGCTGGCGAAGCTGTCGCAGGACGGGTGCGGGCTCCAGTTCTGCAACCCGAAATCCACTACTCAGAACCTGTGCTGCGTCGGCCCCATGTTCCTCAGCACGCTCGAGCTGCGCAACCGGTTCCGCGAGAACAACGAGTCGGACTTCGACCCGATCGACGTGGGACTGGTCCCGAACGCCCACGAGCTGAGCCGCCACCTGTTCCCGAACCTCACCGTCACCCGTAACGACGGTAAGACGATCCGGATCGAGACGAACGAGTCGTTCAGCCTGCCCCTCGAGTTCCTCGGGCTGGAGCCGCTCGCGTTAGCCGCCGTGTCCGCGCTCAACTGAGCCCGCACCGGAATTCGCCTCACACTCCCGCCACGTTTGGTGTACCTTCGGGGGCTTCGGCCCCCGTCGCTGTTTCTGGAGCGGTTCACATGCGACTCTCCCTCGCGAGCCTCGGCCTTCTCCTCATGAGCGCGATTGCCACCCCTGCCGATTTCCCGCCGCCGGACAAACTTCCCTCGGCGGCGGAGTTTCCGGACGTTCTCACCGCGCGCGACGGGACCAAGGTCACCACGCGAAAGGAGTGGGAAGAGAAACGCCGCCCCGAGCTGAAGGCGCTGTTCGAGCACTACATGTACGGCCGGTTCCCGGAAAAGCCCAAGCAGGTGACCGCGAAGGTGCTGTTCGAGGACGCGAAGGCGCTCGACGGTAAGGGGACGCTCCGCGAGGTGGAGCTGACGTTCGGCCCGCCCGAGTGGCCGAAAATCTACCTCCTCGTCGCGACGCCGAACGACAAAACGCCGGCGGCGTGCTTCGTAGGGCCGAACTTCGGCGGCAACCATCTGCTCACGCCGCACGAAAAGGTCCGCGTCCCAACGGCGTGGGTGCCGGCGAACTACCCCGGCGTCGAGAAGGGCACGAACAAGGCGACCGCGGCGGGCCGCGGGAAGCAGGCCGACACGTGGCCGCTCCGGCAGGTCGTGGAGAAGGGGTACGCGGTCGCGACGTTCTACTGCGGCGACGTTCAGCCGGACCGCCCGAACGTGCGCGAAGGGATGCGCGCGACGCTCCCGCCCGCGGAGGGCGGGGCGCCCGGCGACGAGACCGCGACGGTCATGTGGTGGGCCTGGGGCTGCCACCGGGCGGTGGACTTCCTCGTTACGGACAAGGCCATCGACCCGAAGCGGCTGGCGGTGGTGGGGCACTCGCGCCTGGGCAAAACGGCGCTGCTGGCCGGTGCGTTCGACGACCGCATCGCGGTGGTGATCCCGCACCAGTCGGGGTGCGGCGGCGCCGGGCCGAGCCGGAGCAAGAACCCAAAGGCCGAGCCGGTGAAGCGCATCACGACCGTGTTCCCGCATTGGTTCTGCGGGCACTTTAGCGCGTTCGGCGACGACACCACGAAGTTACCGTTCGACCAGCACGGCCTGATCGCGATCTGCGCCCCGCGCCCGGTGCTGCTCACGAACGCCGAAGACGACCAGTGGGCCAACCCGCCGGGTCAGTTCGACATGCTGGCCGCCGCGGCCCCGGTGTACAAGCTGTACGGCGACGACCGGCCCGTTGCAGCGAAGGTGCCCGAGCAGGGCAAGCTGAGCGACGAGCGGCTGGGCTACTTCATCCGCGCCGGCAAGCACGCGATGACGCCCGACGACTGGAAGGTGTACGTGCAGTTCGCCGACAAGTGGCTCCGCTGATTCACGGTCCGGTATCGGTGCCGGCTTCGGCTGTTGTCTTTATGAGACGGGCATTCATGGCGGTGTCGGGCCTTATCCGGCCCGGTCTTCTGATCCCTGCTTCCTGCCCTCGGCCCGCTCTGCTACAGTGCAGCGGGCTCATCTCTTCGGGGTCGTCCAATGCTGTCCGATCGCGACGCGTTGCTGGCCGCCATCCGCGCGCACCCGGATGAGGACACGCCACGGCTCGCGTACGCCGACTGGCTCGACGAGCACGGGGACGCCGCCCGGGCCGAGTTCATTCGGGCTCAGTGCGAGCTGGCCGCCGCGGCAGACGAATACGGCGGCAGCCACGCGATGTACGAGTTCCTTCGCGACCGCTATCACCACGGGCTGCTCACCACCGACTGGTCCCGCATCGACGCCGGCGTCCACCGGCTCGTGAGCCTCGAAAGGCGGGCCAACGAGCTGCTGGACCGCCACCGCGGCGCGTGGGAGCCGCCGCCGGGCGGGTCGGCCCGGGTGCGGTGGGCCGATCGGTACGACGACGCGACACGGCTGAACGGGTTCGCGCGCGGGTTCCCGCACCGGTTAGCACTCGACGAGCCGACGAACGTTAAGAGCGCCGCGCGGCGTCTCCAGGAGGTGCCGCCCGTCACGCTCGTGGCGCACCACGGGTTCTCGGCCAAAACGGTGGAGCGGCTCGCCGAGGTCGGGCTGACGGGTTGGGTCACCGGGCTGGACCTGCGCGGCGGCTGCGCGGACGGGCTGCGTGCGTTCGGGCACCTGCCGGCGGCCGGGTTCGTGCGCCGGCTCACGATCCGCTACACAGATGTGGCGGCTACCGTCGCCGCGCTCGCCGACGCCCCGCACTGGACCGGCCTTCGCGAACTTGATCTGTCGGAAACCGAGGTGCGTGCCGAAGCGCTCGAAGGGCTCCTGGCGGCGGGGCGGCTCGGCGGACTGCGCCGGCTCCGGCTCCGCGGCGGGTACGACTGGCGTCCCGATCACGTTCGCGCGCTCCTCGCCGCCGACCTGTCCGCCCTCAACTCGCTCCGGCTGACGCACTGCAACCTCGACGACGAGTCGGCCGAACTGCTCGCGCGGGCGCCGGCCCTGGCGGGCCTCCGCGACCTCGATCTGGCGCACAACCGCATCCACGGCCCCGGCGCCACGGCGCTACTGTGCTCGCCCCACCTCCGCGGGGTGGCGTACCTCGGGCTCGATTTCAACCCGCTCTCGGGGCTCGACGCCGGGCGGCTCGAAGCGGCCCCCGCCGCGGCCCTGCGGCTGCTGAACTGTCACGGCGCGCGGCTCCGGACCGCGGACGTGCGCGCCCTGGTCCGGTGCCCGCGGGTGCGCACCGTCTGGTACCTGGACCTCGACGACAACGGCCTGGGCGTGCAGGGGGTGCGCGAGCTGGTGCGCGGGTGCGGGCGGTGGTGCCCGCCGCTCCTGTGGCTGATCCGCAACCGCATCGACGACCGCTCGGCCGAACTGCTGGCCAACTGGAAGGGCGCGTCCGGGTTGGTAGCGCTGCACGTGAAGTACAACCCCCGGCTCACCGACACCGGGCTCAAACAGTTGCTCGCCAGCCCGCACCTGGCGGGCCTGGGGGCGCTCGGCGCCTCGCCGAGCGGCGCGCGAGCAAAGGCCCAGTTGCGAGCGCGGTTCAAGCACGGAGAGGAGTACTGATACACGTACCCGGTAATATTGTCGCTTTCTTGACGAGCCGCGACCGCCAGGGAGCGGGATACGTGGCACCGCTCCCTGGCGGTCGCGGCTCGTCAAGAAAGCGACACCGCGGGTGGGTTCATGTATGAGGCCAGACCCGGCCGCCTTTTGTGGCCGGCTTTCTCGTTCGGGTGATGCGCCACCGCGGACAGGGCCGGGGGACCGGCGGTGTGTCGCGCAAACGCCCACTGATATACGAAGTTTATCGGCATGGCGGGTTCCGATCCGAAACGGTCAAGTGCGGTCGTGCCGCACAAGTCGCGGATCGGCTCACCCGTCTTTCCGGGTGGTGGCGTGCGGTTGGGTAACTCGTATCTTGACCGGACGCGCCGTCCCGTTTCACCCGATTACGCCACATGCGTGTTGAACTCTGTTGCCCGTGGCGGTCGGTGTGGGCGGCCCGGGCGCTCGCCGCGGTCGCTCTGGCCGTCGGTGTTCCGCTGTTCCTGCGCATGCCCCCGTGGTGCGACCTCACGCTCTATCAGATGGCCGCCCGCAACCTCATTGAAGGCGGCACCCATTACAAGGACATCTTCGACACCAACCTGCCGGGGTTCGTTTGGGCGCTCACGCTGATCCAGTGGGCGTTCGGCGAGAGCGTGGTGGTGGTGCGGGCCGCCGACCTGCTCATCGTGGCCGGGGTGGTCGCGCTGATCGACCGGCTGGCGAAGCTCGGCGGGGCGCCGCCCGCGGCGCGGTGGTGGGCCGTGGCCGGGGCGGCGGCGCTGTACCCGTTCACGATGGAGATGTCGCACGCCCAGCGGGACACCTGGATGGCGCTCCCGGGGCTGGCCGCCGTGCTGATCCGCGTGCGGCGGGGGATCGGCGGGCCGGAACCCCTTCCCTCAAACTCGCACGTGGAGAGCGCCTCCGCGGTTCTGGGCGCCGGGCTTCCCGTGCCGGACATGCCCGCGGGCAGCGGGTTCGCTCCCGCCGCCCTGGAAGGCGCGCTGTGGGGCGCGGCGCTGTGGGTGAAACCGCACATCGTGGTCATGGCCGCTACCGTCTGGTTGCTCACCGCCCGGCGGCTCGCGGGCCGGCACCCGCGGCCGTGGCGCGCGGCCGCCTTCGACCTGTTGGGTAACCTCGTCGGCGGGCTCGTCGTCGGGGCCGCGGGCGTGTTGTGGCTGGTCGCGTCCGGGGCGTGGGGGCCGTTCCTCGAGGTGTTCACCGAGTGGAACCCGGACTACATGCGGCTCGTGCGGCAGGAACTCGCCCAGCGGAGCGACCAGCAGCTCGACTGGTTCCCGGGGTGGAGCCTCGGGCCGTTCGTCACGGTGCCGCTGGCGCTGCTTTCCGTGATCGACATGGCCCCGTGGTCGAGCCGGCGGGCCGCGGGTGCGGTTCCCGGGCGCGCCGGCCCGCTCGGGTACTGGCTGCCGCGGCACCTCTGGGACAAGCACGCGGACGCGGACGCGCGGTTCGTGCGCGGGACGCTCGGCGCGCTGTACCTGGTTTGGCTGACGCAGGCGTTCTTCCTCCAGCGCGGGTTCCAGTACGCGCACGTGCCCGAAACGCTCCTGATGCTCGGCGTGTGGGCGTCGCACCGGTGGGCGTTCACGTTCGCGCTGCTCGTGTGGTTCGCACTGGTGGCCGCGATGTGGGGGGCCGCCGGGGGCAGCCCCCAGGCGCAGGCGTGGCTGAGTTCCGTTCCGGAGAAGGTTCACGAGCGGTACCTGCCGCGGCACGTCGCGTTCAACTTTGAGCGGCTGAAGCAGTGGCCCGTGTGCTGGCGCACGAACCTGAGCGACGCGGAGCGGTACGCGCTCTGGGACCGCCTCCGGCTGCACCCGCCGCACGAGGCGGTGGTCGGCTGGGTCGAGATCGCCGAGGTCGCCGAGTACCTGCGCGCCCAAGGCGCACGGGACGGGGAGGTGGTGGCGTGGTTCGACTCGCCGCACGTGCTGTACATCATCATGCACCTGAAGCCCGGGCTCCGGTTCATGCACGTGTACACGGCCATCTCGATCGGTCAGGGGCCGGACGTGTCGGTCACCGGCCAGGAGCGGGTGATGGCGGAACTCGCGGCCGCGCCGGCGAACCGGCGGTTCGTGATCAGCGATCTGGAGTGGGTCGCGCTGCCGGCCACGGACCCGGAGGTGCGGGCGCAACTGCTCGGCCCGCCGGGGCGCCCGCACCCGCACCACCTCTTGCCTGCCGAGTCGCCGTACCCGGCGTCGTTCCCGTTCAACCAGCCGACCCTGTTCCGCAGCCGCGGCGGTAAGGGCCGGTACGTGGTCCACGAACTCAGCTCACGGAGCGACGACAGCACCGAGTATTTTCTGCTGTGGTGCGGCGCGTGGTCAGTCGCCGACGGCGCGGGTACGTGCCCGGTGCCGCGCGCCAAGCAGCGATTGATCCTGTGGCCACCACCCGGACCATGACCCAAGCCACGTGTATCCCTTCAGCTTAACGTGGAGCTTGGAACGACTGCTCTCGGTACGACGGGGCAGGGGCGCGTGCGACGGATGATGTGTCCGTCGCACGCGCCCCCGCCCCGTCACACGATTACCTGCTTCTGCCCGCACCGAATGACGTAGAACGTTTCGCGGCTCAGTGGGTCACAGTCGAACCGCATTGCGATTCCATTGTGCGGTACTCAGCCTCCAGGCGGACCCGGAGCGCGGCCTTGCGCGACGGGTCGTGATCGAGCTGCCGGACGGCGCGGTCGATCGTGTGCCGGGCGTGCAGCAGCCGCGGGTCACGCAGGTCGGGGTAGAACGCCGCCAGCGCGCACTGCCAGCCGGTGTCGTTGATGAACAACTGGCCGATCTCGGCGGAGACGGCCGGAAGGGTGTCTTCCCCTGCGATGAGTCGGGCGGCCAGTTGGTCGGCCCGCCCGCGGCGCCGGGTGTCGCTTTCGGCCTTGGCGTCCATGTCGGCGCGTTCGTCGGCGAGTGACTGCTTCTGTGCGTCGAGCGCGGCGTAGTTCCACACGTCCAGCCCGGCCGCGCGTGCCCACTCCGGGGCCAACAGGTGCGCCGCGCCCAGGCTGACGATCAGTCCAACCAGGACGGCGGCCGAAGCAGCACCGGGACGACGAATCGTGGCCATCACAAGAACCTCCGTAAGGTAACCTCGGTCCGACCCGCGGGCGCCTACGGCCGACATCGACCGGGGGCGCGCGGGGCGCGGGGGTAGCGGAGAGGGAGTGGCCGGGGCGCCGGCCGGGAGCAGGATGAAGCGCGATCAGCGGGCGGCGGCCGCCTGCTGGAACTCGGCTTCAAGGCGCTCAGAGAGGGCCGCACGGGCGGCGGCCGGGGTGCGCCCGAGGGCAAAGGAGATCACGTTGCGAGCCGTTTTCTCGCGGTCCGTGGTGCCCGGGTAGGCGAAGCGGATGGCGTTCAGTGCTTGCGGGCGGGCGGCGTTCAGTTGCGCGAACCGGTCGGTCGCTTCGGTCAGGGTCGCGCGGCCCTCGATCAGTTCCCGGACGATCGACTCTTTCACCGCGATCCGGTTCAGAACCGTGTCGTCCTCGGCGCTGAGCCGCGCGCTCTCGTCGGTCGCGGCGCGGACCTGATCGCGGAGGTTCGAGACGTTCCACACGTCCGCGCCGAGCGACTGTGCCAGTGTCGGGTGGCTCACGAGAGCCACGAACGCCACGGCGAAGAGGGCGGCGGTCACGATGCGGGGGCGCGTCTGAAGGTTCGCGAACAACTTGGTCATCTCCGTAAGGTCAGGGGCGAAAACAACGGACCTCCCTACCACCCGCGGCGCGGTTCTACGCGACGGGTGGAGACACGAACTTCGGCCGACGGCAACGCACGACCTCATCCCCTCCTGTCGGGGGGCGGGCGCGGCGGGTCGGAAATCACACACTAGGACCGGGGAACAGGGCCGGATCCAACGGACCCGATCCATCTCCGGCGGTCCACTCGCGGGCAGCTCGGGCCGGCGTGCGTGCGCACGTTACGGCGCGAATCCCCCGCGTCTGGTGAGGACCGTTCGCCTTCTCACGTCGGTGTTCCAAGCCGACGCGGACGCGAGCGGTAGGGGTGGGGAGTTCTGCTCTTCGTACTCGCTCTCAGGATAGTTCCGGCTATCCTGCGGGTAGCTTACATCACTTGGTAGTGCAACCGCTGAGCCGGGTTCCCTGTTCCGCGGATCATTCTTGCAAGTCATTAATTGGAAGCAATTTGCGGAGCAAGTTTTTCTTGTGTATTTTTTCACAAGGCTCCGGCTGCCTCAAAATCGCGCGCCGGCTGCTACAGTTCACAACATTCACCGCCCGTGATCAGAGCCTTGGTTCTACCTTCAACGCCATCTGCTGGACTTCCGGAAACGGGGCGATGGTTCGGGTAAGAAACAGGGGGTAAGATGCCCGGACCTCGATCCCGGCTCCGACCGCCCGAGACGAACTCATGTCCGCGCACGACCCGACCCATGACACCTCGCAGTTCCCGCGCTGGCGCGCGCCCGACACGCTCCGCACGGTCGCGTTCGTGCTGATGGGCGCGGCCGCGGGGTGGTACCTGATGCTCCAGCTCGCGTCCGTACTGCGGCCGTTGCTGGTTGCGGTGCTCCTCGCGTACGTGCTGATGCCGTACCACTCCCGGTTGCGGAAACAGGTCGGCACGCCGGCGTCGATCGCGATCCTCGCGGGCGGCACCGCCGCCGCGCTGGTCGGCCTGGCGTTCATCACCTCCGCGAGCGTGCTCGCCCTTCGCGACGACTTGCCCCAACTGACGCAGCGCGCCGACGACCTGTTCGTGACCCTCGAGCGCGGCGTTTCGGCGCACGCCCCGTGGGTGTCGCGCAACGACACCCGGCCCATGCGGGTGCAGGCCACCGAGCAGATCGGGCTGGTGGTGCGGCTGATCGTCGCCGGCGTCGCGACCGCGATGATCGAGGCGGGTGTGGTGGGGCTGTACCTGCTGTTCCTGCTGCTCGAGGGCACGCAACTCCCGGCCCGGGTACGCCGCGCGTACCCGAAGGAGCGGGCGGAGCAGATCCTCCAGGTCGCCGGTGAGGTCAACGCCGCGGTCATCAGCTACCTGAAGGCGAAGGTGAAGTCGAGCTTCTTTCTGGCGGCCCCGGTCGGCGCGGTGCTGTGGGCCACGGGGGTGAATTTCTCGCTCCTGTGGGCGGTGCTCACGTTCCTGTGCAACTTCATCCCGTACATCGGCACGGTGGTCGCTTACTCGCTGCCGGTGGGGTTCGCGTTCCTGTGGTTCGGGCCGTCGTGGGAGCCGTTCGCGGCGGCGGCGCTGCTGCTCGTGTGGCACGGGGCGTCGGCGTCGGTGATCGAGCCGATGATTCTGGGCAGCGCGGTCGGCATCAGCCCGCTGGTGATCCTCGGCTCGCTCGCGTTCTGGGGCCTGCTGTGGGGCGTCCCGGGCATGTTTCTGGCGGTCCCGCTGACGGCGGTGCTGACCATCGTGATGGAGCACTTCGAGCAGACGCGGGCGCTGGCCAAGCTCCTCAAAGGCGGGTGAGCGGTTTTCCTGAAGCTCTTGCACCGGCGGTGCGGCTATAATCCCCCCACCCGCGGGGCCGTTCGCTCCCGCACCTTCCTGAGGTACGCTATGCGCTTCCGCCTGCTCGCCGTGTTCGCCCTCGTGCTCGCCCCGCTCGCCGTTCGCGCGGCCGACGAAGAGAACCCGTACAAGAAAGCCAAGGTCGGCGACTTCGCCGAGTACAAGCTGACCACCAAGTTCGGCGAACTGTCGATCCCGGGCACCATGCGCCAGGTCGTGACCGAAAAGACCGATAAGGAGCTGACGCTCAAGATCACCAGCGCGGTCGAAATCGGCGGGCAAAAGAAGGAGAACGAGCAAACGCAGAAGATCGACCTGACCAAGCCGTTCGACCCGACCAAGGGCGGCGCGGTCCCGGGCGGCGGCAAGGTGGACATCGAGAAGCTGAAGGACGGCAAAGAGAAGGTCAAGGTCGACGGCAAGGAGTACGACACGGCCTGGACGACCTATAAGGCCAAGATGAAAATATTCGGGCAGGAGATCGAGTCCGAGATGAAGGTGTGGACCTCGAAGGACATGCCGCTGGGCATGTTGAAGATGACCATGACGGGCAAGTTCATGGGTCAGGACATGGAGAGCGCGGTGGAACTCACCAAGTTCGGCAACAAGAAGGAAAAAGAGTAATCCGGCAGGTACGTGTGCCGCGTGGCCATGATCGCGCGGCATGTACCGCCCGCAGCACTATGTCCGAACCGACGTTTCAGGAGTTCCTGTGAACGCTCTGTTCGTCTGCGAGGGAAACCGGCACCGCAGCCCGACCGCCGCTCGGTTGTACGCGAACACGCCTGGACTCAAGACCAAATCAGCGGGCCTTTCATCGCTGGCGCGAGTCGAACTCACTGAAGAATTGCTTGCCTGGGCCGACACCATTTTCGTGATGGAAAGGCGCCTCGAAAAGCTCATTCGCCGCCGGTTCGCGTTGGAAGTCGGCGACAAGCCACTCGTCTGTCTTGCGATTCCCGACGATTACCAGTTCATGCAGCCCGAGTTGCTCGCGGTTCTTTCCGAAAGGCTCACTCCGCACCTTGGTGCTCCTGCGTGAGCGTTCACTTTTTCGCGTGCTGTTTGAAGAACGTGACGATCCGCTCCGCCCCGTCGGTCGGAAACGTGTGCCCACCCGGATACACCAACTCCACGAACGGCGTTCCGCGTTTCGAAGCGTAAACCACGCCCGCCGGGGTCTTCTCTTTGTCCCACGGCGCTCCTTCGGATTCGCAGCCGTTCAACTTCCGCACCGCATCCATCGTCTGCTTTTGCCACGCGAACTTGACCAGTTCGTCCTTCTCACCCGCGATGTGTAAGCACGGCTTTGGCTTGAACGATTTCGTTAAACCGACGGCAGTCGTGCCCGACGGCGCGACCGCCGCAAACACGTCCCCGCGCTCGGCCCACAAGAGTTGCGTAAACCGGCCGCCGTTCGAGTGCCCGGTGACGTACACCCGCGTTTCGTCCACTTTGTAGTCCGCGCGGAGCGACTTCAGCATCGCGTCGAAGAACTTCAGGTCGCGGTCGTTCTGCTCGCCGGCGGTGATCTGCCACCCGCTCTTCTTGCCTTCGGGGTCGGTAAGTTTGACGGGCGTGTTGAGCCCTTGCGGGTACACGCAGATGGCCTCCGGCCAGTGCGGGTGAACCCCGATCGACACGGACGCGTGCCTCATCGTGCCGCCGTGACCGTGAAAGACGAACACCAGCGGGCTGGCCGCTTTTGTTGCGCTCGCGGGAGCACAAACCAGCGCCTCACGCGGGGTATCGCCGACCCTCCACTCCGCCCGTTTTGCCGCCGGCTCTGCGGCCGGTGTCGCTGTGCCAGTTCCCACAAAACACAGGCTCAGAAAACACAGCCGTAACACGATTCGCCCTCCTCAAATTCGGCACCACCGGCGCACACCAGTTCCAACACCTCTATTCCTCCTCCGTTACAGACCACAAATGTCACTTTTCGGGCAATTATCGTTGTTAATAATGTCCATCAAAATAACGAATCACGCCCAGGCAAAAAGAAAATCGAAAAATCCGCGCGGGAGTTAGTTGACACACTTGGTGTACAGGTGTATAAGTAGTGTGTCGGATGCAACTGAGGAGTTGGAACTGCAACCGAACGGGTTGAACGCGACCAAGCGAACACGAGTGCGGAGGGCGGAACCATGGAAAGCTGGCGTCTGGTGTGGCGGGACGGGTTCGTGCCGGTGCTCTCGACGGCCGGGTTGGAATCGCTCCGCGATGCGCTCCGTGGCGACGACCCCCGACTGACCCAAGGCAGCACCACCACCCCTCCTCCGCTCATGTGTGTTCAGGACTGGCCGGTCGAAGCGGCCTGTGCCCTCGGGTTCTGCGGCTGGCAGGGCGACGAACTCGAATCTGTGGGCCAGGTCGAGGAGTTCTTCGCCCGGGCCTGCTTCGAGGCCGACCAGCGTCTCGGTGAACCCGCCGCGTGCCGCTGGTTCCTCAACTGGTTCGACGACACGCCCCGCGACGAGATGCGCCGCGAGTTGCTTGCCGAGGTCGAACTCGCGATCGCCCAGCGGCTCCCGATCGAGGCCCCGAACCCGGCGAACAAGCCGCTCACGATGCAGCCCGAAATCGCCGCCGCCTGAGCGGCCCTTCCAGACAACACGGGCGACACGAGTCCCGCGAGGTCCGCAGTAGTCATCTGAACAGTAAATCGGTGTCGGTGGGAGTGAAAAATCGCTTCTTTCGGCACGGCCCGCATACGAGTTCCCGACCCGAACGCACGCACTTACCCAAACCTCGGATATCGCCATGAACCCGATCTGCCGTCACTGCACGAAGTCGAAGGTGAACCGTCCGCGCGGGCTGTGCTGGAGCTGCTACTACACCCCGGGCGTGAAGGAACTGTACCCCTCGACCTCGAAGTACGCCCGCCGCGGGGTCGGCAACTTCACCGGCAGCGCGCCGCTGCCCGGCGCCCCGACGACCGCCGCCCCCGGCACGCCGGAGAAGCTCGCGGTGCTGGAACAACGGGCGAAACTGAAGCAGGCGATCTTCCACCCGGCCGACGCCCGTTACGAAGGCGACCCGCGCCCGGTCGAGTTCCTCAAGAACAAGTCCCGCAGCGCCGCGTCCGAGATGTTGTGCGTGGCCTGACGGGCCGCGGGTTGTGGTTGAGGCTGCCGTTCGCCCGCAGGTGCGCCCCACCAAATGGTGTCTGTCGCCCACGGACTTCCCGTCCGTTTAATTCTCAGACACAAACGATAAGCGCCCGACCTGAACGCGAACGGAACCGTGCCTCCCACAACCCGCTGCATTCCGAAGTTGAGGTAAGTGCGGCTGATTAATACCAATTGATTCGCATTAGCAGACCGTTTCGACGGTCTGCTAATGTTTTTGCTGGCCGTTTCTGTCCGTTTCCGTCACTTTCTGTAAATCGCCACATGAGCCGAATGGCAAATCGAGATTCGGTTGGGCTTGAGTTTCCGAGCTAGTGACTCCTCGCCAACGTGTCCGCTGCGGTTTGGTCGGAAGAATTTTGCGGGTCGCGGCACCACGGTCTGTGAACCCCGGCCCGATCGCCGACTCAACGGGACGGTTTGACGCGATTCGGCTCTCAATGCGGGCCGCGCCCGGTGTTCATACGTATCGGTGTGTGCTGCACCCATTATGACGGCGGTGCGCTCGGTGCCCCCAGGTGTCGAAACGCCAATTCGTAGTGCGCCGCAACCCCCTGCAGAATCATGACGTAGAATTGGGGAGCGTTTTACGGACGAGTGACGCACAACGGAGGGACGCGACCCATGCTCGTTCTCAGTCGCAAACTGGGTGAAAAGATCTTCATCGGCGACAACATCTGCATCACGGTCGTTGACATCGATCGCGGCAAGATTCGGCTCGGAATCGAGGCCCCGCGGGACGTGCCCATCTACCGGCAGGAGTTACTGCCCCTGGAACAACAAAAGCAGCGTGCTGACGCCGCCGGACAACCGAACGTGCCGACCGTCTCTTGACGGACTCGGTTCGCTCGTCCGAACGCTCCCTTGCGGCGGTTGCTCTTCTCTGGAAGAGCGACCGCCGCGGGCGTTTTGCCGCTCTCCTTTGGGAAGTGGACAGCCCGTCCGTATCCGCCTCGTCAAGAACGATCCAAACCCGACACAACTGTCCACTCACACGGCGATCTGCCGACAAGACCTAAATTTCACACGACAGAATCCGTTCCTTTTCGCCGTGTTTATGGCACCTGGGCGGGTGCGGTCCATTTCTAAGCCAGATTTACTAAAGCCTCTTTACAAACAGTTATGGTTCGTGTACCTTGTCCATCAACACACACAGACGGGACGCGCGAAGGATGTCCGCGATCACCACGATTCGCCCCGCGTTGGTCGGGAAACTGAACGAGCGACAGGTGCTGCGCGTCATCCAGTCCCGCGGCTCCCTCTCGCGGGCGGAAGTGGCACGGGAGAGCGGGCTGAGCGCGCCGACCGTTTCCAAAGCGGTTGAGTCGCTGCTGAAGGCCGGGCTGATCGAAGCGACGGACGCGCCGGAACTCACGCGGGGCCGCCCCGCCCCGAAACTGAGACTCGCGACCACCTCCGCGCAGGTGCTCGGTGTCGCGATCGATGTCTGCCACTGCGAGGTGGTGTCCACGGGGCTCGACGGGGCGCTCCGCGACGACACGCTGACCGTACCGACGCCGGCGACCTACCCCGAACTGATCGACGCGCTCACCCGCGCGGCGCGAACGTTCATGGCCCGGCCCGGGGTGACCACGCTCGGCCTCGGCGTGAGCCTCCCGGGGCTGGTCGACTACCGCAAGGGGTGCGGGGTGCTGTCGCCCAACGTGGCGATCACCAACAACCACTGCCCCGCAGCGGATTTGGCCGAGCGGCTCGGGATCGAATGTACGGTGCTCCAGGAGTCGCACGCCCTGTGCCTCGCCGAGCGGCACTACGGGCTCGCCAAGGGGCTCGACGATTTTGCACTGTTGGACGTTGGCGCCGGCGTCGGTTTAGGGATCATGAGCGGCGGGCGTCTGTTGAAAGGACGGTCGGGCCTAGCGGGCGAGATCGGGCACTTCACCGCGGTGCCGGTGGGCGGGCGGCGGTGCGGGTGCGGTAACACCGGGTGCCTCGAAACCGTTGCCAGCGACTCCGCGCTGGCGTGGCTCGCGTCGCAAAAGCTCGGCCGCACGGTGAACGTCGACGAGGTGATCGACCTCGCGCGGTCCGGATCTGTGGACCTCAGCGCGGAGCTGCGCGAAGTGGCGGGGTTCGTGGCGGTCGGCCTGGCGGCGGTGATCAACCTGTTCAACCCGGCAACGGTGTTCATCCACACGCCCCTGTTTGAAATCGACGAGGCCCTCTTTGGCACGGTGGTCGGGCGGGCGCGTGAGCGGGCGCTGCCGCCGTCGTTCGCGGACTGCACCATTGTGCGTGCGAAGGGGAGCAAGCGGCAGGGGGCCGTCGCCGGGATCATCCAGCACCTGACCGATTCGGTAGCACCGGAACTGGTGTAAAGACGGAAGATCGAGTGGCCACAAAGAAGTACAAAGGACACAAGAGGAAACCAAGAGCAAAGAGATTTGCGGAGCCGGCAGAACAGGCAAGGCCGGTGCGGCCCGGGCGGGCCTGCCTTGTTGTTCGATCCCGTTGAATCCTGTTAATCTACTCTGTCCCTGGTTCCCTGCCTTTTGGGCTCGTTGTGCTCATTTGCGGCTATTGCTCTCTCTCTCGCTTGGAGCAGCCATGCGTGTCTTACTCTCTCTGATCGCGCTGACGTTCGCAGCGCCGGCGTTCGCGGCCGAACCCGCGAAACTGAAGGTGCTGTTCCTGGGCGACACCGCAGGGCACCGGCCCACGGACCGCTTCAAGCAGCTCCACCCGGTGTTCGCCGCGCGCGGCATCGAGCTGACCTACACCGACAAGCTCGACGACCTGAACGCCAAGACGCTCGGCGGGTACGACGCGCTCATGATCTACGCCAACCACACGAAGATCTCCGAGGAGCAGGAGAAGGCCCTGCTGGAGTACGTGGAGGGCGGCAAGGGGTTCGTGCCGGTTCACTGCGCGAGCTACTGCTTCCTGAACTCGCCGAAGTACGTCGCGCTGGTCGGGGCGCAGTTCCGCAGCCACGGCACCGGGACGTTCCGCACCGAGACCGTTAAGGCCGACCACCCGATCATGCAGGGGTTCAAGAGCTTCAGCAGTTGGGACGAGACGTACGTCCACACGAAGCACAACGAGAAGGGCCGCACGGTGCTGGAGGTGCGCGCCGAGGGCGACCTGAAGGAGCCGTGGACGTGGGTCCGCGAGCAGGGCCGGGGCCGCGTGTTCTACACCGCGTGGGGCCACGACGCCCGCACCTGGAGCCACGAGGGGTTCCACAACCTCCTCGAGCGCGGGCTGCGGTGGGCGGTGAAGCAGGACCCGGCGGCGGTGGGGGCCTACTTCGACGCCCCCGAAATGACGAAACTCCCGAAGGACGTGAAGCCGTTCGAGTACGTGGACGCGAAGGTGCCGTTCTACCCGGCCCGGGGCGAGCGCGGCGGCCCGCTCTCGAAGATGCAGAAGCCGCTATCTGTCGAGGAGAGCCTGAAGCACATCAGCACGCCGGTGGACTTCCAGGTCAAGGTGTTTGTCACCGAAAAGGAGCTGGGCGGTAAGCCGATCGCAACCACCTGGGACGAGCAGGGGCGGCTGTTCGTGTCGGTGACGGTGGACTACCCGAACGAGATGCAGCCCGCCGGGCAGGGCCGCGACAAGATCGTGGTGTGCGAGGACGCCGACGGCGACGGCGTCGCGGACAAGGTGACCACGTTCGCGGACAAGCTGAGCATCGCGACCAGCCTGTTGCCCTACGCGGGCGGGTTGATCGTCCACCAGGCGCCGGTCACGCTGTTCCTGAAGGACACCGACGGCGACGGCAAAGCCGACGTGCGCCAGGAGTTGTTCCGCGGGTGGAGCACCGGCGACACCCACGCCGGCCCGAGCAACCTGCGCTACGGGTTCGACAACTGGGTGTACGGGGCCGTCGGGTACGCCGGCTTCAACGGCACGGTCGGCGGCGAGCGGCACAACTTCCGCCAGGGGTTCTACCGGTTCAAGGTGGAGCCCGCCGGCGCCGCGGACGCGCCGCTGAAGGTGACCAAGCTCGAGTTCCTCCGCAGCACGAACAACAACACCTGGGGCCTGTGCTTCGACGAGAGCGGTGAGCTGTTCGGCAGCACCGCGAACGGGTGCCCGCTGGTCCACATGCCGATCCCGAACCGCTACTACGAGAAGGTGAAGGGCCTCGCGCCCACCGTGCTGCAAAACATCGCGGCCGACAACCACATCGAGCCGATCACCGAGAAGGTGCGGCAGGTGGACTGGCACGGCGGGTTCACCGCGGCGTCGAACATCGCGGTGTACACCGCCCGCACCTACCCGCGCGAGTACTGGAACCGGACCGCGTTCATCTCGGAACCGACCGGGCACCTGACGGCGACCATGACCCTTCAGCCGGCGGGGATGAGCTTCCGGGGCAAGTACGGCTGGAACCTAGTCGCGAGCGACGACGAGTGGTGCGCCCCGATCGACGCGCAGGTCGGCCCGGACGGGCACGTGTGGGTCGTGGACTGGTACGCGTTCATCGTGCAGCACAACCCGACCCCCGCGGGCTTCCGGAACGGCAAGGGGAACGCCTACGAGACCGAGCTGCGCGACAAGGTCCACGGCCGCATCTACCGCGTCGTGTACACCAAGGCGAAGGACGAGAAGCCGTTCACGCTGAAGGGCGCGACGCCCGAAAAGCTGGTGGCGGCGCTGAAGCACCCGAACATGACGTGGCGGCTGCACGCCCAGCGGCTCCTGGCGGCGAGCGCGACGCCCGAAACCGTCGGGGCGCTCATCAAGGCGCTGGGCGACAAGTCCGTTGACGAGACCGGCAACAACCCGGGCGCGGTCCACGCGCTCCACACGCTGGCGGCGCTCGGCGCGCTCGACGGCAAGAACGAGGACGCGGCGAAGGCGGTCCTCGCGGCACTGGCCCACCCGTCGGCGCCGGTGCGGACGGCCGCGTTCGCGGTGCTCCCGCGCGAGGACAAGTGGTTCGCGCAGATCCCCGCATCGGCCCTCGCCGACGCCGACGCGAAGGTGCGCCGGGCCGGGCTCCTGGCGCTGGCGGAGCTGCCGCAAGGTGGCACGGGTTCGGCGTTCGCGCTGCCCCGGCTGGTGGCGGCCACCGGGGACGCCGACGCGAACTCGCCGGCGCTGCTGGCCGCGGTCGCGCGGCACTCGCGGGCGCTCCTAGCCGGCGCGGCCGACCTGCCCGACCGGGCGGCACTGCTGCCGCTGGTGGAGACCGCCGCCCGCGCGCTGGCCGACTCCGACGCCGCCGGGCTGCCGGGCGTGCTGGCGGCGGCGGCGCGGGCGAAGCCGGCGGTGGCCGAGCGGATCGTGGCCGGGCTTGCCGCCGGGTGGCCCGCGGGCCGCGCCGCCGCACTCACCGCGGCCGAAGAGGAGGCCGTCGGGAAGTTACTCGGCACGCTCCCGGCGGCGTCGCGCGGGCGGCTGGTCAAGCTCGCCTCAACGTGGGGCGTGAAGGGCATCGAGGCCCAGCTCGCGGAACTCACGAAGGCCGCGTTCGCCACCCTCGCCGACGCCAGCGCGAAGGACGCCGACCGCGTCGCCGCGGCGCAGCAGGTGATCGAGTTCCGCCCGAGCGACGACGAGGCCGCGGCCAAGTTGCTCGCGGCGGTGACCGCGGACGCCTCACCGGCGCTGGCCGGCGGAATCTTCGAGGCGCTCGGACAATCTAAAGCCAAGGGCGCGACGGTCGCGGTGGTCGCGAAGCTGAAAGACCTGCCGGTCGGGGTGCGGTCCGCGGCGCTGCAACTGGTGCTCGCGAAGACCGACTCCACGAAGGCGTTCCTCGACGCCGTCGAGAAGGGGCAACTGCGGTTCGACCTGCTGGCGCTCGACCAGCGGCAGGCGCTCGCGTCGCACCCCGACAAGGAGATCGGCGCGCGTGCCCGCAAGATCCTCGAACTGGGCGGCGGGCTCCCGAACGCCGACCGGCAGAAGGTGATCGAGGAGCTGAAGACGGCGCTCGTGCGGACCGGGAACGTCGAGAACGGCAAGAAGATGTTCGTCGCGCACTGCGCGAAGTGCCACAAGCACGGCAGCGAGGGGACCGCCATCGGGCCGGAACTCACCGGGTTCGGCGTCCACCCGCGCGAGGAGCTGATGATCGCGATCCTCGACCCGTCCCGCAGCGTGGAGGGCAACTTCAAGCTGTACCGCCTGACGACGGTCGACGACCGCACCGTGATCGGCATCCTGGGGGCACAAACCGGAACGTCGGTGGAACTGATCGACGCCGAGGCCAAGCGGCACCAGTTCGCGAAGACCGACGTCGTGAGCATGCGGGAGACCGACAAGTCGCTCATGCCCGAGGGCTTCGAGAAGGTGATGAAGCCCGAGGAGCTGACCGACCTGCTGGAGTTCCTGGGGCAGAAGGGCAAGTACGTCCCGCTGCCGCTGGACAAGGCGGCGACGGTGGTCAGCACGAAGGACATGTTCTTCGACGCCGGCGGCACCGCGGAGCGGCTCGTGTTCCCGGACTGGAAGCCCAAGACGTTCGACGGCGTGCCGTTCGTGCTGGTGGACCCGCAGGGCGACAAGGTGAAGAACGTCGTCCTGCTGAACGGGCCGAACGGCGTCGTGCCGCCGAAAATGCCCAAGAGCGTGTCGCTGCCGTTCAACGGCAAGGCGAAGGCGGTCCACCTGCTGAGCGGCGTGGGCGGGTGGGCGGCCCAGCAGCCGGCGCGGAACGGCCCGGTGAGCATGACCGTGCGGCTCACCTACGACGACGGCAAGACCGAAGACCACGCGCTCCGCGACGGGGTCCACTTCGCCGACTACATCGGCAAGTTCGACGTGCCGGGGTCGAAGCTCGCGTTCACCCTGCGGGGCGGGCAGCAGGTCCGCTACCTGAGCGTGACCCCGAACCGCCCGGACGCGGTGGTGAAGACGATCGAACTCGTAAAGGGCTCCGACCGCTCCGCCCCGATCGTGGTGGCGGTGACCGTCGAAACGCCGTGAGCCGATTGGGACCGTGTGCCGCCCGCGCCCCGGGCGGCCCGCGGTGCCGCCACTGAAAACCCAAGAGCGTGCCGCCCGAGTCGCCCTGTGCGGCCCGGGCGGCGCCCCCGAGAATAACCGAGAGAGTGCCCCTCCCCGGCGCGACCGACCCACCGATTACGCAATCGCCCCCCGCCTGCCGGACCCACGCCATGACCTCACGCATCTCACGCACGCTCGCGCTCACCGGCTTCGCCGCGGCGCTGGTCGCGTTCGCCGGCGGGTTCCGCTCCCGCGCGGCCGACGACAAGGCGGCCGAGCCCGCGCCGAAGTTCACCGCCGCGCAGGTGAGCTTCTACGAGAAGGAGGTGCTGCCGGTGCTCACGCAGCACTGCCTCAAGTGCCACGGCGCCGACCCGGCGAAGCTGAAGGGCGAGTTCAACCTCGCCACCCGCAAGGGCGTGCTCGCCGGCGGGGAGAGCGGCCCGGCGGTCGATCTCAAAGCGCCCGCGGACAGCCTGCTGCTCAAGACGATCCACTACAAGGACGACGCGGCCAAGATGCCCCCGAAGGGCAAGATGCCCGACAAGGACATCGCGACCATCGAGAAGTGGGTGAAGGACGGGCTGCCGGTCCCGGCGGACCGGCTCGGCGGCGCCGAGAAGGCCGCGCACAAGGGCGTCGTCACCGAAGAGGCCAAGAAGTACTGGGCCTACCAGCCCGTCACGCGCCCGGCCGTGCCGGCGGTGAAGGACGCGGGGTGGGTGAAGACGCCGATCGACGCGTTCGTGCTGGCGAAGCTCGAAGCGAAGGGGCTGAAGCCGGTCGCGCCCGCGGAGAAGGCGGCGCTAATCCGCCGCGCCGCGTACGACCTCACCGGGCTGCCGCCGTCCCCGGAAGAGGTGGACGCGTTCGTCGCGGACCGGTCGCCCGACGCCTACGAGAAGCTGATCGACCGGCTGCTGGCCTCCCCGCACTACGGCGAGAAGTGGGGCCGGCACTGGCTCGACGTGGTGCGGTTCGCGGAGACCAACGGGTACGAGCGCGACGGCCCGAAGCCGTTCGCGTGGCGGTACCGCGACTACGTCATCAAGAGTTTCAACGACGACAAGCCGTACGACCAGTTCGTGAAGGAGCAGCTCGCGGGGGACGAGGTGCCGGGCTACAACCCCGACGCGGTGATCGCGACCGGGTTCTACCGGCTCGGCATCTGGGACGACGAGCCGGCCGACCCGCTGCTGGCCGTGTTCGACGGGTACGACGACATCGTGTCCACGGTGGGCCAGGGGTTCCTGGGCACCACCTTCAACTGCGCCCGGTGCCACGACCACAAGGCGGACCCGATCCCGGCCGCCGACTACTACAAGCTGGTCGCGTTCTTCCGGGACATCAAGCCGTACTCCGAGAACCGGGACGTGCGGTCCGCGAACAGCCTTTCGGACATCACCCCGCCGGAGCAGCGCGCGAAGTACGAGGAGGACCTCAAGAAGCGCATGGCCCGGGCGGCCGAGATCAAGAAGCTGATGGAGGAGATCGAGGAGAACGTCATCAAGACGCTGCCCGCCGAGGACCAGCGCGCCTCCGAGGGACCCGACCGGCCGCAGGTGATCGAGCGGAAGGTGGTCCCGGCCCTGAAGGGGGCGGTGAAGGACGGGTACGCGGCGCTCAAGGGCGAGCGCGCGGAGCTGGAAAAGCGGACCCGCCCGGCGGGCCAGCAGCTCGCGCTGTCGGTCAACAACTGCGAACGGACCCCGCCCACCACGCACATTCTGGTGCGCGGCTCGCCGCAGGCGAAGGGCAAGGAAGTGAAGCCCGGGTTCCCGGAGGTGCTGGGGCTGCCGGAGCCCGAGATCGCGCCGCCCAAGCCGGGCCAGAAGTCGAGCGGCCGGCGCACCGTGCTGGCGAACTGGATCGCGTCGAAGGACAACCCGCTCACCGCCCGGGTGATGGTGAACCGGGTGTGGCAGTACCACTTCGGCCGCGGGATCGTGGACAGCGCCAACGACTTCGGCAAGCTCGGCTCGGCCCCCACGCACCCCGAGCTGCTCGACTGGCTCGCTCAGGAGCTGACGGGCGGCGAGTGGAAGCTGAAGCGGCTCCACAAGCTCATCATGATGTCGAGCGTGTACCAACTGTCGGCCCGGGCCGACGCCGGCAACCTGAAGGCGGACCCCGCGAACAACCTCCTGTGGCGGTTCAACATGCGGCGCCTGTCGGGCGAGGAGGTGCGGGACTCGATCCTGGCGGTGAGCGGCGCGCTGAACCTGAAGATGGGCGGCCCGAGCACCTACCCGAAGATCCCGAAGGAGGTGCTGGCGGGCCAGTCCGTGCCGGGCCAGGGGTGGCCCACGTCGCCGCCGGACGAAGGGAACCGGCGCAGCGTGTACGCGCACGTCAAGCGGTCGCTGCGGGTGCCGATCCTGGTCGGGTTCGACCAGCCGGACCCGGACTCGAGCTGCCCGGTGCGGTACGTGACCACGGTGCCGACGCAGTCGCTCGGGCTGCTCAACGGCGAGTTCGCTAACGAGCAGGCCGAGGCGTTCGCGAAGCGGCTCCAGAAGGAGGCGCCCGACAACGTGGCGGCCCAGATCGCCCGCGCGGTGCGCCTCACCACCGGGCGGGTGCCGTCGGCGGACGAGGTGAAGGCGGACGCCGCGTTCATCGCCCAGTTGAAGGAGAAGCACAAGCTGAGTGACGCCCAGGCGCTCACGCGGTACGCCTTGCTGTGCCTGAACGCCAACGAGTTCGTTTACCTGGACTGAGCCGCACCTGTTACGATGCGAACAGGAGGGCCGCGCATGACGTTCCCGATTTTTGTGACGCAGTCCAACGGCACGTTCACGGCGAGCGTGCTCGGGGACCCACGAGTTGCGTCCGAGGGCGCGACCAAGGAGCAGGCGGTGTCGGCCGTCACAGCCCAGCTCCAAAGCCGTATGACTGCGGGCGAGGTGGTGCTGGTGACGGTCCCGCCGCCCGCTCCTGACGAGTCGCCCGATAAGGCTCAAGCTTGGCGCGAGTTGTGTGACGAGATCTACCGGGAGCGCGACGCCCAGAAGGCTGCGGAGTTTCCGGAATGACGGCACTCGACACCGACGTGCTGACGGAACTCTTCGCCGGCAACGCGGTGTACGAGCGACGGCTCGGTGCCGTTGCTCCCGCCGAACGGTTTGTCCCGATCGTCGTTGCGGGGGAAGTCGTTCGTGGCTGGTTGAACGCCGTGCGACAGGCCGAAGCCGGCAAAGGGCGAATGAGTTTAGAATTCGCATTCGGACGCTTGCAGGAAAGCCTGACGGTTATAGTCCCGTTCGCGCTTCTGCCGTACACCGCCGCGGCCGATGCGCTGGTGCGTCAGTGGCGAGCGGCCAAGATCCGCGTTGGAACGAACGACCTCCGTATCGCCGCGATCTGTGTTGTCCACGGGGCCACGCTCGCGACCCGAAATGCCCGCGATTACGCTCAGGTGCCCGGGCTCACCTTCGACGTGTGGAACTAACCGAAACCGAGGCTCACGCCATGCACAATAACGACGCCGACCAGTTCTGCCGCCGGACGCGCCGCGAGCTCCTGTGGGAGACCGGGGCCGGGTTCGGCGCGCTCGGCCTTACCGGGCTGTTCCACAACGACAGGCTGCTGGCGAACGAGGCGCCGAAGTCCGCGGGCACCACGTTCACGAACCCGATGGCGCCCAAGGCCCCGATGTACCCGGCCAAGGCGAAGGCCGTCATCTTCCTGTTCATGTACGGCGGGCCGAGCCAGGTCGACACGTTCGACGAGAAGCCCGAACTGGCCCGGCTCGACGGGAAAACCATCCCGGTGAAGACGTTCGGCCGCGGCGGGCACAAGAACACCGGCCGCGTCGTCGGGCCGAAGTACGCGTTCAAGAACTACGGCAAGTGCGGCAAACGGGTCAGCGACCTGTTCCCCAACGTGGGGCAGTGCGTGGACGACATCGCGTTCATCCACTCCATGTACGCCGAGTCGCCGATCCACGGGTCCGGCCTGCTCATGATGAACAGCGGGCGGCTCCTGTCCGGCAGCCCGTGCCTCGGGAGCTGGGTCACCTACGGCCTGGGGAGCGTGAACGAGAACCTGCCCGGCTTCGTGGTAATGCTCGACCACAGCGGCGGCCCGATCAACGGCCCGAAGAACTGGTCCAGCGGGTACATGCCGGCCGCGTACCAGGGCGTGCAGATCCGCGCCGACAAGACCCCGATCCACGACCTCGCCGTGGCCGAGGGGATGACCCGCGCGCAGCAGCGGGACCTGCTCGACCGGCTCAAGGAGAAGAACCAGGAGCACCTCGCGGCGCGCCAGGACAACAGCGAGCTGGTGGCCCGCATCGCGAGCTACGAGCTGGCGTACAAGATGCAGGAGCACGCCCCCGAGGCCGTCGACTTCGCCAAGGAGACCGAGGAGACGAAGAAGCTGTACGGGATGGACGACAAGAAGACGGAAGACTTCGGCCGGAAGTGCCTGCTGGCCCGGCGGCTGGTGGAGCGCGGCGTGCGGTTCATCCAGATCTACTCCGGCGGCAACCACAACGACCACAACTGGGACGCGCACGGCGACCTGGTGAAGAACCACTCGCTGCACGCCGGCGCGACGGACAAGCCGATCGCCGGGCTGCTCACCGACCTGAAGCGCCGCGGGCTGCTGGACAGCACCGTCGTGATCTGGAGCGGCGAGTTCGGCCGCCAACCGACCGCGGAGTACGCCCAGGGCACCGGCCGCGACCACAACGCCTACGGGTTCACCTCGTGGCTGGCCGGCGGCGGGATCAAGGGCGGCGTGAGCGTGGGGACGACGGACGAGTTGGGCAACTTCGCGGTGGACGACCGGTTCCACGTCAAGAACCTGCACGCCACCGTGCTGCACCAGATGGGGCTGGACCCGAACAAGCTCACGTACTTCTACGGCGGGCTCGACCAGAAGCTGGTCGGCGTTGAAGGGGCCGAGCCGATCAAACAGATCATCTAAAAACGAACTGAGCAGTGTCGACCGCCTCCGGAACCAGTGGCGGAAAGAAGCCGCGCGCCTGGAAAAGCCAGGCCCGCGGCTTCTTTCCGCCACTGGTTCTCAACGCGAGATGAATCGTGGCAAAGTAAGTCATCGCTTGATACTCCAGCGCCTGTGGTTGAGTGCGACCTCGGAGCGGTTGTGGCTGTTCGCGGGGCCAAGTGCAGCCGGGCCACAACAACCAGCCCCAACCAACCGGACCGACGCACGGGGTTTCCGCTCGGAACCCGCCCGCGCTCTACTCCTTGCCCAGCACCAGATCGATCACCCAGCACCCGCGGGCGTGCGGCGCCGGGCCGCGGCAGTGGTCGAGGACCCGGCCGCTCTCGCACCCGGCGTCTTGAAGCGCATCGGCCAGAATCGGCATGTGCTCGAACGCGTGCCCGTCGTAGATGTGGTTCGCCAGCGCCCGCACGTCGGCCGTAAGCCACGCGGGATCGGGCACGACGAACCAGAACCGGTCCGCGAACAGGTCGCGCACGAGTTCCGCCTGCGCGACCTGTTCGGCACAACCCGCGTCCGCCCCGGCGGCGCGCACCGGCCAGCCGCTGAGGGTGCTGCGGAGCGCGGCCGCTTGCGCCGCGCCACGCGCCGCTTGCGCCGCGTCCCGCCCGAGGCCCCCGCGGCTGATGATCAAGGCGACCGCCGTGCTGAGTTCGCGCAGGGCCGAGTACTGGGCCTCCAGCAGTGCGGACGCGTGCGCGTCTTTCGGCTGCCGGGTCCCGCTGCGGGTTTCGAGTTCGATACGGCGGTGAGCGGTGTGCAGGTCTTCGCCGACCCGCCGCCAGGCGTCGCGCAGCTCGTCGCTCGAGACGTGCCCGTCGGCGAACCGTTCCGCGACGTCCAGCGTCGCGGGGTTCCAGAGGTGCGGGAGCGGCGCCTCCAGCCGGCGGCAGCACGCGCACGCGAACAGGCGCAGCTTCCGCGGGCTGGCGAGGTCGCCCAGCGCGTCGAGCATCGGCGCGGGCTCGCGGCACGCCAGCCAGTCGGCTTCGGTCATACGCTCACCTCGCGCCAACGCGGCCGGGCTTTTTTGTTCTCGGGGCGCAATTGTGGCCGCCCGCTGTGGGTGCCGTGATCGTACCACCCGGCGGGCGCGGACGCCACGCCCCGGGCCGACTGCTATACTGGTTGCACCACCCGTTCCCGAGAGGTTTTGGAGACATGGCAGGCCACAGTCACGCGAAGAACATCATGCGCCACAAGGCGGTGGTGGACGCGAAGCGCGGCAAGCTGTTCAGCAAGCTCAGCCGGTACATCATCATCGCGGCCAAGAACGGTGGCGGCGACCCCACGATGAACCTGCCGCTCCGGTACGCCATCGACAAGGCCCGGTCCGTGTCGATGCCCAAGGACAACATCGAGCGGGCCATCAAGCGCGGCACCGGCGAGCTGGAAGGGGTCACCTTCGACGAGATCCTGTACGAGGGCATGACGAACGGGGTCGCGGTGCTGGTGGAAGTGATGACCGACAACCGGAACCGCACCAACGGCGAGATCAAGAAGATCTTCGAGCGGGCCAACACGGAGCCGGGCAAGCCGAACAGCGCCCTGTACCTGTTCGACCGCAAGGGGTTCTTCGCCATCGACGCGACCAAGTTCAAGGACGAGGACGCGATCATGGGCGTGGCGCTGGAGGCCGGCGCCGACGACATGAAGCGCGAGGGCGACGCGTTCGAGATCACCTGCGACCCGTCCAAGTTCTCGGCGGTGCTGGAGGCGCTCAAGGCCGCCAACCTCGAGACGTTCGAGGCCGAGGTGAAGTTCCTGGCGAAGGCGCCCAAAGAGATCGACGTGGAGACCGGCAAGAAGGTGGTCCGGTTCATGGACGCGCTGGACGACCACGACGACGTCCAGAACGTCTTCACCGACGCCATCATCACGGACGAAATGGCCGAGTAGAAGGCGAAGGCGTGTTCACCGCAGAGGGCACGAGAGGGCGCAGAGAGGGAGCCAGGAGAGTTGAACTTCTCCCCTGGCTCCCTCTCTGCGCCCTCCCGTGCCCTCTGCGGTGAACACGCCTTCGCTCGTCTCAGTCCCGTGCCTTCGGGATGAACGGCGCCACTTCCTTCCTCAACTCCTCCTCTTCCTCGTCGCCGTCGGCGTCCCCGCCGGGAACCGGTTGCGGGGCGTCCGTGATGACCGCCTTCGGGTCCGCGTTCGGGTCGTTCTCGACCACCGCCATCTGCGCGTACTCCTTACCGTCTGCGGTCAGAACGACGCGGTACGCGCCGGCCCGCGGCGGCGCCCACGTGAGCTTGTGGAACCCGGCCGCCGCGGGCGGGCCGCGGAACTCGCGCACCACCTTGTTGTTCACGTCGAGGACCTTCAGGCTCACGTCCTTCGCGGGTTTGGTGAGCAGGTACTCGATGCTGCCGCCGGGGGCCGGGTTAGTGCCGTAGAACTTGCGCACGTCCCGCGAGTACGGGAAGCTGCCCGGCCCGAACTGCCACCGCGTCACCGGCGCCGGCGCGAACAGGGTGGCCGGGGCCGCGAGCGCCTCGGGCTTCATCTGACGCAGGCTCGCCACGTCCAGCACCCACACGCTCCGGCCGTGCGTCGCGACCACGATCTCGCTCGCGGTCGTGGGCTGCGCGACCTCATGAACCGCCACGGTGGGCAGGTTGCTGTTCAGCTTCGCCCAGCTCGCGCCGCGGTTGACCGACACCCAAATACCGAACTCGGTGCCGCAGTACAGGATCTCGGGCGCCGTGATGTCCTCGCGGATCACCCGCGTCGAACCGAACGCCGGAAGGTTCCCCGTAACGCTCTTCCAGGTCGCGCCGTAGTCCTCGGTCACGAAGAGGTACGGCTTGTCGTCGTCGGAGCGGTGCCCGTCGAGGGCCACGTAGCACAGCCCTTCTTTCGTGCGCCCGGGCTCGATCGCGCTGACGCACCGCGGCCCCGGCAGCCCGGCCTTCTTGAGGGCCTCCAGCGCGTTGGTCCAGTTCCCGCCGCCGTCCCGCGTCACCCACAGGTTGCCGTCGTCGGTGCCGGCCCACAGCACGTCCGCGCTCTTGGGGCTCTCGGCGAGCGCCGTCATCGAGCCCTGTTTGGTGCGCGTCAGATCGGGGCTGACGGCCTTCAGGTTCTCCCCGCGGTTCACCGAGCGGAACACGTACTGCGCGCCACAGTAGAAGATGCCGGAGTTGTGGGCCGACAGGATGAACGGCGTGTTCCAGTTGAACCGCAGCGCCTCGCCCGGCTTGACCGGGCGCGGGCGGGTGCCCTTCTGCTCGCCGGTCTTCAGGTTGATCCAGCCGATGGCGCCGTTCTGGCTCTCCGAGTAGACCACGTCGGGGTCGTTCGGGTCCACGCGGCACACGAACCCGTCGCCGCCGCGGAGGTACTGCCAGTCCTCGTTCGCCGGGCCGGTGCCGCGGAGCGTGCGCGACGGCCCGCCCCAGCTCCCGTTGTCCTGCAACCCGCCGTACACCCGGTACGGCTTCCGGGTGTCCACCGCGACGTGGTAGAACTGCCCCAGCGCCAGCACGTTCAGGTGGTCCCAGGTGGCGCCGCGGTCGTAGGTGGAGTAGAACCCGCCGTCGCAGCCCAGGATCATGTGCCGGCTGTCCCGCGGGTCGATCCAGAGGGCGTGGTGGTCCGGGTGGACGGTGCTCGCCTGCGCGCTGGCGAACCGGTTCCCGCCGTCGGTGCTGCGCCACAGCACGGTGTCGCCGAGGACGTAAACGGTTTTGTCGTCGGTCGGGTCGACGCGGACGTTCGAGAAGTAGAACGGGCGCGGGTTGAGGCTGTTGACGCGGGTCCAGGTGTCGCCGTTGTCCTTCGACACGAACACGCCGCCGGTCTGGTAGCCGTCCTTGCCCTGGTTGTTCTGAACGTTCGCCTGCTGCCCGCCCACCTGCGTCTGCATGATGAACGGCCGGGCCGACGGGGCAGTCGGGCGCCCGCCGCCCCCGCCGCCCCCCTGGAACCGCGTTTCGGCCGCCGCGAGCGCGAGTGTCACCTCGAAGGGCTTCTTGTCGCCCTCCTGGAACGACACCTTCACCTTGTCGCCGGCCTGCCGCGGGTTCTCGACCTTCCCGCCGACGCGCAGCTCGGTGCGGTACGCGCGGAAGTCCGGCGTGTCCGTTCCTTCAACGGCCACGATGGTCATGCCGGCCTTCACCCCGGCCTTGGCCGCGGCGCCGTCCTTCGGCACGTCCGCGACCTTCACCGGCGCGTCGAAGCCCGCGACCTCGACCGCCAGGCCGCCGGGGGAGAGCGTCTGCTGGCCGCCCTTCGGCTGGAACCCGCCCTTCTTCGGCTCGGGGGTGCTGGGCCGGGCCGCGAGCTTCAGCTCGACGGTGAGCGTTTCGGTTTCCGCTTTCGCGTCCTTCTTGTCACTCGCTTTGCCCTTCGCACGGACCACGGTGAGCTTCACCACGTCGTCGGGCTTCTTGCTCGTCAGGAAGTCGAGCACCTCGTCGTAACTGGCGACCTTCTTGCCGTCGATCGCGGTGATGAGGTCCCCCTCTTTCAACCCGGCTTTCGCGGCGGGGCCGTCCTCGACGACCGCGGTGACCTTCGCCCCTTCCTTCTCGCCCTCGCCGGAGACGCCCATGTACACCGTGAGCACCGGACGCCCCTTGCCGATGTTCTCGGTGTCGATGATCGCGTACACGAGCCCCTTCGTCTTGCGCGAGTAGTCCAGCCCGATGCGGCCGGTCTTCGCGGTGGGCAACCCGGGGGCGGCCTTCTCGCCGGTGAGCTTCTTCCAGGTCTTCCCGGCGTCCGCGGTTTTGAACAGCCCGCCCCCCGGGCCGTGCGCGACGATCGGCCCGTACTGGTCCGGGCCGGGCCACGGCCCCTGGCCGAAGAACCCGTCGAACTCGTCCCGCTTCCGCTCCCACAGCCCCGCGAGCAGCACGTTGGGGTCGGTCGGGTCCATGCGCAGCTCGATGGCCCCGGTCCGGTCGTCGACGTACAGCACCTTCTGCCACGTCTTCCCGCCGTCCGCGGTCTTGAAGACGCCGCGCTCCTCGTTCGGCCCCCACACGCGGCCCATCGCGGCGACGTACACCGTGTTGGGGTCTTTGGGGTGAACGACGATCCGCCCGACCGAGAACGACTTCTTCAGCCCGACGTTCTGCCAGGTCTTCCCGGCGTCGGTGCTCTTGTAAACCCCGTCGCCGTAGGACACGGAGTTGCGCGGGTTGTGCTCGCCGGTGCCGACGTACACGACGTTCGGGTCGCTCGGCGCGACCGCCACGTCACCGATGGAGACCGTCGCCTCCTTCTCGAACACGAAGCTGAAGGTGGTGCCGTTGTTGACGGTTTTGAGCAGCCCGCCGCTCGCGGTGGCAACGTAGTAGGTGTTCGGGTCGCTCTCCACGACCGCCAGCGCGGTGATGCGCCCGCCCATGTTCGCGGGGCCGATGTTGCGCCACGTCATCTTGGCGATTGCGGTTTCGGGGATCGCGTTAGGCGCCGGGGCGGGCGGCTCGCCCTTGCGCAGCGCGTCCAGCTTCTTTTGAAGCAGATCGATCTGCTTCTGAACGTCCGCGATCTCTTTCTTGGCGTCATCCTCTTCGGACTTGGCGATGCCCGGAAAACTGAACACGAGCGCGGCGAGCAGCGCGAACGCGGCCCGGCGCCCGTTAAGCTGTGACGGCTTCACGGTGCTTCACTCTCGGTAGGATTGAATGCGGGAGAGCCTATTTAAAGTACCTAATTTTACCCGCGCTCGCGACGACTTCGCCAGTTGGGTAAGGTGGGGCGACTGCAAATAAACGGAATCTGTGCCCGTGACGCGGATGAGAGCGGTTGCCCGGCTGCACCGCGAAATGGCGCGTATCCGTGCGCTCGTCGCACCATCCGAATAGCCGGGAAATGCTGCGCAAAGCACCGGGCGGGAGCCCGCAGCTCGGGGAACGAACCGACGCCGCGAGCGGCTTTGAGCGGATGCCAATTCTGACGGCCCCGCTCAAGGGCGCCGGGGTGCGGCTCTATCGAGGTGATGAACCACAGCTACAGCGAAACCCCGTACGCCGGCGGGTGTTGGGTGGTAGACTTGCTTTTGGGCAAGGAGTGACGTGAAAAGCTGAACCTGGCGCGGCACCGGACCCATCGACGTGAAACGGATTGCAGGTTGTCACCGCACACTGGAATCGCGGCTGGGCCGCTGAACGGGGTCCTTAAACCACAGAAGGCAGAGGGGCGGTCGTGGCGGTGCGCATCGGTGACAGTGGGACGGCGATGACCGCGCTCCGCCCGCAGGGGGTGGTCCGAATCGGCGGAACCCGACACGACGCCCGCTCGGAAGGCGGGTACGTCGAGACCGGGTCCGAGGTCGTCGTGGTCGGCGGTGACAACACGGGGCTGATTGTGCGCCGCGTCGAACCCGGACCGGCCGTTGCCCTTCCCAACCACGGCCGGGAGGTTTACGGTTCCTTCGGCGCGCGGGTCGCCGCAGAGGGGGCGCGAGAGGACGCCGAGCGAGCGCGGTGGGAATCGGCCCGGCGGCGGTACGGGTTCGTCGTCGGTAGTTTGTTCGGGGCCTTGGCCGGCGGAGGCGGGACCGCGCAGTTGTGGGGACCGATCGTCGAGCGTGCCGGGGCGCCGTGGGCAGTCGCGGCACTGGCCGCAGTCGGCGGCGCGGCGTGGGGGGCGTGCCTGTTCCGCGGGTTGGACGCGAGGCTGCGGGAACTGGGTGGCGATTACTGGCGGTTCACGACGGCGTCCACCGGCTTGGGATTGACCGGCGGGGCGCTCGTCGCGGCGTGGGGCGTCCCGGCGGTCGGGCTTGGCTTGGGATTGGCTGGCGCGATTGGGGCAACGCTGGCTTTCGCGGTCATTCCCCCCGCACTCGGGATGCTGTTCGAGTGGGTGGCGGGCGGCGAAGACTGACGTTCCCGGACGCCGTCGCCCCACACTGCGGCACAATGGCCGGTCGCGAGTGTGGGGGTGTCGGTTCACTTCTGGGGCAACCTTGCCGCTCGGAACGCGCCCGGCCGAATGCCGGGCGCGTTCCAACGCGAATCAGGCGAAGATCTCTTTGACCACGTTGCCCTTCACGTCGGTGAGCCGGAAGTCGCGGCCGGCGTACTTGTAGGTCAACTTCTCGTGGTCCAGCCCCATGAGCGCGAGCAGCGTGGCGTGCAGGTCGGTGGTGTGCATCCGCCCTTCCACCGCCTTGATCCCGTACTCGTCGGTGGCGCCGTAGGTGACGCCCGGCTTCACCCCCGCGCCGACGAGGAACATCGGGTACCCGGTGATGTTGTGGTCCCGCCCGTCCTGCCCTTGGGACGTGGGGAGCCGTCCGAACTCGCTCCCGAACAGCACCAGCGTGTCGTCCAGCAGCCCGCGCGCGCCGAGGTCCGCGAGCAGCGCCGCGGTCGGCCGGTCCACCGACCCGCACCGGTCGATGAGCCCCTTGTGCAGGTTGTTGTGGTGGTCCCACCCGGGCTGGCAGATCTCCACGAACCGCACGCCCGCCTCGCTCAACCGCCGGGCCATCACGCACTGCCGCGCGAACGCCCCCGCCGGCCCGTCCGTCACCCCATACGCCTCAAGCACCTTCTTGGGCTCCTTCGAGATGTCGAGCAGCTCCGGCACCTTCCCCTGCATCTGGAACGCCAGCTCGAACGACTCGATCACCCCGTCCACCGCGTCCGGCGCCCCGGGGGCCGCGGCGAGGTCCCGGTTCATCCCCTGGATCAGGTCCAGTTGCTTGCGCTGCAAGTCGCTCGCGGCGGTGGCGCGGAGGTTCGGCAGGTGCCCCCGGTCGGTGAGGCGGGTGCCCTGGAAGTGGGCCGGCAGGAACGCGCTGCCGTAGTTCACCGCGCCGCCGAAGTTGGGCGGCGGGTTGACGGTCACGTACCCGGGCAGGTCCTGGTTCTCGGTGCCCAGCCCGTACAGGAGCCACGCGCCCAGGCTGGGCCGGGTGAGCGCGGCGTTCGCGCTGCCGGTGTGCAACTGCACCACCGCCTGCGGGTGCGCCGGGGTGTCGGTGTGGAGCCCGCGGAGCCATGTCATGCTGTCCGCGTGCTTGGCCAGGTTCGGGAGCAGTTCGGAGAACCACGACCCCGTGCCCCCGTACTGCTGCCACTTGAACTTAGACGCGGTGAGCACCCCGCCGCCCGGCCCCGGCTTGCCGTTGTCCTTCACCAGTTGCGGCTTGTAGTCGAACGTGTCGTGGTGCGACATCGCCCCGTTCATGTGGACGAAGATGAGCCGCTTCGCCTTGGCCGGGAAGTGCGGTGCCTTCGGCCCAAGAGGTTTGGGGGCGGCCTTCTCGGCCGCGCGAGCCTGCTCGCCCAACAGCCCCGCCAGCGCGAGGTAGCCGAACCCGGCGCTGGCGGATTTCAACACGCTGCGGCGTGACACGGACGGGAACTGGTGCATGGGAGTGTTTGGTGTTTGGTGTTTGGTGTTGGTGGTTTTCGGCGTCGGCCCCGGTGTCGATCCAGGGCCGACGAGCCGGTCACTTCACGTAGCGGAACTCGGCGCTGGCGAGGAGGGCTTGTGTGAACGCCATCCAGGCGGCGGTGCGCGGGTCCTTCGCCTGAACCACGTCCTCGGTGACGGTCTCGCTGGTCTGGTCGATCTGGTCCGGGTCCTGGGCCGGGTCATCGACCTTCTTCGGTGCGGGTCCCTTCTTCGGAGCCGGCGCCTTGACCACCTTCGGCGGGTTCTTGCGGTACTCGGACTCGTAAGCCCCCACGAACGCCCGCGCCCGGTCGACCTCCGCGTCGGTCGGCTCGCGGCCGACGCTCAACCGGTACGCCGCGCGAACGCGGTCGGCGTCGGCCGCGTCGCGGTCCTTGAGGAGCCGCTCGGCGAACACCAGGGCCTGCTTGCGCACGAAGGGGGAGTTGAGCAGGAACAGCGCCTGGGCGGGCACGGTGGTGGTGTCACGGGTGCCGCTGACCAGTGTCTGGTCCACCGGGTCGAACGCCTCCAGCGCGTGCGGCGTTACGCCACGCAACAGCGGCAGGTAGACGCTCCGGTAGGTCGCGGCGTCGGCCCTCTCGTGGATCGCGTTGGACTCGGGGCCGTTGTCCCGCATTTCGACCATCCGCAGCGCGGTCGCGGGCGACCCGTCCGGGCGCTTCGGGTCCAGGGCGCCGGCCGCGGCCAGCGCCGCGTCCCGCAGCTCCTCGGCGCTCAGCCGCCGCGGCGCGTGGCGCCACAGCAGCCGGTTGTCGGGGTCCGCGGCCCGGTGCGCCGCGGTCGCATCCGAGCTGAGCCGGTACGTCCGGCTCAGGACCAGGTGCCGCACCAGCTTCTTCGTACTCCACCCGTCCGCGAGGAACTGCCGGGCGAGGTGGTCGAGCAGTTCGGGGTGCGACGGGGCCGCCCCGGTCACCCCGAAGTTGTCAACGGTGTTCACGAGCCCGGTGCCGAACAGGTGCTGCCACACGCGGTTCACCGCCACCCGCGGGGCCAGCGGGTTACCCGAACTGGTGAGCCACTGGGCCAGTTCCAGGCGCCCGCTCTGCTTCGGGTTCACCTTCGCCGCCCCGGGCACCTCGAACGCGGTCAGGAACCCGCGCGGCACCACCGGCCCGAGCTTTTCCGCCTCGCCGCGGACGCGCAGCTCGGTGTCGGCAACTGTTGTCGCGTCCCGCGCGCCGTGCGCCGCCAGCCCGCGTGCCGCCGGGTCGGTGAGCGCGTTCAACTCGCCCTGGAGCGCTTCGTACTTGAGCCGGTACGGGCGCTGCGTCGGCTGGCCGTTCGGGGCCGGTTTGAGGCCCTCGGGGGTGCCGCGGATCGCGTCCCAGGCCTTCTTCGCTTCTGCCACTTCGGCGGTCAGTTTGGCGACCTTCTCGGGGTCCGCCGGCGGCAGATCACCGGTCAGCCGCACGAGGTTCGCCGGGACGTAGTACGCCAGCCCGGCGCCGCCCATCTGGTTCCGCAGCCCGGACGCGTTCTCGGTGCTGGTGAAGATGCCGGCCAGCGCGTAGTAATCGACCATCGGCACCGGGTCGAACTTGTGGTCGTGGCACCGCGCACAGCTCACCGTCAGCCCGAGCACCGAGCGGGTGACCGCGTCCACCTGCTCGTCCACGTTGTCCATCACGAACCGGACCTTGAACCGCTGGTTCACGTCCTTCACGCCCAGCGCCAGGAACCCGGTCGCGGTGAGCAGCCGGTTCCGCTCGGCGTCGTCCTTTGCGGGCAACAGGTCGCCGGCGACCTGCTCGCGGACGAACCGGTCGAACGGCACGTCGGCGTTCACCGCGTCTATCACGTAGTCGCGATACCGCCACGCGTGCGGGTACGGGATGTTGCGGCTCGGGCCGGTGCTCTCGCCGTACCGGGCCACGTCCAGCCAGTGCCGCCCCCAGCGCTCGCCGAACTGGGGCGACGCCAGAAGGCGGTCCACCACCTTCTCGAACGCCGTGGGCGATTCGTCTTTCAGGAACGCGTCGATCTCGGCGGGCGTGGGCGGCAGCCCGGTGAGGTCGAACGTCACGCGCCGGAGCAGCGCCACCTTGTCCGCGTCGCCGACCGGCTTCAGCCCCTTCGCCTCGAGCGCGGCGAGGATGAACCGGTCCACGGCGCCCCGCGCCCACGCCGCGTCTTTGACTGCGGGTGCTGTGGGCTCGGCGAGCGGCCGGAACGCCCAGTGCTCCTTCTTGAGCTTCTCGTACTCGGGTTTCGCCTGGCCCAGCGAGGCCGGCACCCGGACCGCCGGCCACGCGGCGCCGTCCTTGATCCACTGGCGCAGCACGCCCACCTGCTCCTCGGACAGCGCTTCGCCCTCGCTGGGCATGCGCCGCTTCTCGTTCTTGGTGGTGACGCGGGTGATGAGCAGGCTCTTCTCGGGCGCGCCGGGCACGACGGACGGGCCGGTGTTGCCGCCGGACAGCAGCCCGTTGCGGTCGTCCACCCGCAGCCCGCCGGCCGGCTTGGTGTCGGCCGAGTGGCACCCGTAACAGTGCCCCGCCAGGATCGGGCGCACCTTCTTCTCGAAGAACTCCACCTTCGCGGCGTCCGGGTCCGCGGCGCGGGCGGTGGCCGAAAACGCCAGCACCAGCATCGCGAGTGGGATCAGTCGGAACCGGTTCACGGTATTGTTTCCTCGGTGTTCGATGGTGACTGACGCGGTTCGCACCCGCCCGCGTAGGGTCGCTCTCCCACGACCCCTCGCCCGTCCGAAACCGGCGGGCCGGGCAGCGCCTCTCCCCTCGCCACCCGATCCGGGGCGGGGCGAACCGCGTGGCTCGTCATTTCGGGGCCACGGTCAGCGTCACGTCCCCGGGCGCGGGCACCGTGACCCGCCAGCCGGCGGTCTTCTGGTCCAGGTAGCGGGCAGGCACGTTCGGCTTCTTCGCTTGCCCGTCCCCCTCGTCGGTCAGGATCAGCCGCGCCTGGTACTCGCCCGGCGGGAGGCCCGGAACCGTCTTGCCGTCCACCAACCGCTCCAGCGCGAAGCGCCCGTCCGGGCCGATCGTTCCGAACCCGCGCACGCTCAGGTCGTCGACCCGCGTCACCTCGACGAAGTGCCCGCCGAGTTGGCCGCCGGACCAGACCACCTGCCCCGCCGTCGGGTGCCCGCCCTCGCCCCGCGTGCAGCCCGCGGCGAGAGCCGGAACCAGTGCCAGGGCGAGCGCGCGAGCGAGTCGTATGTCTGTGCTCATCGTCGTCCCCTCGCGGCTAGTAATCGTTCGACACCACTTCACTGCCGGCCCGCGTGACCAGGGCGGTCAGCACGTTCACCGGGGTGCTGATCCGCAGCGAGCGGACGCTGCCGTCCACGAACACGAAGTTGGTGACGCCCGGGTGCGGGCCGCCGAAGCTGCTGTTCGCGAACGGGAGGTTCTGGTTGTCGGGCGGCAGCAGCGGGCGCACGTCGCCGTTCACGCTGCTCGTGCCCATCATGCGGCGGATGTTGTTGCGGTTCCCGCCGAACACGCTGCGGTCCTCGTTCTTGCCGCGCAGCGAGTTCGGGCGGATCGACTTTTCGCCGAACATTGTGGTGTTGCTGGCGCCGTCCGTGACGCTGCCGAAGTTGGTCTGGCTCGACCACTTGGTGACGTACACACGGCCGCCGGAGTCGGTCGCGACGTAAGGCAGGTTCGGGATGATCGCGCCCGTGGAGGACGTGTACGCGGCGTGGGTGCCGAAACTCGCCGCGTAGTCGGTGAGCGCGGCACCCTCGGGCCGGAAATCGCTCACGCTCAGCACGGGCGCGGGGCGCGACGGGCACAGGTAAATCTTGACCTGCGTCTGCACCGCGGCGAGCGGTTGCTGGGACGCGAGGTAGCGGATGTCCCACAAGTTGTACTGGGCGGTTTGCTCGATGTACGGCAGCAGCAGCGCGCCCCACGTGGCCCAGCCGTCAAGGGCCTCGGAGTTGTCCCCGATGAACGCCGGCGGCAGGAACTGGTAGCTGTCGTGGAAGTTGTGCGCCGCCAGCCCGATCTGCTTGAGGTTGTTCTGGCACTGAAGCCGCGCCGCCGCCTCGCGAACCTTCTGGACCGCTGGTAGCAGGAGCCCGATCAGAATCGCGATGATCGCGATCACCACCAGCAACTCGATCAGCGTGAAACCACGCCGAATGCGAACA
Source organism: Gemmata obscuriglobus (assembly GCF_008065095.1). Taxonomy (NCBI): domain Bacteria; kingdom Pseudomonadati; phylum Planctomycetota; class Planctomycetia; order Gemmatales; family Gemmataceae; genus Gemmata; species Gemmata obscuriglobus. The sequence goes on along the minus strand of NZ_CP042911.1, from coordinate 8,527,696 downwards.
GTCATGGAATCCCTCCGAGAAGAGGTCACTGGAGCCAGATGAGCGGCTCACCTTCTATCGCACTAAGATGATGACTGCGATGATGTATTTCAATCGGGAACCACCGCATCCATTCCGTGCAGTGGACTACTCCGTCAGGTCAAGAAGCGGCCCTCATCGCTTGAATTGACGCAAACTAATTCCAATTAACATCTTGTGACACCACAAGCATCACCGTGTTGTTGTCATGTTGCTGGGCTGCGACTTGACGAAGTGGGCTCGCGAGACGGTCCAACCCAGGGACCGAGGCACCTTTTTGATTCCAATTCACGACTAAATCGATTAATTAAGAAATCATTCGGGACGATTGCTTCCTCTCTGGTTGCCCACCGCCCGTGGAGACACGATTTTGGCCCACCAGGACGAGGAACGCGAACGCCCGAACGACCCGGCGTCCGGCCTCACCCTTCGCGACGGGTGGCAGACGCGGTTCGAGGAGTACGCGGCCCGCTTTCGCGTGACGTTCCAGCGCGCCGACCAGTTCCTGCGCTTCCGCGTGTACCTCCGCGGGTTGCTCGAACCGTCCGATCGCAAGAACGTCGAGTCGATCGCCGCCGCGGCCGGGCGGGTCATCACGACCGAAGCGAACTTGGCACAAGCGCTCCAGCACTTTGTCAGCCACAGCCCGTGGGACGCATCGCGGCTGTTCGCCGCGGTCCGGCGCACGCTCGCGGTGCGAGCCGATTCGGGCGCGGTGTGGGTGATTCACGACGGCGCGTTCGCCAAGAAGGGGCGGCACTCGGTCGGGGTGCAACCGCAGTTCGCCCGAGCGCTGGGCAAAAAGATCAACTGCCAGGTGGGGGTGTTCGTAACGCAGGTCGGTCCGGCGGGGTACTTCCCGCTCACGGCGCGGCTCTACCTGCCGGCGGCGTGGCTCCGCGAACACGGTGCGGGCACGGCGGTCCCGGTGGACGCCCGGCAACCCGCGTCCAAAGCCGAGATCGCGCTGCGGCTGCTCGACGAGTTGCGCGGCGAAGGGGAAGTGCCGGCGGTCACCGGAGAGCCCGGTTACCTCGAAGACCCTGGTTTCCAGGAAGGGCTTCAGGCGCTCGGCGGGTCGGTCCGGAGCGAGTCCGCCGGTGCCGTCGCTGGCGCGGTGTTACGGTTCGATTGGCTGCGGAACGCGTTGGGGTTGGATCACTTCGAAGGCCGGACTTGGCACGGCTGGCACCACCACGTCGGGCTCGTGTTCGCCGCTTACGGGTTCCTGTGTTCCGAAGCCGGCGGGGAAGAGGCACCGCCGTTTCGTTCACCGCACCTATCACCGTTGTGATGCTGACAGAGTGGGGCGCAACCCCGGTTTGCTGATAGGCGCCGGGGCACCGGCGCGGGTAATTTGCGTTCAACGAAATCACCCGACCGATCCAGCAAATGATTCGCCGGATCGGTCGGGTGGCGTGTGTCGCCGGCAATCAGTTTGCAGAGAACAGAGGCGGCCAGGGGCGACGGCGGCGGAGTTGCTCGCGGGTGCGTTCCGCGGCGAGTTGATAAATCGCTTGAACGTGAGTCTGCTGACCCACCGGCATCGCCGCGAACACCGGACACGGCACGAACGCACACGAAGGGGCCGCCAACATAACGGGCGACACGGGTGCGGCATTCGGGAGGTGTTCGAGGAAGCGGTGCGCGGACATGAGTGGTCCTCAGTCGGAATTCGTCAGCGATTGATCACTAGAATAGTTAACTTAGTAGTGTATCTACTCGAATTCTAACCTCGCGCCGGAGAAAAGCAACTGCGGTAATGCGCTTTTGCGTGTTTCGAAGCTGAAGTGGTGTAATTTGCTTGAAATCGAGCGGTCGGGACGGAGGGAAGCCGACCGTAACTTTGTCCCTCAGACGGAGCTAAACATGACTACCGCAATGATGATGGACCGCGCTGCGATGACCGGAATGGGCTCGGCGGCGATGCCGATGGGCACGAACGCGATGCCCACGACTGCGAACATGGTGATGGTGCCGCGGTGCATGATGAAGGTGGAGAAGTGCGCCGGCGGGATGAAGATGACGTGCGAGTGCGACGACCCGGCGGCGTGCACGATGATGCAGAACCTGTGCGCGATGATGGCCGGGGGCATGTGCTCGCTGTGCTGCACGATGAACGGCATGACCGTGTGCTGCTGCAACATGACGATGGCGATGTGCAAGTGCGAGATGACCGCCAACGGGTGCTGCGTCACCTGCACCAGCGGCGACGCCGCGTGCTGCGCCATGATCCAGGCGTGCTGCGACTGCGTCATGGGCTGCATGAAGGCCGGCTGCACCTGCTGCCTGATGATGGGCGGCACCCCGATCGCCTGCTGCGTGTGCTGAACCGCCTACGAACTTAAAACAGAAGCGCGGCACGGAGAGGGGGCTCTCCGTGCCGCGCTTCGGCTTTGGTTGCTGCTCACTCCGCCCCTGTTGCGCTCGTCGTCCGCTGTTTGCTCCGGGAGCAACTGTAACCGGGCGCCCACTCCAGGGCTTCACCGCCGGCCGGGTCGAACAGCGCGCGAACGGTGCCCTCGTACTTTGCCGCGTGCGCCTCGTGGAAGAGGACGAGTTGGATGCGCCCCCCGGGGTCGAGGTGGAACCGGAGGTTGTAGGGGCGCAACAGGGCGACGCGCCGCTCGCGCATGTGCCTCTCCTCCCACCACCGGGTGCCGGTCCGGGCCGACTCCTCGACCCGGCCCATCAGCCCGTCCACCAGGAGCCGGAACTCGCGGATGCTGTCGCCGTCCACGACCACCGTCGGTGTGCCCGGGATCTGCCCGCGCGCCCGGGCGGCGCCCCCGCGCCCCAGGTTCCAGGCCGCGATCCACGCGTTCAACCGCGCGCCCCACTCGGGCTTACCGTATCCGGTTTGGATCACGACTACCGGCGGCCCGTTGCGCAGGCTCGTTTCGAACAGCAGGTCAAATGCGTCCGAGTCGACGTAGTCGAGCTGTACGGGTTGAAGGTCCGCTTGTGGCTGCGAGCCGCGCGGTTCCGGCGGCTTCGCGGACTGGCACCCGGGCGCGACCACGAACCCGAGACTGACCAGCGGGGCCAGCCGGGACAGAGCCGATCTCATCGCACGCCCCCGTGTGCCCGCGACGGTGGGGGGGCAGGGTCGCCCCCGCGAAGGACTCCCCGGACGCGGGCTATCTGTCGTGTGCTATGCGTGCGCTCATGCCATGAACGCGGCCGGCGGTCCAGGGAAGTTTGTTGAATTGTCGAGATTCGGTGGGTGTGCCACGGTGAATGGAGCGTCGCCGCCCGCGGGCCAATGGCGGGATAGAGTTCGGTCGGGCGCCTGCCAGGCGCGGAGGCGATAAAATCTCACAATCATTCAATTATTAGATATAATATTAATTATGTCTAATCGCCGATTCGGCATATTTTGCGATTGAGCCGCACCCGCCAAGCCTTTACATGTCGCCCATTCGATCACCGTCAGGGCCAACGCCGCAGACGCCGCAACCGACAGCGCACGCCGCGGTAAAATAGTATACATAAAAACACTATAAACTGTTGAGGCCATATCCACTGGCACATGACGTGTGCCAGGCGTGTGGGCGAGTCCGCGCGCTGTTGGCAGGTTTCTTTTCCTCCTGCTCCATGAGGTTCGTCCATGCCCTCTCCTCGCCGGATTCTCCCGACCACCCTCCGGATGGGAGCCCTCGAAGACCGCGTGGTGCCCGACGGCACTCCCGGCGCCACCTTCGTCCCCACCGCCCCCGACACGGTCACGGTCGAGTGGCAGGGGCAAACAAAGCTGGCCGCCCCGGGCCGGCGGATCGTTCAAGTGAACGAGATGGGTGGGACGATCGCCGAACAGAGTGAAGTTCCCCACGAATGGTGGACAGTGGGAAAGCGGTGTAAACTCTGAGCAGAAGGAGACACACCGATGGCTGGCAAGCGTAAGGTGTACACGGCGGAGTTCAAGCTCTCAGCCGTCCGATGATTACCGAGCAGAAGCTCTCCGTGGCCGAGGTGGCACGCCGCCTCGGGGTCACCGAGAACCGGCTCCACGACGGGAAGAAGGGGGTCCTCAAGAAGGGTGCCGAGGCGTTCCCGGGATCGGGGCACCTGACCCCGGTCGAAGAAGAGCTGCGACAACTCCGGGCCGACGTCAAGCGACTGGAGATGGAGCGCGACATCCTCAACAAAGCCACGGCGTTCTTCGTCACCCAGATGAACTGACCTTCGCCGGGATCGAGGAACGCAAGGCCGCGTGGCCCATCGCGTTGATGTGCCGGGTGCTGGGGGTGTCGCGGTCCGGGTTCTACGCGTGGCGGTCGCGGGAGCCCAGTGCCGCCGAGGTCCGACGCGAGGAGTTGACCGAAGAGGTGAAGGCCATTCACGCCCAGGTGAAGGCCCGGTACGGGGGCCCACGCATCCACGCCGAGCTGGCGGCGAACGGGCACGCGTGCAGCGTGAACTTCGTGGCCCGGGTGACGAGGGGGGTGTCCTGGGTGCCCGCGTACTGGCTCCTGGCCCCGACCAGTAAGCTCGTTGCCAAGAGCCACACGCCCGACGAACTCGTCCCGGTGCTCGAAGAGCGGCTGAAGCGCGCCGGGGCGGACCGTTAGCCGCCCGCCGCCTTTCGCTCCGACCTTGTGTCGCCCTCCGCACACCTCCACTGGCGGGCGCCCGGCCCGGCCGGGTACCCTTTCGGTTCAGGGTCCGCCCCGGCTCCGCGTTCGGAGATTTTTCCTCCACTTCGGCGAAGGGTCGGGCGGTGCGGCGCCAGTATCAGGGTGGGCGGGCACGACACCGGCCCGCGGAGGCAACGGAATGTCGCAGAGCGTACTGACCGGGGCGGTCAACCGGGCGCGGCGGGCGGCCCGGGCGGACGCGACCGACGGCGAACTGGTCGCCCGGTTCGCGGGCACCGGGGACCCGGACGCGTTCGCCCAGTTGGTGCGGCGGCACGGGCCGACGGTACTGGCGGTGTGCCGGCGGGTGACGGGTCACCGGCACGACGCCGAGGACGCGTTCCAGGCCACGTTTCTAGTGCTGGCCCGGCGGGCCAGTGAACTGGACTCGCCGGACACGGTGGGCGGGTGGCTGTTCGGGGTGGCGGTGAACACCGCGCGGGCGGCCCGACGGCGGTCGGCCCGGCGGGCCGCGCGGGAGTCGCTGACGGGTTCCCCGCCCGACCGCGCGCGGCCCGAGCAGGAGCCGGACTTCGACACCCGCGCGGCGGTGGCCGCGGCGGTGGCCGAGTTGCCCGAGCGGTACCGCGCCCTGGTGGTCGCGTGCGACCTGCGGGGCGAGTCCCAGCCGGCGGTGGCGCGTCAGCTCGGTGTGCCGGTCGGGACCGTGTACAGCCGGCTCTCGGCTGCCCGCCGGTTGCTCGCCGAGCGGCTCCGGCGCCGGGGCGTGGAGCCCACGGCTCTGGCCGTGGGGCTCGGTGCGGTGGCGCCCGACGCGGTCTCGCTGCCGCCGGTTTCCGAGTACCCATCCGCAAGCGTCACGGAACTGACGGAGGGGATCATGTCGCAAGGATCTGCGCTGAAATGGAAGCTGGCCGCGTGTGTGCTGCTGGTCGGGGTGACGCTGGGCCTGGGCGCGGATCGGCCCGGGCCGGCCCCGGCGGTCGCGCCGGCCCCGCGTCCGGCGGACGAGTCGCGGCTGGTGCTGGGGTTCGCCGGGCACGTGCGGTTGCTGAAGGCGGACGGCACCGAGGTGGCGCGGGTGACGGAGGCGGACGCCGGGGCAGGGGTTGAGTTGAGGCATACGGCTGCAACCAAGCTCTCTTCGACAAGCGGGCTAAGTGCGATCCTGGCGCAACCGTTGGGCCCGTGCGGGCGGGCCGCGCCGGACGGCCGGCTCCCACTCAATACCCGCAAGGGGCTGTACCTGCTCAGCCCGGGGGCGCCTCCGGTGGTCGCTCCGGTGAAGGCAGCGAAGGGGGACGAGGCGCTGTTCGCGGCGGGCGGGGTGCCGTACATCACGGCATGGTCGCCGGACGGGAAGAAGGCGGTCGGATTCCGGTTCACACAACCTCTGATCGGCCCCCAGGGCTACGAGCACGTGCGGATCGACTTGGGCGCGGGGAGAACAACCGCCCTGAACGTGCCAAAGTATCACCGGGTTGTGGACTGGGCTCCCGACGGCACGTGGTTCCTGACGATCCGAGACGAACATTCGATTAATTTTAACCTTGAGTACAGCACCCGCGGGGTGTTGTGCAAAGTCTCTGCGGACGGCAAGACGAGTGAGGTGCTGTGTCCGTCCAAGGAGGCCGCCGAACCATTGATGTCGGTGGTGTGCGCCGCGCTGTCACCGGACGGGAAGCGGGTCGCGTACCAGTACGGAACCACGCACCCGGTCAAAGATGGAAAGGAAACGGTTCACATGCCGGGGGTTCGGGTGGCCGTTCTCGACCTCGCGCGGAACACGCACACGGTTGTCGCGTCCGAACCCGGTAGCGCGGATGTCGCCAACGACCCGTTCGGAGTGCGCTGGTCGCCCGACGGGGCGCGCGTCGGGTTCCTGTACTCCCACCGTCAGTTCGGAGAATTGTTGAGTGTCGGTTGGCGGGTCGGTGTGGTGAGGGCAGACGGCCGGGGGGCAAAAACGGTCTTCGCTTCGGACCGAGCCGAACCGAACGCGGCGCTCGCATTGACGCTGTTCGACTGGCGGTAACGCACCCGGCGGTTGGCCGGTCGCCATCGGTACAACACGGCGACAGGCGGCCACGACTGCGTTTTGAGCAAACGCGCGACGGGCACGGGCCGGCACCTCGCGAGGTGCCGGCCCGTGCCCGTCGCCATCTCGTTCCGTCGCTTACGGGCGAACGCGGTCGATGGCGTCACGGGCCGCCCCCTGGAGCGGCGACAGCGCGTCGCTCGTCGTGCTGTTCGGGGCGGTCGACACCTTCTCGCGCTCGGCCCCTTGCGCGAAGTCCTTTTTCGCCTGCTCTTCGTCGCCCCGCGCCCACCGCGCGGCGCCCAGGAAGTACCACGCCACCGGGTCCGCCGGGTTGTGCTTCACGGCGTCCAGCAGGGCGCTCACGGCCGCGTCATACCGACCGCCCTTGTACGCCGCGATGCCGGTGTTGAGCGAACCGGCTGCGGCGCGAAGGTCCACCGGCGGGAGCACCACGGGCCGGCGGAACGCCGCCGCCGGGTCCGTGACCGCGTCCAGCCCGGTGTCGGCGGCGACGGCCCACGGCTTGCCCGCTGCCGCCTTGTGCGCGGGGCTGCGCCGAGCCGCCTGGAACATCTCCCGCGCGCTCGCCAGTTCGCCCCGGATCAGGTACGCCAGGCCGGCAACTGTTTGCCCTTTTGCCGCGTCCTCGGAATCCGGGGACGAACTCGCGATCGTCTTCTGCGCCGCCGCGAGCGCCGGGCCGGCGTCCGACGCCCGGCGCAGGTCGGCGAGGATCGGTATCCAGAGGTCCATCACCTGCCCCGGGGTGACGGCGCTCCCGAGCTGCTTTTGGAACTCGATCTCGCGCGCTGCGGCTTTTTTCTTCTCGGCTTCCGTCTTGTCCTGCTCGGTGCGGAGGGCGGTCGCGTGCTCGTCCTTGAGTTTCGCCACCGCCGCGGCGTAGTCGTCGGTCAGCTTCTTCGAGTCGGCCGCGTACTTGTCGGTGAGCTTCTTCAGCTCCTCGGCGCTGCCGTCCTTGAGCGCCTTCACGGCCTCGGCGTGGGCGTCGTTCAGCTTCTTGATGTCAGCGGCGTAGGCGTCGGTGAGCTTCTTCGCCTCGGTCGCTCGCTCCTCCTTGAGCTTCTTCGTTTCGGCGGCGTGGGCGTCGGTGAGCCGCTTGGTTTCGGTCGTCAGCTTCGCGAGCGCGTCCTTTGCGACGGTCTCGGCCTTATTCAGCCGCTCGGCGATCTCCACGAGCTGCCCCGTAGTCAGCCCGCCCCCGCCGACCGCCGCCATCGTGCTGGGAACCAGCGCCTTCAGGTCCGGCCCGGTGGCCCGTGCCACGACGGCCTTGGTTGCGGCGAGCAGGTCCGCCGGCCCCCACTTGTCCGGAACCGGTGTGGCCGGTTTCAGCACGTCCGCCAGGGCCGCGAGGGCGCCTTGCTTCGTTTCGATGTCTTTTGCGGCGGCTTTCAGTTCGTCCGTGGCGGTTGTGAGCTTCGCCTCGGTGGTCTTCAAATCGGCCGCGGCCTTTTCGAGCTTCGTCTCCGCTTCACGCTTGGCCTGTTCGGAAGCCTTCGCGTCCGTGCCGAGCTTCACCACCTCGCCCTCGAGCTTCTTGACCGCCTCGCGGGCCGCGGCGACTTCCTTCTCGGCCGCGGTGGCAACTTCGGACGATTTGGCGAACGCGTCGAGCGACTTCGCCAGCGCGCCGCCGTCCTTCTTGATCTCCGCGATCATGTCCGGGTTGCCGGACACCGCCCCGCGTAGCTTCCAGTACGCCTTCAGGTCGTCGCAGGCCCGGGCGAAGATCTGCTCGCGCGGGTCGGACAGCGCGTTGACCCCGCGGCCGCTGAACCCGGGTGCGAGCTGCTGGTGCGACTCCTTCGCCTTATCGATCAGTTCGAGCGCGTCCTTGTACTTACCGGCGCCGGCGGCCTTCACCGCCTTCCAGTAGTACACGCCGGGCTCCACGGCGCCGGCCGCCGGCGCGTCCTGGAGCAGTAACGCGGTCGCGAGCAAGAGGCCCGTTTCAGGCGACGCCGGGCGGCGCGACGTGCCGCTCGGTGCGGGCGGCGCGGTCGCGTCGAGCCGGTCGAGGTGGGCCTCGAACGTGGCCTTGTGGGCCGGGTACCGTTCCGCCGCCTCGGTGTACACCTTGCGAGCGGCCTTGAGGTCGCCCGCCAGTTCGTAGGACGCGCCGAGCGCGACGCTGGCCTTCACCCCGCGGGCCACGCCGCCCGGCTCGGCCGTCGCGTCGGGCCGCGCGATCACGTCCTCAAGATCCTTGCGGGCCGCCAGCAGGTCGGCGTCGTTCGCGGGCACCGTGGCCCCGGCGGCGAGCGCCTGGGCCTTGGCGAACACGCGCACGTAGCCCGCGTCGGTCTTCTCGGTCAGCGTCGCGGGGGGCGTTGCCTTGTAGTGCTCGACCGCCTTCGCGGCGGCGCCCGCGGCGAACGCGGCCTGCGGGTCGAGCGACACAGCCCCGGCCGGTGCGGCCGGCGCCGGGCCGGCCGGTTTGGTGCCGGTCTGTGCCACCGGCGCGGCCCCCGAGCCCGGCCGCGCGTTCGGGATCACGTCGCCGAAGTACACCCCGGCCCACGCCCCACCGGCGGCCAGCGCGCCGAACAGCGCGCCGACGAGCAGCCCGCTCCCCTTCCTGCCCGCGACAACGCTCTCTTCGGTTCCGGTCTCGTCGGCGTTCGCGAGCCGTGACGGGGCCACCTTCGTCGGCTTGGTAACGGTGTCCGGCTCGTCCGGAACGGCGGGCCGGCCCTTCTTGCTCTTGTCCTTCGCCTTGCTTTTCGCGGCCGCCCCGGCCTGAAGCGGCAGCGCGAGCGCGGACCCTTCGGTCGATTCGGACAGGTAGTCCAGGCTCACCTCGGGCGGCCGGGTTTCGTCGTCCGGGTTCGGAACGCGACGGGGGGCGATCCGGGTGCTCATCTCCTCGGAGTCGTCCGGCAGTTCGTCGCGGATGATCGCGGAAAGGGACACGTCCTGTGGCGCGGCGCGCGTGTGTTCCCCGTCGTCCGCGTCGCCCATTTCGAAGTCGATTTGTCCGGCCTCGTCGTCCGCGGGGCCGCTCTTGGCACCCGGGAGTTCGAAGTCGCGGGAGTCGATGTTGGGCACGGCGGGCCGGTTCTTCGAGCCGGTGCCGAGCGGTTCCGCCGCGACGGTTGCGTCCGGAGGCACCGGGGGGGCGGTGCGCTTCCCGCTCTTATTTCCGGCGTCCCGGGCGCCGGAGAAGATGCTCGACGGGGCCGATGAGAGCGGGGCATCGTCGTCGAGCAAATCGAGGTCGGTCGGCTCGTCGCCGCCCGAGCGCCCGGCCAGCAGGTTGGGGCCGCTCTGCTCGTCCCAACCGGTCGCCCCGCCCCCCTGTTCGGCGTCCCCGAACAGGTCGGCCGAGATGGGATCGTCGGGCACCGTCAGTTCGAAAGCGGCCTCGGACGGCCCGCTCCCCAGGGTGCGCGCGATCCCGGGCGCTTCGACCTGAACGGACGACGCGTCGTCCAGCGTGAAGTCGGGCGCGCTCAGGTCGGCGAGGATGCTGGACGCGTCCGGGGTGAACGCCGGCGGCGCGCCGTAGTCCGGCTCGTCGTCCGCTCCCGGCGGCAGGTCCGGCGCGTTGACGAGCGGTCCCGAGTCGAACAGCGGCCCGCCCGCGTCCGGCGCCGGCATGTCGTGGATCGATTCGTCGTCGCCGCGCAGGGCGTGCAGGTCCCCGCTCTCGGGGGCGTCGTCCACCTCGGCCAGTGGCAGGTCACTGAAGTCGTCGTCCTCGTGGGACGCGCTGCCGAGCGGCGGCGGTACAACCTCGAACGGCTGAGAGCCGGAGGTCGCGGCCAACACGTCGGACGTTTCGGACGGCTCGGCGTGGGGAGCGGGCGCGGCGAAAATGTCCGACGCGCCCACCGCGTCGGGGTGCGGCGCGGCCGACAGGTGTGATTCGGGGTCGAGCCACCCGGACACAGGGGCGACCGGCTCGACCGGTTCCACGTTCCCGAGCCGGACCGCCGGGTCCGGCGCCGGTGTGGCCTTCGCGACCGGACGGCCGTTCGCGTCGAGGTCCGCGAACGAACCCCGGCTACCCACGTTAATGAAGTCGAACGAGGCGTCTCGCGGAACCGCCGCCGGGCGCGGCGGGAGCGTGCCGAAGTCGCTCTTCGACCCGAGTTCGTCCGGCCCCGGGACCGGCGGCAGATCGCTGTAGGTGTTGACGCTGGAGGGCAGTTCGAACTCGAACGAGCTGCCGCGGACGTCCGCGGGATTCAGCGAGGCCCGCGGCAACTCCGCGGTGGACCCGTTCGACGCCGGCCGGGCGGGACGCAGCGCGTTCACGTCCGGCACGCTCCCGAGTGAACCGGCTTGAGGTGCCCCAGCCCCAAGGTTGACGGACGAACCGTCGGGCAGCTCCTCGAGTTCAGCGACCGGGATCGGCTCCGCGTGGGCGCCGTCCGCGATCGGAAGCGCTTCCAGTGTCGCGTCGCTCAGATCGATCTCGGCGAGCGCCATGTGATCCGGCGCCGGCTCGACCGGCGGCTCGGGCAGCTCGAACGAATCGGCAATCGGCTGATCCAGGTCCGCCACACCGGGCAGGTCGGCCGAATCGAGGTGGAGGGGCGGTTCGAGCGGTTGAGCGTCCGGGGGTGTTAAAAGGGCGGCCGAGTCGCCCGCTCCGGCCGACAACTCGGGCAGTTCGAACGCGTCCTCGGCGGGCACCGGTTCGAGTGCCGCTTCGGGAACCGGCGGCAGGCCGAAATCGCCGAACGAGCCACGGCTCTCGGGCGTGCCGAACCCGAACGGGTTGGGCGGCGGCGGCGGCGCGAGCCCGGGTCCGCTGGCAAAGTCCGGGGACGGGATCGGCGGCAGTTTGTTGAACGTGTCCGCGTCCTCAGGGAGTGTGAACTCGAACCGCGAGCCCGTGCCCGTGTTCGCGTCCTCGTTTTGCGCCGCGTGGTCGGGCGAATTCGGGCCGTTCGGGTCGTTCGGATCGGCGGGGTTCGACATGGGTGCTGCTCCGTGCGTGCGGGGAGCCACGGGTTCGACTGGGGTTCCACGGCCGCGGGCCGCGAGCGCGTATTTTCGACATGTTAACCGTTGTCGGGCTGTGACGCGCCCGGGCGGGCGGATTTTTCTCCGCTTTTCCGCTGCGTCCGACCGAACCGTCGGAACCCGCGGCCTTTGCCCGCTCATCCGGTTTCGCCACCGCTTCCGAATCTTGCGCCATTGTTCGGCTCGTGCCGATCAGCACAATTGATACGATCGGTGAAGGCGAGCGAGAGTCGACAGAACGTCGATGAGATGGGAGTGGGGCGCCGAGGGTCTTCCCGGGCGCCCCTGAAACGATCGTGGCTCGATCCGTGCGATCACTTCTTCTGCCAAAAGGCCGCGTTCTGGATGGTGCTCTCGAACCAACTCGGCTCGGGGGCGATCGTGACGCCGGCCTGAACGACCTCGTTCCACTGCTGCGGGTCCGGCGGGAGCCGCTTGCCCGTCAGCTTCATGAGCCCCGCGTGCGACTGCCGGGCGAGCACCACGTCCTTGCCGGCCTGCTGCTTGAGCACCTCCGCCAGCGCCGCCACGGCTTCGGGCTGGCGGCACTCGCTCAGCCCGCGCACCGCCGCCTGGCGCACCTCGGGGTCGTCGCCGCCGGGGGCCGACGCGTCCGCCCCGCCCGCGCCCACGACCACCGCCAGGAACCGGGCCGCTTCGGGCTTGTGAGTCCGCCCGAGCGACTCCAGGCACCGGCACCGCAGGGCCGCGACGGTGTCGGGCGCGTACCCGGCCGGCCCCTTCAGCGGGCCGATCTCCAACCCCGTGCGGGTCGGCAGCCGGCCGGCGCTGGCCCCGGCCGGCACCACCGCGGAGCGCTCCGCCGCCGGCTTCGGCGCCGCCCGCTCCGCGTCGGTCAGCCCGTCGGCCGTTTGGTACGCGCTGATGAGCACCTTCATCGCGCGCTCGTCCTCGAACCGCCCGAGCGCCTCAATGGCCGCGAACCGCAGCACCGGGCTGGGGTCGCTTGTCGCGGCCCGGGTGAGGATCTCCATCATCTGGTCCTGGTCTTCCTGCGAGCCGCCGTTGCGGGCCGGCTCCTTGAGCCGGTGCATCGCCTTGGCGCGGTCGTCGCCGGTGCGGTCCGGGCCGCCGCGGAGCACCGTCACCGGGTCCTCGGGCACGACCACGTTGCGGACCGTCTTGTACGGGGCCTCGCGGAACTGGCGGCTGGTGACCGCGTCCCACATGTTGGCGCAACCGGTCGGCAACAGGGCTGCGACGGCCGCGGAGGCTATGGTCAGTGCCCGGTACAAGTTTCCCCCGGCCCGCGGACGGGCGTGAGCAACCGAAGATCGCTTGGCGTGCGGCCGGAATAGCGACCCGCCGGGGGGAGGTCAACCGCGGTCTCGGGCCGCCCGCCCCTTGCCCCGCGCGGGCCGCGCGGATAGCGTGTTGGCGTCGGTCGGGGCGTAGAACCCGGCCGAGGGCCTGCGGGAACGCCCCTGGCTCTGGAGTTCCGAACCGTTCCGAAGTCCCTCCGGGCGAGGCCGCCGTGACGTTGCTCCTGGTGTTCGTGCTGCTGACCGGTGGCCTGTCCGCGCTGTTCCTGGGCGTCTCGATCGTGGCGCAGGGGTACCTGTACCAGGAGGCAGCGTCGCGGCTGCCGGTGCGGGCCGCGGTCGGGGGGCTCTTGCTCGGCGGGTTCATTACCTTCTGGTCGGCGCTCGACAAGTCGAACCCCGGGCGGTACGACACGTTCTTCAACTTCGCCCCGTACAGCACGGCCGAGTTCACGGAGTTCGAGGCGGTGCGGTGGCCCGCGGTGGCCGGCGTGCTCCGGACCGACGCGAGCGGGAAGACGGTCGAGGAGGTCGTAAAGTTCAAACGCGCGCCGGGGGGCACCCAGTTCCTCCGCGAGGGCACCGGCGAGCCGTTCATCATGAACGGGAGCGACAACTCCGGGTCGTTCATGACCGGGGCGATCCGCCTGAAAGGGCCGGAGGACCCGGCCCCCGTTCGCTACAACGCGATCGTCAAGGAGACCGCGGGCGGCAAGTCGAAGAGCTACACCCCCGAGCGGCGGTTCAACGAGGAGAACGGCAGCCGGTACGTCGAAGCGGTGCAAATGGGAACCCTGTTCGTGCCGAGCAACAAGACCGTGTTTCTGGCGCTGCTGCTGAACTTCGTGCTGCTGGTGCTGTGGCTGGCGGTGACGTGGCCGGTGCTGCGGTACTCGCTCGCGCACGCGCTCGGGCTGACCGCGGTGGGCACACTCGTCACCATGCTGGTGCTGATGCCGCTGCTGTTCCGGTTCAACCGGCCCGCCGCCAAACCGGCCCCGGCCCCCGCGCCCGCAACCACGTCCGTGCCGGTCGTTACGGGCGCGCCTAAAATCGCTTCATGACCGACCTTCTGACCCGGTGCCGCGTGGTTCTGGTGCGCCCGCACTACGCGGGCAACCTCGGTGCCACCGCGCGCGTGATGCGCAACTTCGGACTGTCCGACCTCGTGCTGGTCGCGCCCTACGCGTCCACCGGCGACCTCGACGCCCGCCGGATGGCGACGCACGGGCTCGCGGTGCTCGACGCGGCCCGCGTGGTGCCCGATCTCGGCGACGCGCTCTCCGACTGCGTGTTCTCCCTCGCCACGTCCTCGCTCACGGCCGGCGTGTTCCGCTCCGGAACGATCGGCACCGCGGCCGAGCAGATGCCCGAACTGCTCGCGGCGGCCGAGGCCGGCCCGGTGGCGGTCGTGTTCGGCCCGGAGCCGCACGGGCTGAGCAACGAGGAGATCGGCCGCTGCCACGGGCTGGTGAACGTCCCGTCCGACCCCGCGTCCGGCTCGCTCAACCTCGCACAGGCGGTCGCGATCTGCTGCTACGAGTTCCGAAAGGCGTGGTCGAAGCGGCTCAACGACGCCCGCGGCAAGCCCGAGATCCCCGAGCGCGCGGTGGCCCCGTTCGCCGACCAGGACCGGATGTTCGAGCACCTGCGGCACGCGCTCACCGAAGTGGGCTACCTGTTCGGCGAGAAGGGCGATTCGCTGATGCACGCCATCCGCCAACTCGTCGGCCGGGCAATGCCGACGCCACAAGAAGTGAAGATCCTGCACGGCCTCGCGCGGCAACTGCTGTGGGCCTCGCGCCAGATGAAGCGCGACGGCGACACCGACGCGCCCGAAGCGGACCGACGCGACAAGTCCGACGGGTGAAGCGACGCGCGTCTCGTGTTCAACCGGCCCCGGTCGTCGGCACATCGGATATCCTCGCTCGCCTTTTTTCGCCGCGGCACTTCCGGCAGTCCGCGGCTCTACCGGCTGATGTCAAGCGGCAGTAACGGCCGCGCGGCTACCCGAAAGGCAAAGCCGTGCGTGCGAGATAAATTGGACGCAAGTGACGGAACGGGAAGCTATTGCGTCCGTTGTCCGGCTTCTATTCGAGCAGTCAGTGCCGGGCCTGCAAAGCGGATCTACAGACTGGGAGGGTGGGGGATTTGTGGGTAGCAACACGCCAGCAAATGATCAGCGAACAGCCAGTCAGGTGCCAGCGAATGTCCCGTCCGTGACCCGGCAGTTGCCCCGGTTGAGTTGCTGTAACGGAGTCAGCACCGCAGGAAGGGCACTTTCACCGTAAAGGGGCGAAAACCACCACACCACAGCGTCGTACAGAGCGGCCCCACAAGATGAGGGGCCGCTCTGTGCGAGAAGCCTCATTACTGGTTCACGGCAATTTCGAGCATCGGGCCGCTGTCGGCCGCCTGCTTGAGGACCTTCTGTGCGTCCCGCTCGCTCAGCGGTCCATCCTTGGTCATCGTGTAGAGCGACTGCCCGACGGTCCAGCGGTAGAGTTTCGGTGCGCTGGCGACGATCCCGGCCCCGGACGCCATGTTCCCGCCCATTGCCGCCACCGGGTTCGCCGGCCCCTGCTTCGGGGGCGTCGCGCCGCGTGGCCCACCCGGTCCGCGCGGTCGCGGGGCCTCGGTCTTCGGCGCGTCACCGCTCGGCTTCAGGTCTTCCAGGATCAGCCCCTCGCCGTCCACCCCGATCACCTTGAAGGTGCGTTTGGTCCCGCTGCTGTCGTCCGAAATCAGCAGCACCCCGCTCTTGTCGACCTCATCTTCCTTCTTCTTGTCCTTGATGTAGTAGAACTTACCGACGGTAACCTTCTTGCCCTCGATCTCGATCTCATACCGCTGCCGGTTGGCCCCGTCGCGGATCGCGGCGGACGCGGTGCCGTCCTCGTGACGGATCGTGAGCATGGTCAGGATGATCGCGTGTGACACGTCGTCTTTGATCGGCGGCGTGACTATTGGGGTCTCCGGTTCCGGCTCCACCTTCACCCGGAACGTGGTCCGGGCCTCTTTGCCTTCGGCGGATTTGGCGATCACCTCGACCTTTGCCGTTCCCTCACCCGCGGAAGTCTTGGGCAGTTCGAACGTCGGCCCCCGCCCCTTGATCTCGCCCTCGGGCAACGGCTGGCCGGACACGTTCGACACGATCATCCGGTACGTGGCGCCCGCCGCCCCTTCGCCCTTCGCCGCCAGCTTCACCGTTGCCGCCCGGGTGTCGTTCTGCTTGACGGTCACATCTTTGACCGGTTCCAGCGAGAACGGCGGCGGCGGCGGGAGCGGGCCGTTGAACGGGTCCTTGAGCACGATCAGGCTGTAGTCGCGGGGCTTGGTGGCGAGCACCGGCAGGGACGGCCGGGCCGACGCCCCGCGCCCGATTTCGGTGTTGCGTTCCAGCACCTGTTGCAGCCCGCCGCCGCCGGCCGCGGCGAACGCGCTGGGCACCGCGATCAGCGTGCGCCGGTACTGGGGTCCGGTCGTCATCCCCTCCACGATGATCGCTTCCGTGGTGAACTCGAGCGTCAGGTCGTTGCGCTTCACCGGCCCTTTCGCGTTCTCGTCGTCCTTTTTCAGGTTGAAGTGGGTGATCTGGTGCAGCAGGTTAAGCTCGTAGTACGCCTTAAGGACGTCGCGCACCACCCACATGTCGGCCTTCCGAACCACCACCGTGTAGGCCAACTTGGTGTACATCGGCTTGCCCTTGGACAGCTCGGGCACGCCGCGAGCGCTGTTGTCCACCGCCTTCACGTTGATCGCGGCTTTGATCTCGCCCCTGGGCACGCCCGCCTCCTCGGCGGTGTGGATCGCCCGACCGATCAGCGACTCCAGCGCGACGAAGTACTCCTGCTTGGCGATGGTCTGATCGGCCGGCAGGCTCTGGACCTGCTGGACCTTGAGCATTTTGAGCTTGGCGTCCTGCTGGTCGGCTTTTTCGCGGAGTTCCGCAATTTCGCCTTGCAGCTCGGCCTCCGCGGCCCGCCCCTTCAGGATCGGATCGTACACGAAAAAGTAGCCGCCGAGTATCCCCACGATCAGGGCCGTGGCGCCGATCAGCAGGAGGGCCATCTTTTGGTCGCGCGGGGTCATCGGTCGGCCTTCTTCGCGGTGGTTCGGTGCGTCTCACCCGATCCGGCTGGCGGTCCGGGCGTGTTGTTTTTTGGTGTCGGCGGTGCGGCGCGCTGTCGTCACTGGGACGCGGGCAGCCCCCAGCTCCGTTTCGGCGGGGTGAACTTCGGCGCACGGTCGTACTTGTTCGGCTCGCGGTAGTTCACCTGGGTCTTCACCGTGAACCCTTGCGTGTGCTTGCTCGAACCGGAGCTGGTCAGAGCGCCGCCGCCGGTGGGGTTGGTGCCGATGTAGTACTTGTTGACCACCTTGCCCGCCTCCGGGCGCGGGTTGTCGTTCTCGAACGCGGACACCAGGTCGTGGACCGGCGGCCCGGCGACCGCGGCGACCCGCAGCTCCACGTTCGCTTGAACGGGCTGCTTGCCGTCCTTCGTGATCTGGCCCGGGGTGGACTTGATTTCGGTGACCCGGATGCTGTCGTCGCCGGGCATCCGGTCCGCGAGGTCGTGCAGCTCGTCCAGGTACACGACCCGGCGCTTGGTCCACGCGTCGATCGCGTCGGCCTGCTTCGCGCCGGCGGCCCCCTTCTCGATCCGCCCTTTCAGCTCGTCCCGCTCGGCGGCGAGTGCCTCCACCCCGCCGACGGCCCAGTCCCGGAGCAGCACCCCGACGGCGAGGCTCCCGCCCACCAGCAGGACGGCCGCGAGCGCGGCGAACAGGAGCCGGCGCTTCCCGGGGTCGCCGGTGGTCCGCGGCTGGCGGGGCGAGGCGAAGTTGATCGGCAGGTCGGCGGCGTGGGCCTTGGCCGCGAGCAGCCCGACGGCGCCGGCGAACCGCCCGCGGAGGTGCTCCGGAACCTTCGGCACCGCCCCGGCGAGCGGATCGTAGTCGTGAACCGGCACGCCCAGCGCGGTCTCGAGCCGCCCGGCCCAGCCCGGGCCGACCTCGGCGAGGTACACGGCCGTGATCGGGTGCCCGGGGTGCTGGCCCGCGTAGACGGTGAGGTTGCGCCGCAGTTGCGCCACCAGCATTGCCTCGCTGACCATCACCGGCGCCGGGATCGCGAGCGTCAGCACCATCTCGCCGCCGCGGACCACCGTGAACTCGCCCCCGCCCGGGCCGAGCGTGAGCGCCGCAACCGTGTCCGTTTTCTGCTCCGGCGCGGGCGCTGCGCCGAGCGCGAACGCCCGGCCCAGCCCCGCCGCGACGGCATACGGGCGCGGGGTGGCGCCGGCCAACTTCAGCCCCGCGGCGGTGGTCATCGCCGTAATCGCGTTGAGCACGTCCTTGCGGAGCATCACGGCCATCGCGCGCCGCTCGCCCGCCCCGGCGCTCGTATCCCCAATCGGCACGTAGTCGAGGACCACGTCGTCCGGGGACTCGGACATCTCCTTGACGGCCTGGAACCGGATGACCGCGGGCTCGTCTGCCGGCGGCACCGGCGGGTGCCGGAGTTCCTTGAGGATGACCCGGTCGCGGCCGACCGATACGAGCACCGGCGCGGGCGCGATACCGGCGTCCTTGAGCTTCGCGCGGAGGGCCTCGCCGAACGACTTCGCGGTTTCGGCCGACAGCGGCGGCGGCGGTTCCTCGTCCGTGTTGGTCCAGGCGAGCGCGTGGAGCACTTTCGCGCCGCCGCGGGTGCCCCCAGATACGGCGTACACGCCGCCCGCTTCCAGATCGATCGCGATGAAGTTGGACACTTGGCGTCTGGGTGTTTGGCGTTTGGATGTTCAGTATTTGGCGTTCCGCGTTTAGCGGGTGCGCCGGCTTTCGCGGCACGGCGGGCACTCGGCCCCGATCCCGAAACACGTCATGGCTTCGTCACTTTCGCGGGATCGAACCCGCGCGGGCTGTCGAGGTCCGTGAGGTCGCGAACGAACAGGAACCGCGGGGCCCCCTGGTTCGTATCGACCACCGCCTCCATCCGGGCCACCGGGCCGCCCTCCAGGAAGTACCCGATCGACTGCACCCGGTAGACCATCGTGCTGCCGGTGATGTACTTCTCGTACGCCTTGAACATCGCGGGCGTGATCCCGGCGGACGTGATTACCCAGGCGGCCGACTGGTACGCCGGGTCGCCCGGCAGCACGCTCGCTCGCGCCGTGATGATCGCGTCCGCGTCGGCGTCGGTCATGCCGGGGATCGCCATCAGCACCTCGCGCGGCGCCGTGTTCACGTTGATCCGCGGCACCAACTCGACCGCCTGCTTGGTGGTGGTGCGGTCCATCAGGGTCGCGAGCAGGGTCGCGCGTTTGGTGGCGTCGCTCAGCGGCGAGTACGCGACCACGTCCGGGTCTTCGTCCTTCGCGTCCGCGGCCCGGGGCAGGGTGATGCTGGTGTCCACGAGGTCCAGCAGCGATTTCACCCGGTTCCCGCCGGTAAACGTGTTCGCCATCTTCGTCGACACCGCGGCCTGCAACTCGTCGAGCGTCGCGGCCCGCTTGGCCCGCTGGGACGTACTCCCCGTATTCCCGCCCGTCTGAACGGTCGCGTTCAGGCGAACCGTTGCGCCCGAGGTCGCGTTCGTGCCGCTGAGTGTCACGCGTGTACTCGTGCTGGCCGCGGTCACGGTGAACAGCTTCGACGCGAGCACGTAAGCGGTCAGTTCGTCCCCCAACTGCGGCCCCAGTTGCTGCTGGAGCGTCGTGAGGTTGTCGCCGTTGAGGTACGTCCGCACCTGCCCGTCGGACGCGACGTTCAGCTCGCGCCCGTATACGGTGAGGTAATCGGCCCACCCGCCGTCCTGGCTGTCGTCCCCGTCGTCGTACACGCCGTTGCGGTTCCGGTCCCCGCCGTACAGCAGGTCCGGGGTGATCCCCTGAACCAGCAGCAGTTCGTCGAGCGAGTTCAGCGGCCCGTTCTTCGCCTTGTACGGGTTCGAGCGGGAACCGTACTCGGCGGATTCGGCCCCGCTGGCGCGTTTCGTGTCGTCGGCGTCCACCCAGTCGACGATGGCGTCGGCGATCTCGGGCGTCATGTTGGGGATCTTCAGCAGCGCGTTGTAGAGCACCTCGCCGGTAGGGTCGAGCGCGATCAGGCTGTTGATGTTGAGCTTCCCGCCCTCATCAATGACCCCGAACCGCTGCTCGCGGGTGCCGCTGGCGGTCGTGGCCACGCACCGGATGTCGAAGTACGCCGTCTTGCGTGCGGGGCCGTCGCCCCCGGCCGTTATTTCGAAGCGCTCGAAAATGTCGGGATTGTCGAACGGGTTCCCGCCCAACTCACTACTGAGCGTCTCACGGTCCGAAAGGACCGCGGCGGCGTAGTGCAACCCGGACAGCGCCGCCGACTTCGCCTGGGCGTCTTCGCCGGCTCGGGCGCCGGCCCGGTACTCCCCGCTCATCGCGTCGGCGAACCGGTACGCGACGAGGGACAGCACCACCACCACCACGAGGACGGCAAAAATGACGTACCCGGGACGCGCATCGCGTTCCGCACTTCGTGTGTGCAGTTTCATCGCCCGCCTCCGGCTCCGCCACGCCCACCGCCACCGCCACCGCCACCAGTCGCAGCCCCCCCGCGCCCGCCACCGCCGCCGCCGGCACCACCGCCACCGGTTGCGCCACCGCGGCCGCCACCGCCACCGCCGGCACCCATTCCACCGCCGCCCGCACCGCCTCCACCACCGGCCGCGCCACCACGTCCTCCTCCACCCGCGCCGCCTCCACCGCCGGTCGCACCACCACGGCCACCGCCTCCACCCATTCCACCGCCACCTCCACCCGCACCGCCTGCCGCGCCACCACGGCCGCCACCGCCTCCACCTCCGCCGCCCATTTCACCACCGGCCCCGCCACGCCCGGCACCTCCACCCATCCCGCCACCACCCGCACCACCCCCACCACCGGCCGCACCGCCACGGCCGCCGCCTGCACCACCCATACCGCCGCCAGTGCCCCCGGTCGCACCGCCAGCCGTCGCGCCACTACCGTCGGTCGTGCTGCCGGTCGTGCCGCTGTCGGTAACGCCGGTGGCACCATCAACTGGCGCCTCGACGAGTGGGACCGTGTAGGTGCCGGGCGCCGCGCGGACCGCGATCACGTGCGTCACGGTCTTCTCCACGACCTCGTTCTTGCTCAGCGGGATGCGCATCGTGAGCGTCACTTTGATCGCGCGGGGCGGCCCCAGGGGCGTTACCCCGTCCGGGCCGGGGGTCGCGCCGTCCCACTCGGTTTCCCAGGTGCCCGAGCCGTCGGTGTACTCGAACGTCAGGTCCACAACCTCTTCGGCCAGCAGAACCGCGTCCGGGGCCGACGGGTCGGGGTCGTCGTTGAGCGTGTCGCCGGTGATCCACGGGCGCTCGCGCCGGTACAGCCCGCCGCCCTCCCCGATCCAGTAAACGATCTGCCGCTGGTCGCTCCGGGCCTGATCGCCCGAATCTCCGAACCGCGTGTACGACTCCGGGGTCCGACCGGCATAAACCGTCAACTGTTTGTCGGTCCCGACCACGCCGCCCTGGAACGAGGGGCTAGCTTCGACCGCCGTTGCAGTATCGGTCGTACTGGGCGTTGAGGTGTCGGTCCCAGTGCCCGTGGAGCCAGTTGTAGTTGTCGCCCCGGCGGCACCGGTTGCCGAACCGGTAGAACCGGTGCCGCCGGTTCCGGTAGCACCGGTTGCCGACGCCGTCGAGCCGGTGTCTGTTGCGGTCAGGACCGTTCCGCCGCCCGGCGCGGCGTTCCCGCCGGACTTGGGCGGGAGGGGGGCCAGCGTGCCGCTCAGGTCCGTCGAGAACTTGTTGAACACGCCCCGGTACAGGTGCTCCACGTCGCTCGCGTCGCGGCTCACCTGGGTCTGGCGGACGGTCACCGACATGGCCATGTACAAGGCGGTGAGCAGCGCCGCCGCGAGAACGGCGGCCAGCAGCAGTTCGAGCAGCGTGAACCCGGAGCGGCGCGCGGCCCGGCATTTCACACCCGCCGGCACGGTCAGCAGCATCACGGGGTTCCTCCGGTCGTGGTCGAACTGGTGTCGGCGGGCTCTTCGGCCGGCGGGCGCTCGGCCTGGGCCGAGGAGCCGGTCATGGCCGGGTCGAAAATCATCTGCGTGAGCACGACATCGAACGATTGTCCGCTTATGGTGCGGGACACCTTGACGGTGACCTTGTACAGGTTGGGCGGGCCGGCCGCTTCCGGCGTCACCGCGTAGGCCCAGCCGGCGTCGTCGTTCTCGAACTGCCCCGTCGCGGGGCTGTCGAGCGGAACCGTTCCGGCCTCGACTTCGGCCATTTTGCTCTGCGCCAGCCTGGCGCCGCGGGTGGACGCGCGGGCGTAGTCCCCGTGCTGCGACCCCACCTCCACGAGCCGGTTGACCGCGGCCAGCGCGAACATCAGAATCGCCAGCGCCAGCAGCACCTCGATCAGCGACAGCCCGGGGCGCGGGGCGGGGCGGCGAATCATTTCCGGTTCTCCGGGGCGGCGGTCACGATGCGTGCGGTGGCGTTCAGCCCGCGGATGTTCACCCGGACCACCGCGTTGGGGTTGTCGCGGTCCCGCACGCCGATTGTGAGGGTGTCGTCCAGGCAGGTGCCCGCCGGCAGCACGACGGCGATCGTCTGCCAGCCGTCCGGAGAGACCGACGAGGACGGGTCGGAGAGGATTTCGGCGGTCGCCCGCTCGAACTCGAAGTCCACGGCGACCGAGGCCCCGTCCGGGTGGTCGGTCGCCGCAGCGCCGGCGAAGTCGTCCCCGTCCGGGGCGCGGCGGAGCCGGTTGCCGGCCGCGTCAATGGCGAGCCGGTACGGGCGGTTCTCGAGTGCGGCCCGCGACCGGGCGGCCCCCAGTTCGGTCCGGATCGCGTCCACCGCGGCGTACTGCCGGGAGTCCCCGCGGACCGTGTTCATGCCCGGCAGGATGACGGCGGCCAGCAGGATGAGCACCGCCATGACGAGCAGCACTTCGAGCAGCGTGAAGCCGCGGCGGCGGGCGGTGCGGGTGGTCACGGCAACCGCTCCTCAGGGTACCGGGGCAGGTTACTGGTTCACGCGGGACTTCGCGCCAGCCCCGAACTGGCTGATCTTCGTCCCGTCCGGGGCGGTCGTGTACACGAGGATGTACGGCGTGATGCCGTCGTCCTTGACCGCGTTCATGGCCTGATAGCGGTTGCCCCACGGGTCGATGAGGCTCCGCTCCCCGTCCGGCAGGAACGACGAGGACCACCCCGGGTTCGCCAGGGCTTCCAGGTTCTGCGGGAGCCGCTCGTCGTCCGAGGTGCCCGGGTTGGACACGCTCGTGCTGTACAGGTCAACGGCCTTCGAGATGGTGGCGCACCCGGTGATGGCGGTGCCCTTCTTGGCTTCCATCATTTGCTTCGGCACGGCGACCGCGGCGATGGTGGCCAGGATCACGAGGATCGCGACGACCACCAGGACTTCGATCAGGGTGAACGCCTCGCGGCGGCGGGCCGGCGAGGGGCGGCGGGTCGTGGTCAGCAGCATGGGTCGGAACCTCATTCGGTAGGAGCGGACGGCGGCTTGCGGCCTACAGTCAGTATATCCCGCGGGACGGTTAACCCGCCATGAGAAGGCGCGGGCGGGGCACCCGCCCGCGCCTTCTCGTGGCGATTGTACGAGCGGCTCAGTCCAGGGTGTTGCTCAGCTTGAACACCGGCATCAGCAGCGCCACCGCGATGGTGCCCACCACCGCGGCCATGCACAGGAGCATCAGCGGCTCGAGCAGCTTCACCATGAGCTCCAGGTTCCGGGCGGTCCGCTTGTCCAGGCCGTCGGCCACGTCCACCAGCACCTTTTCGAGGGTGTTCGCCTCCTCGGCGATCGTGATCATCTCGACGAGGTCGTTGGGGAAGTGTCCGCTCTTGCGGAGCGGGTCGGCCAGCTTCTGCCCGGCGGTCACGTTCTCGGCCGCCTTCTCGATGGACGCGGACAGCAGCTTGTTGCCGGTCGAGTCCTTGGCGATGGTCAGCGACTTCAGCAGCGGGATGCCGTTGTGCAGCATGGTCCCCAGGATGCGACAGAACCGGGACAGGGCCAGCCCCATGAACACCGGGCCGAACAGCGGGAGCCGGATCTTGATCCGGTCCAGGAGCATGCGCCCGTCGGGCGTCCGCGACCACCACCGGAACGCGAGCGCGGCGCCGCCGACCGCGAGCAGCACCAGCCACCAGTAGCCCTGGATGAAGTGGCTCACGTCCAGCAGCAGGGACGTGATGTCGGGCATCTGGTCCTTTTCCTTGAGCTTCTCGAAGATGGGTTCGAATTTGGGCACGAAAAACACCATCAGCACGGCGACGACGCCGGCCCCGGCCAGCGCCAGGAACACCGGGTACGCCATCGCGCCGACCACCTTCGATTTCAGGTCCTCCTGGTGCTCGACGAACGCGGCGATGCGCTTGAGCACGTCCTCGAGGAACCCGCCCTCCTGGCCGGCGCGGACCATGCTGACGGCCAGCTCGTTGAACACCTTGGGGTGCGCGGCCATCGACTGCGCCAGCCCGGTGCCGTCGGCCACCCGGGCGCGCACGTCGCGCAGCACGGACTGAAGCAACTTGTTGGTGCTCTGGCGCTCGAGCAGCTCCAGCGACCGGAGCAGCGGCACGCCGGAGTGCAGCAGGTCGGCGAGCTGGGCGTACATGGTCGCCACCTGGCGCCCGCTGACCCCCGCGAAGAACCCGCCGGCGCTGGCCGCCTGGTTCTTGGCCAGGTTGATCTTGAGCGGGAACAGCCCGCGGCCGTCGAGGATCAGCGCCGCCTCGCGCTCGCTGTTGGCGGTGAGCGTCCCGGTGGACTTGGCCCCGGTCCGGGCGAGCGCTTCGTAGGTGAAGTCAGGCATAGCGCGAATTCGGAATGCGGAGTTCGGAGTGCGGAACGAAAACAAAGTCCCAAGCCGCGTACAGGCTGATTGCGAAACGCGAAACTCGGCGCGTGTTCTCACTCCGAATTCCGAACTCCGCGTTCCGAATTATGAGATGTCGCCCGCGGTGGTGCGGGTCACCTCGTCGACGGTGGTGGTGCCGTTGAGCACCTTGCGCCACCCGTCCTGGCGGAGCGTGATCATCCCGGCCTTGAGCGCCTCCAGGCGGATGACGCTCGAGTTCACCCGCTGGACCACCAGCTCCTTCATCACGTCGTTGTTGAGCAGCAGCTCGTGGATGCCGGTCCGGCCTCGGTACCCGCCCTGGCGGCACGCGCGGCACCCCGTCCCCTTCCACAGCTTCCCGTCGGCCGCCGGGCCGGTGTTCATCATCTCCACCAGCCCTTGCTGGATCGCGATGTCCGGGGCCGGCTGCGGGGCGCCCTTGCGGCCGGGGAAGTCCAGCGGCAGCTCGTCCGGGTCGGGCACGTAGGTGGTCTTGCAGTCCGGGCAGATGGTCCGCACCAGCCGCTGGGCCATCACCCCTTCCACCGTCGAGGACACGAGGAACGGCTCGACGCCCATGTCGATCATGCGGGTGAACGCGCTGGGCGCGTCGTTGGTGTGCAGCGTGCTGAACACCATGTGGCCGGTGAGCGACGCCTGGATCGCCATCTCGGCGGTCTCCTTGTCGCGGATCTCGCCCACCAGGATCACGTCCGGGTCGTGCCGCAGGATCGAGCGCAGCGCGTGGCTGAACGTGAGCCCGATCTTCGCGTGCGTCTGGATCTGGGAGATGCCGTCCTGGTTGTACTCGACGGGGTCCTCGACCGTGATGATCTTGGTGACCTCGTCCTTGATCTCGTTGAGCGCGGAGTAGAGGGTCGTGGACTTCCCGGACCCGGTGGGGCCGGTGACGAGGACGATCCCGTGGGGCCGGTCGATGACCTGCTTGAACTTCCCGTAGATGTCCGGCAGCATCCCGCAGTTCTTGAGGTTGAACGACATGCGGCCCTTGTCGAGCAGCCGCATGACGATCCCCTCGCCGTGGATCATCGGGATGATGGACACGCGGACGTCGATCTCGCGGCCCTGCACCTTCATCTTGATGCGGCCGTCCTGCGGGAGCCGCTTCTCGGCGATGTTGAGTCGCGCCATGATCTTCAGGCGGCTCACGATCGCCAGCGCGAACCGGTTGATCTCCGGCGGCAGGTTCTGGTTCTGCAGCAGCCCGTCGATCCGGTAGCGGATGCGGATGCCCTTCTCTTCCGTCTCGACGTGGATGTCGGAGGCGCGCTCGTTCGCCGCCTCCACGAGGATCTGGTTCACGAGCTTGACGACCGACGCCTCCTGGGCGGCCTTCGCCATCTCGGAGTCGTCGGTCTCGAGCGCCTCGAGCAGCTCGATGTCGTCCTGGTTCTTGGCCTCCTCGGCGAGCGCCGCGACGGTGTCGCCGCCGACCCCGAAGTGCTGCTTGATGAGGCGGGTGATCTCGCGGGCCGGGGCCAGCACCGGCATCACGTGGAGCCCGGTGAGCGTCTGCAGCTCGTCGAGCGCGTACACGTCGAACGGGTCGCTGGTGGCGACGATCAGGGTGCCGTTGTGCCGCGCGACCGGCATCAGGTTCTTGCGGTGGACCAGCTTCTGCGGCATGGCCGCGAGCACGTCCTTTTCGATCTTCGCGTGGGACAGGTCCACCTGTTCGAGGCCGAACTCCTCGGCCAGGACCGGCAGGAGCGCGTCCTCGCGAACGAAGCCCTTGTCGATCAGGACCTGGTGGGGCGGGTAGTCGGGGCTGGCTTTGATCGCTTCGCTGGCGCGGAACCGGTCGCCCTCGGGGAGCAGGCCGCGGTGAACGAGGGTCTGAAGTAGTTGCATAGTGATACCTACCTCCGCCCACACGAATCCGTTGGCGGGTGGGGATCGTTACCTGTGGTGTGTCGGAGGTGTTTCGAGCGTAACCGATTTTACTCCGGAAGAAATGAGAACACGCTGAATCTGGGTAAACCGTAAGGGCTTACGACCGGCACGACCCGCCGCGGATTACGAGCGGAGGAGCGGATATCATCCGGGTGAGGGTTAAAACGGAAACGCGGGCTGCCGGCGCCCCCAATTCGCAGCAAAAACTGAGTCTGTAGCATCACCACCGGGACTTTAGTCCTTTTCGGGTGCGGTGCAGGGTTACGAGAGGGGTGCCCCTCTGGATTTTGGCATTTGTGAACGGTATGGGAGCCGGCTGGGGAAGCCGTGGCAATCTGGGAGGGATACTGATGCCGACGCTGACTATAGAATACAGTACCGAATCCGAACGGTTGGCCTTGGAACAACTGCTGGGCTATTTCACGGACCTGAATCGTCTGGCCCAAGAAGCTCCCGACGGCACGGTCCTGGCCGCCTGCGAGAAGCATGCACTCGATCAAGGGCGCAAACTGTTGCGGACCACACTCGGTGCCGCCTTGGGTTCACGGATCGAGAAGGACGAGCAAAAAGGGGGCGCGCCCGCACCTGCGCGAAGACGCACCCCGGGCGCTCCAAAGGACCGCACACCCGAACGGTTGTGACCGCCGTTGGTCCGATTGAGCTGGAGCGGAGGTATTTCCACTGCCCCACTTGCGGGCAAGGCGAGTTCGGAGCCGATCGCGGGCTGGGCCTCAGCGGCTACGTCACCCCGGGCGCCTGTCGGATGGCCGTCTTGCTGGGCGTCCAACAGTCCTTCGCCAAAGCCGAAGTGACTCTGGCCGAGGTGGTCGGCTGGGAATTGGACGACAACACCATCCGGCAACTCTGCCACGCCACGGCGGCCCAGGCCACCGCCACCCGGCAACACCGCTCGACCGCTGAAGTCTTCACCCGAGCCCAAGCCGCGGCCAGGACCGAGCGGCCGGTGGACAGCGAGTTGCACATCGACGCGGGCAAGGTCAACACTGTGGAGGACGGTTGGCGGGATCTCAAGATGGCCGTTTTTGCCCGGCGCGAGCGAAGTGCGCCGACCACGGCGATGGACTGGGAGGGACGCGACCTGCCAACCCCGTTGGCGCGGTCGGTGATCGCGGCCGTGGAGGAGGCGAGCCTGTTCGGGAAGCGGTGTCACGACGAGGCCACGCGACTGGAGTGGACCGATTCGAGCCAAATGACGGTACTGGGGGATGGGGCCGAGTGGTTGTGGAACGTGTCCGAGCAGCACTTCCGTGACGCGACCCAGGTCCTCGACTTCTGGCATGGGGCGGAGTACCTCGCCAGCGGGGCGAAGGCGGTGTTCGGTCCCGGGGTCCAAGCCGCGACGGCGTTTGTCCGGGGCAAGTCGAAGCTGCTGGAAGACGGATATCCCGGGTTGGTGGACTGGATCGGAGAACTGACCGGGCAGATGCCCGCCGGAGGCGACGGAGCCGCCTTGGGCGGCGTATTGAATTACTTTTGTGGCCAACAGGGGCGGTTGAATTATGCGGTGCGTTTGCGGCGGGGGCAGTCGATTGGAAGCGGGTTGGTGGAGGGAACGGTTAAGCAATTGCTCAACATCAGAATGAAACAAACTGGGGCGAGATGGAATCTGGGGCATGTGGCACCGTTTGTCGAACTGGGGGCATTAGCAGCGGGGCCGGAGTGGAAGGGGTTTTGGGAAAACCAATAACGGGCCAAAATCCAGAGGGGCACCAGGGCCTTTCCTTGATTCACTCTACGTAACTCCGATAAGTCCCTTGGCCATTGCCGGGTCCATCTGGAGCCGCTCGATCGCCTCCGGGCAACTCACCGCCTTGACCTCACGCCACAGGTGCACCACGGCGTTCCGCAGCGCCGCCAGCACCTGTGGTGCGTGCCCCATGCGCACACGACACGCGTCCTCGCCCAGTGTCACGTCACGCACGTAATGCAGTTCGTTCTCGATGCGCCAGTGCGTCCGCACATGGTTCAGGAGTGTGGCCGCATCCGCCTTCTCGGCCGACAGGCTCGTGATGCCGAAATGCACTTCGACCGTCGTTTGGCCTCGGACCGTCCGCTCACGCGTCAACTGGAAGCCCTGCTTCACCCCCGCCCACGTCGGCGAGCACGTCAGAATCGAGGTCGTTTGCAGCGTCCGCTTCTCGATGCGGCCGTGACCCTTATCGACGGTCGTGGCGATGCGGCTCGGGGCGGGCGGAGGCCGATCCCCAGGGGGAAGTGGCCGCCGCGATCGATCGGGCGGCGGTCTCGAAGGCGAACCCGGCTCGGATGTCGATCCCCAATCCGGGTTGGTTGTCCTTCACCGTGAGCACGTAGTCGCCGCCGGCCCCGACCACCTCCTCGGCCAGGTCTCGCTGGCAGAACATGGCGTCGCCGACCACGACCTTCCCTCGCAGCGGCAGAATGCCGAGGAGCGTCAAGGCGGCCTTGTGCTCGTTGGTGCTCGCATCGACCTTGACCTGGGCGAGTACGGCACCGACGGTGGGGGCGTATGCGGCCAGCAGGTGCTGACCGGGGATCGCGCCGTTGCGAGAGCCTCGAAGGGTCTTGCCGTCGATGGAGATGTGTGTGAAGGCGGCCGGGTCGACGCGGCTGGCGATCCAGTACGAGAGGACGTGCTCCAGTTGGTCGGCGTCGAAGCGTCGCAGGGTGCGGGAGAGCGTGGAAACGGCCGGGGTCTTGCCGCGTCGGAAGCCGAGGGCATGGGCGAGGGCGGGTCCGTGCTGTCGCCCGAAGCGAGCGATGCCATTGAGGCTGGTGCGCCCCATGAGCATGGCGAGGGCGACGAGTCCGAGGAAGGGGGCGAGTGGGTGGATAAGGCCGTGCTTGCTGCGGGGATCGGGAACCGCCGCCAGGGCATCGACCAGGGTGCAAGGAGACATGGGTACCTTCCTGGCTGCGAGAAGGCGCCCCACATAGCCACGTTCCCTCGTGTAAGCAAGGTGAAATAAGGAAAGGCCCTGAGAGGGGCACCCTCTTACGCGAACTGCTCTTCCCCGATCCGGGCGCGGTTGTTATGTGGCCCGCAAAGTGTCCCGATTCGGTGTCCGCGGGGGGAGCGAACATGCGCGCGAAGGCGTGGCTGGCGGTGGCGTTTGCCGGGGTACTCGGCGTGGGGGCGGTCGTCGCCCAGCCGCCGAAGGGCGGGGCGCCCAAAACCGAAGCGCCTAAAGCGCCCGAGGGTGCCAAAATTACCGACCCGCTCGCGACCATGATCGCGGAGGCGAAGGGCGCGCTGGGCAAAACCCGCGACTACACCTGCACCTTCACCCGCCAGGAGGTGGTGAAGGGCGCGCTGTCGGCCGAGCAGGTCGCGGAGATGAAGGTGCGGCTGAACCCGGGCGGCGTGTACGTGCGGTTCGCCCGCCCGGACGCGATCGCGGGCATGGAAGTCGCCTACACCGCGGCCCGCAAGAATGACAAGTTCCGGTACCGCCCGGCGGGCGTCGGCGGCGCGAAGGGGTTCCGCACCCTCGACCTGGACGACTCGAAGTTCCTGGCCGAGAACCGGCACCCCGTCGCCGACTGGACGATGTCGGCCGTCGTCGATCGCGTCGCGACCGCCGCGGCCCGCGAGAAGGCGCTGAACAACCCGGTGGAGGTCTACACGGGCGACTTCCAGTTCGCCGGCCGCAACGTGACCCGCTACGAGATCTTCACCCGCCGGCCGCACGCGTTCCGCCACGCCCACCGCACGCTGGTGTACGTCGACAAGGAAACGAAGCTGCCGCTCCGGTACGAGGCCTACGACCAGCCGAAGTCCGGCGCCGCGGTCGGCGACCTGTTCGAGGCGTACAGCTTCAGCGACGTGAAGCGGAACGTCGGGCTGGGCGAAGCCGTGTTCGACCTCTGATCGCGATCGGAACTTGTGCCGGGGCACGACAGTTGCGTAGAATTGGGGTAACCATTCGGAGACCCAGGCATGAGTTACCTCGTTGACGGCTACCACAGTGAACCGGTCGCGGCGGCGCCGCCGAACGTGCGGCTCGCGTTCATCCGCCGCACCTACGCCCACCTGACCGGTGCGATCCTGGCGTTCGTCGGGATTGAGGCCGTTCTGCTCGAGTCGGGCCTCGGCCGGGACATCGTCCGCTCCGTCTTCATGGGCGGCGGGAACATGGCCTGGCTGGGCCTGATGGTGCTGTTCGTGGTCGGCGGGCTGGCGGCGCAGGCGATGGCCCGGTCGCGTCAGTCGATCGGGTTGCAGTACGCGGGCCTCACCCTGTACGTGCTGCTCGAAGTGGTCATCTTCCTGCCGATCCTCATCGTGGCGACGCAGGCGCCGCAGTACGCGGGCAAGGCGCTGCCCCTCCAGGCCGGGATCGTGACGCTCGCGGCGTTCGCCGGGCTGACGGCCGCGGTGTTCCTGTCCGGTAAGGACTTCTCCTTCCTCGGCCCGATCCTGTGGGTGGGGGCCCTGCTCGCGCTGGGGCTGGTGATCGCGGCGGTGATCGGCGGGTTCAGCCTGGGGCTGGTGTTCGCCGTGGCGATGGTGGCCCTCGCGTGCGGGTTCATCATCTACGACACGTCGAACATCATCCACCACTACGGCACGGACCAGCACGTGTCGGCCTCGCTGCAACTGTTCGCCTCGGTGGCGCTGCTGTTCTGGTACGTGCTCCGCATCTTCATGAGCGTCAGCAACGACGACTGAGCGGGCGGCCGGAGCGGTGATGGTTCGGTGAGCCGGCGGCGTGGGCGACGGGCAAGGTGTGCCGTCGCCCACGCCGCCGGCTCGTTTCGACCAACCGCCCGTGAACCAGGAGACACGCCCCCGCACTCCGGCTTGCACTTCTTTCCGCTCTTGCGTATTCCGCCGCCCGGCCCCGGAGCGGGAGGAACGCAACCGATGTCTGTACGCCTCGCCGCTGTTATCGCTCTCGCCGCGACCGTGACCGCGGGCGGGTGTACGTACACCCCGGGATACTTCCCGTACCTCATCCCGCCGGGGCCGATCGAGCAGACGCACGCCAAACCGGGCGGGCGCGGGTACTTCCGCGACTTCGACCCCAAGTCGCACCGCCTTGAGGTCAAACCCGGCGGGCTCGTCAACGCCCCTCTCGGGTCGCAGATCGTCCTCGTGGCAACCGTGTACGACAAGGACGGGACGCCGCGCCGTGACCGGCGCGTGGAGTGGATCGTCGAGGGGCCGGGGAACATCATTGAGGCCGACGAGTCCGGGGTCACCCGCGGGCGCGGGTACCTCATCGACAACAAGCGCGCCGTCACGCACACGTCCTACGTCCCCAAAACCATAACCCGGGGCAACGACGACCCGAAGGACGATGTGGCGGTCGAACCGGGGCAAACGTTCGTCGTGCTCAGCTCCGCGATCCCGGGCGAGACGGTCGTGACGGCGTACGCGCCAGAGGTGTTCAACTGGGACAACGGCCGCGTCGTGACGAAGGTGATGTGGGGCGACGCGCGGTTCAAGTTCCCCGAGCCGGTGACCGTGCGGGTCGGCGGCGAGACCACGCTCGCGACCAGCATCAACCCGACCGCGACCGACGCCGGCGGCAACTTCCGCGTTCGCTACCGCGTGCTCGAAGGGCCGCCGGCCACGCTGGTCGCCGCCGGTAACGAAACGGTCGCCCTGTCCGGGTCCGGCGGGAAGGAGGCGGAGGCGAGCCTCGAGGGCAGCAACGAGGCGACCGTGCGGCTCGTCCAGCGCGACCCCAAGGCCGGCAAAACGCGGGTCGCGGTGGAGGTGGTGAAGCCGTCCGAAAGCGGCGTGGGGCCGGGCGCCGTGGTGGGCCGGCGCGAGACCACCATCGAATGGGCCGCGCCCTCGGTGAAGCTCAAAATGACCGCCCCGCCGGTGGCCGGCCCCAACAGGCCGTTCCCGGTCACGGTGACGCTCGAAAACGTGGCCGGTGTGGACAGCCGGGACGCGCGCATCAGCGTCGCGCTTTCGGACGGCGCCACCCTCGAGCGCAGCGACCCGCCCCCGACCGGCCTGGACAAGAGCGGCGCTCTCACGTTCGACCTGCCGCCGGTGAGCGGGAAGGGCAAGCAGCAGGTCACGCTCCAGGTGGTGCCCGCGAAGCTCGGTGCGGTCACCGTTCGCGCCGACGCCGTCACCGGGGACGGGCTGCAGGCCGACACCAGCGAAACGGTGCGCGTCGAGCAGGCCAAGCTCCAGGTGCTCGTCGAGGCGCCTGCGATCGCGCTCGCGGGCGAGAAGATCGCGGCCCGCGTTTTGGTCACCAACACCGGCGCGGCCGCCGCGGCGAACGTGACGGTGTGGGCACGGGCGGACGACGGGTTGGCGCCCGCGGCCGACCGCAAACCGATCGAGCTTCCGGCCGGTACGCTCAACCCGGGCCAAACGAAGTCGCTCGACTTGCCGCTCAGCGCCAAAGCGGCCGGCAAGTTCGGCGTCCGCGCCAGCGCCACGGGGGACGGGAACCTTTCCGGCACGGCCGAACCGCTGACGATCGAGGTGCGGCGCGCCGAACTGGCCGTTGCGGTGAGCGGGTCGAAGCTCGCGTACCTCAACCAGCAGGTCTCCTGGACCGTTACCGTGACGAACCGCGGCGACGCGGCGGTGTCGAACGTGGTCGTCCGCGCCGCCGTGCCGGCGGAGGTGAAGGTGACGGCCGCGGACGGCGGGTCGGTCGGCGCCGGTCCCGTTCAGTGGAAGATTGCGGAACTGGCCCCCGGGGCGCAGAAGTCGTTCACGCTCGACGCCGACGCGGTCCGGCTGGCGCCGCAGGGGGCCGTGACGGTGTCGGCGCTCGGCGACGCGGTCAGCAACGGGAAGGCGGTCGGCGCGCCGGTCGAGGCCCGCGGCGAGGCGGCCGTGGCGATCATCGGGACGGCCGCCCTGGCGCTGGAACTGGCCACGCCCCCGGGGGTCGTGGAGGCCGGCAAGCGGGCGAAGTACCAGATCCGCGTGAAGAACCAGGGCACCGTCTCGGCCCGGAACATCGAAGTGTCCGCGACCGCGACCCCCGAACTGAAGTTCGTCCGCGGCAGCGGGGCCGCCGAGGGCCGCGCCGACGCGAACGGGCGCATCACGTTCACCGCCGTCGAGGAGTTACCGCCCGGCCGAACGCTCACGTTCACGGTCGAAATGGACGCGGCTCAGGCGGGCGACGCGCGGTTCAAGGCCGAGGTGAAGGCGGCGCACCTGACGAACCCGCTACGTGAGGAGCAGGCGACCCGCGTCACCGGACGATAGCCCGGTGGGACGGCGGTTCACGGAAGACCCGGCGTGTCCGGAGTGTGGCCCGCTCGCTCCGCGAGCGGTTGCGAAAACGGTCGGTGTCGTGAT
Source organism: Gemmata obscuriglobus (assembly GCF_008065095.1). NCBI lineage: Bacteria > Pseudomonadati > Planctomycetota > Planctomycetia > Gemmatales > Gemmataceae > Gemmata > Gemmata obscuriglobus. Next base: position 8,493,668 of record NZ_CP042911.1, on the reverse strand, counting down.
GGTTGTTCGATCACCGCTCTCGGGATTAGGCAGGCCGCACTCAACACCAGCTGTACGCCAAGCAACATCAGCCCACGCCGCTCGGTGTTACTCGTGAACCTGAAACGATGTGAACATGCGGCGGACGGCCGCGCTGTCGGGCGAGATGTTGGTGGCCTCCAGCCCGTACACGTAGAGCCGCGGGCGCGGGGCGGCGGGCCGCACGATCAGCCACTCGATCACCTTCCCGCGCGGGGTGTCCATGTGAACCTCGTAGCCCCAGCCGGAACCGGCCTGCACGCCGCCCTCCTTCGTTATGGTGCCCCGGAGCCGTGACGCCTCGCGCACCAGTTCGGCGCGCAGGGCGTGCGAAGCCGTTTTACCCTCCTTGTCGGCCGCGACGGACTTCGCGAACGCGGGGTCGAGGTCGCTCCAGGCGAGCCACGCCGCCGACCGGGTGAGCCAGCCCTTCGCGTCGTACCGCTTACCGCCGGTCGTGAAGCCGTCCGGGTTCGCCTCCATCGATTGTTCCGACGGCGTTGCCGGGAGCAGCACCGAACACGACCAGTCGGGCGGCGTGTACTCGGTCCAGAACCACTCCTGCACGCGACCGGACCCGTACCCGCGCGCCGCAACGGTCAGCAGCAGCGCCGCGAGCGAGACGCCGGCGACGGCCGCGACCGTCGCGGGGCGGAACCGCGGAGCCCTCGGGCCGGGCCGCGCGACCGGGGGCTCGTCGTCGTCGAGCGAGAGCGGTTCCTGCCCGTGCGGCGTTGTGACCGGTGCGGGGCGTGCCCGGGGGGCGTCGGCGGTATACTTCTTGAGCCACTTCGGGGCCGGTGGTTCGGTCGGGGCCGCGGCGGGCCGTGGGGATGCGGCGCCCGGGAGGACGGCCACGTCGGCCTGGCACCACGGGCACCGAGCCGTTGGCCCGGGCGCGGCCTCGGGCACTTGGAACGGCTTTCCGCAGTTCGTGCAGCCGACCGAAACGAACATAAATCGAGCCCCACCTGGGAACGTGTGCGGTTACTCCTCAAGACGAGGCCGCCGGTACGATAGGTCTAGTGACGCGGGGGAATTCGGGAGAGCGGCGCCCGGGCCGTGGCGTCGGCTGTCCGATTGAGACGGACCGAGACGTTCATCTGGTGACCGCACCACAGGAGATCGCCATGCGCCGGCTCGCCCTTGCCGCCGCCCTCGGCTGGACGGTCCGCGACCGCCCCGCGCCCAAACTGCCCGCGGCCGTGCGGGTGCTCCGGGTCGGCGGCGACCCGGCCGCCGGGAAGTACACCCCGTTCCACGTCAACGACCGGGGGCGCAAGTTCCATACGGGCGAGGCCGTTGAACCCGACCGGGCGTTCATGTTCCACATCTGCTACCCGGACGGCAGCGTCACGTACATTTACGCGACCCGCGACTGACGTTACGCGCCCGGGACCGGCTCGCGGCACCAGTAAATGAAGTCCGTGACGGCGGGCGCGCCGCCCGCGGCCCGAACCAGCATGGCGATCTGGCCCCGGTGGTACCACGAGTGCCCGAACAGTTGCGCCAAGATGTCCCCGATGGCATTGCGGAACCGGCCGCCGTCGAGGCTCCGGTACTCGAACGTCCGGGCCAGCGCCGCGGCGTCGAGGCCGGCGAGGAACGCCGTCCAGTGCCCCTCGACCTCCCGGCACTCGGCCGCCACCCGCTCGAACCCGGCGCCGTCGGGGAACAACGTGGCGGTGCCGGGCGGGAGCACGCCGAGCCGCTCCAGCCACACGCGCCGCGCGGCCACCACGTGCGCCAAAACGGACACCGCCCGCTGGTACTCTGGTCCGTCGCGCCGGTCCGGGGGAACGGTTTCCAGGGACGCCAGCACCTTGGCGTTTGCGTCCCGCTCGTACTCGAACCAGCGGCGGTACTGGTCGCTCATCGCGTCCGTCATCGGTCACCTCTCGAGCCCGTCGTTACAATCGCCGAGCTTCGCAACGCCCCGCAGGCTCGGGAGCAACGGGGCGGTCCGTTTCTCCGCTTCGAGGAGCGTAAACCCGAGTGATGAGCCGCGTCCACCGCAAAAGCAATTTCAGAAGTCGGGCCGCGGCCGAGTGCCGTCTGGCAAATTCGAGTGCGACAACGCGAAAACACGGGCACCGGAACGCCCGCGGTGGCCGAACAGCGAAACGGCCCCGGCCATGAGCCGGGGCCGCTCAAACAGTCCATATGTTGCTCAGTCGATGACCTTCCCGCGGGGCTTCCCGACGAGCTTCAGCAGCCGCTCCACGGTCGAGCGGTACTTCTCGGGCACCTTCCCGAGTTCGGCCGCCTCGATCGCCTCGTCACCCGCCTTAACGCTCACCTTTTCGGCAGTCACCCCGTCCGGTCCAACTTTACCGGTGATGAGGTAGGACACGCCGTCCTGGGTCGCGTCGATGGTAAACGTGTCACCCGACACCGACACCGAGGCCGAGTTCCCGGCCCGGCCCTTGTCCGACGCCCGGGGGTTCAGCGGCAACTCGAACGCTCGGGGCTGTTGCGTCACCGCGGGCAGCTCGATCCCTTTCAGCTCGACCCTCTTGCCCTTACGGACGACGACCGCGTCGACCTTCTCGCCGGCCTTGGCCTCGCCCACCCGCCGCATGAAATCCGCCGGGTCGGGTGTCGCTTGGCCGGCGAACTCGACCACGATGTCGTGCACCTTGAACCCGGCCTTCTCGGCTGCCGAGCCCTCCAGCACGCCGGCGATGGCGACGCCCGCATCCAGGCCGAGCTGATCGCGGACGATTGGGCTCAGCGGCTCGAGTTGGACGCCCAGGCGCGGCCGTGTGGCGGGAGCGGGGGGCGTGAGCCCGGGGAACCCGCCGGGTCCGGCAGGGAACCCCTTCATCATCCGGCCCCAGGCCTCGTCGAGCAACTGCCGCGCGGCCGGGTCGTTCGGGTCCTTGGCCAGCGCTTCCATCGCTCGCCGTAACTGGTCCTGCGCTGGACCGAACTCGCCGGGGGCGACGAGCGGAGCGGGCTGCGGCTTCGTTGCCTTCGGCTCATCGGCGTTCGACAGCGACACCCCGATGCCGACGGACAGGGCGGCGGCGCCGAGCACGCCGGCCGCCACGATTCGCTTTCCGAGCACGGACATAACTGCGCAACCTCCTTTGGTGCGTGAGCCGCCCGGCCCCGTTTCGCGGGGCACTGCTGCGGGTGGGCGGTGGATTGTTACCGGCGGCGAATTGGCAACCGAGCCGGCTTCTATTTCTACGGGCGGCCGGGGAGCGAGGTTCGCACCCCAAGTCTGTCGGACACCGCCTCATCTCCAGTTTACGCGCGCCCACCCGATCATCTCAACAGCGCGGGTCGCTCCGCGGGTAACAGTTACGCAGCCGCGCCGCGCTTCCGTTTATCGGTCCTCCGGTTCCCAGCAGGGCCATTCCGTTATTCACGTTGGGTGATGCCGATAAGGTTGTGTGCGTGTTCGGGGTGTCGCTGGAGCCATTCGAGTTCTTCGGGCGTGCGGTCGGCGGGTACGGTGGCGAGCAGGTGAATGGCGGCGTTGCGGAGGGCCGCGAGCACCTGCGGTGCGGCCCCCTTGCGGACCCGGCACGCATCCGCGCCCAAGGTCACATCGCGCACGTCGTGGCGTTGGTTCTCGATGCGCCAATGGGACCGCACCAGGCCCAGAAGTGCTCGCGCGTCGGCCCGCTCGACCGGCCGGCTGGTGATCCCGTGCACCACCTCCACGGTGGTCACACCCTTCACCGTCCGGGTGCGGGTGAGCCGAAATCCTTGCTTCAATCCGGTCCACCGATCGTGGCACGTCAGCAGCGGGGTGGCCCGAACGGTCCGCGTCTCGATCCGCCCGGGCCCCGGGTCCACCGACGTGGCCGGGCGCCCCAGTTGCTCGGGCGTCGGGACCGGCTCAGGGGGACGTGGCCGCCGCGAGCCCTCGGGCGGCGTCCTCGAACCCCAACCCGGCCTCGATGTCGGCCACCAGGCCGGGTTGGTTGTCCTTGGCCGTGAGCACGTAATGGCCCCCGCCGTCGACCACCGCCGCGGCCACGTCCCGCGGGCAGAACGTGGCACCCCCGGTCAAAACCGAGCCGCCCACCGGGACGATCCCGAGCAACGCCAGGGCGGCCTGGTGCTCGTTCGTCTGGGCGTCCACCCGGATCTGGCCGAGCACCGCCGCGGCGTGCGGGGCGTACGCGGCCACCCGGTGCGGGCCCGGCACGTCCCCGTCCCGGCTCCCGCGCAGGCACTTGCCGTCCAGGGCCACATGCGCGCGGGCGTCCGGGGTCAGGCGGCCCGCGATCCACCGGCCCAGGGCCGCCTCCAGTTGCTGCGGGTCGATCCGCCGCAAGGTCTGGGACAGGGTCGACGCGGACGGCGTCGGGCCCCGCCGGAACCCCAGCGCGTGAGCCAACGGGGTCCCGTACTGGCGCCCGAACCGGGCGATCCCCTGAAGCCCGGTGCGGCACACCAGCACCGCCACCGCGACCAACCCGAGGACCGCCGGCAGCGGGTGGATCCGGCCCTGCAACCCGCGCGGGTTGGGGACCGTCGACTACTCCTCATACTGCCAGCGCGCGGGCATCGGGCACCTCGGGTCGAATGAGTGCCCCATGTACCCAACAGGCCACTCGCGCCAAGATGAAATAAGGAACGGCCCTGGCTTTACCTGGACCACGGCTCCGACCGGCAGTTACGGATCAGTCGGATTTGGCATCAGTACTGCCGCTGAATGGGCGGCTCGGCCCGCACGATCGTTCCGTCCTCGGTGGCCGTCACGAAATAGCTGTTGGGGATTGCGGCTCCAGCGCTCCCGCCGGCCCACACGTTGACCCGAAAGTTGTTGCCCCAAAGGTTCTTAACCGACACCTGTAACAGCCCCGCCGGGCGCCCGAGCGCCGCGAGCACCCGCGCGCGAATCCCCTCCTCGCGCCAGCCGCTCTTCTCGTGTGATGGGCACACTTTGAGTTCGCCCGCGCGTTCGGTCAGCGCCGCGGAGCTGGGTTGCTGGGACATTGGAACCTCGGGTGTGCGGTGCGAACGGATCACGGCCGCGGTGGGCGACCGCCCGGGCGGAGAAGCGAGGGCGCGTCGAACGGCCTCACCCGACCCGAGGCGGGGTTCCGAAGGCGAACCGGAACTGAGCAGCGGTGTTTCGTGTGGCAAAGGTGGTCTTGGCAGATAAACACTAGCAAACGTTCTTCTGCGAGGCTTGAGATTCCGCCTGTTTGTTCGCTGATAATACGTTTGTGACCCCGCCGCGAATTGTTACCGCAGAGGTGTCGGATTTCCTGACGGGCTTATCGATTATCAATAATTGCCGCAATCCGCACGTGACATGAGCTACACAGGTGCGTATACTTCCTTCGGGCCGGCAGCGGTTATCGCACTGAATGGGCGACGGTGCGGTAATTTAGCTGCCGGTCCTTTTTTCGTTCACTTCTTGCGACCGATCTCAACCTCTTGAATCAGTACCCGATTTCCCTCCTGCCACAGGCGAAGGGCATTCCGCCGGGCTTCGCTCTGGTCAGGGTATGTGCCACAGACACGCCAGCCCGATCCGTTTTGGACAAGCACCTGGAATTGAACTTTTACTGACTCGCCGGCGTGTGCCGGCTGCGCGGCCGCGCTGAATCCACCAACCGAGCCGGCTGCGATCACCCAGACCAGTACGAGCTTGCGGAGCACGGGAATTCTCCTCGGCGGGCCGGGTCCGTCCAGCCGTTTCGTACTTCAAACGCACCGGTCGTGAGTGCTTGCGCGGGTTCCTTCACACGGGCGGTAGAAGCCGTTCAGGAATAAATCCTCACCGGGCACGAACCTCCCCTCCCAACGGCTGTCCCTAACTCGACCGGTTCGGGGCTCGTGCTGCCCCGAGAGGCACCGTCCGACGGTTGCGGCGCTGGGTCTACGAAACCCGGTTGGCTGGTTCGACTCCAGCACGGTGTACTTTGGTCGCGGTTCTGCCCTGTAACGGCCTCACAAAGCGACAAGGTGCGGCCGCCGCCCTCACGGGGTGCTCGACCTCCAGGCGCCGCGGAACATCGTTCGGCGCTCGCCGGGGTGTTGCGCGAGTAGCAGCTCATGTGGGTCGGCGTGATCCGTGTTCGGAAGTGGTACGGCGACGAGATCGGCACTCTTGCCGGGTTCGAGGCTGCCCGCTTCGTCGGCCCAGCCGAGCGCTTCGGCTCCCGAGAGTGTGACCATCCGCAGCAGTTGCGCCGCCGGAATGTCTGGGTAACGTGACCGCACGAACCGCGCCTCGCTCAGGACATCGAGATCCGGGTTCGAGGCGAGCCCGTCGGTGCCGAGGCACACACGGACGCCCCGCGCGAGGAACGCCCGGAAGGGGTGCGGCGGGTGGCCGAATGCGGCATGCGTACGCGGACAGTAAACAACGGACTGGTTGTCGCGGAGCCGGGTGTCCGGCGGCAAGTAGTTCCCGTGTGCGAACAGGACGTGCGGCGCGCGCCGCGTCCGCCACAGGATGAACCGGAGCGAATCGGCGAGCTGCCCCGGCTCCCAAAGGTTCATGGACGCCAGGAAGTCGCGGAACGGGCCGGAGTGGTGCTCGAGCAGTTCCATCTCGGCGGGTGATTCCGCGAGGTGAACCGTCATGGTCCACCCTTGGTGGGCAACGAGACGGATGAGCGGGCCGCTCACGCTGTAAGCCGCGTGCGGGCTGGCCGCCGCCCGGCAGGTGGCCGGCGTGACGTGATCCTTCCGCCACCGATTGAGGGCGGCGTGCGCTTCCGTGAAGCGCGAGCCCGAGAGCCCGATGAGTTCGCGGAACACAACCGCCCGCGTCGGCGCTTGTGCGAGTGCGTCCCAGCTCGCGCCCTCGCTCGCGATGTCGCCGACGAGGGTGGTGCCGTGTTTCAGGCACTCGGCCAAACCGGCGCGAATGTCCGCTTGCGTTTGTTCGGTGCTTCGCGTGCGCCGGTACGCGATCACCCCCTTCAGCCAGTCGGTGAAGTGGTCGGGATCGGTCGGCGGGATCAGCCCGCGCGCGCCGCTCAGGTCGAGGTGCGTGTGCGGGTTCACCAGACCGGGGACGAGCGCAACGTTTCCGAGGTCCTCGTCGGCGGAGCGCTCGCCGCGGGTGAGCACCGCGCTAATACGGTCGCCGGTCACTGTGACGGTGCCGTTCGCGAGCGGCGGGCCGCTCACGGGGAAGACCCAGCGGGCCGTGAGTGTTCGTGACATGCGGTTGAGATACACAGGTCGGTAGCCAAGTGGTAAGGCACGCGTCTGATGAGCGCGCAACCGTGGGTTCGATTCCCACCCGACCTATTCGCCGAATGCTTGGTTTCCCTGTCGATTTCCGTCACTTCTGAACTTGTAGTACCGTCGTGATTTGTCTAGTTTCGTGGTAAGCTACCACGAAACCCGAGGTCACGAATGGCGCGCCCACGAAACCCCGTTCCGAAGTACCTCCTCCACAAACCGTCAGGACAGGCCCGTGTTCGCGTTGCCGGGCGAGACGTTTACCTCGGACCATACGGCTCCGCGGAATCGAAAAAGGAATACGAACGCGTCCTGGCGGAACTGGCGGCGCAGGCCCCGGCCGTGGCAGCCGCTCCCACGACCAAGTCTCCCCGCTCGCTGACGGTAGCCGAAATGGTGCTTGCATTCTGGGGGCACGCTAAAGAGCACTACCGTGACCGCGACGGGAACCCGACCAGCGAAATCCGGTGGCTGAAGGAGTCGCTGGCGGAGGTTCTCGAGCTGTACGGCCACAAGCCAGCCGTCGAGTTCGGCCCGCTCGCGCTGAAGGCGGTGCGCAAAAAGTGGATGAGTCCGGAATTGGATCTGTGTCGCGGCACTATCAACGCACGCGCGAACCGCGTGCGGCGTGTGTTCAAGTGGGCCGCATCTGAGGAACTTGTGCCGATCACGACGTACACCGCGCTCACCACAGTCGCTGGCCTTGAACTCGGGCGCACCAAAGTACGCGAGTCCGAGCCCGTCGGCCCTGTTCTCGATTTGCACGTCGGGGCGGCCCTGCCGTTCCTCAATCCGACGGTGCGCGCGATGGCTCTCGTGCAGCGGTTGAGTGGGTGCCGGCCCCAGGACGTGCAACGGATGCGCGCCGGCCAGGTCGATCGCACTGCGCTGCCGTGGGTGTACCGGCCGCCGCGGCATAAGACCGATTACAAGGGGGCCACCAGAACAATCCTCTTTGGGCCGGAAGCCGCCGAAATCCTCGGGCCGATCCTCGACAAACTGCAACCGGACGACGTGGTATTCAGTCCCGTGCGGGCCAAAGCTGAGCGGTATGCTGCCCTGCGCGCGAAACGCAAAACGAAGGTGCAGCCGTCGCAAGAGAGCCGGAAGAAGAAGCCTGCGGAGCTGAAGCACAAGACGCCGGAGATCTACACCCGACACACCTACGGAAAGTCGGTGCGTGCGGCGTGCATAAAGGCCGGTGTGCCACACTGGCACCCGAACCAACTGCGGCACACTTACGGCACCGAGATCCGGAGAATCTTCGGGTTGGAGGCCGCCCAGGTACTGCTCGGCCACTCAAAAGCCGACGTCACTCAGGTGTACGCGGAACGCAACCTAGAGCTCGCTTCAGCAATCGCGCGCAAGATAGGCTGAGTAGCGCAGCGCATCCGGCAGAACCCGCGGAATTTACAGCGCGCCCCGCGGAATCGTCAAAATCGTCAGCGCCTTTGTGCCCTCCAGCCTTTCGACACCCCCACACTCCAGGCATAATTCTCGGAGTGCGGGGGTGTTTTGCGTTCCCAAAGGCACCACATGCGCAGTGAACAAAAAGTCAGGTTTTGTGAACTAACGCGCACGGAAATCAGTCAATAATTTCCTGTGGGGGTCTTTGGGTCGGTGCTATGTGTGGATCGAGGATACACCGCATGGACGCGCAGTGCTCAGGTCTCGTGTTCGACCGCATCCCGGGAGACCGGCAACAGATTGGTGCGCGAGGCACGGCTTTCGGAGAAGGCGCGGTGAAAGGATCTACCAGCAGAGGTGGCAACGTCGCCGTACCTGAAGGGGGACTCCTTCAGCTGATCTACACGGCCCCAGACGGGCGCGCAGAGGTCTTGGCGGAGAGTACCGAGAACTTGTGCGACTTCGACCCCACCAGCGAGGATGCGTTCTGCCTGACCGTGCGCGGTCGGGACCGGCAGCTAATCGAGGTCATAGACGTGCCGCACGGGTTGACTCGCATCCCAGAAGAAGAAACGCCAGCTCGCGCCTGCTAATCTCGGCCGCAAACAGGTTCCGCATGGCATGACGGTCAGGCTTGTGGCCGTCACTCATCATCTGGCCGTTCCTCCAACTCTTTCAGCCGCTTCTTAGCCAAATCGATAAGCAACTTTCTTACAATAGGGCGAGCGTGCTTTTTGTAAGTCTCGGCGACATTCATACCGAGGCGGTCTGCGAGTTCGGCGATATCTTCCGCGTCAGGAATCAGCACCCGCAGAGTGGTGTACGCCTTCTTTTCTTCTGCCTCGCCGGCGCCCTCTGGCGCTCGCGAGGATTGCTGGTCGGGTGGCGGCGGCGTGGGCTTGCCGCCACTGTTCTTTCCCTTCGCCATCGTATTTACCGCACTCATAGGCACCCTTCCCGGCGCACCCGCGCCAGGGCCAAGATTGTGACTGTACCGCCTCTCAATCTTCGCGTCTACAATCCGCACATTTTGCTACGGCGTATATTGACCGGAATTCAGCTATGGCATATATGTGTATATGACATAGCTGAAGCGGAGGGGTTGATGGCGAGCCACACCGTAAAGCAGACGCACGCGACTCAAGCGGCACCCCCTGATCGCCCTAAAGTCACGACCGTGAGTTCCTCGCGTGCCTTTGCGGACGCCGTTGGAGCTGCCGCGTTCGGCGCGGGCGTGAGCGTTGCTGTCTATCTCGACATGCACTTTCTTGAACCAGCTAAACGACTCGCGTCCGAGGAACTAGCGAAGCGAGCGGAGTCGTTCGCTGGTGCCCCCGTTCCGGCGGGGGAGTGACCCATGACGCCCATGCCGCGTGTACTCACTGAGTCAGTGCTGACCTTTGCCGAAGCCGCCGCGGCGTGCCCCGCGATCGGCGGGAAGAGGCCGTCACCGAAGACGATTTACGGGTGGGCTGACACCGGCCTGCTCATGAGCGGCGACCGCGTCAAGCTGGAGACTGCCCGCATCGGCGGCCGCCGGGTGACCAGTAAGGAAGCGATCGCCAGGTTCTTCGAGACCGCATCCGCCGGAGTCGAGCAACCTGCCGCACGTACTCCCGCCGCGCGAAACAGTGCGGCGGATCGAGCCATGAAAGCACTTCGCGCCGAGTTCGCGAAGGTGTGAGAGCACCTGCCCGGGTCGAGCGCGGCTGATGAGCGCGGCAGCGCTCCCCGGGTGGGGCATGAATCCACTGCGATAAGTCCGAGTTGCCTCTGGCGGCGTGAACGCCGTGGGGCTGCTACGTACCCACGTTCCCCGGAGCCGTGTGATGTGTGCCAAGTGCCGTGATGAGTTTGGGGAGCTGCTCCACGTCCGCGGGCTCGTGAGCGCGAACCTCCAATGCGGTGAGTGCGGGCCGGTGATGTTTGTGCGGCCCGCGCCCCTGCTCGACGCGATGCTCATCGCGCTCGTCGCGGCGGCCGCCACCGCTTCCGCCACGTTCCTCCTGACGATCGCGTTGGGCACCTGAGATACGCGGGGGTGTCTGACACCCCCGCCGGAGAACGCCCAATGCCGAGCGAGGGTAGCCCCCGGGTGACGTTCCGCTGTCCGCGTGAGTTGCTCGCGTGGCTTGAGGAGCAAGTTGCGAAGAGCCGCACCCGGTTCCAGGGCGAGCACACGATTTCCAGCCTGCTCGTGCAATTGGTCGAGGAGGGGCGCGCGAAGCGGGAGCGGTCGCGGACGTGGCGGCGGCGGAAGAAGCAGTTGCAACAGGAGCGGGAGGCCGGCGGGTGATCACGATTTTCTTCGACGGTCTGTGTGAGCCGTTCAACCCCGGGGGCGTCGCGTGCTTCGGGTGGATCGCCCAGGGGCTCGACGCGCCGCTCGAATCACTCGCGGGGTGCGGGGTGATCGGGGCCGGCGCCCGGATGACCAACAACTTCGCCGAGTGGGTGGCGTGCGGGAAAGGAATCGGCGCGCTGGTCGCGCTCGGGATCAGGCCGGACGGGATCACGATCCTCGGTGACTCCCAACTCGTGATTAACCAGCTCACGGGCGATTGGGAGTGCCGGGACGAGCGCCTACGCGAGTGCCGGGACCGGTGCCTGGAGTACCTGACAACGCTCGGGTGCCGGTGGAAAGCGGTGTGGGTGCCGCGCGAGCAGAACACGCACGCGGACCTGTTGAGTCAGGCCGCTTACGTGGGCCGGACGGGGAAGCCCGTGCCGGTTCGACCCAAGAGAGTCAAAGGGGGTACGTGATGGGCATCAAGTCAGCCAAGCCGCGGGCCAAGGAACGAATCGGCGTGTGCGCCCGTGCGGCGCTCGCGAAGCCGTCGGGCGGGTCGCGAGCGGACGCGGTGCTCGAACGGTTCCGGGTGCGACTCCAACAGCGCACGCGTGAGGGCCGCGCGTGAACGTGCTCCTGCTGCCAAACGGGCGTGACCACCGCGCCGACCAGTCCGCCGAGCGGCAAATCCGCCGGCTCGGCATGACCCCGGTGCCGCTCGGGGTGGTCACCCGGATCGACGCCGTTGTCCTCGTGTACGGAGCGGAGCCGGTGGCGTACCTGGCAGCGGGCATCTACGTCGGTCGCAAGTGCCCCGTGGCGTACTTCGCACCGGGCTGCAAATCGCCGGGGCTCGCGGGCGAGGTGATGTTCATCGCCAGCAGCCCCGCCGAGCTGTGCGACTGGCTCGACGACGTGTACTCGTCGGGCATCGAAATCGGCCAAGCCGAGCCGTCGGCCAAGTACCGGAGGGGCGAATGATGCTGACCGTTGCCGCACTACCCGCGCCCGACGCACAGTCGCGGAAGGCGCTCTGGGAGATCACCGCAATCGAGTTCCGGACGCAGCACACGTTCACCTTCTTTGCCGTGACGCTATCGGCGAGCGAGCCGCCGGACACCGATGCGGCTTGGCGGGCGGTTCGCGGCGGGGACAATCCCGGCGCAATCGCGGTTCACTCGGTCAGGCGGGTGTCTCGCATCCGCACGGCCGAGACCGCGGGACGGCTCGCGGGCACGGTGTTCTGTGATGTCGTGGCGGACCTGCGGCCGCGGGCCGTTGCTCCGGCCCGGCTGGGGTACGACGCATGACGCGCCCCGCGCCCCGGCTGTCGTTCGGCAAGCACCAGGGCGAGACGCTCGCGGAGTGCCCGCCCGATTACGTGGTGTGGCTGGCGGGGAGCGATCAGGTGCCGTCCGTGTGGCGGGAGCTGGCGCGCAAGCACCTCGGGCTTGACCCGGTGGACGACGGGCCGGAGCCGAGCGCGGAGAGCGCGGCGGTGCTGTTCCCCCGGCTGCTGTTCGACTGGTACGACCTGATGCGGCGGGAGTTCGCGGGGGATGCGGCGGGGCTCGGTGTGGTGGACCGCGGCTTCGCGCACCTCAAGCGGATCTGCGCGAAGGTGACGGGTCGGCGGTGGCCCACTGATCAGGAGTTCGCCGCGGCGCGTGCGGAATTGGAGCGCGAAGAACAAGAGCGGAGGGCCGGTGCGAAATGAGTGACCCCATCCTGATCTCGTGCCCAAAGTGCGGCTCTTCGTCCGGCGACGTGTGCCGGACCAAAGGGGGGAAGCACAAACGCACCTGCGCCGAGCGGGTGCCCGCCGGTGCGACCCCGCCGCCCGTCTCGAAGTCGGTCGGCCAGTTCGTTCCGGACCTGCTCGCGGGCATCGACGACCCGCCCCCGGGTCGGGCGTCCGCACCCGCGCCGGTCACCGCTCCCCCGCCGAAGCCGGCCGACGACTTCGACGAGAACACGCCCCCACCGCGCGGCCGGCCGCAGGGCGAGCCGCTTCGGAAGTTCGTCGAGCTGCCCCCGGGCGAGCCGGTCCTATCGCTGTTCGAGCAGTGGGACAAGGACGGCAAGTTCCCGGCCGGGTGCGTCCTCGCCGAGCACGTCCGCGACGGCTACCGGCTCACCGCCGGCACGCTCGCCGAGGCGCGGATCGGGAGGCTCATCCCGGACAAGGTGCTCGAGCCGCTCCACATCTGGAGTTCGGTTCACTTAAGGCCCGGGAAGTTCCCCGAAGTGCCGCGGTCGTTCGTTGTCTTCTCGTTGGTTCGCAGGATCTGAGGAGGGTGAATATGGGATGGCCGCAGAACACACGCCCCCCGTTGACGCCGGAGCAACGGGATCTGGCCGGCGCGCCGGAAAGCATCGCGCTGGCGTTGTCGGTGGCGAACCGCATGGCCCGGAAGTGCCCGGGGCTGGTCGAGGAGTACCGGGCCGAGGCGCTGTACGCCCTGTGCGAGGCGGCGGCGTCGTACCGGCCGGAATCGGGCACCTGGGAATCGTGGGCGCGTCAGATCGCAACCGGCCGCGTGATCGACATGGCCCGCACCGAACTCGGTCGCGGCATGGGCATTCCGCGGCGACTCCGGAACGAAGGCCGGGCGCCGAGCGTGGTGCATGCGAGCGCCCCGGCCTCGGGTTCCGCCGACTGGCGTGACCTGACCGTGGCCGACACGCTGCCGGCTGACGAGTTGCCGGTGGGCTGGGAGGTGGAGAGCGAGGATACCGTGCTGGTGTACAGCACCCGAGTACCCGCCGCCTACGGGGAGGCACTCCGCGCGTACCTCTTGCGCGCCGATTTGCACGGCCGCACCTACGACGTGGCCGAGCACCTGGGGCGCGGCCAGTCGTGGGTGTCGCTGATGCTCTCGGGCGCCACCAAGATGCTTCAGGCCCGCGAGGGCTCAACGACTGGCGAGAAGAGCGTTGCGTACGTGACGCCGCAATCCGTTCATCCCCATGCCGTCAGGGCACTGCGGCACCGACGCAAGAGGCGGGCGGTCGCTTCCAAGTGACCCCACTCGCTTACCACCCGTGTTCCCCGCGCGATCGAGATACCGGAGCGGCGTGAGGCCGCCCGCGGGGCCGCGTGCAATCTGCTTGTGGCTCGGGTGCGGCGGACACGCCCGACTGACGCGAACCAGGGGACGGCATGAAGATCGAGTTGCCAACGGCGGCCGAACCGGTGCGGATCGTTCAGGGCGAGTCGCTGGCGGTACTGGTGGACCTGCCGAGCGAGGCGTTCGATTTGGTCCTCGCGGACCCGCCGTATTCGAGCGGCGGGTTCACCCGCGGGGACAAGATCAGCGGCGTCCGCAAGAAGTACCAGCAGACCGGCACCAGGCGCGAGTACCCGGCGTTTGCCGGCGACACCCGCGACCAGCGCGCCTACGGGTACTGGTCGGCGCTGTGGCTCGCTCAGTGCTTACGGGCGGCCCGGCCCGGAACCATTTGCGGCGTGTTCGCCGACTGGCGCCAGCTTCCCGTGACCGTGGACGCCATCCAGGCGGGTGGGTGGGTCTACCGCGGCATCGTTCCGTGGCACAAGCCGGGCGCGAGGCCGACACAGGGGCGGTTCACGTCATCGTGTGAGTATCTGGTGTGGGGCACGAAAGGGCCGCGGCCGCTCGAAGGCGCACCGCTACCGGGCTTCTACTCGGTCGGCGTGAAGCAGGCCGATAAGCACCACTTGACCGGTAAGCCGACCGAGTTGCTGCGCGAGTTGGTGAAGATCGCGCCGGCGAGCGGGCTTGTGCTGGACCCGTTCGCCGGCTCGTTCACGTCTGCCGTTGCGGCCGCGCTCGAAGGGCGGCGGTGCCTGGCGATCGAGTGCGAGGCGCCGTACGTGGCGATCGGTCGGCAGCGCGTGGCGGACGCGCTGGGGCTGGCGGAGGTGCCGGGATACCTCGCGGGCGACGCGTGACGGGGGCGGCGGTGGGCCGGACGTGGGGCACGTGGGCGAGGGCGGCCGGTGGTGACCGAAACGGTAAGCAGCGACGCGACCGCGTGGCGCCAGCGGGCCGACGACCTGGCCCGGTGGGCGATGCTCCGCATCGTGAACCGCACGGACCGGTGCGGCGGGTGTTACATCGGCGACGACGGCGAGGTGAAGCGGACGACGCGGCCGAGCCGAGGGGCGCAGGCCGGGTTCGTTGATCACGCCCGGCTCGTCCGTCACTTCGGTGCGATCGACACCCCGCACGTGATGGGGCTGCACGCGATCGGGCCGGACGGAACCGGCAAATGGGTCGGGGTGGACATCGACGCGCACCCCGGTCAGCCGTGCGACCCGGCCGCGAACGAGCGGTTCGCTCTGTCCGTTTACGCGCAACTCGTCGAGTTGCGGTTCCGCCCGGTGCTCGCGGAATCCAACGGCTCCGGCGGGTATCACCTGCTCGCCCTGTTCGCCGATCCGGTGGCCGGGAGCTCGCTGTTCGCGTTCGGGCGCTGGCTCGTCCGCGACTACGCGCAGTTCGGCTTCGGCAAGATGCCGGAGACGTTCCCCAAGCAAACCGAGATCAACGAGAGCACCAAGTACGGGAACTGGCTCCGGCTGGTGGGCCGGCACCACAAGCGCAATTTCTGGCCGCGGGTGTATGACGGCTCGAACTGGCTCGACGGTGCCCGGGCGGTCGATCACGTGCTTTCGCTCACCGGCGACCCGACGGACCTGATCCCGCCGGACGCGCTCGAAGTCCCGCAGGCGCCGCAACTCCGGCCCGCCCCGGCGCCTCGTGCCGCCCGCGTGACCCGCACCGCCGTTGCCGCGGGAGGTGCTTCGGGTCCGGACGTGTTTGCGGCGTTCAACGCGGCTGCTACCGAGCGGTCGGTTGCGGACATGCTGGAGAGAAACGGTTGGGTCGATGCGGGGCGCCGGGGTGCCCGCTGGGACTTTCGCCGTCCGGGCAAGGGTGGCGACAAGAGCGGCAACATCATGGTCGTGTCGGGTGTGCCGCTCTTTTACGGCTTCACCGACGCGGCCGGCATCCCGTTTAACCAGGGGCTCAACCCGAGCTGGCTCCGCTGCCATTTGGAGTTTGGGGGCGACTTCGCCCGCCTGGCCGAGCGGCTCCGCGACGAGGGGTATGCCCCGCGCCGCGTGCGCCCGGCCGCCCCTGTCGTCGGTGGACCGGATTCCCCCGCCCCTCCGGAGGGCGGGGCGGCCGCCGGCGAGGGCGACGAGGAACCGGTTCACGAGGAGTTCATGGACCCGCACCGGCTCGGGCGGCTGCTCGTGCCCCGACAGGGCGACTTGCCGACCGCCATTTACCACCGCGGCGAGTGGTGGGAATGGCGGGCGGGCAAGTACGTCACCGTTGCGGACAACGACTTCGATCTTCGCGGCTGGAACATCCTGCGGGCCGAGTGCGAGGCGGCGCACCTGGTCGCGGTCGCGGCTTGGGAGCACGGCGGCCGGCAGGGCGCCCGGCCCGCGGTGCCGAAGCTCGACACGCGGAAGATCAGCAACGCGGTGACGGCCGCGGCGTCGATGGTTCACCTCGAAGCTGACACCACTTGGCCGGCGATGCTGTCGGCCGATCCGCCCCGGCCGAACCGGATTCCGCGCGTGCGTCCGGCCGCCGAGCAGCGCGAGTACATCGCGTGCGCCAACGGGCTGCTCGACGTGGCCGAGCTGCTCGCCAGCGGCGCCCCGACACTCGTGCCCGCCACCCCGCTGTACTTCACGCCGGCCGCGATCCCGGTTGCCTTTGACGCTTCCGCGAAGTGCCCGCGGTTCGATTCGTTCCTTGAGCGCGTCACTGACGGGGACCGCGAGCGGCAACTGATTCTGCAGGAGATCGCCGGTTACCTGCTCCGGTTCGACACCCGATTCCAGCAGTTCTTCGTTTTGACCGGCGAGGGGTCGAACGGGAAGAGCACGTTCCTGGCGGTCCTTCGGGCGCTGATCGGTGACCACAACTACGCGTCGGTGCCGCTGGAGGAGTTCGGCGAGCGGTTCGCGCTCGGCGTCACGCTCGGGAAGCTGGTCAATGCGGTGGCCGAGGTCGGGGAACTGGACAAGGTCGCGGAGGCGAAGTTGAAGAGCTTCGTCGGCGCGGACCTGATGAGCTTCGACCGGAAGAACAAGGCCCCGATTTCGGCCCGGCCCACGGCCCGGCTGCTCCTCTCGACGAACACCCTGCCGCGGTTCGCGGACCGGTCGGAGGGCGTTTGGCGGCGTTACCAGTTGGTGCCGTTCACGACTGTGATCACCGACGGCGAGAAGGTTCACGGGATGAGCGACCCCGGTTGGTGGATCGCGTCCGGCGAGCTGCCCGGCGTGCTGAATTGGGCGCTCGCGGGGCTGCACCGGCTGTACCAGCAGGGCGGGTTTTCGTCGTCCAAGGTTGGCGAGACGGCGAAGGCTGAGCACCGGGAGATCTGCAACCCGCATCGGCAGTTTCTGGAGGATCATCTCCAGCTCGCGGACGCGGACAAGACGGTTCGGACCACTGAGGTGTACGCCGCTTACGTGGAGTGGTGCCGCGCCCGCAAGTTCCTCTCGCTCAACGACGCGAACTTCGGCGTCGAGCTGCGGAAGGTGTTCAAGGGCGTCACCAAAGTCCGGAAGCGGGTCGGCCGGGACCGCGAGCAGGTGTACGCCGGCGTGTCCTGGGGCGAGGGGGGCCGGCCGGACATCTTGCTTGGTGAGTACGACCGGAAGCGCCGGGACTCGTCCGGGTGGAGTCCCGATCAGGACGTTCCACCGTAGTGGTCACACCGAACCGGCTCCCCGGTCACAGCGATTTTTTCGCTATGGACACCGCAAGTGCTTGCGGTGCAAGGGGTGGTCACAGCGGTCACAGCGGGCGCAGCGTTCCTTATCCCCGAGAACACACGGCGCCGCCCGCCTGCCGTCTCGGTCGTCTCGGCTGAGGTGACCGAGAGCACCGGACCACGGAAGTGTTTAGCTCTTTCTTCTAAAAGCCTATGACCGCTGTGACCGCTATGACCAAGGCTAGAAAACAAAGGGTTCCGAGTGTCCATAGCGAAAAAATCGCTGTGACCACCGCTGTGACCACCCCGGTGTTTGTGCTCTGGCGGAAGCTCCACGTGAAGCGAGCCCGCTGGGAGCGGGTGGGCGACGCTCCGACCGAGGCAGCGGCAACGGCCCTGATGAGCGGCAGCGGCGATTTCCTGGTCATTGAAGGCAACCGGCACCCCACCGCCGGACGACGAACCAAAGTGAAGCCAGCCCCGTCAAACGGGCACTAACCTCCCCTGTACGAACCGGAAGCCAATGGCTCACTCGTTGCCCATTGTCCGCGCCTGCGGGCTGCTTTATCAGTTGCCCTTCGCGGACCTGATCCGGCCCCTCACCGAGCGCGAGGCCGCGGAACTACGCGTGTCCATCGGCCAGCACAAGAAAGTGCTGGTGCGGGTGGTGACGTACGACAGCCCCGTTTGGGGTGAACGGTGCGTCATTGACGGGGCGAACCGCATCACCATCGCGGCCGAAATGGGGCTGGACCTGCCGGTTCAGCACCGCGGCACACTCACCGACGAGCAGGCCCGTGCGGAGTGCTTGGCGCTCAACGTGGACCGGCGGCAGCTCACACGCGAGGAGCAGGAAGCCTCGCGCGCCCGGCGGCTGCAACGCGTCGTTACCGCCCGCGCCGCCGGAGCCAGCACGCGGGACATTGCCCGCGCCGAAGGTGTAAGCCAGACGCGGGTGATTCAGGATCTGGCAAAGGCGACAGACATGTCCGCTGAACAGGGGTGTTCACTTGCCCCGCTCGACCGGACGCTGAAGGCGTTCGAGCAGTCGATGCGCCGGCTCGTGTGCATGAAGCGGCCGTCGAAAACGGCTCCGCCGCAGCCGACGGGCGTGCTACCGGATCTGTTGCGCAGCCCCCACCGCGCACGCCTGGAACGGATCGCGTCCCGTCACGGGGTGCCGCTTAGCGGCGACTCCTGGCCGCTAATGGATTCGTTGCTGGCGGTCCTGGCGGACCTCGAAGCGGAGGCCGCAACGGAGTAACGAAATGGCCCTCACAGCACAGCAAGAGTTGTTTTGTGTCCGGTACATCGCGCGGAAGTTCAACGCGACCGATGCTTATCAGGACGCGTACCCGAAAGCGAGCCGTGCGGCGGCGCGTGCGAATGCCCCACGTTTGCTAGCAAATGATGACATCTCGAAGAGGGTGGCCGAACTGTTCGATGCCGCGGCCGCGGCGGACGGCATCACCCCTCAGCGCGTCATCCGAGAGCTTGGCCTGATCGCGTTCCAGCGCAACAAGTCGCTGTACCGCGACGACGGCACCTTCAAGCCGCCGACCGAATGGGACGAGGCAACGGACGCCACCGTTGCGGCGGTCGAGACCGAGGAGGAGTTCGCGGCCGACGACTCAGAGCCGGAAGAAAGCCGCGAGCCGCAGGCCCACGGTGGCGAGTTGAAGCGGGCGCGCTTGAAGGTCAACATCGTCCGGACGGTGAAGGTGAAGCGCTGGGACAAGTTGCGGGCGCTCGAAATCCTCTCGAAGCACTTTGGGTTGCTCAAAGAAGATGGCCCGCACCAGGACCGGCCCAAAATCGACACGTCGAAGCTCACCGACGCCGATAAGCGCGCTGTCCTCGCAGCAGCTCGACGAGCAATTGTCGGCCCTTCCACCTGACGCCGTCGCGGACCTCGTCGCCGCGCTGCGGCAGTGGGAGGCCGGGACACTTAGCCCCGGTGCGTGGAACCGCCAGTTTCTGCCGGAATACTTCGGTCGGTTCCCCCCGGCCGATTTCCATGCCGATTTCGAGCGCGACCTGGACGGCCTGCACACGCGGCGCGGTTCGCGGTTGAGCTACATTGCGCCCCGTGGGGGGGCGAAGAGCACCTGGAACACGCTAGCCTATCCGCTCCGCGCGGCCCTGGAGAAGTGGGAGCCCTATACGCTCATCCTGTCCGATTCGAGCGACCAAGCCGATCTGTTGTTGGGCCACATCCGCAAGGAACTGGAAGAGAACGACCTGCTTCGCGCGGCTTACCCCACAGCAACGGGCACCGGCCCGGAGTGGAAGGAGTCGCGTTTGAGGCTCCGCAACGGGTCGCTGATCGAGGCCCTCGGCTCCGGCAAGAAGGTGCGCGGGCGCCGCAACCGGAGCAACCGACCGAGCCTCATCATTTTCGACGACATTCAGAACAACGAGGACGTGACCAGCCCCGTGAAGCGCGCCCGCGCGTGGCAGTGGGCGACGCGTGAGGTGATGCCCGCGGGCGACGAGCGAACGAACTTCTTGGCGGTCGGCAGCGCGCTCCATCGTGAGGCCGTCGCGGTGCGCATCGGGCAACTGCCCGGGTGGACCGGCCGGACGTTCCGAGCCGTTCACCGCTGGCCCGATGACATGGAAAGCTGGTCGGAGTTCGCGCGCCTTGCATCGAACCTCGCCGACCCCAACCGCGAAGAGACCGCCCGGGCGTACTACGCCGCACGCAAGGCGGCGATGGACCGGGGGGCGCGCGTGTACTGGCCGCAGCGCTGGCCGCTGGTCGAGCTGATGTTGCTGCGCGCGACGATCGGGGCGTCCGGCTTCGAGACGGAGTACCAAGGCGTTCCGGGCACGATCGAGGGGGCCGAGTGGCCCGCGGAGCTGTTCGACCGCACGGACCTTTGGTTCGAGCAGTGGCCCACGGACATCGTTCTGAAACTCCAGTCCCTCGACCCGTCGAAGGGCAACTCGGACAAGAGCGACTTTCAGGCTCACGTGCAACTCGGGTTGTCCCGGTTCGGGCTGCTGTACGTGGACTGCGAGATGCGCCGCGAGCCGGGCTGGGTGGAGCGCGCCATCGACCTCGCCGCGAGCTGGGGGCCGCTGGAACTGGTCGCCGAGGTGAATAACACGATGGGCTTGTTTCGGCCGACCGCGGAGCAGATCCTGCGTGAGCGGCGCGAGGCTGGCCGCCCGGTCATGCTCACCTACACCGAACGCACACAGGTCATCAAGAAGGAGACGCGCATCCGCGTGCTCAACGATTACCTGCGCCGCGGCCAGTTGCGCGTTCGGAACACCGTCGGGGGCCGGATGCTGGTCGACCAGTTGCGCGACCTGTTCAACGGCGACCACGACGACGGCCCCGACGCGCTGGCGACGGCAGTGATTCGGCTCCAGGAGCTGGTGGGAGGCGGAACGTGACCGGTACACCGGGCAGCGGGCTCATGGTCGCCTGCACGGCGGTCGGGCCGCACATGGGGCGCCCATGTGAGGGCGGGCGGTTGCACACGCCAACCCTACCGTTCTCCCTCGAATGCCACGTCTGCAACGGCACGGGCCTCGTGCCCGCGCCGGTCACCTCCGACGAAACGGCCCTGCTCGCCGCCATCATCGCGCAGCCCGACGAGGACACGCCGCGGCTCGTGTACGCCGACTGGCTCGCGCAGCACGGGGACGAGCGGCGGGCGGAGTTCGTTCGCGTGCAGTGCCGGATCGCGGCGGTTGCCCGTGGTGACGTGTCGGGCGATCTGCCCGCGCTGTTCGCGCGCGAACGAGACCTGTGGCCGCGCGAGGTGTGGCGGTGGCCCGACGAGGTGGTTTGGCGCCGCGGCTTTGTCGACGAGGTCGTCTGTTCGCCCGGCGCGTGGTTCAATTACGGCGACGAGGCCCGCGCGAGCCACCCGGTCGCGCGCGTTCGCCTGACGGCGCTATTGAGCATGGACACCGTGACGCACATCGTGAACCCGGCCCCGCCCCCGCTTGATTCGTTCCTGATTGCCGATCGGTGGGTGAACTTTTGCGACGACGACATCGACGTTGCCGATCCGCCCGACACGTACTGGAAAATGAACTGCTTTTTGAACCGCTTGCTCTTTCAGCGCCGTTGGCCCGGCGTCACGTTCGAGCTGCCGGCGTGAGTGACATCGGCCGGGCATGTACCCTGCCGCCATCACGCTGAGCGTATCCGATCACTTCCCCGGCGCTCCGGCCGTCGAGTCGGCATCGCTCGCGCAGTTGAAGCGTGAGCACGCGGCCAAGGTGCGGCGGCTCGAAGAAACCCTCCTGTCACTCGACAACCTACTCTCGCCTCAAGACTGGCTGGACGCCGGCGATGGCTTCCCCGGCTACGGCTCGTGGCGTGTGAACCGCCCGGCGCAGCGCACCCAGGACCGCACCAAAGCGCCCCTCTCGTACCTGAACGAAGACGAGTGGCGGCAGCATGTGGCGCTGGCCCGTGACCTGTGCATCCGCAATCACCTCGCGCTCGGGTTCCGCGACCACATCTCCAACTTCGTCGGCTCGATGCAACTGGCGTTCGTGCCGCGCCGGCGGGGCGACGCGCAGGCCGAAGCGGTGGCGAAAGCGTGCCTCGCGCTGTGGGAGGAGTGGTGCGAGTTCGCAGAGTGGGGGCAAGGTGAAGAGGATCGCGAGGAGGAATGTCGGCGGCGGCTCATCGTGGAGGGTGAAACGACGCTGCGGTTCTTTGTGGGCGACGACACATCGGACGGGCTGCCCTATGTGCGTCACATCGAGCCGGAGTTGATCCGCACCCCCGACGGTCACAGCACGCTGGACCCGTTCGGGTGGGGAGTGATCACCGCCGAGGGCGACGACGAGCGCGAAGAAGGCCTCTGGCTCTGCGATCCGGCCAACGTGTCACGGGGGCGGCAGGTGGCGTCGTCCGAGTACGTGCGGATGAAGGCCAACGTGGACCGCACGGTGAAGCGGGGGCTGTCCGATTTCTTCCCGGTGGGCGAGCAGTTGCGGAAGGTGCTGGGGCTGCTCGACAACATGGCCCACGTGGCCCGGGTGCAAGCAGCCATCGCGTGGTGGGAGCAGTACCCCAACGCGACTCTCGATCAGGTCATCAACTCGGTTCGGATGGGCGAGGACTACAGCCGCGTTAAGCCCGCGGGCAACCCCGGCTCATCGACCAGTGTGACGGGTTACGAGGCGGGAACCGTCGTGCGCACCGAGGGCGGGCGCGAGGTGAAACCGGGGCCGGTGTCGAGCGGTACGGCCGGGTTCGAGACCGTTGAGCGGTTGGTGTTGAAGGGCGTCGGGTTCCGCTGGGGGTGCCCGAGCTACTTCAGCGGCGAAGGGGACGCGAGCTTCGCCAGCGTGCTGGTAACGGGGTCGCCGTTCGTGCGGCTGACACAGGGGCGGCAGGAACGGGTGAAGGCGTTCGCGTGCCGGGTGGCGACGCGCGTACTCGAGTTCTGCGAGCGCTCGGGCCGGTTAGCGCGGGGAACCTCGAAGCGCGTCAAACCGGTCGCCACTGCCGGCCCGGTGGTGATCGCGGACGAGGAGAAGAAGGCGCGGACGTTCCTTTCGCTGTACCAGCAGAAGTGCGCCAGCCCGCTCGAATTCATGCGATCGACGGGTGCCGAGCCCGATCAGGTGGCAAAGGACATCGCGGAGTGGCAGGCCAAGTTCCCAGACCAGGGCGGCGGGGGACTACCTCCGGCCTCGCCTCCCCCGGGCGCACCTCCCGCGCCCACCGATCCGACCTCGACACCGCCGGGCAGCGCCGGCGGGGATGGGAGCAGCCCAAACCCGACGGACATCTTCGGTGAGCAGATCCTGCGCGAGAAGTTCACCGGCGACATCACCGACGCCGCGGGGCGGAAGCGGCATTACGTGGACGGGAAGCAGGTCGCCCAACCCCAGGCGGGCAACTCGGATGCGGGCACGAAGCCCAGCGCAGATGGCACCGTCGAGCAGGTGCCCGACCAGGACCGCGCCGACATCACGGGCGGCATCGACCAGGCCGTTGCCGCGCTGCCGGAAGCGGAGCGGCCGGCGGCGTCTGTGGTGGCGAAGGCGAAAGACGTCGCTCTGACCGCCGCGGCGAAAACGTACATCTGGGCGGTCAAGGTCGCGAACTCCCCCAAGACCGCGGCGCTCGGTAGCCTCTTGGCGGACATCTTCGACACGCCCAGCGATCTCGGGAAGTTGGGGTACAACCCCAACACATCGAGCGGCACCGCGAACCCGCGCAACGCCGACTTTGTCAGTGCCAACCTCGCCGACACGATCGGCGTGGGGATCTCCGGGCATCTGGTGGCTTCGATCGCGTCGAAACTGATCGTGAAGGCCGGCGCGTGGGCGGCGGGTCAGGTGCGCGGTCGGGCGGAAGCCGTCGAGACCGACGGCGTGAACGAGTGGGCGGAGATTATCGCCGAGCTGCTCGCGCACCTGCACGAGCAGCTCGGGGTGCAGGCGCCCACACCGGATGCCGCGACCGTCGAGCAAGGGTTGCGGTCCGCGCTGGCCGAGCAAAGCGAGATCGCCACCGAGGCCAAGAGCGAGGGGGAGACCTGGCAAGGTGATTCCGGGCGCTGGTTCACTTTGAAGAAAGGCCACGTTGTACCCGCGCCGGCGCCCCAGAAGGACACCGGCAACACGAGCCGCGCACCGAGCGCTGCGGTGCTGAAAAAGCATCCCACTGCTGACAAACAGTACCTGAACCATCTTGCCGAGGCCGCGCCCACACAGGACGTGCGGGATTACCTTGAAACGGCCGCGTGGAACGTGCCGGGCGAGCAGGTCCCGCTCTCGCCCGAAGCTCGGCGGCACGCGACCGTCGAGCGCCTTGCAGCCGTTCACCGCGACGCGATCAAAGACGGCAAGCCCGAAGTCGCCGAGCATCTGGCGAACGTGATCCGCTGGTTCGGTGGCACGTTCGAGGGACCGGAGGCCGGCCAGACGACGAAGTTTGACGGGGCGCTATACCACACCGCTGACGGCGCATCGGCCTGGACCGGTGACGCGGTGGTAGTGGTGCGTCAGCCGGTGCGCGGGCCGGATCGGCAGCTCGCAATCAAGGGGCTCGTGAAGACCGGTCATCAAGAATCGGTCGCAAGCGAGCACATCGGCCGCACCGCGGAAGGTCACGAGTGGGTGAGTGAGGCGCTGTACGCGCTGCTCAGCACCGAGGCCCGGGCCGGTCTCACGCTGATGACCATCACCGATCGCAACGGCAATCAGGTGAAGCGCTGGGTGAGGGCGGGAGTGGCTCAAAACACTCAGCCACAGCAGCGCGGCGCGGATCACGTCGTTTCGCGCGCGCTGGCCGATCCGTCGAGCCTGAGCGCGGCAGACGTCAAAGCGCTGGCTGACCACGCGGCCGGGTTGTCGAAAGAAGACCTGCGGGCGCTCAACCTGGAGTTCCGGCAGAAGATCGGCGGCAGCAAAGCCGCGCTCGCAAGCCGACTGGTCGAGCACGTCCGCCAGCAGGGCGCGCAGACCGCTCCGGCCGCACCGGCGAACGCGCCGCCGAAGCCCGGCGAGGTGCGGACTGTGCCGACCCACGAACTGAAGGTGGACCCGGGACGTTTTCAGTTCAAGCTGAACACCAACAACCCGGCCGGCGTGACGAAGGAACTTGAAGGGGTGAAATCGTTCAACCCCGAGTTCGCGGGGGTGGTCAGCGTGTGGCGCGATCCGGCGGACGGAGAAACGTACATCGTCAACGGCCACCACCGGCACGAGCTCGCGGCGCGCACCGGTCACCCGGATCTGGCTGTGCGTTACCTCCAAGCCAAGGACGCGCGCGAAGCTCGCGCGAAAGGGGCGTTGATCAACATCGCGGAGGGCCGCGGCACCGCCGTTGATGCGGCGAAGTTCATGCGGGACATGGGGGTCAGCCCGGCCGATTTGGAGAAGCACGGGGTGAGCCTGAAAGGCAAGCTGGCCGAGGATGCGGCCACCATGACCAAGCTCAACGACAAGGCGTTTGATCGCGTTGCACGCGGCACGCTGGAACCGGAAAAGGCTCTGGCCGTAGCAAAGCACCTCGACAACCCGGACCGGCAAGAGAAGCTGTTCAAGCTGCTCGACAAGCGAGAAGAGAGCGGCAAGGACCTGTCGAACCGGACCGTCGAAGAACTGGCCCGACAGATGGCGGCCGTGCCCGCCGTCACCACCGTCAACAGCACGCTGTGGGGTGACGAGGAGAGCGAGGACGATACCTTCGTCGAGCGCGCCGAGCTGGCCGGACACGTGCGCAGCGCCCTCGCCCAGGAGCTGAACGACTTCCGCGCCGTCGCCAGCACGCGCCGGGCCGGTCGCGTAGCCGACGCGGGCAACTCGCTCAACACCGACGAGAACAGGCGCCGCGCTCAGGAGTTGGAGTCGCACAGTAACACATACGACCTGCTGGCGAACCGCAAGGGTGCGATCTCCGATGCGCTCGACGCCGGCGCCGTGCAGATGAAGAAAGCCAAGACCAAAAAGGAGAAGGACCGTGCCCGCGCCGAAACGCTCGAAAACGCAAAGAAAGCGATCCGAAGCACGCTCGACAACCTCACCCGACGCCCCGGCGAGTGAGGCTGAGAAGGCCGCCTGGATCACTGACGCGCTGAGGGAAGTTGAGTTGAACAAACAGCACAAACCACCGCACAGCCCGCAAACGCCCGACGAGCAGGCGAACGCGCGGCTCGCGTAGGAGACCGAAACACCGATGAACGACGTACTCACCGCCGCCATCCTTCAGGCCCGCGACGAGGGCGACGACGCGACCGCGGAGCGCCTTCAGGCGATGGCGGACGATCCCGAGCAACTGGCCGAGCTGCTGAAACACCTCCAGAGCAACGCAACCCCGGCCGCGTGACATCGGCCGGGGCATGGCGAAGAAAAAGCGCGTCGCGGAAGCGGCCACCACCCAACAACTCGTGCGCGAGTGGACCGCGGAGCCACTCCGCGGCGCCAAGCCGAACCGCACCGCGGGCACCATTGACGGCGTGCTCATCTGCGGCACCAGCAGCGCCAACGGGCGCGATTACCCCGTTGCCGTGCTGAAGCGCGACTGCGCGAAGTACGAGGGCCGGCCCGTCAACTGTGACCACAGCCGCGAGAGCACTGTTGAGCGCCGGCTCGGGTGGTTCACCAACGTCCGCCCCGGACCCGACGGCCGCCCGCGCGGCACCTTGAACCTCCTCAAATCGCATCCGATGTACGAGCGCGTCATGGAGGCCGCCGAGCGCAACCCCGCGCTCTTCGGCTTCAGCCACGTCGCGCTCTGTGACACCCGGCCCGGCACCGGCGGGCGCGAAATGGTCGAGGCCATCCGCTCCGTCGAGTCGATCGATCTCGTCGCTCAACCTGCCACCACCAAAGGCTTATTCGAGGGAACCGCCGTGAAGACGACGCTCCGGGCCGTAATCGATCGACTCCGCGGGCGACTCGTCGAGTCGCGCCAGCGGGCCGCGCGCAAGCTGCTACTGGTCGCCGAGGACGACGCGGCGATGGGCGGCCTGATGGATTCACCGGTCGACGAGCCTGCGGGGGATGCGGACCCGAGCGAGGGCATCACCGCGGCCTTTAATCAGGCGTGCATGGGCCTGGTTCAGCAGGGTCTCGACGACCCGGCGAAAGCCAAAGAGGTGCTCGGCAAGCTGAAAGAGATGTTCGCCGCGCACGCCAAGGTGAACACGGACGGCACCCCGAATAAGGACGGCGACCCGGAAACCGGGGGCGGCGACGACGGCGACGACACCACGCCGGAGAGCCGGCGGCCCGCGAGCAACGCGATCAGCGAGGCGCTGGACGTGTGTGATTCGATCGGTTACCGGCCCGATCGCGCCGACCTGGACACGATCGCAGCGGCTCCAAAAGAGCGGCGTAAAGCCGTTGCCGAGCGGCTCAAGAAAGCGAGTGGTGCCCCGGCCGACGTTCCCGAGCGGCCGAGCAGCGCGGGCCGGGGGCGCATCACCACCGAGGCCATCACGCCGCCGAAGAAGGCCACCGAGGGGGCGCCCCCGTCGGACCCGAAAGAGTTCGCGGCGTGGATCGCCTGATCGGCTGAGCCCGCCGCCCGTTGCCCGTCCACTTAACCCGTCCACACGAGACCGCGACCATGAACATCGTTCGCATGGCCCAAGTCCTGAAGGAAGCGAAGGACCTGCACGGGGTCTACGATGACTTCCCCTGGTACATCAGTCCGCACCTCTGGACAGCCGTCCTCACCGACGCCGGGTCGATCGCCGCCGCCGGCGTCGGCGGGATCGCCACGCTCACCAACTCCGACGGAAGCGTAGCCGACAACGACGAAGCGTACCTCGCCACCACCAACGCCTTGTTCAAGCCGGCGGCCAACAAACCGCTGTACGCCGAAGCGCTGATCCAGTTCACCGAGGCGAACACTGCGGCGGCCAACGTCGCGTTCGGCCTGGCCTCGTCGCCGGCGGCGGACCTGATCGTCGACAACGGCGGTGGGATGCGCGCCAGTGGCGCGGTGATCGCGATTTACAAGGTGGACGGGGAAAACGTGTGGCGGTTCGTCACCCGCAACGGGACCGACGTGACCGTCAGCCAGAGCGTCGAAGCGGCCGGCGGGGCGAGTTACCAGCAGCTCGGCATCGAGATCCTCGACGCGTTCGGCAACTACGCGACCTGCGTTCCCACGATCGACGGCCGGCTCATGATTTCGGCCGCGACCGGTCAGCCGATCCGCCACCAGTTGCTGCTCACCGCGATCGCGAACGTCAACCTGTTCGTGGGCGGCAAGAACGGCAGCACGAGCCTCGAAACCACGCTGGTCGATTACATCGGCTGCTGGCAGGCGCGCTAACACCCGACCCCGAACAACGCCCCCACCACAGACCACCCGGGACCGACGCAATGAACACCGCCAAGTTGGTTGAATCGTACAAACGCCACCCGGCGGAAACGGAGGCCGGGCTGCGGGCCTCGCTCCGCGGGGGCGCGATCCGCACGGATGACCTGGACCTCGGCGACCTGTTCGTCGAGTGCTTCGGGTGGAACAACTTCCGCCACTGCCGCCAGAACCTGGGCGACTGCGCCGAGCGCGCGCACGGGGTGCTACGTGCCGCGCGAGTCGAGGAGTCCGCGGGCGCGAACAGCACCACCGCATTCCTCAACATCACCCAGCAGTTCGCCTACGAGCGCGTGCTCGCCGCTTACGATGTGCCTGCCCGCGTGTTCGTGAACGCCATTCCGACCCGTCCGAGTAAGTTCAAGTTCGAGCGCATCCCGGGCGTTACCCACGTGGGCGACGAAAGCGATGTGGTCGAGGAGGGGAAGCCGTACCCGGAAGTGGGCGTCGGCGAGGACTGGACCGACACGCCCGAAACCCGCAAGCGCGGGATGGTCGCGCGGGCGACGAAGGAAGCCGTGTTCTTCGACCAGACCGGCGAGTTCATGACCAAGCTCGACTCGCTGGGCGAGTGGCAGGGCGTGAGCGACGAGAAGCGCGCCATCACCTGCATCGTGGACGCGGGGGAGACCCCGAAGAACCAGTATCGCTACCGCTGGCGCAACTACGGCCCGTTGCCGACCTACGGCGACAACAGCGGGCTCCACTCCTGGGATAACCTCGTCGCGTCCAACGCGCTCGTCGATTACACCGACGTTCAGGCCGCGTGGCAGTGCCTTGTGGAGATGCTCGACCCCGCCACCGGCGAGCCGCAGAACGTGACCGTGAAGCACATCTGCGTTCCCCCGGCGCTGGCCTTCACCGTGCCGTTCGCCCTCAAGGGCATGGTGCGCCGCACCGCGCCCGGGTTCGCGACCTCGGGCAACCCGGCCTCCGCGGAGA
Source organism: Gemmata obscuriglobus (assembly GCF_008065095.1). NCBI lineage: Bacteria > Pseudomonadati > Planctomycetota > Planctomycetia > Gemmatales > Gemmataceae > Gemmata > Gemmata obscuriglobus. Next base: position 8,464,290 of record NZ_CP042911.1, on the reverse strand, counting down.
TCCCCAACCCGACCGGGGATATCGTCGGCCAGATCCAGGCGATGAGCAGCCAGTTGTTCCGGGCCGTGTCCGGCTCCGACACCACCTGGTTCATCGGCGACATCGGCGCCGCGTTCGAGCAGATCGAGAACTGGCCGCTGACGGTCACCACGATGGGCGCCGGCAGCCAACTCGAGTTCGATCAGGACATCATCTTCCAGAGCAAGGTGTCCAAGCGCAGCACGTTCAGCACCGTCCAGCCGCGCAAGATGGTGAAATGCACCGCGTGACAGCGCGACCGCTCGCGCGCCGGGCGGCCCCTGTCTGACACCCTGACCACAAAGGGCAACGATCATGGCCGAGAGCCAGACCAGCGAACTTCAGGCCGCCGCGGCAGCGCTCGCGGCCGGCGGCAGCCAGACCGAGAGCAAAGCCCCGACGCCACCGAAAGCCACCGGGAAAACTCCGGGCAGAGCGGGGCGCCAGGGCGCCGGCAAGGCGAAGGAATCGGAGGAAGGGGCCGAAGAGACCGCGCCCGCCTCGGGCCTCGCGCGACTGTGCGAACCGTCAGACCGCGCCGGCGGCGGGCTGAAGCGCTTCAAACTGCGCCTCGAAGGGCACCCCTCGGGCGTGCGGACCCAACGGTATGTCCTCGCACCGGACCGCGCGGAGGCCGAAGCGGAATACCTGCGCGCCGAAAAGGTTGATCCCGAGGACATCGACAGCAAGGCCGTCCGCCTGGTCGTTACCGAGCTGCCGGACTGAGGGGCAACCACGATGCGGATTGACGGACGTGATTTAGTGCATCCGGACGGGACGCGAGTGACCTTGCCCGAGAAGGTCACCGCCACCAGACGTGACGTGAACGGCGTTGAAGCCACCGTTCTGGTGGCGCACCTGGGCGGCCGACGTTATGGCCTGGCCGTGCCGGACGATGCGACCTCGCTCCGCATGCAACAGGCCGTCATGTGGATGCGGAACAAGATGGCCGCCGAAGAGCCTCGCGCGCCACTGTGGGACCGCCTGCTCAGCGGCGCATCGCTGGCTCTGCCGGACTGACGTGACATCGGCCGGGCAAAGGAGAACGAGCCGATGCCGACCCCGCTCCAGAACTTGCAAGCCGCCTACCGCGACGTGACAGCGAAGATCGCGGAAGTGCTTGCGAATCCACTGCCGAACTACACGATCGACGGCGTGAGCATAGACCGCAAGAGCTATTACGAGAGCCTGTTGGAGCAAGAGAAGAGCCTGCGCGCGATTCCCGGGGCCGCTCCGGAAACCAACCCTGTGTTCACGCACCGCAGCGTTGCGAGGTAAACCGTGGCCGATCCGTGGGCCGAAGCGTTCGCAAACATCGGCGCGGACTTCGAGCAGTTGATGGCGCCTCTGCTCGCTCCGGTCACCGTCACCCGCGCCGATGCGGACGCCGGCACCGCTGTCACAACAGTAGCAGCGGTGCCGGCGCTGAAACGCGGTCGCCGGCGTCAGCCCTTCGGCGTGGGCGGCGGTGGCGATGTGGGTTCTGATGCCACGCGATTCGTGATCAAAGCAGACCGGGTCACGTGGGCGCTGAAGGCGAAAGACACCATCACTGAGGCCAGCGGAACCGTGTGGGTGGTAACGGACCTGGAACAGATCGCAATGGGTCAGGTGTACACCGCGAACGTGGTGATCAAGAGGTAGCGGGCCGTGGCACTGAGCGTCAGCGAGGCTGTTGGTGATGCCGCGAAAGCCGCGGTCGAAGCGCTGGGGCTGACGCGCCCGGCCGCGGGTGAACCGCTCACAACGGCGGTGCCGGTCACCAAGCGGAAAACGCCGAGCGTACCCGATGGCGACCGCAAGGGGCTCCCCCAGGTCGTGGTGAGCGTGGGTGAGTTCGGGGCCGTCGAAAAGATCGACGCCGAAACCGACCTGGTGAAGTACCCCTGCGCCGTCACGATCGTGACCGCCGGCGGCGAGAAGGCCGGCGACGATCCGGCGGTGCGCGACTGGCTCGATCGGGTGCGGAAAAAGTTGCAGGCGGTCGGCAGTTGGGCGGGCGTGACCGACTTCAACACCGTCACCACCGTGGGCAAGGCGCCGTTCGACCCGGGCGCGCTAAGCAAGGCGTTCAACTTCTCGACACAGGTGTTTACCGTCGAGGTTTTGGAGACACGCACGTGAGCCGAGAAACGCGATACATCCCGCTGTTCCAGCGATTGCCCGCGCCGGGTGCGCCGCCCTCGCGCAAGATCGCCGGGTTGTCCGCGGCGCTGAAGCCCGGCGACGACGAGGCCAGCGAATCCGTGACGTGGCTGGTGGATTCCCATGGGCTCCGCGACCTCGTGCCGCAAGCCGAAACCGACTACCTGCGCGACACCGCCGGGCGCTGGTGGCGCGCGACCGCCGTCGGCGAACTGGCGGACGACAAATACCCGATCACCTGCGCGCGGTGGAGGAGCTGAGACATGCCCCCAATTTCAGGCAGTCACATTGCCGTCAAGATGGGTGGCATGAGTCCCGTGCTGGTGCCCGGGGCACAGATGTGGAGCGTGGGCCCAGAGCTACAGGAATTGGACGCGACTACCGGCGAGGACGAAGGTTACGACTGGCCGGAAGGTGGGGTCATCGGGGCAACAGTCAACATCACGTTCGTCGTCGACATTGTGGACGGCGACTTCAGCGGCGTGGCGACCGGCACCGCTCTCCAAGATTTGAAGTTGTACACGAACCTCAACGACGTGGTGCCGGCGTACCACTTCCCAAACGCTAAGGTGTTTCGGGCCAAGTACGGCGGGGAAGTCAAGGGCCGCGTCATGTACGACTGCACGGTTAAGAGCCAGGGCGCGTTCACGGAGAACATCGGGTGACACTCGCAGACTTCGTCAACGCCCCGACCGAGTTCGTTCTCGACGGGAAAACCTACCGGATCGGCAAGCCCACAAATGCGCATCAGGGCGAGTACCAAGTGTGGCTCGAGCAACTCGCCTACGATGGCATTGCGCGCCGCCGCTACCAGGACGACGCCGCCCGCGAGCGGGCCGAGCGCTTTCACGGGCAGGACGTTGCCGCAGGCGTGTATGAATGGGGCGGAGAGATCGTCGTCAAGCGGTTGATGACACCGCTCGGGCTGGCCAAGTTGCTGACGATCATGTGCCGCGATCAGGGGCTCACGTTCGAGCTGGCCGAGCGGCTCGTCGAACTCGAGGCCAAGAAAATCGCCGCACTCATGGTGAGCAGGGCGACCAACGACCCAAAAGTCTTAGAGGCAGTCCGGGTGACGCTCGGATTGCCAAGCGACTTCTTCTCGTCCAGCTCGCCAACCCGCCCTTCAACCACCGAATCGACTACCTCGCCGGGCTCACCGACGACCAGCTAACAGCGCTGTTTGCGCACCACCGCGACGGCGAGGGACGGCCGGAGCTGGCGCTGCCAGCGGGGCCGCGCAAGCCGGGCGAGATGGCCCTCTTCGCAACACGGTGCTTTTACCTCGGCATCACGGACCCCGAGCGCATCGCGCGGGGGTGGGCCGAGGAGCAAGCCAAGCGGGCCGCGCGTGAGGAACGCGAGAAAAGGGTGCAACAGTGAACGACCCCGCACTTGCCGCCGCGCTGCAACTCCTCGCCGGGGCAATCTCCGGGCTGCCCCAGGCGATTATCTTCGCCAACCAGCAGGCCGAGCGCGATACCAACGACGGCGGCTGGTTGCCGATCCACGACCGGCCGCAACCCGTAATCGTCGTCGGCCCAAAACCGCTTCCGGTCAGCGGTGTCGCCGGCGGCGCACCGCCACAGCCTACCCCGGCCGGCCCGGCTGACCCTGCCCCCAGTCGCCTCGGGAGCATGTTTGCGCCCGTGCTCGCCAAGTTCGCTGCTGTCGCCGGGCCGATGGCGGTCCTGGGGGCCGCGCTCGGGTCGGTCACCAGCGGGTTTGGCACCCTCGGCAAGTCGGTGCAGTTATTCGCCGCGACCGTCGCGCCCGTGCTGCTCCCGGCGACGGTGCTACTCGCCACCGCGTTCACGTCCGCGGCGGCCGTACTCACCAACGCCATCGGGCCGGGCCTGGAAGGGTTCCTGACGACGATCATCGGGCTCGGCATTCCCGTGCTCGTGACGTTCATCGGGGCCGTGCAGACCGTGGCGTCGGCGCTCGCGGATCTGGCAAAGTGGGTCGAGGACAACTTCGGCAACCGCGACCGCAACGGCGAGCGCATCACCGACCCGCGCGCGACGGAGGGCGATCGGAGATGGTTTGGGCTCGGGTGGGACACGGTGTCCGACCCGGAACGTAACACCCAAGCTTACTTCCGGCTGTTCGACGAGGAACTCAGGAAGCTCACAGACGCCGACTGGAAAGACCCGAACGCGCCCTGGTACACGACCCGGAACGTTGACCGGGAGAACGAGGCCCGGCGGCTCGCGGACCTGCGCTACGCCGAGGGCGAGCGGGGCGGCGCGGGCGCCGATCCCAGCAGCCCGCAAGCGATGGTGCTGAGCGCGCTCCGCGACGTGGCGAAGTCGTTCGCGCTGAGCGTCGGTCCGAAGGCGTCCATTTCCGGGCTGGAAGGGGTCGGGAAAAGCGTGCAGATGGCCGCGCTAAACGGCGATCCCATCGAGCAAAAGATGCTCCGCGTGCAACAGTCGATCGCGACCACGCTCATGCGCGCCGTGGACGCGCTCACGGCCGGCGGCGGGGTGTGGCTGCCCGGGGAAGGCGATTTTGGGGCGCGGCCCGGTGGCGGTGGCGCGTTCGAGGGGGGGAGCTTCTGATATGGCCGTCACGCTGCCCACGAACCCGAACGGCTCTCTGCGTGCGTTCACGGACACCGAAGTAATCGCCATGAACCTGCGCCGCCGCGGGATCAAGGCCGAGCACGACCACATCACGACGATGCTCGGGCCGGACGGCTCGTACTGCACCCGCCGCTTCTCGTGCGATTGGGATCAGCGGTACAACGCCGCGGTGCATTTGGTTGGCGCCAGCAAGCTGTACGACGACACCGGGGTAACCAAGCTCTCGCGGCTGATGCCGCAACGGGACCCGGTGTTCAACAATTGGGCGTGTACCAAAGTCGAGATTGCGCCGTTCCGGTTCATGCAAAACACGGTCGAAGCAGAAGACCCAGAAGACCCGGACTCGATCGAGGACGTGAACCCAGGGTACAAGGCTGGGGTTCACGTGCCGGAGTTTTGGCGCGCGGAGCTAAAAGCAACGTTCGAGATGTGCCCGTTCGGCTTCAAAAGTGATGCAGATACCGAGTCGGAAACGGAGCGATACACCACCAAGCCCGGGGCCGTGCCCGGCGGCGCGGTGTCGGGGGAGCCCTCTTACATCTCGCTTCCCGGCGGCGCGTCGGGGCAGGTGTACAGCACCGACACGGGCACGGGCAAGCCGGCCGGCGTGCCGATCCCTTACGGAATCGGGTTCATCGAGCCGCAACGCAAGTTCCGCATCGTTTGGCGCCGCCTGCCGTTCGATGCCTGGGGGCCGGGAAAACCACTTTTCAACCGCGTCATCGGAAATGAGGGTAGCCGTGGCTTCTTCGGGGCCGTGAACAAGACGTACTTCCTGGGCTACTGGTCGCTGACCCTGCAACTGGTGGGCGTCGAGGAGACGCTCCTTCCCGACCCGACCGGGCTCGGCTACTCGTGGGACTTGGCTTACACCTTCGTTCACAAGCCCGTGCCCTTTGGGCACCTCGGATTCTACTTCTTCGACCCCGCGACCACGGGCAACGTGTCGGGCTACTACCAAACCCAGCGGGCCGGGCTCAACACGCGCATCACCGACGAAACACTTATCACCGACGGAAGTGCATTGTTTCCGGTCCGCGAGTTCGAGGACTTGTTTAAGGTCGGGGCGGCGTAGCGTCCTTGGCTTTCGGCTTCACCTTTGACCGGTTGTGCCCGATGTCGTTGTTGTTGACGACCTTCTCAACCACGTAGACGTTGCCCTTCTCGTCCGTGATTTCCGTCTTCGGATTCGGCACGGCGACCGGGTGAGCTTTCGTGCAGAACCACAGCTCGCCATCCTTCTCGTAACGAAACGCGCGCACGTCCTTCACCGGTTCCGCGACCAACGCTCCGTTGGGTCGAATGCCCGCCTCGAAGATCCGCACCGTCACCTTTTCGGTGTAATTCTTGTCGACGTTCGGGTTCGGCATCTTCTTGTCCTTGTCCTGCGCGGTGGACGGAACGCCCGCCGCTAACAAGAAGATGCCACAGAGCAGAATCGCCGGGAAAGTCAGTGCGCGCATGAATGGGCCTCGGTTGGGGCGAACCACCAAAGGTAACCGCCCCACCGCTCGCGCGCGAAGTGGACGGGCGCCAACCTCCGCCGCAACGTGACATCGGCCGGGCATGGCCCGATTCCGCACACCGCCACCGAACGCGCCCCCCCGGGCCTACAGCTCGCCGTTCTTCGTCGTCCGCATCACAGAGGCCGCCGCCCCGAGCTACCAGTGGGTGGAGGTGTGGGATCAGGGCGCCGGTGCGCTCGTCGAGCTGGTGGGCGGCCGGTACGGCACCGCGGAAAATCCTGGCGTCGCGGTGCTGGGCAACGCCTTCGCCGCGGGCGATTGTGCGCTGTGTCGCCAGGCCGACGGAAGCGCCGGGCTGACATGGGAGCTGTACGCGCTGCCGAACGGGGCCGGTCGGTGCGGCACTGCCACCACCACGACCACCACCGCTGGCCCGTGCGCCGGCGCGTGCCAGTGGACCTACTCCGCCTCCTCGAAAATCTGGACCCGCACCACCTCGACCTGCGCCACCGACTGCCACTGCCTCGCCCCGACGTGGTGCCCCGCCGCCGACGCCTGCGCCACCACCGCGTGTGGCGCCCTCGCCGCCGACGCCAAAGCCCCAAACTGCACCGGCGCGACCACGACGGGCGGCCCGTGCCCGGCCCCGTCGGACTGCACCGAGGGGTGCGACTGGTTCTGTCACCCGGTCCGCGGGTGGGTGCAGACGCGCAACGGGTGCGCCGGCTACTGCGGCTGTCAGCCGCCGGCCGGGGCGTGCTCGTCCTGTGCGCCGGCACACACCCCGTGCGTGGTGCCGCCGTCGTTCTGCAACGGTGGGTGCCGCTGGGTGTGGGTGTCGGGGGTGGCGGGCGAGAGCGACCGCTGGGAGAAGATTGGCGACACCTGCGCCGGCTCGCGCGTGCCCAACTGCTCCTGCGACGCGCCGGCCGCCCCCGGGAACTCTTGTGGTCACGAGGCCGCCACCCCCTGCTACGTCCACGGCGCCGCCGACCCGTGCGCCGCGGTGACCACCGCGTCCCCGGCCGGGTGCGGCGACTGCATCTGGGGCTCGGACAGCGGCACGAGCTGGGACAAGGTGGTGCGGCCGTGCGGGAACGCCGGCGGGTGCTCGTGCCAGGTGCCGCCCGGCGCCCCGTCCGGCACCTGCGCCCAGGCGGCCGGGGCGTGCGTACCGCTGCCCGTCACCACCACGGCCGCGCCGACCACCACCGCCGGGCCGCCCACCACGACGACCACCACCGCGCAACCGTTCTACTGCTGGCAGTGCCGGTACCAGGGTTTCGTCCGGTTCGTCTGCACGAACGAACCGGGCCACCCGTGCGAGAATTACGAGACCCCGACCCTGCGGTCGCAGTTCCCGTCCGAGGTCGCGTGCGCCAACGGTTGCGGCCCCGGCGGCGGCACGACGGCGGCGCCGACCACGACCACCAGCACCACCACACCCGCGCCGACCACCACGACGGGCGGCCCGGCGGTGGACTACTACTGCTGCCAGTGCCCCGGGGGCGCGGCGCTGTGCTCCTTCGATCCGATTAACCAGTGCGCGGGCTGCACGGTCACGGGGCCGATGTCCCTGGCGTCGTGCAACGGCACCTGCGCGGGCGCGGGCACGACCACCACACCGCCGCCACCGCCGCCGCCGCCGCCCGTAACCACCGGGCTCAGCACCAGCAGCCCGTTTTGACCGGCCCCAGCTTCACGAGACGAGCGACATGAGCAGCCCGCTGACGATCGGCATGGCGACCCGGGGCGAGCCGGACCACGTGTGGTTCGTGCTCTCGGGCCTGGCCGCGAACCACCCGAAGGTCGAATACCTGGTGGTGGACAACACCCAGGAGCGGGACCCACGGGTGGAGGCGATCACCCGGGCCGTCGGCGGCCGGTACCTGCACCGCCCGGACCTCACCGGCACCAGCAAGCCCCGGGACGCCGTGTTCCGGTTCGCCCGCACCCCGTGGGCCATGTGCCTCGATTCGCACGTGATCCTGGAGACCGGCGCGGTGCAGGCGGCGCTGGACTTTATCGCACGTTATCCGGACTCGCGGGACATCATTTCCGGCCCGCTGGTGTACGACGACGGCCGGGGGCTGAGCACACACTGGCGACCGAACCCGGGCGGCGGGCTGTGGGGCACGTGGGACACGGATAACAGCATCCTGCTCGGCAATACGGCCAAAGAGATCCCCATGATGGGGCTCGGCCTGTGGCTGATGCGATGCGCGGCGTGGCCCGGGTTCAACCCACTGTTCAGCGGGTTCGGGGGCGAGGAGGGGTACATCCATGAGCTCGTGCGACAGCGCGGCGGGAAGGCTCGTTGCCTCCCGGCCCTGCGGTGGCGGCACAAGTTCCGCGACGTGTCCGGCTGGCACAACAACCCGCCGCCCCCGTACCCGCTTCGCACCGAGGACCACGTGTGGAACCTGCTGGTCGGTCACCGGGAGCTGGGAATCGACGCGGTCCCGCAGATCCGCGAGCACTTCGGCAAGGGGCTGTCCGCGGACACCTGGGGGCGGCTGGTGGAGCGGTCCGAAGCGGCGCAGCCGTTCGGCGGCCCGCGCCCGGAGCCGAAGCGGCAACGCATCCTGGCGGTGTGGTACTCGGACAACACGCCCCCGCCGGCGCTGCTCCAGCGGAGCGCGCTGTCCGTCGCTCAGGCTCAGGAGCAGACGCTTCGGCACGACGTGACCGTGAGCGCATGCGGGTGGGCGGAGATCCCGGGCGCCCCGTTTGATCGCTTCACAACGCACCGCGGGGAGTCGAGGCGGTCGCACGCCACCATCGTGGCGCAGATCCGGCAGGCCGTCGCGGCTGCGATCGCGGACGGCTCGGCATTCGACGCCGTTGCGTTCTGCGAGCACGACGTGCTGTACCCGCCCGGGTACTTCGATCGCCTTGGGGATGCCCTGGCGGCCAACCCGAATGCGCCAGTGGTGTCGCACCTCGATTACATCGGGCTCAACGGCACCGGCTGGCAGCGGGTGCGCGAGCGACACGAGCCCCTGCACCAACTCTGCTTGCGCTGGGGCACGTTCCTCGGGAACCTGGCCCGCGCCGAAGCCGAGGCCAAGTCCGGAAAGCCCGTCGTGTTGGAACCGGACCACGGCGCCGACCGGTCCGCCTGGGCGCGCCTGGAACCCGCCGACCCCTCCGGGCTGAGCGGCACCCCGAGCGTCCACGTGAACCACACCGCCGGCCGGTTCACGGCGCACGGGGACGTGTGCTACGAGCCGCGCGGCGCGTCCCTGTGGCACCCGCACTGGGGCGAGGCGCGGCACTGGTGGCCCGGCCCGATGGTCACCGTGTCGAACGTGGACGTGACGCAGTTCAAGGCGCAGAAGCCGGCCGGGTGCTCGGCGTGCGAGGCGAACGCGCACCCGACGCCCGCCGCGTGGGCCGAGGCGTCGGCCGCGAAGCCGTCCGACTTCCACGAGCACGTTGGCACGCTCCGGGAACTGGCGGCGAAGTGCTCGAGCGCCGCGGAGCTGTCGCTGTGGATGAAGCCGGCGGACGCGGCGCTCGTCGCCGGGCTGCCGGCGGACGGCACGTTCGTGAGCGTGTGCCCCCGGCCGAAGCCGCAATGGGCGCGGTTGAGGGGTTGGCTGGGCGCGCGGTTCGAGGGCCGCACCGCCGACCCGGCGGCCGCGGACCTGCCCCCGGTGGACCTGCTGTTCATCGACACCGAGCACACCGCCGACGCCCTCATGCCCCTGCTGGAGCGGCACCGCGAGCGGGTCGGCAAGTACATCGTGGTTCACTGCACCGAGACGTTCGGGGAGAGCGGCGACCGGCCCGACGCCCCGGGCGTGTTGCACGCGCTGCGAACCTTCTGCCACCGCCACCCGGGCTGGGTGGTGACGCGCCGCGACCGGAACAACCACGGGCTGATGGTTCTGTCGCGGTGCGCCGAGGACGTGAAACAGAAGCCGGCGCTGTGGCGCCAGGCGATGAACTACACGGCGGCGATGGCGCGGCACGTGGCGGGCGGGCGCCGGACGGTGCCGCTGGAGGTGCTCGAATCGCGTCAGGCGGAGTGCGCCCTGTGCGAGGAGCGGGCGCTGGACGCGTGCGCCGCGTGCGGGTGCCCGCTGGAGGCGAAGCTGCCGCTCGCAACCGAATCGTGCGGGCTGGTCAAGAAGGGGCAGGCGCCGAAGTGGGGGCCGTGGCCGGACGCGCCGACCGGGTGATTGTGTCTCACGTGACATCGGCCGGGGGAGCCTGACCGCACCCCGACGAGAGCCGCGCCGATGCCCGCGAGCATGTCCGACCCGAGCGACTACTTCTTCGCGGTCACCCCGAGCAACGCGGCGAACGCCGAGCGCGCGTTCCGGTCCTTGCGGGTCGGGACCGCGGGCGACGTAGTGGTAGTGCGAAAGGACGGCGCGCCGGTCACGTTCAAGAACTGCTCGAACGGCGAACCGCTGCCCGTCGAGGGCATCCGGGTGAACGCCACGGGCACAACGGCCAGCGACATCGTCGCCTATGCGTGAGGGCCGCGCGATGCGTTTGGGAGTGGGCTTGGCAATCAATCAGTTGCGGCGGCGGGACGGGCTCACGAACCCGCTCGCCGCGTTCGGCGCCTCGTATTCCGTCCTCGCGGCGTGGATGCGTACAAACGGGCTGCTATACCAGGACGCGGCGAAGACGACTCGCGCGTCCTCGCACCTCGATCCGGTGCGCGTGGCCGTGTGGCCTTATGGTCCGTCAGGGGCCGTCGAGTTCGTCGCCCCGAGTGACGCCGCTCGACCGTTGCTGTATTCGGAGGGCGGCAACCTGTACTCACTGAGTTTCGACGGGGTTGATGATTGCTTGATAGCTAACGCGAACGAACCCGTTCCGTTGGGTGGCTCTGTGACAGTCGGGATGCGGGCGAATGCCTCTGTCAAAGCATCTTCTACCGCTTGCCTTTACGGCTCTTCCAGCGTCGGCGGAATTACCCGTGGTCACCATGTGAGAATTCCACCCAACTCGATAGGGCTTATAGCGATCCTGTACGGTTCAAACGGCGGCGCGGGAACGTTACTATCACAAACCAGTGGAACTACTTTCACGGCGGGAACACCATTCACGCTTGTAGCTGAGTTCGATGCGGGCATTTCGCAAACCAGGCTGTCAAAGGACGGCGGCGCGCCAGCGACGATCAACTGGTCAACCGGAGTACCTTATCCGGCAACATCTTTGAATATTGGTGCGGAAGCGGGTTTAAATAATTACCTGGGCCGAATGCCGGGCTTCTCTCTTCTGTTCGGCGATCCGCTCAGCGCCGGAACCAAATCGGCCCTTGAAGCCTATCTCGGAGGGCTGTAGCGGTGCCAGCCGCCTACGTTATCGCCATCGTCCCCGCCGCCGCCCGCGCCCCCGCGGAAGCGGCCGTATCGCCCTACCTGACCTCGCCCCCGGCCCCGGGCGCCTACTCGTTCAGCGTACCCCTCGTGCCGTTCCCCGGCCCGTCGGACGTGGCCCTCACCGCCTACGGCTGCTGCGCCCCGTGCGGCCCGGAGACGGTCGCGGCGCTCGGCGGGCTCACGGCCGCGATCCCGGGCAGTTCCGCGTATACGGTCGATCCCGCTGTGTACGACCGCGAGACGCATTGGGTCGCGTGGCTCGCCGCTCGTGGGTTACAGCCCCACGTGCAGGAGTCCGAGCCCCTGTGACATCGGCCGGGGGTACCCACGGAGGCCCCCACGATGCGATTCTGTCTCCTGCCCCTCTTTGGGCTGCTCGCGCCCGCGTGGGCACTCGCCCAGCCCCCCACCCCTCAGTCGATCGACCAGTTGGCCGAACAAGTCAGCGGCATCCGGCGGCAGCGCGCCGAACTCGATAAAGCCGAGTCGGCCGCGCTCGCCTCGATCGCGGCCGAGCTGAAGCGCCAGCGCGAGCTGTTGGAAAAGCTCGGGATCGACGGCCCCGCGCCGAAGCCCCCAACCCCACCCACGCCCCCGACGCCACCCGCCCCGGTCGATCCGCTCCGCTCCAAACTGAAAACCGCGCTCGACGCGGGTGCCGGCACCAGCGCGGAGAAGGGGGAGTGGGCGCGCGACCTGGCGGCCCTGTACCGAGCTGCCGCCAAGCTCGCAGGTGATTCGAGCCTGAGCACCGCCGGCGCGTTGCGGCTGAAGCTCAAGGAGGCGGCGGCGGCCCTGATCGGAGAGGCGGCGCTGCGCGAGGTCCGCCAGGTGGTGGCCGTCGAGCTGGCCGCGGTCTTGCCCACCACCGACGGGGAGTTGACCAGCGACCAGCGGGCGGGCGCGGCCGACTTGTTCCGGAAGCTGGCCGCTCACCTCGAAGACCTCGCGAAGTGAGCAGCCCCGCTCACGAAACGTACCAGCACGCCCCACCCCAACGAGGTAGCCGAATGAGTAATGACGCGCAACTGAACCCGGAGCGCCGCGAGCGGCTCCGCCGGCTGGCAATTCTGGCCTTGAAAATCATCCTCCCGCTGGTGCTAGGCACCGGCGTCGGGGTGCAGGTCGCGCCCGAGCGTGTGCGCGAGATCGAGAAGCGGGTTGAGGTGCCGACGCCCGCGCCAAGCGAGCGGCTCGATGAGTTCGAGAAGCCGACCGGGTGGGTTCGCGATCCGGACGTGATCGAGCGGAACCTGGATCAGACGAAAACGCTGCACTTCGAGCAGACGCCCGCCGGTCGGGCCGCGCTGGGCGATGACGACGTGTTCCTATTCCGCGCGGTGCGCAAGGCCGCCAAACTGCCTGACACCGCATACCCCAACGTCAACCAAGGCAGCGTGGGCTGTTGCGTCGGGGCCGCCACGAAGCACGGGTGCGACACGGTCCAGGCAACGGCCATCGCCCAGGGCGCGAGCTTTGAGTGGAAGCCGGTGAGCGTCGAGGTGGTTTATGCCGGCTCACGCATCGACGTGGGCAAGGGCCAGATCCGCGGGGATGGGTCGCTCGGGCGGTGGGCGTGCGAGTACGTGGGTCGGGTGGGCGGCATCGCGCCGATGGAGCGGATCGGTTCCACGGACCTGACCACGTTCAGCCCGGCCCGCGCCCGCGAGTGGGGCGCGCGCGGCATCCCTGCCGAGGTGAGCGCGGTTGCCCGACAACATCCGGTAAAAGGCGCGGCGCTGGTGAAGAGCGCCGCCGACGTGAAGCGCGCCATCGCTCAGGGCTATCCGGTGGTGGTGTGCAGTGACGTGGGGTTCGACAACCGCGACGGCTCGGTGGGCACCCGGGATGCGCAGGGGTTCTGCACGCCGCGGGGCACCTGGCCGCACGCGATGTGCTTCATCGCGTGGCGCAATGGCAGCCGGCCCGGTGTGCTCTGCCTGAACTCGTGGGGCGATTCGGCCCACGGCGGCCCGGTGTGGCCCGAGGATCAGCCCCGGGCCGCGTTCTGGATCGATGAGGCTGTGGCCGATCGGATGGTCCGCCAGGGGGATAGCTTCGCCCTTTCCGATGTGCAGGGGTTTCCCGCGCGGCGAGTCCCGATCGACTGGATCATTCGCACGCAAGAACGACACCGCGCGCCGGCGCTAGACACTTTCGCGCTGGCGTGGTGATTGCATAACGAAGAACCGGCGGGGTCTGATCCACCCCGCCGGTTCAGGTCCGCTTCCTCACTGTGGAGACCTGGACATGCGAACCGTATGCCGAGTGGCGCTCAGCGCCGCACTTCTGATCACCCTGACCAGCTCCATTTTCGGAGCGGAACCCGACTCCGACCGCGACCGCAAGGCACGTGTGGCCTTGGCTCTGGCGGGCCGCCCCGCGCCCGTGATCGCACCGGCCCCGCGGCTGGCAGCGCCGAAGGATTACGCGACCGGCTACCGCGTTGCCGCGGAGCAGTCCCGGCCGCTGGTGGTGTTCGTGGGGTGCAAAGAGCCGCACCCGGCCCCGGGAGCGGTGGTGGCGCGCACCGACGTGCTCGACGACGTGACCGGTCCTGCCGCGGTAGTCGGCTACCCCGTCGATGGGACGTTGTTCGTTCATACCGTGATGGCCTGCCCGGTCGAAGATGGGGCACTCAAGAGCGCCATCGACAGCGCGGCCAAGAAGATCGACCGGCCCGCGCCGAAGCCCGCCGGGGACAAGCCCGCGCCGAAGCCGCTGAGTTGGGAGATCCGCGCGACCACCCCGCCCGTGTGTGACTGCGAGACCTGCCCCCACTGCGGGAAGTCGCTGAAGGAGGCGCCGGCAAAGGACCCGGAAAAGGCCCCCGCGAAGGCCGTGGAAGCCGAATGCTGGGACCGCGAGGGGTTCCCGCTGCGGCGCACCGCACGGGGCGCTTACGAGCGCATTCCGGGTGCCGCGGCGGTGCCCGTGCCGAGCAGCTCGCCGGCGGCCTGGTCGAGGACATCGACGGCGCCGAGCTGCTCGGGTGGATCGTGCCCGACCGTGCCGCAGTACGCGTTCCCGCAGCAGTACGTGATTCCGGCAGGCGCAGTGCCGAGTTGCTCGAACGGTCGGTGCCCGACGCCGCGCTGAGTGGTCCGCTTCAACCCGGTGCGGGCGCCCGCACCGGCTCTCAGATAGCTTCTTCGCCCGTCGAGGACCTCCACCGTGTTCGACCGTCCCCTTTACCCCCGCGACCTGGTGGCCGGCGCGTACCTGGCCGGCGCTGCCGGCATCGCGCTGGTTGGTGCCGCGCTGTTCTTCCGCTGGCCGTTGGCGCTCCGGATGTTCGACGTGTTCACCCACTGATCTGCTTGGTTCCGGTGCTCGTTTACCAGACCTCGCCCAATTCCGAAGGAATGCGCAAGGACAGTAACCGTGACTGTTTCATTCGACCTGGGACTCCAATCGCAAAGGGGTAGGTGGGAACCAGGGAACCGATTGACTGGCACCCTCGTACCCTACCTCTCGAACAAAAGTCAGACTGGAGGACTGGGCACGAGGAGAAGGAGGTGATGAATATTACAACTGCGCGCAACATACGCATTAATGCCAGCGGTCCGGCCGTTACTGCCTGTGATTTTCAGCGATTCGACCCTATCTATCTTTCGCGCCGCCGTAATACGCGGCAATCTGTGCCGGCGGGATGGCCTGAGTACGTCCGCTCTTTCACGGAAAAGCCGGAACCACCTGGACTTCCAACGGGGCGCTGTGCAAAATCACATGCGAGAGATACTGCGCGCCCAGCGAGTGATCCGGAGTGGCCGGATGCCTGACTATCGTTGCCGGCAGTCGCTAATGAATGTCTTAACCACATTAACCCCATGCCGTCCCGGTCAGCAAATCAATTGCGCGACGAACTGCTCGGCTACGGAGTAGCCGAGGACAATGTCCGCATTTTCGGACAGCAAGTTCCTTCCCCTGATCTTCAAGACTACCTCACCCTAAATTCGCTTCGCCGCAAGAACCGGCCTTCACCTGACGGTGTCGCCGAGTATCAGGGCCGGCCCGTCCTGTATTTCGTTGATGAGCAACGGCTTGGGCAGCAATCACCGAAAAATAACCTGTTCCATGACGAGCCGGACGAAATCCCGATTATTTTCCGTCAACTCGCCTGCCGCGGGGAGCGAGTTTATCTCGCTCGGATCGATCTCGGCAAGATTACCGTCGCGCCAGTCTCCCTAACTGACAAAACGCCGAACTGGGTCGAATATACACCGGGTTCGACAGAGGGCCGGTCCCTATTCTCCCGGCTCGCGTTTGGAATGGCTGAGGGCGAAGACTTCGGGGCAGGCGATGCTGTGTTTGGCCGGTTGTTTAACCTTATAAAGCACACCGCAAGCAAGATCGCCAGGAATGAAAGCCTTCGGCCGGATGCGATATCGCTCGTCGGACGGGCGCTGTTTTTTCGATTTTTGCGAGATCGCGGGGTTTTAGACAACTATTCGTTCTCGAAGATCGCCCCTAAGGCGCTAGATTGGACGGAGTGTTTTCGAGACGCAGAGAATTCGGCGAACACTTGTGCGTGGTTAGACAAAACTTTTAACGGGGATTTCCTGCCACTCACCGACGGGGGCAACGCCACTTTCTTCGAGCGTATTGCGACAGTCACCAGTGGTGACGTCTTCCGGCATTTGTCGGCAGTGGTCAGAGGGCACCAGCCACGTGGTAACAGCTATCAGCCGATGCTCAAGTGGGAGTGGCAAGAATTCGATTTTGCCCACATCCCCGTCGGTCTACTGAGCCAAGTTTACGAGGCGCTGTGTTGGGAGTGGACGCCGAGAGAGGCTAAGAAGACCAGCCAGCGGTACACCCCGCGAAACATCGCGGTGACGTTGCTGAATGAGATGCTGGAAGGTATCACAAACATTGAGGCCTGCCGGATTCTTGATCCAGCATGTGGCGCCGGAGTTTTTTTGGTTCTTTCGTTCCGTCGCCTCTATCTCGAGCGGTGGAGGGCAGCCGCAGATAAGAAACGGCCAGATACGGCTGTCATCAGGGAGATTCTCGAGAAGCAACTCGTTGGCTTGGATATCAGCGAGGCTGCGCTCAAATTAGCGGCGTTGAGCCTGTATCTCACGGCCGTCGAGCTAGACCCGGAACCGCAGCCACCGGACAAATTGAAGTTCAAGAACCTCCGAGGCCGCGTTCTCCATAACGTGCGGGAGGACGGTGTATCGACAGATTCCCAAGCCCTCGGCAGCCTTGGTGCACACGTCGGCAAGAATTTTGACGGTAAATTTGACATAGTTGTCAGCAATCCTCCGTGGACTAGCCTCGATAAGAACATGGGCAAGAGGTTGGCGGGCGCTTACGAATCTATAATAAAACGAGTAGGTGACGATAATAGTGTAGAAGTAGTCCTCCCGGACAACAATCCGGACCTGCCATTCTTGCTACGCTCAATTGAGTGGTGCAAGCCGGGAGGGCGGATTGGTATGGCTTTGCCTGCCCGTCTGCTGCTAAAGTCGGCGAAAAACCCAGCCGCGGCACGGGCGATGATATTCCGCCTGCTTCGTGTGGACGGAATTATTAACGGGACCAATCTGGCAGACACGCTGGTTTGGCCGAAGATGAATCAACCTTGGATGCTGCTTTTCGCCACCAACGAGCGGCCTCCACAAGGCCATCACACATACTTCGTGACGCTTCCGCTCGACCTGGCGCTAAACAAAGCGGGCCAGTTTCGAATCGACTCGGAGTCCACCCGGCCGATCGACACAGCGCTTGCGACTAAGAAGCCATGGATTTGGAAGACGCTTTCGATTGGCACTATGCTCGATGTAGAGGTAATCGAGAAGTTGAAGGCGGTGGGCGAGCCGCTCGCCAAGTATTGGAGGCGGGTTGTCGGCAAGAATCGCAGTGGGAAAGGCTATCAATTAGCGGAGAAGCAGGATGGGCTCAGCGATTGTTCCTTCCTAAAGGGACGGCCAAACCTCACGTCTACTGACCTATTTCAGTTCAAGGTTGACACTGCAGGACTTCGTGAGTTTACCCGCGATCTAGTGTGGCGGCCTCGCAAGCCAACCATTTACGACCCGCCACTGGCGCTCATCCGGCAATCGCCGGGAGAGAGCCGGGAGGTTGGGCGCGCGCTCCTCTGCTTTGACAAAGTAGCCTACAGCGAAGTTTTCAACGGCTACTCTGCTGCCGGACATCCGGATGGGGAACTGCTTGCTCGCTATCTCCACCTGTTCGTGCATAGCGACATTTGGCTCTATTATCTCCTGGCCACGAGTCCTGAATTCGGAGCCGAACGCCGTCGCTCGCGGAAGGCCGACCTAGAACATTGTCCGATTCCGCCGCTGGAAAATCTGACACCGACTGATCGCAATGAATTAATGCGTCTGTCTGAGTCGCTGGAAAGCAACTCGGCGATACCATGGGACGATGTTGATACATTTTTTGCCAAGCTGTATCAATTGCGCGACTATGATCTCCAAGTTATTCGCGACACACTGGCGGTAGCGCTTCCATACGAAAGATCCCGTGAACGTGCGTGTAGGCCAGCTACTGAAGCTGAACGCGCTACGTTTATTGCGTATTTAGCAAAGGCTATTTCGCCCATTGTTACACCGGCGTTTGGGACGCTCCACATTCATCAAGTCAAATCGCCGGCCGAGAAAGGCAAGTTCTCCTCCCCGTTCGATGTATTGTTTCTCACGACCAAGGCTAGCAACGCTGCAAACCTTGACCTGATCTTGAATGGGGGGTACCGGCTAATGGAAGAGATTCTTCAGATCGCGGATGAGACTGGCGCGACTCAAATTATACACACCGAAAGCTCTGGCCTCGTCGTTGGCATCTTTAACCACTTTCGGTACTGGACAATATCTCGCGCTAGGTTGCTTGCTGGTGACATTATTCGTTTGCACTTAGACGCAATCACCGGTTAAATCATGCGGATTGGCTTTTATACTAAAGGGCCCGTCTCACTGCCCCATCAACCCTATCCCAAAGCGACCCTCCTCTTGATTGAGAGGGCGGTTGTTGCGGCATGGCAGGAGATTGTGAATCATCCCGACGGCGATTTCGACATCACGAACGCTAACGAGGATCGCATTACTCGCGAGTTGCGTACGTGTTTGGTAAACCGGATTCTAGATGGTTCGGAAGTGCCAGGTTTCACCTCCGAACAGTTCAGTATCACCCGTGAAGCCAAGTTTGAGTCTTACGATGGAACACACCTTGATGACATGCCTGATATTCACGTTTCCATCAAAAGAAACGGAACAGTTAGCGTTGCGTCCAACGACGGGCTTTTCGTGGAATGTAAACCCGTAGACGTTGACCACCCAGCAGGCAGGGATTACTGCGACAAAGGCCTGCTCAGATTTGTAAACGGTCATTACGCTTGGGCACTACCGCAGGCTCTTATGATCGGCTATGCCGATCCCACCTACGCCATCTCTAAGAAACTAAAGGCGGCCTTTAACAAACGCAAGGCAACAATCAAAGCGACTGGAAATCCTATAGCTTGTCCAGATTGCAATTCAACCGATTTGTCTCAGGTCACTTATATCACCGTCCATGATCGCGGCTTCATCTACCCGCTGACCAGCACCATTGCCCCCGCCATCACCGTGCGCCATGTTTGGTTGAATACACGCAAAATTTCCGTTGCAGTCCCTACCAGGTAAAGCTCTCGGGTAGGCGGCTTGCCGGTTGCTCCTTTGCGTCACAGCATAAACGGCCCCATTCGCAGTCGATCGTCTTATTAATGGTAATGCAGGCTCTTCTCGCGCCTGCCAGCCAGAAACAAGCCTCGTAGCTCACCGCTCCTCAAATCGGATCTCCGTCCACTCCGGCACCAGCACGCCATTCACCGCCGCGGCCGGGTGGTCGATCACCCGCAGCACGCCGACAGCCCGTATCCGCTTCCCCGTGCGCAGGTCGCCGAGCCGGTTGCCCCGCAGTACCACCGTCCGTTCCTGGCCGTCGTCCAGCTCGGCCGGGCCGGTGACGGTGCGCTCCTCGCCCCCGATCGGCCAAGTGTGCTCCGGGCGGTCCGGCCGGAACTCGATGCGCACCGTCGCGCCACTCAACGGCCGGGCGTCGGCTACGGTGATGTGGTCGAACTGCACCGTCGGCGGCGGGGCAGGCTGAGCGCAGAGGCAGAGTAGGGCGATCATGTCTTGCGACTCCGTTTAGCAGTGGGCTTCTTTGCGTTACCCGGTTTCGGTCCCGGCGGCGTCTTGCGTGGCGTTCCGGCCGGCGCGCCTTTCTTCGGTGGTTCGTACTCGGTGCCCGTGTCTCGCGCGATCAGCTCGCACACATACTGCGTCAGCGTAGTCTCTCCCCGCTTCTCGTCGGCGGCAACTTTGAGCGCGGGCGGCAACTGCACGCCCACTTGAACGTACCCCTCGCGACTCGGCATCCGCACCCCTCAGAGGTTACTTCCGCAGGCAGTCTACACCGCGCGGAGAAAAAAGACTAGTCGGGGTTGACGTAGATAAATGACTAGTCTATTATTTCCGTGTCGAGACGACGGACGCACAACACGGGGCACGGAAATGAAGACGGTCTACCTGCAAGTGATACACGACGAAAAGAACCTCCTGGTGATCTTCCGCGGGGCGGATCTGCCGCCGGGGTTCGCGGCATTCGGTCGCCAGGTGCCCGACCAGCAGAAGGTTGTGGTTACCTGCCCGGGTGGAAACGGGAACGGTTACGACCTCTTCCCTGCTCGGGTCGCGTGCGACTGGTTGCGGGACAACGACATCTCCAACTTCGTCAACGATGGTTGCAGCACGAAGGGAATCACACACGGCTTCTGAGCTAAAAACCGGGCCGGTCGCAGTTGACCGGCCCTTTCCCCGAACCGGAGATCACCCGTGCGAAAAATGACCCCTGACGGTGTGTGCGAGTGCTGCGGCCGGGCCGGTTCGACGTGGACCACGATGGTCGCGGGCGAGGAGCCGCGAACCGTGGTGCCCGCCGATCCCGGCCCCGGGATCGACCCGCCGCTCTGCGACCGCTGCAACTACGCCCAGCAGTGCTGGGACGCTCGGCAATACGAGCTGAAGCACATTGGGGCGGGCTACCCCTACGCGGACAGGCCGCCGGTGAGCCCGCCCATCCGGCGGCCGGGTGACCGGGACCTGGGGCCTGATGGGTGGCCGAAGTCGAAGTGAGAACGACGCGGGCCGGAGATGGCGGCAACCATCTCCGGCCCACTTCCAAACCCCTGATTACGCAGGAGCAAGGCCATGACAGTCTACACCGAATTGCTGGAACCGACCAAATCCGAGAAGCACGGCTCGATCATCTGGACGCCCGCGGGTGAGGAGTACGGCCACCGGGCCGGGACACTCACGATTAGCGGCACCAAGTCGTTCGCGGTTTACGACGTGGACGAATTCCCATGCGATGAGGGGCGGGGGTTTATGCTCCTCAAAAAGACCCCGGGCACGGACGCGACCGAAGACCACTACTCCGTTCACGTGGGTAGCGACCGGTCGATGCGGTGCGAGTGCCGCGGCTTCTACTCGCACCACCACTGCAAACACGTCTCTGCCATCTTCGAGCTGCTGAAGGCGAAACAGCTCTGAGTTGCTTCCCCAACCCGGCCCCGAACGATCCGGGGCCATTTCGGAGAGCTGACGTGAACGACCTGATTCAGGAACTCGAAGAAACGGCGGCGTGGCTCGACGGGCGGGCGGAGATCCTCGACCAGTTGGCCGCGAAGGTGAGGAAGGCGAACCAGCACGAGGCGACCGCCGAAGCCGCTCGGTTTCGCGGCCGGGCTGCTCTGCTCCGCCAGGTGGTGATTAACGCGAAGGTAGGTGCCAAATGACCACCGCGGACGACCGCTACCTTCCGGGGAGCCCCTCGAAACGGCTGCTCACGAGTGTCCGCAGAACCCTGAAGGGATACGGAATGCGGCCCCACAACCTCACGTTGTGGCGTGATACCTGGGCGTGGGCGCTCGCGGTCCGAAACAGCTACCTGTTTCACCAGCGCTGGCCGAACGCGAACGAGATCGCGGCTCAATACGTGACGCTCCTGCTGGCCGACATGCGAGCCACCCCCGGCTTCCGCCTGCCGTTCCGCGCCACCGAGAAGCAGACGCCCGCCGTTCAGGCCCGGCTTGCCGCGGCAGCGGGTCGCGCCCTCCCCGGGGCTCAAACGACCGAACCGAAACTACTCCCGCCGGCGGAACCGCCCGCGGCCTAACCCTTACAGGAACACGCCCGTGAAACTTCTCAGCTCCGTCCGCAACTGGTTCGGCTCGTCGCGCCCGAAGCGGGAACTCGCCCAGGCGAAAGTCAAGGACACGCCGCCGACCGAGCAGCCGACCTGCAAGCTCTCTGTTTGGCTTCTGGTGAACGACCGAGGGGAGTTCGTTGCGGGGAGCAACCCGCTAGCACTCAACGACGAATACAAGTACCTCACCGGAGGGGGCACCGACTACAGCCGGCCGGTCCAGTTGGTGGAGTTGACCGTTACGCTGCCGCTACCGCGACCGATCGAGGTGGCGGTGAGAGCCGGAGGGTAGAAGTTGAAGGGACCGGCTGGCTCGCACCTTGTGCCCAGCCGGTCGGGCAGAGGCCGGAACCGCGCCCACATCAGTAGCGGGCATTCGCACCGGCTGACGCGGTCGCGGGAGGTATCCGCCGGGTACTCGCGTCTGATCCTATGACAGCGGCGATGTGCTTCAGTGCGCAATAGACTTTCATTCACCAAGCCAGCGTTCATGGCGCTTTTGAAGCAGGCATTTCTTTTATATATATATTTGAATCTTGTGTTTTTATTGCGTCATCTTTGGGATAAAACAATGCTCCAAGAAGGGGCAGCACCAACAAGAAAACGGCAATTACGAACCCCTTTGTGGCGGTGTCCACGTCGTGGGCCTTTTCAGTCACAACTGTGCGCATTCTTGCAGAGCACAATTCCCATTGAGTTGCCATGATCGCTTTCAGCTTTTCAGCAGCGTGTTTGTCTCCATGGAATTGGTTCGCGACTTCGATCAGACTTCCAGCAGTCGGGGGGGGGAAAACTTTCTTAGTGCAGCGAGCCCGAGCTGCGAGACACAACGCTGCTCCGCTGCACGCGATGGCGGGGAATGTAAATATCACAACTAACGAGCTGACCGACGAGTTGAGCACGGTGAAAAGCGTGCCGAGAGTTGCGAGGCCGGTGCCTCCACCCATGTAGCCGATGATAGCGCCAGCTTTCGCATCAAGGTCATCAAAGGCCTTCATGAACGCGTCGTACTTGCTTTTGGCAACGTCGGCGATCCAAGCATATGGGACCTCATCCTGGGGCACGACGCTGCGAGCGACGGCCAAGGCGTCCCTCTCGTGTTCCGGAATTAGCTCGGCGTTTTGGTCCATTGTTGCACCACTCACGTTCGGTACTTATCGCCGTCGCGGCTCTTGCGGTAAGGCTGGTCTTCCCGTGGATACGTTAGTGGCGCTCTCGGAGGCGGTGGTGAAGGAGGTGGGGCTGGCGGGGGCGGTGGTGGTGGTGGTGGTGGTGGCGGCGGGGAATTCGGCATTGGGCGCTCCTTTTGGATTCAGGACCGCCACTTTATCGCGCACGAGCCGTCACAGCAACTGGCTACAAGCAGCGTAACAAGTGCAGGATAGGGGGAGTTCCCGGAACAAACTGGAACATACACCCCTCTTGTTCGATACTGAACATGCGGCCATATTCAGGAGCATTCCGGCACGGTGCCGGTGCGTCTCGAAGGTGCCCGCCGTGTGTGTTGCCGTCGCGCTCGACCTGAGCGAACTCCCCGAAACGCTGATCGCAGAACACCAGCTCGAGAACCGCATCCACACGCGCGGCGAACGCGAGGTGCGGTTCTACTGGCGGGCCGCGCCGCAACTCCTGCCGGTGTGGTGGAACGGGGCGCTGCACATCGTGAAGTGGGGAAACCGGGACCGGGCCGAACGGAAGCTGCCGCCCACGGGCTGGACTTGGCGCGAGACCGTCGAAGAGGGAAAGTGGGCCGCGATCGAGCCGGAACCCGTGCTGGTGCCCGCGACCTACGGGCTGATGAATGGGGTGTGGTTCAAGGTGAAGACCGGTTTGCGTGGCTCGCTCGTGCGCGACCAGGCCGGGGCGCCCGTGGTGTACCTGATCACCGAGCCGGCCACGCGTTACTACGGGGTGATGTGCAGTGCGGAGTGGATGCCGGTTTTGGAGGGACAGGTGATCTGACACGTGCCCCCGCAGGTTCTTGTTAAACGACCTGGAGGTTTCGTGGTAGCCTACCACGAAACCCCCGGTACATCCCCAGAATCACCGGGGAATCGGCGGATATTCAGGAAAGCACGGAAACGGCGGGTTCGTGGCAAAGTCTTGAAAATGCAAGCGAAATAAGGCATTTTGTGGCGTCGGGCACCTAGCCTGATGAGCGCGCAACCGTGGGTTCGATTCCCACCCGACCTATTCGCCGAGTTGTTGCGGGAACGCGCCCGAGGCGGGCGACGAGCCACGTAGCGATTCCGCCCACTTCAAGTTCCGGCTTCGACGATCAAGACCGACAGCGCGTGTACCGAGGGAGTAGTCACGTTGGCCCCCAAAACGGGAACGGTAGAACGCGATCAGCCGCTCGGTCGTCGAGCGGTGGGGGCGAGAGGCTGAGTGAACAGAGATGATTGCAATTGAATCATCTGTCGAATTATAAATTGATATTTCTTGATAATTATTTCGACGGTTCGGCGGAGTTCTCCGCCCGCTCCGTTAGGGCCGGCCCCGGTCGGGTCTGCGGTGACGTGATCAGAAGCGTCGGGTGGACTGGTGCAAATCCAAGAGGGCGCGAGTCGCTTGAGCCGCGCCCGCAAATTCCCTCATGGCAATTCGATAACTTCTCTGCCCCCGGTTTGCTCCCGGGACGCTGTTCGGAGCTAGCAGCGGCAGCGGCTCGTGCGAGGGGGTACGGGTCGCTGTGCTTGCGCTTTCTTGAAGTCGACTCCGGCGGGGTCCGAGTGCCCATAGGGTTCTGCCGGAGTCGTTCTTTGTAATTGCACGACGCGTTCGCGCACCCGATTTACTCGACCGGACGCAGGCGCGGCTCGCAGCCCGGCGGCAGCGTGCCGTCGTACAGCGCCGTGCCCGGAGCGTTACGGTACACCCGCTGGTGCAACCCGCCGACGACTTCGCGTAGCCGCTCGGCTGTGAACGCGGTCTCCGGAGTGTCCACCGGCTTCAAGAACAACTGAAGCGGCACCGGTGCTGCGTCCGGGTCGTCGGAGAAGTTCGGCGACAGGAAGTTCACCCCGTCGATCCACGCCCCGCCGACCCGGTCGAACAACCGCTTGCGGGCGGCCCAGACCTCCCACTCAGCGTCGGGCGCGTCGGGTTCCGGCCTGTGGCTCTCCCAAATTACGAACGGCAGCGGTTCCCCCAACTCGCCGGCGTCGACCTTCAGCACCTTGAAAAAGTGGTCGAACAGCCGGCGCCCGACGCCGAGTCGGCGCGCCGACTCGGCAACCCCCACGTAACACAGATACCCGCCGTACCCCGGCAGAAACGCGCCGTACACGTATCCGGCCAGCGCACCGGGATCATCCTGACGGTTCTCGGGGGCGGCCAGCAGCAGGTGCTTGTGCCACCCGTTCGTCCGCGGCTTGCTCTTCACCCGTTCGCGAATCGATCGCTCGATCCACGCCCACGGGATGCGCTCGTCCGCGGGCAGCGTCTCTTCGTAGAGTTCGCCCGCGGCTTTCGTCATCGGGTCGTCCGGATCGAACGCCTCCCACACGACCAACTTCGGAACCGCCGGGGCCTTTACCGGCGCAAATTGTAACGCCGAAACCTGTTGCAACTGCACAAAGCACCTCTCCTTTGGTGCCCCGGCGCACCGGGGACACTCCCATTCTACCGGTAGGTCTGAATTTCCTCCGGTTGGCCGACGCGCCGGCAGCGGGTAAGTTACTCAAGGCAGTTCTAAACCGTCGGCGTAAGGTCTTGTCTGGTGTGGAGGTTGAAATGCCCACAAAAAGCGATCCGAAGCACACTTACGATTACCCGCGCCCGGCCTTGACCGTGGACGTTGCCATCGTGACCCGCGAGAATCGGCCGCGTGTCCTTTTGATTCAGCGCAAAAAGGCCCCGTTTGCCGGGGGGTGGGCGCTGCCGGGCGGGTTCGTTGAAAAGAACGAAAAGCTTGCTGATGCCGCCCGGCGGGAGCTGATGGAGGAAACCGGCGTTGCGGTCGCGGACCTGGAGCAACTCTACACCGCGGGCGACCCGGGCCGCGACCCGCGGGGCTGGACCGTTAGCGTCGTGTACCTGGCACGCATCGAAGCCGGCGCGGTAAAGCCGGTTGCAGCCGACGATGCGTCCGCGGTGGGGTGGTTTGCTCTGGATGAGTTGCCGGCACTCGCGTTCGACCACGCGATGCTGCTGGGCCGCGTCCGGGCGCGACTCGTCGACCGCGGGGCGTGAATCACTTCCCGAACGCACGGCACACGTCGGCAACGATACCGTACCGGATGCCGAGGGTCAGCCCCTCATTCCTGGCCTGTGCCTGGAACAACCCGGCCACAGGGACATCGATTCCGGCGCTGGCATCCTCGACCATCAGCACCTCGAAACCGGCGCGTCGCAAGTCGCGGGCGGAAAAGAAGCAGCAGATGTTGGTCGCGATGCCGCACACCACAACCGTTTCGATTCCGGAGGCGCGCAGAAACGCCGCGAAACCCGGGTGCTGCGCGGTCACCGCGTAGGCCTCGAAGTCGTGGTCGTAGCCCTTGCGCCACACCGCACCGAACCGGTGCGTGTGCAGCCCCGGAAGAAATTCCGCGCCCGGCGTGTTCATCACGCAGTGCGGCGGGTACAGGTTGTCGGTCCGGCCCAGAAACGAGCGGTGGTCCGCCGGGTGCCAGTCCTGGGTCGCATCGATCCGGGCGAACGGTAGCGCGAGCAGGGCGTTCACCCCTGCGACGATGTCCGCCCCGCCCGGGACCGGCAGTTCCGCGGGGCACAGGTCGGTAAAGCCCCGTTGGGCGTCCACCACGAGCAGCGACGTTGAAGTGGGGGTGAGCATAACGCCAGTGTATTCGCCCCGCACAGCGGTCGGGAGGCGGGCGGGTGAGCCTTTTCGCCCCGGTTGTCCTTCCGGGCGGCACACGAGCCGCGTACAATCCGACGAAATGGCACCAGCGGAACACCCTGCCATTCGGACGGAGGGACGCAACAATGACCCCGCATCTGAAACAGGCCGCACTCGCGCTCGGCGCGGTGTTGGCGTTCGGGGGCGCCGCGAGCGCCGCCGAACGCGACACCCTGCCGACCGCGGGCGGTTCCGGCACAACGATGACGCTCGGCGGTAAGGGGACCACCGAGCGCGCCGCGACTGAAGACAACGAGTTGACGCACGGCTACCGCCGGTACGGCGGGTATCACGGGTGGGGCGGCGGGTACGGGTACCGCGGGTATTACGGCAGCCACTATTACCGACCCTACTACGGCGGGTACGCGTCGTTCGGCTACTACCGTCCGGCATATTACTACGCGCCGCGGGCGTACTACCCGAGCTACTACTACCCCGCGCCAGTGTACTCGTCGTACTACTACGGCGGCTCCGGTGTCGGGTTCGGGTTCTCGATCGGGATCGGTGCCGACGCGGTCACGCTCAGCGCTCCGGCGCAGAACCTGGGGACACAATCCCTGCGCCCGGCCCCGCAACAAATGACACCGCTTACACAACCGATGGCACCGCCCGCGGCGCCCGGCGACGGCACGTTCCGTTACGACGGCGGCCCGGCAAACCCGGTCCCGGTTCCGAAGGCTGATCCGCAGCCGACGGTTCCGCCGGGTGGCGCCGCATCGCCGACCGACCTGCCGGTGTCGCTGAAACCGAAGCCGACCCCCGCGCCGTACAAGTACAAGGCTTACGGCGAAAAGTGATACGAGCGCAGCAACGTGAGCCGCCGGCGATCTCGTGATCGCCGGCGGCTCACGTTATTACGTGTTCCCGCGCGCCAATTGCTCGCCCGGCGCGCTCGCCGCCGTAACCGAGCCCGTCCACCCACACGCTCTCGAATCACAGCCGCGGGTCGATCGGCTCGCTCTCCAGCGCCAGGACCGCGAACACGCACTCGTGAACCGCGCGCAACTCGGCCCCGCGGGCGAACCGCTCCAGACCCTCCAGCCCGAGCCCGAACTCGCGCCCCGCCAGTCCGCGCTTCGCTCCCACCGCCCGGTGCTTCAGCCGTCCCAGGTGTTCCGGCGCCAAGTAGTCCGGCCCGTAAATAATCCGCAGGTACTCGCGCCCGCGCACTTTCAGCGCCGGCTGGGCGTAGAACTTGCGCCCACGGGTCAGCGGTTCGAGCGGCTTCACCACCATCCCCTCGTCCCCGGCCTCCGTCAGGTCCAGCCACCAGCGCGTGGCGGCCTCCTCCTGGGCCGGGTCGGCCAAGTCCACCACACGGAACGGGGTGGCGAGGACCTGCGGGGCGGTCGCGAGTTCCGCGAGGGCCCGCATGTGCCACTCGTGCGTCCGGTCGAAGTACAGTTGCCCCTCCGTGGCGAGCAAGAAGAACGGCGCGAACTTCAGGTCCGCGACCGAGTTCACCGGCCAGCAGTACCGGCGGTACGCGGCCACGAACCGGTTGGCGGCTTCTGCCTTGGCCGCGAACCGGGTCGCGAGTTCGGCGGCACCGCCCGAACCGAACAGCGTGTTGGCCTCCGCCAGCGCGGCGGTCGCGGCGCTGCCGGTGGCGGCGTACTGGCGCCGCAACAGTTCCTGGGCCTTCGCGGACCACGGCATCAGTTCGCCGTCGAGCGCGACCCAGTCCGTACCGAACTTCGCCCACCAATCGGCCCGGGTGAGGGCGTCGCGCAGCAGCCCCAGGAACGCGGCCTCGGTGGCCGGATCGTCGAAGAACCGGCGCCCGGTGCGGGTGTAGATGATCCCGCTCTCGCCCTCCGCGCCGAACCGGCGGGCCGCCGCGGCCTCGTCCCGGCACACGATCGCCACCGCGCGCGAGCCCATGTGCTTCTGCTCGCACACCACCCGGTCCGCGCCCTCGTTCCTGAAGTAGCGGAACGCTTCGGCCGGGTGTTCGAGGAACTCGGGCCGCGCCGACGCCTCGCACGGCGACATCGTCGGCGGCAGGTACATGAGCCACCGCGGGTCCGCCGCGAACCGGGACATCGCTTCCAGCGCCGCGGCCGCGTTCTCTTCGCGGATCGTCACTTTCCCGGCGAAGCGCGTCTCGATCGTGCGCCGCCCGATCACATCGGCGAGGTCCAGGTCTGCGGAACGTCTGTCGCTCGCGCCTCCTTCTAGCGCAGGAGGGGATGAGCGTTCGCGCGCCGTCAACGTGCCCGCTCGTCCGTCGCCCGGCCCGGCCTGTCCGCCGGGGACGAGGGCCTGCGGGGGAGGTGCCAGCGGGCGCTTCGGCTCGGCGTACTCTTTCTCGGCGGGAACGCTCACCAGTTCCTGCTCCGGGTAGCGGAGGGCGGTGAGCTTCCCGCCGAACACGCACCCGGTGTCGATGCAGATGCACCGGTTCACCCACTCCGGGGTGAGCGTCGGCGTGTGCCCGTACACCACGTTCGCCCGGGCGCGGTAGTTGGCCGCCCAGTTCAGGCGCACGGGCAGCCCGAACTCGTCGCTCTCGCCGGTCGTGTCCCCGTAGATGGCGAACGCGCGCACCTTGCCCGATACGCGGCCGTGCATGTCGGCCGTCAGGCCCGCGTGGGCCACCACCAGCCGCCCGCCGTCGAGAACTAGGTGCGACGGGAGCCGGGTGATGAACTCCCGCACCCGCGCCCGCTGCTCCGGCGGCTCCTTCTCGAACTGCTCCACCGACTGCGCCAGCCCGTGCGTGAGTTTCACCTTGTCGGGGGTGTTGAACCACCGCAGCAGTTTGTCCTCGTGGTTCCCGAGTACGCAAACCGCCGCCCCGCGCTCGACCGCGTCGATGACCAGCCGGTACACGCCGGGCGTGTCCGGGCCGCGGTCGCACAGGTCACCGACGAACGCCAGCCGGCGCCCCTCCGGGGGCGCTGCCCGCCAGAAGGTGACGCCGTCTGCGGCCGTCTCCTGCGTGAGCGTGTAGCCGAGCGCCCGGAGCAGCGCGAGCAACTCGCTCAGGCACCCGTGAACGTCGCCGATAATGTCGAACGGCCCGCGCTCGTCACGCTTGTTCACCGGCAACCGGTACCGCTCGAACGTCGCACCGGCGACCTGCTCCTCGTCCTTCAGCACGAACACCCGGCGGACGCCCTCGTCTTCGAGGCGCCCGAGCGAGCGGCGCAGGTCCTCCGCGTGGCGCTGGGTGACGTGCGGGCCGAACGGGCGCTCCGCGGCCCGCTGCTGGTTTCGCGCGTGACAGAAGTCCGCGCTGAAGTCGAACACCACCGCCGTCACCTGCGCGTGGTACTTCCGCGCCAGTTCCAGAAACGGCTTGCGCGCCTCGGTCCGCACGTTGGTCGCGTCGATGACGGTGAGCTTGCCGAGCCGGAGCCGCTTCTCGCACACCAGGTGCAGCAGCTCGAACGCGTCTTCCGATGCGGCCTGGTTCATCTCGTCGTCGCACACCATGCCGCGGAAGGCGTCCGACGACAGCACCTCCGTCGGACGGAAGTGCTTGCGCGCGAACGTGGTCTTGCCGGACCCGGACGGGCCGACCAGCAGTACGAGGGCGAACTCCGGAATGTGAATCGTCATGGGCTGAAACAGTCTCCTCAACGAGTCCGAGAGACTCTGATTTTAAGCTGGAACCGGAATGACTCCACCTTCCGGAGCCGGGTTCACGTGTCACCAATTCTGCCGTCGGAATAATCGGCACAATCGCTACCAACTGCCTATTCTGTGCCGTTGAACGACTCGAACTCCGGAGTAACATCGTGAGTGTTCGGCACAACTCGCCGGACAGCTCCGACCGCCCAGCGGGCGTCCGGAACGCGTTTGCTCATCGTTCGGCCGGCCGGTCCCCCTCAAAACCGATCTGCTGAACCCACCCCAGGAGTTGCTCGTAATGTTCTCCCGTTTCGCCTCGCGGACCCGCCTCGCGGCGGTGGCCGCGGCGGTGGCCCTTTGCGCATCGGCCGGCGCCGCTCGGGCCGACTACGTCGACTTCAGTGGCTCCCGCACCGGTGACGATCCGGTCAGCTTCAGCGGCCGGCTCACCT
Source organism: Gemmata obscuriglobus (assembly GCF_008065095.1). Classification (NCBI taxonomy): domain Bacteria; kingdom Pseudomonadati; phylum Planctomycetota; class Planctomycetia; order Gemmatales; family Gemmataceae; genus Gemmata; species Gemmata obscuriglobus. The sequence goes on along the minus strand of NZ_CP042911.1, from coordinate 8,433,624 downwards.
TGGGCCCCACGACCACGGTCGGCGGCACCACGACCGCCACGCTGACGGTCACCCTGAACAACACGACCCCGACCACCAGCGACGCGTACGCCTACGGGTTCATCACCGGCTTCGGCTTCAACGTGCCGACCGGCGTGACCGCTTCGAACCCGGTCGTCAGCGACACCGACTTCAAGCTCCTGAACGCCGCGGCCAACGCCACCAACCTCCAGGGCGGCGAGTTCGACTACGCGTTCAGCACCAACTCGAGCCAGTTGCACACGGTCGCGACTGCCGAGATCGCCAAGGGCATCGGCGCTGGCGGCTCGGCGACGTTCCAGGTGACCCTCACGGGCAGCGCGCTGCTCGGCCTGACCGCGGCCGAACTGATCGGCGAGAAGAGCGCCGGCACGGGTTCGAGCGCGGTCCCGTTCTCGGTCCGGTTCCGCTCGACGAACAAGACCAAGTACGCCGGCTACAACGACCCGGACGGCGACAAGGTGCCGGTCAGCGTTGTGACCAGCCCGCCCCCGACGCCGCCCAGCGCGATCCCAACTCCTCCGGGCGTCGTGCTCGCGGGCATCGGGTTCGGCAGCCTGCTCCTCGGCCGGCTCCGTCGCGCCAAGTAAATTGAGCTTAGATTAGACAGTCGTGCCGCGGCCCACTTCTGGGCCGCGGTTGTTTTTTGCGCCCGTGCCGCTCCGTGTTTCACGGCGCCCGCGGGCTCGGGTTGTTAAACGCCCCCCTATGAACCCGGAGCGGCCCTGGCGCCCGTGTAACGCGCGCTGTAAACGCGGGCGAGCGCGGGGCGCATCCGCCGTGCGGGTTCGCTAACAGCTTCCCCCGATCCCGGACCCGGCGGAGGCCCCGCACTTCGCGCCAATTGGCTTGTTTCTCAGGGCTTTCAGCGTTCGGCCCGGCGCAAGCCGCGCGTGCCCCGCGCGTTCGGCACAGTGGGTGCTAAAGGAGCGGCACACAGCACCGGCAAAGCCGGCGCGAACGAACCGTCCCCTGCGGTTCACTGCCCCTGAAGGAGCGATTCGAAATGTTGGTCCGTCCCGCCCGCCCGCTCGCCGCCGCGCTCGCCCTCCTCGGCCTCATGGCCGCCGCGCCCCGCGCCTCCGCCGAAACGATCAACCTGACGCTGAACAACAGCGGCACGAGCGTCACCTACAGGCCCAACGGCGGCTCGTCCACGACGGTGAACGGCGGCCCGTTCCACTGGACCCAGAGCGCGCCGCTGAACGCCAACTACGCGACCGCGGTCACCACCTACTGCATCGACCTCGACCAGACCGTCAGCACGGGCGGCACGTACACCTACACCGTGCAAACGGACCTGAAGCTGGCCCCGACGATCGGCACCGCCGCGAAGGCCGCGGTGATCACCGAGCTGTTCGACCGGTACTACAACACCAGCCTGACCAGCGCCGCCAGCGCGGCGGCGTTCCAACTGGCGCTGTGGGAGCTGGTGTACGACGGGGCCACGAGCAAGAGCCTGACCGCCGGCCGCATCCAGGGGAGCAACTCGCTGACCACCAGCATGTTGAACAGCCTCGGCGGCGCGTACTCGACCCACGACCTCGCGGGCTACCACCTCGTCGCACTGGTGTCCGGCACCAAGCAGGACCAGATCATGGTGGTGCCGGACTACTGCCCCCCGCCGCCCAGCGCGGTTCCGGCCCCCCCGGGCGTCGTGCTCGCGGGCATCGGGTTCGGCAGCCTGCTCCTCGGCCGGCTCCGTTTTCGCAAAGCCCGAGCTTGAGAAGTCTCAAGTCGGCAGGTCGCAAGTCGTAAAGTCGAAGACCTTCACAGTGGAGGTCTTCGACTTTACGACTTGCGACCTGCCGACTTGAGACTTCGAAAAGTGGCCGCACGCGCCAGCGCCGCGATAATACGCCTACCCTCGAGAAGGCGGTAGGCACTTATGAACGACACGCTGGGCATCGCACTCATCGGCTGCGGGACCGTCGGCGGCGGGGTGGCGCGGGTGCTGCTCGCGCACGCGGACCGCGTGACGCAGCGCGCGGGCCGGCCGCTCGAACTCCGGCGGGTGGTGGTCCGCGACCCGTCGAAGTCGCGCGACCCGCTGATCCCCCTCGACATCATCTCGACCGACATTCACGCCGCGATCAACGACCCCGGCGTCCACGTCGTAGTCGAGCTGATCGGCGGCACCGGGCTGGCGAAGCGGGTGGTGCTGGACGCGCTCGCGGCCGGGAAGCACGTCGTCACCGCGAACAAGGCGCTGCTGGCCGACGCCGGCGCGGAGGTGTTCGAGGCGGCGCGGCGGGCCGACCGGACGGTCTGTTTCGAGGCGGCGGTGGCGGGCGGGGTGCCGGTCATCCGCGCGCTGGGCGAGAGCCTGGCGGCCAACCAGGTGACCGCGATCCAGGCGATCCTGAACGGCACGTCGAACTTCATCCTGACCGCGATGGCCGAGGGCGGGAAGAGCTACGCGGACGCGCTCGCGGAGGCCCAGAAGCTGGGGTACGCCGAGGCCGACCCGACGCTGGACGTGGACGGCAGCGACGCGGCGCACAAGCTGGCGATCCTGGCCCAGATCGCGTTCGGCGTGGCGGCCAAGCCGCACGAGATCGCGCGCCAGGGGATCGACACCATCGAGGCCATCGACATCCGGTTCGCGAACGAACTCGGGTACACGATCAAGCTCCTGGCCGAGGCGTGGACCGGCGGGCACAGCCACTCCGGCAACGGGGCGAAGTTGAGCCGCAGCGGGGCCGTGCCGGCGGAGCCGACGGTGGCGCTGCACGTGGCCCCGGTGCTGCTGCGGCACACCGACCTGCTGGCCCAGGTGCGGGGGGCGTACAACGCCGTCCTGGTGTACGGCGACGTGGTGGGCGAAACGCTGTACCAGGGGCCGGGCGCCGGCCAGATGCCGACCGCCAGCTCCGTGGTCGCGGACCTGATCGACCTGGGGGTGGGGCGGGCGCAGCGGACGTTCGCGGCGGCGAAGCTGTGGAGCCGCGAGGACCGCGGGTTCACGGTGGAGCCGCCGGAGCGGGTGCGGAGCCGGTTCTACCTGCGGTTGCAGGTCGTGGACCGCCCCGGGGTGCTGGCGGACGTCACCCGCATCCTGGCGGACGAGGAGATCAGCATTTCGAGCCTCGTGCAGCACGAGGCGGAAGAAGAGGGCGGCGGCCCGGTCCCACTGGTGGTCGTTACGCACTACGCCTCGACCGGCCGGTTCCGAAAAGCGCTCGACCGCATCACCCGGCTCCCGACGACCGCCGCCGCGCCGGTGTTCTTCAGTATGGGCGACTGATACCGCCCCCGACTGGATTGCGCCGGCGTGCGGGCCAATGGAATCTATTGTGTTGCTTCGGGGGGCTTGGGATTTGCGCCGGGCTGAGCACCTTCCTCCCGGCGTGAATCGCTGATAACCTCCCAGCCCGATCCGGCGCGAATAGCTCCGATGCGCCTGTGTCCTGCTCGATCCGGACGCATTCAACGCGCGTCCGCCTACGTTCAAGTGGGGGCTCCGCGGCGCGCCCCGAACGGGCACACCCACGAGCCCTCTTCCGACGCGCCCGCAAGCGCCCCAATCGACCACGAAGCACACCACCACCCGATACAAAGTCAGTGCCGTTGGGCCGGAGGAGGCCCGCGCTCCGACGCCGGCCATTAATCCACGGTAATCATCGCCCGGTGCGCGTCCGGGATCAGCAGCACGGTACCGGTGCCGGTATCGATCAGCCGTTGCGCCTCCGACCGGGTGTAAATCGGCGTGCAGAATAGCTCTTCAGCAACGTCCTCGGGATAGCCGCTCGCGAAGAACATGCTCGCCGACTTTGCGGCGTACACCCACAAACTCGCCGCGGCCCAATCACTCGGCTTCTCGTTCGCGAGCAACTTCTTGGCGCCGGTCGGCCCTTCCAGTTTGCGGAGCAACTCGGCCCCAGGGCCGAGTTCCGGGGCGGCGGTCGTCAGCAGCGCGATCCGCCCGCCCTTTTTGACCGCCCGCGCCGCGGTCGCTGCGGCCTGGGCCAAATCGAGAAACGTGATGGCGTCGGGTTCGCCGCTCACGGCCGCAATCACCGTGTCCACTTCTTCCGAAATGGCGCCGCGCCAGCGGGCGTCCTGCTGGCGGATGCCCTCGGCCCCGCTCTCGAACAGCCCCCCGACCACGCCGTGAACGGTTCCGGCTTCGCCTTCGATCACCTGAACGAAGAACGGCGCACCGAGCAACCACGCGACCTCCGCGGCCTCGGTCTCGCGGTTCCCGTCGGGCGCGGCGGACGAGAACCGGTCCGCGAACGCGGCGAGCGTTTCGGCGTTCGAAAGCGCCGGGAACAGGGCCGCTTCTGCGCCCGCGTACCCGGTGTGCGGGTCGTACCGGCGGCCGGCCAGCACGACCACGAAGTCCGCCTCCGCGACGCGCCGGTTGAGGTACACCCGCCGACCGCCCTTCGTGGTCGCGACGTACATGAGCTTCTGCACGTCGTCGGGGTCGTGCGTCTCCGCGGTGATGTCCTCGAACTCCTCGGGCAGGTCGTCGATCCACGGCTGCGGCGCGCCGGGCGGTGACACGACCGTCACCGCGGCGAGCGGCACCCCGGCCGACCCGATGTGCGAAAGCACTTCCGCCAGCATTTCCGTGAGGTGCGGCAGGCGCGGGTCGATCACGACGGCCACGCGGTCGTCGGGGGTGAGCGCGCGGCGGAGCGGCTCGAACTTGAACGGCCGCTCCAGCGCGGCCCGCACCAGTTCCGCGGCGCCCGCGGACGGGGGGACAAATGACGCGCGGCGCACGTGAACCGCGCGGTCCGCGGGTACGGTCAAGGACCACGGTTCGGAACCGACGACGAGCGGGATCGTTTCGGGCATGAGCGTTCCTCGGTGCAGGCGCATCCGTGCATTCTACGGGCCGCGCCAAGTGCCTCGTGCTTGCTCGCCACGAGCGGGCCGGCGTACAATGCGGTAGCGACACATCCGGAGGCGCAGCATGGCCCATCCTCTCCCGATCCCGGGCCGCTCGTTCATCGGCGGCGATTGGCACGCCCGCGAGGACTTCACCAGCCTGAACCCCGCGAACCTGAGCGAGGTGGTGGGCACGTTCCCCGCGGCCACGCCGGCCGAAGTGTCCGCGGCGGTCGAAGCTGCCCGGGCGGCGTTCCCGGGCTGGCGCCGCACCTCACGCATCCTGCGGGCGGAAGCGTTCGACCGACTCGCGCAGCTCATCAAGCGCGACACCGATGCGCTCGCCACGCTGATGGCCCGCGAGTGCGGCAAGAACGTCACCGAGTGCCGCGCCGAGGTGGTCGAAGGGCTGCACATGGTGCAGTACGTGTTCGGCACCGGGCGCACCGGCGTGTACGGCGAGGTGGTGGCGTCGGAGATAGCCGAGAAGGACGCGTTCACCCGGCGGAAGCCGTGGGGCGTCGTGGCGGTGGTGACCCCGTGGAACTTCCCGTTCGCGGTGCCGCTCTGGATGCTGGGGCCGAGCCTGCTCGAGGGGAACACCTGCGTGTTCAAGCCGAGCGAGGAGACGCCCGCCATCGCGCTGAAACTGGTGGAGCTGTTCGCCGAAGCCGGCTTCCCCGCCGGCACCGTCAACCTCATTCACGGCCGCGGCGACGTGGGCGAGGCGCTCGTGAAGAACCCCGCGGTGAACGTGGTGTGCTTCACCGGCAGCTACGCGGTCGGCGAGCGCATCCAGCAGGCGTCGGCGACCATCCCGAACCGCATCGTCGCGGCGGAAATGGGCGGGAAGAACGCGGTCATCGTGTGCGACGACGCGCGCTTCGACCTGGCCGTAAACGCAGGCATCCTCAGCGCGTTCAAGACCACGGGCCAGCGGTGCGTCTCCGCGAGCCGGATCATCGTCCACGAATCGCTGGTCGAGCGGTACGCCAAGGCGTTCGTTGATACGGCGAAGCGGCTCCAGTTCGGTGACCCGCTCGACGCGAAGAACTTCGCCGGGCCGCTCGTGAACCGGAAGGGCGTCGAGAAAGTCCTGAACTACAACGCGCTTGCGAAGTCGGAAGGGGTGGAGGTGCTGCTCGCGCCCAACGGCCCGCCGGACGCGAAGGGGTGCTTCCTGACGCCGTTCGTGTACCGCACGGAGGCCAAGCCGAGTCTGCGCGTGACGCACGAGGAGGTGTTCGGGCCGCACGTCGCGCTGATCCCGTTCAAAACGGATGAACAGGCCGCCGCGATTTACAACGACACCGAGTACGGCCTCTCGATGGCGGTGATTACCGAGAGCTACCGGCGGATGCGGTTCTTCCGCGACGAGTGCGAGTACGGCATGGGCTATGTGAACCTGCCGAGCATCGGCGCGGAGGTCCACCTGCCGTTCGGGGGGGTGAAGAAGAGCGGCAACGGGCACCCGTCGGCCGCGGCGCTGGTGGAGGCGGTGACGCACAAGACCGCGTGGACCGTGAACCACGGCACCGACATCAAGATGGCACAAGGGCTGACGACGGCGATCGACGGAGGTCCGGCGTGACCAGCGAAACGAGGCGGGCCGAACGCGAGAGGGTGCGCCGGACACGTTGGCGAGGGATGAAGGGTACGACCGCCTTACTCGGGGTGGCCCTCTGTTTTCCCATGCTTCAGCCCCCTGTCAGTGGGGCAAGGCCTCTTTGGTTCGTGCTCGTGGCCGGCATCGTCGCTTGGGGCGCTGCGGTGTTCGCGCTCGCGCACCTGCGCGCGGTGGCGGAAGATTACCGCCGCGCCGCGTGGACGCAGTACGAGTGGTTCGGGTTCACTAATCGCTTCGCCGCGACCCGTGAGGTCAACGCCGGTCACTATCTGAGCGCGTTCGGCTTGGTAGTCGGCGGTGTGGCCATCGGCGCGTTTCACGTCTCGAGTGCGCTCGTTCGGCTGGGGTGATTTAACTCGGCGAGGGCCAAACGATGTGGATGTTCGACAACGTTGTGGTGCCCGACATCCGCACGCCCCTGCCGGGGCCGAACGGGGCGGAACTGCTCGCGCGCGACAAGCGGTACGTCTCGCCGTCGTACACCCCGATGTACCCGCTGTTCGTCGAGCGCGCCAGCGGGTGCGTCGTTCAGGACGTGGACGGGAACCTCTTCCTCGACTTCACCGCCGGTATCGCGGTCACCAACACCGGCCACTGCCACCCGGAAGTTGTGGCGGCGATTCAGGACCAGTCCACGAAGCTGCTCCACATGAGCGGCACCGACTTCTACTATCGACCGCAAATCGACCTTGCGGAGAAGCTGGCGCAGGTGGCGCCGGGGCCGACACCCAAGAAGGTGTTTTTCTGCAACAGCGGCGCGGAAGCGATCGAGGGCGCGCTGAAGCTGGCGCGCTGGCACACGAAGCGGAACCGCGTGGTCGCGTTCTTCGGCGCGTTCCACGGCCGCACCTACGGGGCCATGTCGCTTTCCGCTTCCAAGCTAATCCACCGCAAAGGGTTCTCGCCGCTCGTACCGGACGTTCACCACGTGCCGTTCCCGCGCGAGTGCCAAGGCGGGAGGGGGGCGCGGGGGGAACCTGTGGGAGGTTGCCCCCCCCCGGGAGAAATGTGTGTGACGAGGTGCGGGCTCGCCGCGACCATCGACGACACCATCTTCAAACGCACGTGCCCACCGGATGAGGTGGCCGCGATCTTCGTCGAGCCGATTCAGGGCGAGGGCGGCTACCACCCGATGCCGCCCGCCTGCCTGACGGCCCTCCGCACGCTGTGCGACAAGCACGGCATCATGCTCGTGGTCGATGAAGTGCAGTCCGGGATGGGGCGCACCGGGAAAATGTTCGCGGTGGAGCACTACGGCGTCGAGCCGGACATCATCTGCTCCGCGAAGGGGATCGCGTCGGGGTTGCCGCTCGGCGCGATCATCGCGAAGGCGGACGTGATGGACTGGCCGTCGGGCAGCCACGCCAGCACGTTCGGCGGCAACCCGGTGGCGTGCCGGGCGGCGCTGGCGACGATTCAGTTACTCGAGCGCGAGCTGATGGCGAACGCGGCCGACCGCGGGGAGCAACTCCGGGCCGGGCTGCGCGAACTCGGTGGGAAGCACCCGGCCCTGACCAACGTGCGCGGGCTCGGGCTCATGACCGCCGCCGATCTGCCGTCGCCGGCCGTGCGCGAGCGGGTGATTCAGACCGCATTCCACCGCGGCCTGCTTCTTTTGGGGTGTGGCGAAACCGCGCTGCGGTTCATCCCACCGCTGTGCGTGTCCGCGGCGCAAGTCGATACCGCGCTTGGCATTCTGGACGGCGTACTGGGAACGGTCGAGCCGGCCTTGGCCGCGACCGGCGCGCCCGCCGGGGCGGCCCTTCCGGTGGTGTGAGCGCGGCGCGGGTCCGCCTTGCATTTCTCCGAATTTAACGCTCTTCTGCGCTCGTAGTGCAAGCCGTCGCCCGCTTACGAACGCAGAAGGACGCTACGCGATGCCCGCTCCGCAGTCGCCCGAACCGCTCCCGCCCCACGCGGTGCTGATGCAACTGGTGTTCGGAAAGCTCGTTACGCAGGCCGTATCCGTTGTCGCGCGGTTCAAACTCGCCGACCAGATGGCCGCCGGCCCCAAAACTGCGGCCGAACTCGCTTCCGCCGCCGGGCTGAACGCGAACCACCTCTACCGCGTCCTTCGCGCGCTGGCCGGTTTGGGCGTGTTGAGGGCCGAGGGAGAGCGGTTCGCGCTCACGCCGGTGGGCGAATTCCTGCGGTCCGACGTTCCAGGCTCCATGCGTGCCATCGCCACCTACGTCTGCGATCCGTGGAGCTGGAAGCCGTGGGGCGACCTGGCGGGTAGTGTGAAGGCCGGGGCGCCCGTTTTCGACCGCATGTTCGGTGAGGGGGTGTTCGACTACCTCGCGAAGCACCCGGACGAAGCCGCCACGTTCAACGAGGGTATGACCGGGTTCTCACAGCAGGCCGCCGCCGCGATGCTGAAGGCCTACGACTTCACGCCGTTCGGCACGATCGTTGATGTGGGCGGCGGGCACGGCGCGATCCTACGCGCGGTCCTCGGCGCGGCCCCCAGCGCGCGCGGCATCGTGTTCGACGCCCCACAAGTCGCGGCCGGGGCGCACGAGCCGATCCGCGCCGCGGGCTTGGCCGACCGGTGCAAGGCCGAAGGCGGCGACTTCTTCCGGGCGGTCCCCGCGGGTGGCGACCTCTACATCCTGAAACACATCATCCACGACTGGAACGATGCGAAGGCCACGCAAATTCTGAAGTCCGTTCGCGCCGCGATCCCGGCGACCGGCAAGCTGCTCCTCGTCGAAATGGTGGTGCCGCCCGGGTTCGCACCGCACTTCGCCCACATCCTCGATCTCGAGATGATGGTGGTGTGCGACGGCAAGGAGCGTACCGAACAGGAGTACCGGGAACTGCTGGCGGGGGCCGGGTTCAAGCTCACCCGGATCGTCCCGACCGAGGGGCCGCACGGCCTGATCGAAGCCGAACCGGTTTGACGCCACACGAGTTCCGACTTACAAACCCTTCGTAGCTCTCCGGGCGAAGGGTGTGGTTCATGCCGACAGTTTTGATCACCGGCGGTGCCGGGTTCATTGGGTCCAACTTCGTCCGCCACCTGCTGGCGACCGACCCCGCCGTACAGATCGTCAACTTCGACGCGCTGACCTACGCGGGCAACCTCGCGAACCTCCGCGACCTCGACGGCCACCCGCGGCACACGTTCGTGCGGGGCGATGTCACCTCCCGCGACGACGTGCGCGGCGCGATGCAGCGCGGGGTGACGGATGTCATCCATTTCGCGGCCGAGAGCCACGTGGACCGTAGCATCCATGACAGCGGCCCGTTCGTGCGGACCAACGTGCTGGGCACGCAGGTGCTGCTCGACGCGGCCCGCGAGTTCCAGGTGAGCAAGTACGTTCAGGTCTCGACCGACGAGGTGTACGGGAGCCTGGGCGCGACCGGGCTGTTCACCGAAGAGACCCCCCTGCACCCGAACAGCCCGTACTCGGCGAGTAAAGCGGGCGCGGACCTGCTCGTGCAGGCGTACCAGCACACGTTCGGGCTGCCGGCGGTGATCACGCGGTGCTCGAACAACTACGGGCCGTACCAGCTCCCCGAGAAACTGATCCCACTGTTCGTGACCAACCTGCTCGCCGACCAGCAGGTGCCGGTGTACGGCGACGGCCAACAGGTCCGCGACTGGATTCACGTGCTCGACCACTGCCGCGGGGTCGAGGCCGCGTGGCGCCGCGGGGCGCCCGGTGAGGTGTACAACTTCGGCGGCCGGTGCGAGATGGCGAACCTGGACCTCACGCTGCTCCTGCTCAAGCTCCTCGGCAAGCCCGAGACGCTCATCAAGTACGTGGCCGACCGCTTGGGGCACGACCGGCGGTACGCGATCGACTGCACGAAGGCCGAGCGCGAACTGGGCTGGGCGCCGCAGGTGAAGTTCGACGCGGGGTTGGCCGAGACGATCGGCTGGTACAAGGCCAACACCGCGTGGGTGGCGACGATCAAGAACAAGGACTACCTGAGCTACTACGAGAAGCAGTACGGGAAACGGGGATAGTCCCACGTCTCACGTCGGCAAGTCTCAGGTCGGAAAGCCGATCGCGGACCTGCGACCTGAGGCCTTCTGACTTGAGACCGGAGAAAAGATGTCCATTCGCGGCGTGATTCTGGCGGGCGGCAAGGGCACCCGCATGGGCGAACTCACACGGGTGACCAACAAGCACCTGCTGCCGGTCGGCGCGTGGCCAATGGTGTACCACCCGCTCAAGAAGCTCACCGGGGTGGGGCTGCAAGAGATCTTGCTCGTGTCCGGCACCGAGCACATGGGCGACTTCGTCGAGTTGCTCGGTTCGGGCAAGGACCACGGGTGCCGGCTCACATACCGCGTCCAGGACGAGGCCGGCGGAATCGCCCAGGCGCTCGGACTGGCCGAACACTTCTGCATGGGTAGCCGGTCGCTGGTGCTGCTCGGCGACAACATCTTCCGCGACCCGCTCATCGGGCTGCTGGAGAAGGCGAACACCCGCCCGGACTGGGCCTGGATCGGGCTGAAGGAGGTTCACGATCCGGGGCGGTACGGGGTCGCGGAGTTGGACGGGGACAAGGTGCTGGGCATTGAGGAGAAGCCCGAGAAGCCCAAGAGCCCGATGGCGGTGGTCGGGATCTACATCTACCCGCCGGACGTGTTCGGGCTCATCAAAACGCTCAAGCCGAGCCGGCGCGGCGAGCTGGAAATCACGGACGTCAACAACCACTACATCCAGCAGGGCCGGATGGGGTGCTTCAACCTCGACGGCTACTGGACCGACGCCGGCACCCTCGACAGCCTCGACTACGCGAACGAACTGGTCCGCAAGGAGCCGCCGCGGTTCTGACGGCGTTCGGCACCGAGAGCTCCGAACGCCGCGTGAAAACCGACCTCAAATCAGCCCGTGGTGGCCGAGGTAGCGCTCGGCGTCGAGCGCGGCCATGCACCCGGTGCCGGACGCGCTGACGGCCTGGCGGTAGTAGTCGTCGGCCACGTCACCGGCGGCGAACACCCCTTCCACGCTCGTGTACGTGCGGGCCAGCGTGGTCCACTTGATGTACCCGCCCGGGTTCAGTTCGAGCTGACCGTCCAGGAAGCCCACGTTGGGCGTGTGGCCGATCGCCAAGAACAGGCCACTCGCCGCGAGTTCCTCCGTCGCGCCGGTCTTGTTGTTCTTCACCCGCACCGCGGTGACACCCTTCTTGTCGTCGCCGAGCACCTCGTCGACCTCGGTGTTCCAGCGGATCTCGATCTTCGGGTTCTGCTCGGCGCGCTCGGCCATGATCTTGCTGGCGCGGAGCACGTCGCGGCGCACCAGCAGGTAGACCTTGCTGCCGAACTTTGTGAGGTACCCGGCCTCTTCGACGGCCGTGTCGCCGCCGCCCACCACCACGATCGGCTGGTTCTTGAACCGCGGCAGGAAGCCGTCGCACACGGCGCACGCGGACACGCCCTTGTTCTTGAACTTGTCCTCGCTCGGGAGCCCCAGGTAGTTGGCACGCGCGCCGGTGGCGATGATGAGCGTGTGCGTCTGGTACGTCTTGCCGTCGTGGGTGGTGAGCGTGAACGGGCGGCTCTTCAGGTCCACCTTCACGACGTCCTTCGACTCGACCCGGGTGCTGAAGTTCTTGGCCTGCTGGCGCATGAGCGCGACCAGTTCCGGCCCGTTGATCCCGTGCGTGGGCTGCGGCTTGTCGTCCGACACCCAGTACGGGAAGTCGGGGTCGTCGGCCTTCAGCGCGGTCTTGAGGTACTGCCGGGTGTCCCCCGCGGGCCACGACGGGAAGTTCTCGACCTCGGTGGTGAGCGCGAGCTGTCCGAGCGGGAGGGTGCCGTTCTGCCGGTTCTTGTCGTCGTTCGGGTTGCCCTCGAACACGAGCGGGTTCAGTGTGGCCCGGGCCGCGTAGATGGCCGCGGTCCACGCGGCGGGGCCGGAGCCGATGATGATCACGTTTTCGGGCATGGCGTTCTCGGGAGTGGTCGGTACGCAGCTACGGGTTCTCGGTCGGCGCGGCAAACGGGTGTCGTCGCCGCCGGCGGTCGTGCTATTCTAGATGTTCACCCGGTGCTGTCCTGATCGGCGTTCCAATCGCGGGGCATCGGCAAAACCGACCGACCGACCGGCGAACCGTTGAGTACCACAAACCGACAGGAACAACTCCCCCCAATGCACGAACGCCTGACGCACTTCCGCGAGATCCTGCGCTACGTCCCCCGGTTCCGCGACCGGGTGTTCGTGATCGCCCTCGACGGCGCCGTGGTCGAGGACGACAACTTCCCGAACCTGCTGCTCGACATCGCGCTGCTGCGGAGCCTGAGCATCCGGGTGGTGCTGGTGCACGGCGCGGCCCTTCAGATCAAGCGCTACGGGGAGCTGATCAAGATGACGCCGTCGGACATCGACGGCACCGGGATCACCGACCGCGAGACGCTCAACGTCGCCATCACCGCGGCCAACCGCGTCACCCACGAGATCCTGGAGGGGCTGACCGCCAACGACCTCCGGGCCGTGTGTCCGAACGCGCTGGTCGCGCACCCGGCGGGCATCCTGGGCGGCGTCGACCACCTGTTCACGGGGCGCGTCGAGCGGGTCGACACCGGGCTCCTCGAACTGCTCCTCGAGCGCGACATCGTGCCCGTGATCCCGCCCATCGGCATCGACGGCGCCGGCGCGTCGTACCGGCTCAACTCGGACGCCGTCGCGGTGGAGCTGGCGAAGTCGCTCAAGGCCGTGAAGCTCGTGTACCTCAACACCGAGGGCGGGGTCCGGGACGCCCGGGGCGCGGTGATCCGGCAGATGACCGCGCAAGAGGCCGACGCGGTCCTGAAGAAGAGCCGGGCCGAGTTGCCCCCGGGGGCGGTCACGAAGCTGACGGCCGCGGTGCGCGCGTGCAAGGAGGGCGTGGAGCGGGTCCACATCATCGACGGCCGCGAGCAGGAGGGGCTGCTCGGCGAGGTGTTCTCGAACGAGGGCATCGGCACGCTGATCCACGCCAACGAGTACCAGGCGATCCGGCAGGCGCAGAAGAAGGACGTGCGGGCGGTGTTCGGCCTGATCCAGCAGGGCGTTCAGAACGACGAGCTGCTGAAGCGGTCGCGGGCCGAGCTGGAGAAGATCATCGGCGACTACTTCGTGTTCGAGGTGGACCGCAACCCGGTCGCGTGCGCCGCGCTGCACACGTACCCGGAGGAGAACATGGCCGAACTGGCGAGCGTGTTCGTTGCGGATCGCTACGGGAACCAGGGGATCGGGGCGAAGCTGATTCAGTTCACCGAGGGGGCGGCGCGGCGGCGCGGCATCGCGAAGCTGTTCTGCCTCTCGACCCAGGCCATCAACTACTTCGTTCAGAAGGGCGGGTACGCGCTGGGCACGCCCGACGACCTCCCGCCGGCGCGGCGCGAGCGGTACGAACAGAGCCGCCGCAAGTCGCAGGTGCTGATCAAGCAACTGAGCGACCGGCCCGCGTAACGCCGCGCTGGCGTTTCGGGCTCAGCGAAGAACGCCGGGCGCGATGAGTTGCGCTTGGGGGGCGCTGCCGGTCCGAGCGTAAGGCCACAGGGCACCAAAGTTCGGTAGCGGGGTCAAGAAGATTTTGACCGGATCGACAGGATGTTCAATCCACATGTCTTCATCCGTCAATCCTGTTCATCCTGTCAAAATTGGTCTTCGTGAACACGAGGCCCGCGTGGGTCGAAACGAAGCCGTGACCGTCCGCCCCTTTCGTTACCGATTCTTACGCCGTGAAAACGTGGGCCGGGCCTCACCAGGGCATCTCAAACGGGCGACCGATCAGCGCCTTCCAGATGGCGCGCTGTTCCGAAGTGAGTAACGTCACCGGGTCCGAGGCCGGGTCGATGCCGCCCGGCCGGCGGTCGTCCAGGAGGACGGCGAACGGCGGGCCGAGCCGCAACGCCACGGGCGGCTGGAGCAACCGGATCTGCTGCCGCTGGTGGGGGGTGAGGCCCAGCGCTTCGACGATCTCCGGATCGCCAAAGGCCATCGGCCCGAGGCACCGGAGGAACAGTTCGCCGAGCCGCTTCCGCTGCGGCCCGGTCAGCGGGCGGAGCAGTTCGTTCCGGGCGGTCGGGTCGCTCAGCAGGCGGGCGATCTTGCCCCGCAAGTTGAGGTCATCGCGTATCGTTCCCAGGCCGGCGGTTGCGGTTCCCGGCTCCAGGCCGCGGACCCGGAACGACTGCCGAACCTGTTCCTCTTGATCCGGGGACAACCGCAGCTCCGCCCGCACCGGTTGAAACCACAGCAGCCCCACCCGCCACGACTCCCGGGCCGCCTTTTCCTCAGCCAAAAGCTCCTCGACCCGGGCCGTCGCGCGGTCCAGTTCGGCACGGACCTGGGGGTCGTTGTGCCCGGCTTCGTTCAGTTGCCGGTAGTTCTCCAGGGCGGCCAGCAGGAGGCGCCGGCGGGGTCCGTGGAACGAGACGTTCGACCGCCCCTCTTCCTCGCTGATCTGGATCATCAGGTCGCCGAGCTGTTTCGACTGGTAGAACCGCCGCTCGGCTTCGTCCGCCCGGTCCCGCTCGGCCCGGTACGCGCGCTGGTTGAGTGCGGCGATGGCGCCCGACCCCGCGGTCAAGAGCACGAGGGCGATGGCCGCGCCGGCGACGACCGCCGGGTGCCGGCCCGCCCATTTCCGCGCCCGGTCCCCGGCGCACGGGCGCCGGGCCGCGATCGGGCGCCGGTTCAGGAACCGGTCCAGGTCGTCGGCGAACTCGGCGGCCGTTGCGTACCGGTCGCGCGGGTCCGTCTCCAGCCCCTTGAGCAGCACCGCTTCCAGATCGCGGGGCACCGTCGGGTCGACGGACCGGGGGGCGGGCGGGGCGCCCCGCGCGATCTGCAACAGCAGCGCGGCGGGCGTCTCGGCCGGGAACGCGGGGCGGCCGGTGGACAGCTCGTACAGGGTCGCGGCGAGGGAGTACACGTCGGCCCGGTGGTCGAGCCGGCGGCGGTCGCCTTCAGCTTGCTCCGGGCTCATGTACCGCAATGTCCCGATGGCCGTTCCGGTTCCGGTGACGGTCGCCGCGTCGGTGAACTGTGCGAGCCCGAAGTCGGTCACCCAGATGTGGCCGTCCCGACCGAGTAACAAGTTCGCCGGTTTGATGTCGCGGTGGACGACCCCGTTCTGGTGCGCGTGGTCCAGGGCGCGAGCGACGAGCCCCCCGATCCGGGCCACCGTCTGGTGAAACGCCGGGCGGTTCCGGCGGCGGAGGTCGACAAGTTCCTCCGGGGACAGGACCGACTCGCCGCCCCGTTCAGGCGCGCTGAGGCGGGGCGCGTGTGGTTCACCGCCCGCAGGGGGCTGGTACGCTTCGATCAGGACATCAAGGAAGCCCCGTCGACGAACTGCATCGCGTAGTAATTGACTCCGCGGTCCTCGCCGACCGCGTACACCGGAACGATGTGCGGGTGCGCGACCGCCGCGGCCGCGCGGGCCTCCACCTCGAACCGCCGCAACCGGTCCCGGTCGGTCGCCAGTGAGCGGGGGAGTATCTTGAGCGCCACCCGACGGTTGAGGGCGGGTTGAAGGGCCTCGTACACGACGCCCATTCCCCCGCGCGCGATCTCGCGGACCACCTGGAATTCACCAACTCGGGCGCCGATCAGGCCGCTTTCCGCCCACACCACGGGCCGGTCCGCGCGGGTGAGAACCCCAACTTCTTGGTAGAGAATGTCGATCCCATCAAGGCCGAGGGCGACCACGGAGGCGAGGTGCGGGTGGCGTGCGAGGAACCGGCTGCGGTCGGGCCGCCCCCGCTCCCACGCGGCCTCGTACTCCTTGACCAGTTCCACGACGCGCGGGTCGTCCGCCGGCTCGCACTCCGGCCCCGCGGCGCGCGTTCCCATCACGGCCCCCCAATTAACTGCCGGAGCCGAACGACCCCGCGGACCCAGAGCTTTTCGACGCTGTCCACCGACCGACCCATGCGGGCGGCCACCTCCGCGAACGCGAGGCCTTCCGCGAACCGCAGGAGCACCACCTCCCGGTAGTCATCTGGGAGCCGCGCCAGGGCGTCGGCGACCAGCACCGCCCGCTCGTGCCGGCAGGCCGCCTCGCTCGGGCTCGGCCCCGGGGCGGCGAGGCGCCCGACCAGCGCGGCGGAGGACCGGTCCACGTCGGCAGCGATCACCTGTTCCAGTCGCGGGTCGCGCGCCTGGGTGCCCAAATAGTGCTGGACGGTGTTGGACAAGACGCACGCGAGGATGCGGCGGAGCCACGCGGCGAGTTCCGCCTCAGTCGAGCCGCGGAAGTTCGAGAAGTGGCGGTGCGCCTGAAGGAACGCCTCCTGGACCGCGTCGGCCGGGTCCAACTTGCCCTGAAGCCGGCGCCCGATCTGCACCCGGGCGAGGAGCGTGAGATAGTTGACGTACCGGTCGAACAGTCCGCCGAGGGCCTCCCGGTCGCCGGCCCGCGCGTCCCGAATCGCCTGGTCGGTTTGAACCGAGCCGCTGCCCGCGTAACCGAATTTCATCTCCGCCGTCAGATTGCCCACGCCAGAGCCTCAGGTGGATACCCGCTCGGGTCGGATGCGGCCGCGGTTTTCCGGACCGAAGGAGTAACCCGGCGGGGCCGACGTTGTCCAGCCCAACACCGCCTCCCGGCGGCCGGAGCGTGCTCGGGCAAAAAATTGTCGCCCGGCGCGGCGGTTTTGGTACGCCGTCCCTGACTGGCTCTGTGCAGACGCCGGGCGCGAGGCTATAGGCCCGCACGCGAGTCGCTCGAACAAGGAGGCCGTCGAAGATGTCGATCCGGCGGGTGTTACTTCTGGTGGTACCGGTTGCGATCGGCCTGAGCTTCGGAACGGCTCTGGCCCAAGACGAGCCGCCCGCGACTCGCGCGGACGCGCGCACGCGGCTCGGCGCTCCCCAACCGGCGCCCGATCCCACGACCGACCCGAGCCCGGAAGCCCCGCCCGCCGCTGACGTTCCGCCCCGGCGCCCGCCCCGCCCGGACATGATGAGCGGCGACGGGTTCGGGGGAGCGGGTGGGTTCGGTGGAGCGGGGCGGGCCAGCGGCGCCTGGTACGCGGCGAGCTGGTACCCGTCGCGCCCGGTGAAGGGACAGAACACCGACTTCGGGGCGGTCCGACAAAACCTGTCTGTCAGCGCACCCGTGTGGAAGGACGGCGCGGACAGCCTGTCCCTCACGCTGGGCGTCCGCGAGACGCATTTCGACACCGACGCCCTGTTGCCGGACACCCGCCGGCCCTTCCCGCGCGACCTGTGGAACGTGAACGTGGGGGCGAGCTACAACCACGTGTTCGAGAACGGCTGGGTCGGCATTCTAAGGGCCGACTTCGGCTCGCCGAGTGACAAGCCGTTCAACAGTTTCGACGAGCTGAACGTCTCGCTCACCGCGCTGCTGCGGGTGCCGGCCCGTAACAGCCGGGACGCCTGGATGTTCGGCCTCGCGTACTCCTCGGCCGGGAACCTGAACTTCCCGCTCCCGCTGATCTCGTACTCCTGGAACCCCTCGGAGCAGTTCCAGATGAACATCGGGCTGCCGCTCTCGCTCACGTGGCGGCCCGCGGAAGACTGGACCCTCAACGTGACCTACGTGCCGCTGACGAACATCAACGCCCGGGTCACCTACCGCGCGACCGAGCGGCTGAACTTCTACGCGGGGTACGAGAACGTCACCGAGTCGTACTTCCTGGCCGACCGGGCGGACAAGAAGGACCGGTTCTTCGCGGCCGAACAGCGGGTGCTGGCGGGCCTTCGCTGGGGCGTGTTGGAGCGCGCCACGCTCGACTTCAACGCCGGTTACGCGTTCGGTCGTCGCTTCGGTGAGGGGCGGAACCAGGGGTCCGATATGCACGACCGGGTCGATGTCGAACCGGGAGCATTTCTCGCGGGCACGTTACGGATTCGGTTCTGATCGGTTGGAGGTTGCGCCCACCGGCAAGTTTGGAACGACCGCGGCGCCGAGCGGCCCGGCGTTCGGCATCACGGGTCTTTCTCGATCGTTCGCGGCGCGACCAGTTGGGGGACCTTGAGCAGTTCCGGGTCGAGCAGGAACAGGTGCCGGCGGCCCGGCGCCTCGGGCGCGTCGATGATGACCTTGTCGCGCGACTTCAGCACGTCCACGACGGTCTGGTACGTCAGCCGCGTTTCGAGCAGCGCGCGGCGCTCCGCCAGCGTGCGGGTCCGGCGCTCTGCGAGGTCCTTGTCCACCGCGGCCGGATCTTGCTTCGCCGCGATTCGGTTCGCCCGCTCGGCGGCGAGGGCGGCCTCCTCGGCGTCGGTCAACTGCGCGCGGGCCGTGTGCCACGCGAGGAACGCGTCCCGGTCCGCCTTCGCGCTTTCAACCTTCGTGTGCCGCTCGGCTTCGGTGCGCTTCAGGATGCGGTCCGCCTCTTCTTCCGAGCGGCGCCGGGTGCGCAGCGCGCCGGCGAGCGCCTCGTTGATGGTGCGGTCGCGCTCCTGAATCGCCTTCGCGACGGAGTGGTACGAGTTCACCACTTCCGGCGGCGGGTGCAGGTCGTGCAGCGTGAACCCCTCGAGGGTGACCCCGAGCCCCTCCGGAGCGACCTCGGCGAGGCGCTGGGTCAGGCGGTTCGTGGCGTCGCGCTCCAGTTCCGCCCGCTTGAGCGTGAGCAACTCCAGAAACCGCCGGCTGGCGACCAGCTCGCGCAGGACCGCTTCGGCGGCCGAGCGCATCAGCGCGTCCGGGTCGCGGGCCGCGAACAGGTACTGGCGCGGGGCGCTGGCGCGGTACCGAACAGTGGCGAGGATCTCGACCAGGTCGCCGTCGCCGGTGACCATCACGGCCTCGTCGGTGAGCCGCCCGACGCCGTCGCCGTGCCCGCTGGTCCAGGTGTTGCTCGTAGACGCTTTCTTGCTCTGCGGCTCCGCCAACACACGAAACCCGAGTTCGACCGTGCGCACCTCGTCGGGCCGCACGCGGGTCACGGTCTCGATCGGCCACGGCCAGCGCACGTGCAGCCCTGGCGGCAGGTCCGCGGTTATCGCCCCGAACTGTCGCACCACGCCCACCTCGTCGGTTTCGACCTGCGCGAACGAGGTGAGCGCGAGGGCGACGAAGAACGCCCCGAACGCGCCGGCGCGGATCAGCTTCCACCGGTGCGCGACGGCGTGCAGGGTGTCGTCAATCGAAAACCGGTTCAGCCACCCCTCGACCGCTTTCGCCGCCCCTTTGGCCCGCGAGAGGGTGCGGTTGTCCGCCCGGTCGAACGCGAGCAACCGCATCGAGTTCAGCAGGACCGCCAGCGACCCGAACTGGTGGTAGATGACGCCCACCAGCGGGGCCGACTCGTACCACTCCGGCGAGGTCGCGAACAGCGGCCACAACAGCCCCGTCAGCAAGATGCCGACGAGGTTCACCCCGAACGCGAAGATCAGAATGTTCTGCCGGATGATGCGGACCGTTTCGCGCGACAGCTTCACGAGAAGCGGCAGCGGCGCGAGCGGGGCGCCCATCATCACGACGTCGCCGGCCTCGGCGGCGACGTCCGTTCCGCTGCCGATGGCGATCCCGACGCCGGCCCGCGCGAGCGCGGGTGCGTCGTTGATCCCGTCGCCGACGAACGCAACGGAAGAACCTCTCCCTCCAACCCCTTCCCCTGGGAAATCAGGGAGGGACTCGGGGGCTCGCGTTGCGACCGGCCCTGCAACCGGATCGGTTGTTGGACGTTGCTCCTCTCGGGCGGGGTTACTGTTACTGTCAGTTTCCCCCCCAGGAGAGGAGGGTGCAGCGGAGGCCGGCTTCTGCGCCGCTACCCATTCCGCCTTTTGGGCCGGAAGCATTTCGGCGTGGACTTCGGTCACGGGCAGTTGCTCCGCAACCGATCGCGCCACCGCGGCCCGGTCGCCGGTGAGCAGTGCGACGGGCCGGATGCCCAGCGCGCGCAGTTCGGCGAGCACGTGTGCGGCTTCGGGGCGGAGCGTGTCGCGCGCACCGAGTACGCCCAGCACGACGCCCGCACGGGCCACGACGAGCGATGTCTGCCCGGCCGCGTCGAGCCGTTCCAGCGCCGCCACGGCCTCCGGCGGCAGCGTTACGCCCCGCTCCTCCATCAGCCGGCGCGTCCCCACGACGAGCGCCCCGCCTTCGGCGCGGGCGGTAACGCCCGCGCCTGGGTGCGCGCGGAACTCGTCAACGGTCGCGAGGGGCAGGCCACGCGAACTGGCCTCGCGCACGAGGAGCCGCGCGAGTGGGTGCTCGCTCCGCTGCTCGGCCGCGGCCGCAACCGCAAGAAGTTGGTCCGGCGTGGCGCCCGAAAGGGGGATCACGTCGCCCAGTTCGAGCCGCCCCTCGGTGAGGGTGCCGGTCTTGTCGAACGCGAACGCGGTCACGCCGGCGAGCCGCTCCAGCGCCGACCCGCCCTTGATGAGCACCCCGGTGCCCGCCAGCCGCCCCAGCGCGGCGATCACCGCGGCCGGGGTCGCGAGGATCAGCGCGCACGGGCACGCGACCACCAGCACCGCGAGCGCCGGGTACGCGGCCACTTGCGCGGCGGCGCGCAGGGTCGGCTTCGGAAGCCCCGGGGCCGGCGTACCGGTCATTTGGTAGCCGACGTTGCCCAGGAACGTGACCAGCGCCAGCACGAGCACGAGCGGCAAAAAGTACCGCGCCAGCCGGTCGGCGTACCGTTCGAGCGGGGCCTTGTCTTTGAGCGCCTGGCCGGTCAGTTCGATCACCTGTCCGGCGACGGTCTGCTTCGCGACCTTCTGCGCCTCGACGGTGAGCGCGCCCTGCTGCACGATGCTCCCGGCCAGAACCGCGTCGCCGACCCCCTTATCGACCGGCAGACTCTCGCCGGTGATCGCACTCGCGTCGACCGCCGAGCGCCCGTCGGTTACCACGCCGTCAACGGGCACCCGGCCGCCGGGCTTTACTACGACCTTGTCGCCGACGATCACGTCGGCGGTGAAGGTGCGGACCTCGGCGCCGTCGCGCAGCACCCAGCACCGGGTCGGGAACAGTTCCGCAAGTTTGCCGAGCGCGTTTTGTGTGCGCGAGAACGTGTACGCTTCCAGGCACTCGCCAACCAGCCCGATGAAGACCACCTCCGCGGCGACGACCGGTTCTTTCAGGATGATGGCTGCGAGGCACGCGATCGCGAGGGCGAGGTCGGAGCCGATACGACCCTCGAACAGCGATTCCAGGGACGTGTACAACACCCGCCCGCCGCCGATGACGGCCGCTACGAGCGCGTAACGAAACCCATACAGTTCGCGCGCCCAGGTGTACGTCTCAATGCCCTGGCCCTTGAGCCACGCGGCGACGACGGGCCACAGGTCCGCCGCGACCAGCCCGCCGATAACAGCGGTGAGCAGGTACAACCCGAGCGGTGTCTCGGACCGGAACGGGTCATCGACAGTACTGATCTCGCGGTGCATGGGGAAAGTGTCGAGCTTCTTGACGGCGTGTCAAGTTCCCGTTCCCTCGCCCACCTTTCACCGGCGAACCGAGTTGCCTTCACGACAGGTGGCGCACAACGATCGACGGGAAGCGTTCGGTTCCTGAAGTTGGTGCGCGGAACCGTTTGCGTCCTGTCGGTTCGGTCAATTGCCACGAGCCGGATCGGCGCCAGTAAGCGCCGATCCGGCTCGTGATTCTTTGCCGCATCTATTTTCTCGATCAGCACTTACGGATGACGCCGGCCAGTATGCCGAGGATACGGATGTCCTCACGGGAAGGGTCCACGATGATCGGCTCCATCGTGCTGTTCATCGGGTGCAACTGAATCTCATTCTTCTTCTTGTAGTATTTCTTGAGCGTCATCGCCTTCTCAATCATTGCGACAACTTTCTCGCCGTTTTCACACGTCTCGGCCTTGCGGATCACCACAAAGTCGCCGTCCGCAATGTGCCCTTCGATCATGGACGTGCCGCGCACCTTCACGACAAACAGGTCCTCACTGCCGAACAGTTCGCGCATTTCGAGCCGCTGATCGTCCTCGGCGGACTCAATGGCCTTGCCCGCGGCAACCACGCCGACGAACGGCAGGCTGAACCCACCAGACGTAACTCCCGGGATGGTGATCCCGCGGGCTTGCGCCTTTTGCGAGTTCTCGCCCTTCTGGACGCGGTTGATGTACCCCTTCGTCTGCAGCGCCTTCAGGTGGCACATCACGCCGTTGGGCGAGGAGATGCCGAACTCCGTGCAGATGTCTCGGATCGCGGGCGGGAACCCCTTTTCCTCGATGTGCTTGCGGATGTAGTTGTAGATCGACTGCTGCTTGGGCGTGAGTTGCACGCGCTCCGACATGGGGTCGTCTCCGAAGGCGGATGGAGCGGACAGACGGCCCACCGAGAGGATGTCCGTGCTGTCGGCGGGTTCGTGTTCGGTGGCGGACGGCGTCGCGAGCATTCGATCTACCCCAGGTTGCCCGACCGGAACAATCGCTACACCCGTCCACTACATGAATGGAAGTATAAGTAACAACTGTTCACAGCGGAAGAGAAAAATTGCAGCTTTCGGTATCCGCGCGATAGCATTTCGCGAGGTACACCGGTCTTTCACCCCTGTAGGGCGTGTGTCTTGGAGCTACCGACCCCAACTTGGTTCCCCGAACTGTTTTCGGCGCTCCTGTCCGGGCGGCACCTGACCGCGGCCGAGGTCACCGACGCGGTCCGCGACCTCGTCGCCGGGCGGGTGGACGAGGTTCGCGGCGCGGCGTTCATCACCGCCCTCCGCATGAAGGGGGAAACGGCGGAGGAGGTGGCCGCGGCGGCCCTCGTGCTGCGCGAGCAGATGCTCCAGCTCGTGCCGGTGTCCGGGCCGGTGCTCGACACCTGCGGGACCGGCGGCGACGACAGCGGGACGTTCAACATCAGCACCGCGGCGGCCCTCGTGGCGTGCGGCGCGGGCGTCCCCGTGGTAAAGCATGGGGGCCGCGCCGTTTCGAGCAAGTCCGGCAGCGCGGACGTGCTGCGCGAACTCGGCGTACCGATCGAAGCCGGCCCCGAGTGGGCGCAGCAGTGCCTCGACCGCACCGGGTTCGCGTTCTGCTTCGCCCCGCACTTTCACCGCGGCATGGCCCACGTTTCCGCCCTCCGGAAGAAGCTCGGCGTTCGAACCCTGTTCAACCTGCTGGGGCCGCTGGCGAACCCGGCCAATGCACCGTACCAACTTCTCGGCGTGGGAAAATCTGAGTTGTTAGACCCGTTGGCGGCGGCGCTGGCGCGGCTGGGCGTCCGGCAAGCGGTTTTGGTGTGTAGCCGGGATGGGCTGGATGAGGTGAGTCTGACGGCACCGACGATGGTGCGGGTCGTGCGCGGCAACGAGTACGAGGCCCGCGAGTGGCAGCCGTCGGAGTTCGGTTTGGCCCCTGTGCCGCTCGCGGCGATCCGCGCGCAAGACGCGACCGAGAGCGCGGCCGCCGTTCGCGGGGTGCTGGCGGGCGCGGACGGCCCGGCCCGGCGGATCGTGCTGGCGAACGCGGCGGCCGCCCTGTGGGCCGCGGAAGCCGTGCAGACTCTCCGAGAGGGGGTGGAGCGGGCCGAAGCCGCGCTCGACGCCGGCAAGCCCCGCGCGGTGCTGGAGGCGCTGTGCCGGTCAGCGAGCCGCGCGGGCTGACCGTCGCCCGTTCGGGTCTGCCTCACCGCAACTTCGGGTTCGTCACCGGAAGGCCCGCCGGACCCGAGGCTCGTTCAACACGGTGAGCCCCCAAATGCCGAACGGGAGGCCGAGAACGAAGCACGGGCCGAGGCACGGGATCATACCGAGGACGCACGCGGTCAGCGCGAGCGGGTGGCTCTCCAGTTGTTTCATGCGGAGCGCCCCGTTGATGATCACGAAGTTGGCCACCAGCATCGCCGCGCCCCACGTGGTCCGGACGACCACCTGCGTCTTCTGCGGTGGTTCGAGGCGAAAGGTGGCCAGAATGACGACATCAATGATGAGCGCCACGATGAGAGCCGTGACGCTGATGGCGGCGGTCACCAGCAGCCCCATTGCGGGGCCGGACACCTGGCTGCGGGCGTAGCGGCTCAATGACCTCTCCTGGTGCGGACGAGCGGGGCGGGAACAAGTCGCAGATCACGCCACCAACCTAACCGGCGGCCCCCGGCGTTGCCAAGTCCGTCGGGCACATCGGCCGCAAACTTGCTCCCCACCGAGACATTCGACCCGGCCCAGGCCAGCGAATTATGGTGTGAGCAAATCCGTGCGGAAGGAATCGATCCTATTAGTCGGGGCCGCCGGTGAGCATACGGCGCCCCGTTCCGTTGTTCGAAAGCGGTCGTCCGTGCGACCGGGAGCGCGTGCCCCGCTCCTGCCGGCCGCGCGGCGATTCGCGCCGCTTCGGTCGCCCGCCGGCGAAAGCGGCCCAGCCGGCCCGTGCGAGCGGGGCTGCTGGGCCGCTTCCGAATTCGGCACGCGACCTGAATCGCTACCTCCTCCGGACCAGTGACACGTTATGGGCTTTTTCAGCCACACGCCCGCCGCGGGACGGACCGCCGCCAAGGGAGCCGGGGCGCTGCCCGCCGAGGTGCCGGCGCACATCCTGGATGCCGTCGAATTCAACGTCATGTTCTGCGACACGCAGTTCGTGATCCGGTACGCCAACGCGGCCACCCTCCGAACCTTGAAGGCGCTGCAAGAGCACCTGCCGGTCCGGGCCGAGTCGCTGGTGGGGCAGTCGATCGACGTGTTCCACAAGCGCCCCGAGAACGTCCGGCGAACCCTCACGAGCCCCGACACCATCCCGCCGTCGACGCTCATCCGACTCGGGCCGGAGACGCTCGAGCTGCGCGTGAAGCCGTTGTTTTCGGCGACCGGCGCTCGGCTGGGCACCATGGTCACCTGGGACGTGGTCACGAAGCGGCTCGCACTGGAGGCGGCGAACGCCGACTACCACGGGCAGATCGCGGCCATCCGCAAGGCGATGGCGGTGATCGAGTTCAACCTCGACGGCACCGTCGTCTCGGCCAACGACACCTTCCTGACGATCTTCGGGTACGCGGCGCACGAGATCCAGGGGCGGCACTACAGCATGTTCGTGGAGCCGGCGCACGCGTCCGGCCCCGAGTTCCGCGAGTTCTGGGCCAAGCTGAACCGCGGGGAGTACGTGGCGGGCGAGTTCAAGCGGGTCGGCAAGGGCGGCAAGGAGTTGTGGGTCCAGGCCTCGTACAACCCGATCGTGGGCACCGACGGGAAGCCGTACAAGGTGGTCAAGTTCGCCACCGACATCACCGAGCAGAAGCGCAAGGTGGCGGTGGTGCTGGGGGCCGTCAACCGGATGGCGGCGGGCGACTTCGCCCAAACCATGCCGGCCCTCGGTAACGACGACCTCGGACAGGTGGGGGCGGCGCTGAACGAGGCCGTGGGGAGCGTGCGGTCCGCGCTGGAAGGCGTGCGGGAAGTGGCCGAGGAGCTGGCGGACGCGTCCGGGCAGTTGTCCGCCGCGAGCGAAGAAATCTCCACCGGCGCGCAGCAGCAGGCCAGCAGCCTGGAGGAGACCGCCAGCACCCTGCAACAGATTACCTCAACCGTGCGGCAGAGCGCCGACAGCGCCCAGCAGGCGCGGCAACTCGCCAGCGGGTCCAAGGAGGTCGCCGAAAAGGGCGGGAGCGTGGTGAGTTCCGCGGTCGGCGCGATGAGCGAGATCAACGCGTCCAGCAAGAAGATCGCCGACATCATCACCACCATCGACGAGATCGCGTTCCAGACCAACCTGCTGGCCTTGAACGCGGCGGTGGAAGCGGCCCGGGCCGGGGAGCAGGGGCGCGGGTTCGCGGTGGTCGCCACCGAAGTTCGCAACCTGGCGCAGCGGTCCGCCACCGCGGCCAAGGAGATCAAGGCCCTGATCCAGGACAGCGTGAAGAAGGTGGACGCGGGAACCGAACTGGTCAACCGGTCCGGCACCACACTGGCCGAGATCGTCACCAGCGTCAAGCGGGTCACCGACATCGTCACCGAGATGGCGTCCGCGAGCCGCGAGCAATCGACGGGCATCGAGCAGGTGAACAAGGCGGTGGCCCAGATGGACACCGTCACCCAGCGCAACGCCTCGCAGACCGAGGAGATGAGCGCCACCGCCCAGACCCTGACCGATCACGCGGCCCAGCTCCGCGATCTGGTGGGCCGGTTCAATCTGGGACCGGGCGGACACGCACCGGCCGCGAAAGCGGCGAAGCCGGCGAAGAGGGGGGCCGCCCCCAAGCCCCGGGCGGCGGTCACGAAGGCGATCAACCACCGGCGCAGCAGCAACGGCAACGGCCACGCGCGGGGCCACGAACTGGATTCGTCCGGCGACGGGTTCAGTGATTTCTGAGCAACAGCCGCGGGCGGCGCACCCGCGGCGCCGGTGCCGACCGCTCCGGGGCTCCTCCCCGTCTCACCCCTTCGTCGTCCAGGCCGGGGGCGGGTCGATCGCGTCGCCCGGGCGCGTCCCTGCGTTCTTGCGCCCGCTGCCGGCGAACCGGCTCACGCACCTCACCGCCAGGTCCGCGTCGCACGCGATCTGACAGCTCAGCCGCACCCCGCTCAGCCCCTTGGCCGCGAGCACCCGCTTCTCGGCCTCCGTCATCTGGTCGGGCTCGCCGGAAACGAACTCCACTTTGCAGGTCGTACACGCGGCCTTGCCCCCGCAGGCGTGGAGCTGGTCCACGCCCGCCTCGTCCACCAGCGCCAGCACGAGCCGCTTGCCCGCGGGCACCTCGAACTCCCCCACACCTTCGACGGTTAACTTCGGCACGGCAGCGGCCCTCGCGGTTGTACAGGTTCGGCCCCCCGTTGTTGTACTCCATTGCTCCCGCGCCGGGTTGTCCGTATCTTCTGCGTGACGGCACATTCGTTGAAGTCAGCGGCCCCATGCACCGGAGGCGCCCGTGTCGGTGATCGAGACGGTTGAGCTTCGCAAGACCTACGGCCGGCTCCAGGCCCTTAAGGGCGTGTCGCTCCGGGTCGAGAAGGGACAGATCTACGGACTTCTCGGCCAGAACGGCGCCGGCAAGACCACGCTCATCAAGATCCTGCTCGGGATCGTCGGGCTGACCGAGGGGCAGGCGTCGCTCCTGGGCGCCCCGGCCGGCGACGCGAACGCCCGCCGCCGGGTCGGGTACCTGCCCGAGGACCACGCGTTCCCCGGGTACCACACCGGGTACTCGCTGATGGACTTCTACGGCAGCCTGTACGGGGTGCCGAGCGCCGAGCGCAAGAAGCGCATCCCCGAGACGCTCGAGCAGGTCGGGATCGCCGGCCGCATGCACTACAAGATCAAAACGTACTCGAAGGGCATGAAGCAGCGGCTCGGCATCGCGCAGGCGATGCTGCACCGCCCGGACCTCATCATCCTCGACGAGCCGACCGACGGCGTGGACCCGATGGGCCGGGCTGAGATCCGCGACCTCATGGCGCAGCTCAAGGACGACGGCCACACCATCTTCCTCAACTCGCACCTGCTCGGCGAGGTGGAACTCATCTGCGACCGGGTGGCCATCCTCCAGCAGGGCAAGCTGGTGCGCGAAGGCACCATCGCCGAGCTGACCAAGACGAAGGGGACGTTCGTCCTCGGGCTGCTGGCCGGCCAGACGTTCCCGACCGACGCCGTCGCGCAACTGGGGTTCACGGTGCGCAAGCTGCCGGACACCCCGGGGCACGTCGAGGTGACGCTGCCGGACGGGCAGACCATCGAGCCGGTGATGAAGCTGCTCTCCGGCCAGGGGCTGACGGTGACCCACATCGTCGAGAAGAAGCAGTCGCTGGAAGACGTGTTCATGACGACCGTGGAAGGGGCCGAGCCCGGCGTGGACCGCGGCCGCCGCCGCCGCGCACGCCCGGTCGGCGGGGGGGAGTGAACCGTGCAACAGTTCTTCGCCATCCTGAAAGACTCGTTCCGCGAGGCCGTGGACGGGTTCGTCATCTACCTGATGCTCGCGCTGGCGCTGCTGATGGTGGTGCTCGTGGGGAGCGTGTCGTACGAGCCCGAGGGGCCGGGCGAGGGCCTGCCCGCGGTGCTCGACCAGTTCAACATCGTGTTCCCGGACAAGGGCCGCAGCCAGTACCCGGTCGGGATGCCGATGCCGCTCGCGTACACGCCGTCCGAAGCCGGGTTAGCGGCCGACGGAACCATGACGTTCAACCTGACCGTCGAGTACACGGACCAGCCGTTCCGCACGCGCAAAGCCGGGGCCGCGAACGACGCGTCATCTGTGAAAGAAGGCGGCGCCACGGACGAAAAGAAGGACGAAAAGAAAGAGGAGAAGAAGCCCAAACCCAAGCCCCCCGGCGGGGCGGACGTGTTCCGGTTCGCGGTAGCGGCGTGGAAGCTGCCGGCCGGCGAGAAGATCAAGGAGGACCCGCGCCAGAACCGGAACCGGCTCCTCAACCAGGGCGGGACCGACAAGAAGCTCGAAATCGTGATGCCCCCGAACATGAAAGACGAGGACATCAAGGGCGTGTCCGACGAGGACATGGCCGAGTTCCTGCAGTCGCAGTTCGTTACGTTCGTCGGTGTGAGCAAGTCGGACGTGGTCGTGAAGCGCAAACCGGGGGTGGCGGAACCCGAGTACCAGTTCGAGGTGACGCTCAAGAGCGTGACCGGCGCCCGCGGGTGGCCGCACAAGATCCACATCCTGTTCAAGGCGTTCACCATCGATCGGGTCCCGCTGGGGTTGGCGGTGTACTTCGTCCAGGATCAGTTGGTGAACGGGATCGGGGCCGCGGTCACACTCCTCCTGAGCGTCGTCATCACCGCGTTCTTCATCCCGAACATGCTCCGCAAGGGGAGCCTGGACCTGCTGATCTCCAAGCCGATCGGCCGGGTGCAACTGCTCGTTTACAAGTACATCGGCGGGCTGACGTTCATCTTCCTGGTTTCGACGTTCACCATCGGGCTGGTGTGGCTGGTCACGGCGATCCGCTCCGGGTACTGGGACCCGAGCTTCTTGCTGGTGATTCCGGCGCTGACGTTCACGTTCGCGGTCGTGTACGCGGTGTCCACGCTGGTCGCGGTGCTGACCCGCAGCGCGATCGCGTCCATCCTGATTTCGGTCGGGTTCATGTTCGGGATGTGGGTGATCGGTGGGGTCGTCAAAGGGTTCTTCGACCGCAACAAGGTGACCCAGCAGGTGAACTTGCCCGAGTGGTCGTACACCCTGGTGGACACGCTCAACAACATCCTGCCGCGGTACAAGGACCTGGACAAGCTGACGACCAAGCTGATCGCCGACGCGAACCTGCCGACCGGTTTGTCGCGGTTGCTCGGGCTGCTGGTCGAGTTCCCGTCGTTCGGCGGGGCCGTCAGCGTGTCGCTGATCTTCATCGCCCTGGCGCTTGGGCTCGCCTCGTGGCGGTTCGCCAAGCGCGACGGTTGAGCCGCCCCTTCGGGTCCGTCAAAGGTCGAAAGCGAAAAGGCAAAAGGGAAACAGCGTTAGCCGTTCCCTTTTGCCTTTTCGCTTTCGATTTACTTCAATCGCTCGCCTTCTAACTGACGGTACCGCGCCTCGTCGATGCGCTCGAAGCGGACCGTGTCCCCCACCCGCAGCGGGAAGAACCCGTCGGCCACGTCCACAATCGTCAGCGGCGTTCGGCCGATCAGGTTCCAGCCGCCGGGGCGCGCCAGCGGATAAATGCCCGTCTGGCGGCCCGTCAGCCCGACGCTCCCGGGCTCGACCCGCGTCCGGGGGCTCGGCAGCCGTCGCACCCCACACAGTTCCGATGGCAGATACCCCAAATACGGGAACCCCGGCACGAACCCGATTGCGTACACCGTGTAAACGGTCGCCGTGTGCCGCTCGATGACGGCGTCGGCCGAGAGGCCGGTGTGCTCGCACACACGGGCCAGGTCGAGTTGCATCTCGTAACACACGGGAACGCGAAAGGCGAGTGGGGGGCGTGAGCCCCCCGAGTGGGCATTGCCGCCGAGCACGGCCTCGGAGGGTTCGCTCTTCTCGCTCGCCAGCGCGTTCAGCCAATCCATTACGTCTGCGGCGCGAATTTGGTCGGCGTCGAAGAACACCCCGACGCTCGCGTAGGCCGGGACGACATCGAACAGCCAGACGGGGTTAGCCGCGCGTACCGTCGCGGCGAGCGCCACCGCCGCGGGTTCGTCCGCGAGGTACGCCAGCACCGCCTGATCGCCCAGAGGGGTGAGTTTCATGCCCGTTCCGATCGTTTCCGGTTCCACGCCTGCGTTCCAGGTCATACGTTCGGAAGGGTCTGCATTCCACGACGCCGAGCGATTTTCGCCGCAGAGTGGGAACCCGAAACCCCGAAACGACTGCGTTTGATATAGTGGCGCCGCGGGCGCCTGAAATGCCACGGCGGGAGCGGCGTTAGTACCTTTCGATGGGACCGGAGCAGCTAGCCGAACTGGTCGATCGGTACGCGGCGGCACTCGTGCTGTACGCGCGGCAGTGGTGCGCGACCCCGGAGGACGTGGTGCAGACCGCGTTCCTCAAGCTGGTCCGCCTCGGCACCCCGCCGGACAACCTGCTCCCGTGGCTCTACAAGGTGGTGCGGAACGGGGCCATCGACGCCAGCCGGGCGGCCCGCCGGCGGCACCGGTACGAGGCCGCCGCCGCCGACAGCGCGCCCCGGTGGTTCCAGCCGTCCTACGACCCCACCGGGCTGGACGCGCGGGCCGCTTCCGAAGCCCTCTCCGTCCTCCCCGCCGAGACGCGCGAGATCATCGTGGCGCACCTGTGGGGCGGGCTGACGTTCGAGCAGATCGCTCAAGCGGTGGGCAGTTCCGCCGCGACCTGCTACCGGCGCTACGCCGCGGGCATCGAAACCCTCCGCCAGAAACTCGGGGCCGAGCGCCCCGTTCGAGCCACATGAGCACCCCCGCACCCCAGCATCCGCCGAACCGGCCCGACCCGCTCGCGGTCGCACTCGCGCAGCTCGACCCGTCCCCGCACGGGTTCAACTGGCACGCGCTCATGTTCGCCGCGGGGCGGGAGTCCAAGGCCCGGGCGCTTCTGTTCTGGCGCGTCGTCGCGGGGGGCTGCGCGCTGGTCGCGGTCGGGTTGGCCGTGGTGCTCGTCTTCCGGCCCGCTCCCCAGCCGACCGAGCGCATCGTGTACATCGACCGGTTCACGCCCCCGCCGAAGGGCGCCGCGCCCGCGGTGGAACCCGCGCCCGCCCCGTCGTGGACCGACAGCCCGGCGCCCGAACCGGGCGCGGCGGTCCGCTGGTTCGGGGTCCGCAACGAGGTGCTCACGGTCGGGCTCGGCGCGCTGCCCCCCCTCGGCCCCTCGGCGCCCCCGCCGGGCGAGAAGTGAAGCATCCGGAGGGACCAGACATGGCACGCGTGTTGATCTTCCTGCTCCTGGCGTGCGCGCTCGCGGGGGCACAACCACCAGAACGCGCGCCCGAGCCGAAAAAGGACGCCCCGCCCGACGGTGTGGAGCGTTCCCACTCGCCGGCCGCGCTCGTCACCCGGCTCGCGGCGTCGCCGGCCCCGGCCGCGGCGCCGGCACTCAAGTACGAACTGTTGCCCCGGCTCCGCGACCGCAAGCCGGGCAACGCCGCGATGGACTACCACCGCGCGAAACTGCTCCAGCCGAGTTGGCCCCGTGACGCCCAGGAATCGAAAAAGCTCCAGGACACGCTCATCCGATGGGAAGAGGGGACCGTCGACGCCCTGCCGCTGGCGGAGGTGAAGAAGTACCTTGCGACACACGCGGCCTCGTTCCGCGCGCTCGACGACGCCGCACGGGCCGACCGGTGCGACTGGGAGCTGGGCTCCAAGCTGTCGGTCGGTAACATCGACGGGTTGCTCGCGGAGGTGCAAACCTTCCGTGAACTGGCGCGGTTCCAGAAGCTGCGGACCCGCGTCGCGCTCGCGGAGGGGAAGTTCGACGAGGCCGTCCACTGCATCCAAATCGGGATGCGGCTCGGCAAGGACGTGGGCGAAGGCCCGACGCTGATTCACACGCTCGTCGGCGTCGCGGTCGCCAGCATTTTCCTGGGCGAAGTGGATCACCTGATTCAGCGCCCGGGCAGCCCGAACATGTACTGGGCGCTCACCACCCTTCCGCGCCCGGTCATCGACCCGCGGATCGCGTTCGAGGGCGAAGCCCGGCTGTTCGACAACCTGTTCCCGAACGCGCGGCTGCTCGAAAAGGGGGCGCTCTCGACGGACCGCGCGAACGCGCTGCTCGAAGAGATGATGACCGCGTTCCAGACGATGGGCCGCCCCGACGACAAGCAGATCGGCACCGGCGGCATCGGTACGACGGCGTACGCCACCATGAACTACCAGGGCGCGCGGAAGCAACTCCTCACCCTGGGCTGGGACGCGGCGGCGATCAAGGAGATGCCTGCGGCGCAGGTAGTGGCGCTGCGGGCGGTCGCCGCGTACCGGTCGTACAACGACGACCTCGCGAAGTGCTTCAGCCTGAACGTCCCCGACGCCCGCACCGAGATTACGAAGGTGCGCGAGCGGTCCGAAAAGTTGCGCAAGGAGAGCGGCGACCCGATCGTCAGCGTGTTCGCGATGAACGTGCCCGCGATCGAGAAGACGTTCGAGGCGCACAGCCGGCTGAACCGCCGGGTCGCGCTGATGCGCGCCGTCGAGGCCGTCCGGTTGCACGCGGCCGCCGGCGACGGCAAGCCGCCCAAATCGCTGGCCGACATCAAGCTGGTGCCGGTGCCCGAAGACCCCGACACGCTCAAGCCGTTCGTGTACGAACTGAAGGGCAACACGTTCACGCTGACCGGCGCGCCCCCGGCGGGTGCTCAGCCGAGCATCAACAACCAACTGCGGTATGAGATCACTCTGCGGGTAAAGTAGGGTCCAATGGCTTGTCGGGCCGCCGGGGCGAGCGGTTCTTCTCCTCCCCCCGGCTGTTGAGCGATCGCCCGCACTCCGCTGGGGTGATGCCTGCCGAAGTGGGCCGCTTCGGCGCCACTGCGATACGTCGGAACACTACATCTGTACCACGTGCGGCACTTTTCTCGGTGCGGCGTGTCTAACGTGATCGCTCGACGTTTGATCCGATATTTGTGTCCGCGAAGCCTCGAAGTGGCCCCGGCCGCTTCGCGCGACACACCGTAATCTGGTACGATGCCTCGTGATTTAACCGGGCGCGGATGGAAACGGCCCGGAAATCGCATTCGCACGTGCGGTCACGGACTCGGCGCGGCGACGCCCACTCTATTTCGGCGGTGGCAGATCTCCATGAAGGTGTGCGTACTGTTCAACCCTCGTGCCGGATCGGCCGAACAGATCACCGCCCTGCGAACGGCCCTCGAAGCCGAACCCGGTGTGACGTTGCACGAACTCGGCCCGGACGACGACCTCGCCGGGCTCGCCGGCGCGGCGGCGGTCGATCATGACGTAGTCGCCGTGGCGGGCGGGGACGGGACCGTTCACGCCGGGGCCAACGGGCTGCTGACCGCGAACGGGCGGGCCGTACTGGCGGTGCTGCCGCTCGGCACCGGAAACGACTTCTGCCGCACGATGGCGGTCCCCCTCGACCCGGTCGAGGCGGTCACGCTGCTCCGCGCCGGGGCACCGCGGGCAGTAGACGCGGTGCGCCTCGGTGGGGGGCGCACCGGCTATATGGTGAACGCCGCGACCGGCGGGTTCAGCGGCAAGGTGGCCGCCGACGTGACTCCCGAACTGAAAGCGTTCTGGGGGCCGCTCGCGTACCTCCGCGGGGCCGCCGGGACCATTGCGGACCCGCCCCAGTTCCGCCTCACGCTCCGGTTCGACGGCGGCCCGCCCGAAACGTTCGACGCGCTCAACCTCGTGGTCGCCAACGCCCGCACCGCGGCCGGCGGGATCACCGTGGCGCCGACCGCGAACCCGGAGGACGGGTTGCTCGACGTGATCGTCGTCCGCTCGGGCGACGCGCTCGACCTGTCGGTCGTCGCGGCCCGGCTGATGCACGGCGACTACCTCGGCGATGAGAACGTCGTCCACCGGCTCGCGCGGGCGGTCGAAGTTGAGTCGGACCCGCCGCTGCCGCTCAGCGTGGACGGCGAACGGTGCGAAGGGTCTCGGTTCACGTTCGAGGTGGTTCCCGGCGCGCTCCGGGTTCTGACCGGTCCCGGGTATCACGCGAGTCCGGACGCCGAACCGCCGCTCGAAGGGCACGACGAGCCGGCGCCGGCCGCGCCGCGGCCGAAGGGGATCGGCCCGCGGCTGTTCGGGTTGCTCGGCGGTGCGCTCCTGCTGGCGAAGCGGGCGCCCCGCGCGGACCTCTTCGGCCTCGGTGCGGCCGCGGTGGCGGTTCTGCTGTTCGTGTGGCTCGCGCGCGGGGTGACCGGCGCGGAGTGGCGCGAGTGGGACGAGCGGACCGGTGCGGCCGTCCGCGGGGGCGGCGAGCTGACGGGAGCGGCACGGGCGGTCACGACGTTCGGAGACCCCGGCGCGTTCGCGGTGCTGGCAGCGGCCGCGACGGCGCTTCTCCTGACCGTGCGGCGGTACGTGGACGCGGCGGCCCTGCTCGCGGTCGTCGCCGGGGTGGTTGTGCTCGAGTTGGTGATGAAGCCCCTGTTCGCGATCGCGCGACCGGAACTGCCCGACCCGCGGTACACGGCCCGCGGGTTCAGCTTCCCGAGCGGTCACGCGCTCCGGGCGGTCGGGTTCTTCGGCTACCTCGGTTGTGTGGCGGTCGCCGGGGCGTGGCGAACGGGGTGGCGGTGGGCCGTGGCCGGTGCGTGCGGCGTCCTCGCGGTGTGTGTGTGTTGGAGCCGGGTGTATCTGGGTGCCCACCACCCGACGGACGTGATCGCCGGGGCGCTGGCCGCCGGCGCGTGGGTCGCGGCGTGCGTGATCGCCCGGCAGCACGCGGTGGCCCGGACGCGGCGCGCGACGGCGCCTGAGCCGGTGGGGCGCCGGCCGGGTGGCACTCCGAGCCGGCACGGCGCGCACGATGACTAAAGCGCCAGCAGGGTTCAGCAAGCAACGTCCCGGCCGCTCCGCGTCGTCACCCGATTAGGAACGCGAAGGCGAGCATGATCGCCCCCACGACACACGTCACCGGGATGGCGATCAGGTGGTACAGGAACGCGACCAGTGCGGCCCGTTTGAATGTGGTCGGCAGGGTGACGGTTAGAAGAAAGCTGAGCCCGAACCCGGTGAACGGCAGCCCGGCCAGGAAAATCAACACGACCCCGGCGGGCTCGTCCACGTTGACCCTCAGCAACTCCGCGGCCACGAACACGAGACACAGGTATCCGACTGCGGCCGTAGCTCCGAGCACGAACGTGACGAGTGCCCCGGTCAGGAACCCCGGCTCGGGGACCGCCCGAGCCGGAGCCGCGCGCGGGATCGGTGCCGGCTCGTCGGTGTCCCAGTCGTCCCACTGCCCGAACGGGTCTTGCGGCTTGGGTGCCCCGATCAACCGGTTCGCCGCGGCGACCGCGGCTCGGAGGAGCACACCGCTAACGGCCAGCGCCACGCCCGCACCGACGAGGACGCACACGCACCCGAGCCCGAACATAACGGCCATAACCCATTCCCGCGACGAACGAAGCGGTCGTATCGTATCCTGTGAGCGAGGAACGCCCGCCCGCTCAAGCGTCGCCGCTGCCGCCGGCTAGGCCCTTGAGCAGTGCGATCAGCCCGCCGACGAACAGCACGATGCCGTAGATCGAGATGCGATCGTTTGCCCACGCCAGCGCGAACAGCCCGCCGCCGATTACCATCAGGATCACCCCGCCGACGATTTCGCGGATGGCGCTAGTGCTGTTGGTGTTCTCCATGCGGTCATAGTCATCCCGGGGGAACGACCGGGCCGCCTTGATCTTTTTTTTCTTCTTACGCGGCCTCGGCCGCTCTTCTTCATCGTCCTCGTAACGCGACTTCGACACTCCGTAGCCGCGCCGGTCCTCATCGTCGTCGTCGTCGTTCACCCGCGCGGGAACCGGCTTGCCGCGCACCTTGGGCGACGGGGCGGGCGGCGCCGCGGTGTCGTCCACGATCTCGAACGTCGGCTCGGGTTCCGCCGCGGGCACGGCGGCGACACCGTTACACGCGGGGCACTTGACGTGCTTGCCGGCGTGCTGGTCCGGAACGCGCAGCGTCTTCCCGCACCCGCAATCGAACATGATGGGCACGGCCGCCCTCCCGGAGTTGAAGAACGTGTGAAGCGACGGTCACCGTCGGACCTGCGCAATTGAACCCGGGCGGGCCGAAATTGCAAGCGCGGTCGCTGCGCCCGGCCGCCGCGCACCGCCGCGCGGGGCTCCGCACTGATACAACACGCGTGTCCCCCTCTCGCCCCCACCCGGAGTCCCGATGTTCGGCTCGGTGCCAGGACGGCTCGCACTGATGATGTTTTTGCAGTACTTCGGGCTGGCGGCGGTGATCGTGCCGCTGACCCGGTACCTCCAGACAGCGGCCGACGCCGGCGGGCTCAACTTCCGACCCACGCACGTGAGCCTGGTGTACGCGACGTTCGCGATGGGCGCGGCGGTCACCCCGCTGGTGGTCGGGGTGCTCGCGGACCGCTGGTTCGCGGTGGAAAAGGTGATCGCCGGCACGCACGCGCTCATGGCCGCGCTGGTCGGCGCCGCCGCGGCGTGGTGCGACACCCACGACGGCGCCACCGCGGACCCGGCCGACGCCGTGGCGCCGCTGTTCCTGCTCGTCCTGGGCTACGCGGTCGGTACCCAGATCACGCTCACGCTCGCGGTGGTCATCAGCTTCCGGAACCTCCCCGCGGGCGGCGGGACGTTCTGGTACGTGCGGCTGGTGGGCACGTTCGGGTGGGTGGTGGCCGGGTTCGTGACCGGGTGGGCGCTGAACCCGATCTCGCCGCAGCCGCTGTACCTGGCGGCGGCCACGTCGGCGGCGCTCGCGGCGTTCGCGCTGGTGCTCCCGCACACGCCCCCGAAGGGGCACGGGCGCCCGCTCCGCGAGGTGCTCGGGCTGCCGGCGGTCAAGATGTTCCGGGACCGCTCGTTCCTGGTGTTCGCGCTGGTGCTGCTGGTGTGCAACCTGATGAACCAGTTCTACGCGCAGTTCGTCTCGCCGTTCCTGAAGGATCTGGGCGTGGAACTGGACCTCGGGCGCTACGGGCGGCTCGCGCCCGAAGTCGTGATGACGCTGGCGCAGGTGTGCGAGATCGGGTGCATGGCCGCGACCCCGTGGCTGCTGCGCCGCATGAAGCTGAAACACCTCATGCTGATCGGGCTCGGCGGCCTGCTGTTGCGCAACGCGCTCTTGTACCTCGCGAACGTGCCGGCCGTGGTGGCGGTGGCGCTGCCGATGCACGGCTGGGGGTACGCGTTCTACGGCCTGCTGGGCTCGTACTTCGTGGACCGCGAGGCCCCGCCGCACCTGCGCGCCGGGGCGCAGTCGCTGGTGACCTTCCTGGGGAGCGGCCCGGCGGTGCTGGTGGGCAACTTCTTGGCCGGCGGTGTGGTGGAGGCGAACCGCGCCGGCACGGTCACCGACTGGCCGACCGTGTGGGCGGTGCCGCTGATCGGGTACGCGCTCGCACTGGTAGCGTTCGCGCTGCTGTTCCGCGAACCGCCCGAGCCCGGCGCGCACCGGTGACGGGCGCACGTCGTGTTCTCTCCACCGGTTGCGCCGACGATCTGGACCGGCGCATGCCCCTTACCAACGTTTCCGCGCCCCGGGCGTTATAGCGCGTGCCTGTGAGCGTCCCGGAAAGGGGTGTGATGATGCGGTGGGTTCACTCTCTTCCGCGCTGGCTGTCGGCAACGGCGGCCGGCCTCTTCCTCATTTCTGCGGTGCTCGCGCTCGGCAGCAAGCCGCCAGGCCAGACCGAAGGCGAATCGGAAAAGCGACTTGCGGCGAAGGAGCCGGAGCTGGTGCCACTGTTCGCGCAGGTGGAGCCCGCGGCGAACAAGCCCGAACTGATCCTTCTGCCGGACGAGACCGGGCTCCGCGGCTGGGTCGCGGGTGGCCGCAGCTACGACGGCGCAACGGTCACCATCAAGGCCGGCAACGTCGAACACAAGGCCACCCTCAGCGAGGACAACACGTTCGAATGGGCCAACTCCGGCGCGACGCCGCGGCCGGTAACCGTGACCGTCCCGGCACGCAACGGGAATAAGGCGCTGACCGCCCGGACCACCCTCCCCGCGAAAGCGGAGCGCGTGCGCCAGTCCGCGTTCATCGTCACAGACCGCTCCGCGTACCGCCCCGGGCACACGCTCAAGTTCGTGGCGCACCTGCACCACACCGCCGACGGGCTGGAGTTCACGCCGCTCGCGAACCGGGACTTCATGGCCGAACTGGTGAGTGAGACGCGCCGCACCCGGGCGGCGCGGGTGAAGGTCCGCTCCGACGCGAGCGGGCGCGTGACCGGCGAGTACACGTTTGCGGATGCTGATGCGCTCGACCACTACACCTTGCGAATCCTGCACGAAGCCGGCGCGACGCCGCTCGACGGCGCCGCCCGGGTGCTGCTCGGCGAGTACCGCAAGACGCAGGTGAGCCTCAAGCTCAAGGGCGAAGTCCGGGGCGGCAAGCTCGTCGTCACGTTCGACGCCCGCGACTACCTCGGCCGCGCGGTCGCGGGCGCGTCGGCGACGTGGTCCGCGGTGGTCACCCGGGCCGCGGAGGTCGGTAAGCTCGCGCTGGAGCCGGAGCAGTTCGTCGCGAACGAGGGCGGGCCGCCGTCGGCCGACGACTTCGACGCGCTGCCGAGCGACGAGCGCCTGCTGACGCTCGCGAACAACGTGTCCGCGATGTCGTTCGCGGGGCTCGGCGCCCGCACCGTCGCCGCCCGCGAGGGCAAAGCGGAGTTCGCCCTCGGGCGGCCGACGACCACCGAACTCGACCTGTGGCCGGCGTGGCTGCGGGGCGAGCACTCGGTCGCGGTGACCGCGCGCTTTCTGGACGAGACCGGGCGCGAGAGCAACGCCGCCGGCACCTTCTCGCTCGCGCCCGCAGGCGCGAAAGCGCTTCGCATCGTCACGCCAAAAGAGCTGTACACCACCGACGAAAAAGTGACCGCAACAGTCACGATCGACGGGCTGGGCGCGCGGGAGGCCCACACCACTACTGTCGCCGTGGTGAAGCTCGGGGCCAACTTCGCGGCGCCGTGGGCGACGCCGGCGGCCGACAGCGAGCTGACATCGGGCGGCCCCCGGCTGGCGCCGCTCGGTGCGCCGGCCCCCGCCCCGGTGCCGGCGACCGGGTGGACCGCGCGACCCGTGTTCGACCCCGTGAAGCGCACGTTTCAGAGTGTCGTGCCGGTCGCGAACGGCGCAGCCGATGTCATGTTGCGCGAGCCCGGGGCGTACAAACTGCTCGCGGTGTCGCGGCTGGGCGACGGAACCGTACTTCAGAGCGAAACCGGCGTGGTGGTGAAGCACGTCGAGCACCTCCCGGGGCTGGCGCTGCGGCTCGACGCCCGCGAGGTGCCCGCCGGGAGCACGCTGACCGGCGCCGTTCACACCCGGTTCGCGGGTGCGCGGGTGCTGCTCACGCTGCGCGACGCCGCGGGCGTGAAGCTGGTCAAGGTGCTCACCACAGGGCCAAACGGGGTGGCGCGCGTTGATGAGCAACTGCCCGCGAACCTGCGGTACGGCTGCGCCGTGTGCGCGCAGTACCCGGAGGCGCCCGGCCGCGTCCACGCCGACCAGCACGATCTGTACGTCGTCCCCACCGACCGCACGCTGACGGTCGCCACGACCGTGCCCGAGACGGTCCGCCCCGGCGCGGAGGTGAAGCTCGGGTTCCACGTGAACCGCGCGGAAGAGGTCGATTTGATCGTGTCGGTGTTCGACGAGTCGCTGTTGCGGGTCGCGGGTGATCTGTCGGTTGATGTCCGCAGCCGGTTCCTGGCGGACGCGCGGGGCCGCGGCCGGGCCGCCCGCGATCTGGTCGCGACGCGCCTGGGCTCGGTCGGTGTCGCTGAACTGGTCGCGAAGGCCCGCAAGCTGCTGGCGGATAAGGCCGCGCTCGCGAAGGAGCCGGGGGTGGAGCACCAGCTCCAGCACCTCGCGCAAAGCGGCCCCGCAGGGGTGCTCACGCTGGGCGACATTGTCACGCTTGTGCGGCTCGCCGGGTTCACGGTGTACGTGGCACAGCCTTCTCACCCTCAGGCGCCGCAATGGAAGGTGCCGAAGGCCGCCCTGCTCGCCGACCTGTTCCGGCCCGACGCGGTCGCGGAAGAGACGCGGCAGCGCCTCTCGGCCGCGGTGATCGGCACCGAGGTGCTGATCGGGCTGGTTCCCCACAACGGCCCCGATCCGTGGGCCGGGCACCGCGGTAACCTGAACCAGGCGGTGCCGTGCTACGGGTTCGGATGCAGCGGAAGCATGCCGTCCGGTAGTTTCTGTGGCGGGTTCAACTGTGGCGGCTATCAGCCCAACGGGCAGTTCGGAATCGCCGGGTTCTCGGGCGGCGGGTTCTCGGGCGTCGGGGGCGGCCAGCTCGGCCAGTACGGCAACCTCGGCAACGGCATCGGCGGGTTCGGCGGCGGGTTCGCCGGCATCAATGGCGGGTTCGGCGGCGGTATCGCGGGTGGCATCGGCGGTATTGGTGGCGGTGTGGCGGGGCACGGCAATGCCCCGCGCCCCGGCGCCGGCGGGGCGGAAGTCGCGCCGCCACCGGGACCGGTCGGGCTGGCCGGCGGACCGCTCCCCGGTGCCGCTGAGCCCGGGCTCGGGGCGGGCGAAGAACTGGTGCGCCGTGACCGCGCCGACAGCGCGTTCTGGAGCGCGAGCCTGCGCACCGACCGGGCCGGCGCCGCGACGGCAACCTTCAAGGTGCCGGACGCGCTGACCGGCTGGCGCGTCCAGGTGACCGCGGTCTCGCCGAAGATGCACGTCGGTACCGCGACGGCCCGGTTCGAGACCTCGCGCCTGGTGATGATCTGGCCGATGCTCCCGCGGGCGTTCGCCGAGGGGGACGTGGCCCGCGTGTTCGGCACGGTCCACAACCTGAGCGACCAGGAGCAGAACGTCCGGGCGCACCTGCGGGCGGAGAACGGGCGGGTGCTCTCGGCGGCCGAGCAGGTGCTGAAGGTGCCGGCGAACGGCACCGTCCCCGTGTACTGGACCTATAAGGCGGGCGCGCCGGGCACGACCGAACTGCTCATGTCGGTAAAGTCCGACGCCGGCACCGATGCCGCGCTCAAAAAGATCCCGGTCACGAGCCCGGCCGTACCGGAGCGCGTGACCGTGTCCGGGGTTGTTGGCCGGGGCGCGCTCACGTTCGAGATGCCGGAGGGGTTCAACCCGAAGACCGCGCAGGTCACGGTAGCGGTGGCGCCGACAATCGCCGCCGACCTCGCGGACACGCTTCCGTACCTGGTCGAGTACCCCTACGGCTGTGTCGAGCAGACGATGAGCCGGTTCCTGCCGGCCTTGCGGGTGGCGGCCATCCTGAAGCAATCGGGAATTGGGGTCACCAAAGAGCTGGAGGAGAAGCTCCCGAAAGTGGTGGACGCCGGGCAGAAGCGGCTCATCCAGCTCCAGCAGCCGGACGGCGGGTGGGGCTGGCAGGGGAGCGGCCAGACCCACGAGATGATGACGCCCTACGCGCTGTTCGGGCTGCTGGCGGCCGAGGACGCGGGTTACCCGTGCCCGAGCCCGACCGCCATCGGCCGCGGGATGGCGCGCCTCAAGCAGTACCTCGACCACACCGCCGGGCCGTGGGACCTTGCCATCAGCCGGGGGTGGGGGACGGCGTTCGGGGCCGGCGGGCGCAATGCCACTGAAGTGAACGACGCGCTGTTCTGCCTGTGGGTGGCGGGGCTGAGCGGCGAGCACCTCCGGACCGCGGGCATCGACCTGAGCCCGTGGTTCGGGCGGATCGACAAAACTGCGGGCCACAAGG
Organism: Gemmata obscuriglobus; assembly: GCF_008065095.1. NCBI lineage: Bacteria > Pseudomonadati > Planctomycetota > Planctomycetia > Gemmatales > Gemmataceae > Gemmata > Gemmata obscuriglobus. The sequence continues at coordinate 8,391,490 of NZ_CP042911.1, read as the reverse complement.
AACTGTCCGACACCGGGCACGCGCAGGCGCTCGAACTGGCCGTGAAGCACCGGCACCCGGCACTGGCGGACAAGCTGGCGAAGGAGCTGCACCGCCGCGCGAAGAATTCGGGGGAGCGGGTGTTCTGGACGCGGGCCGGGTTCTCGCGCTGGGGCGACAACACGACGGAGGTCACCGCCACGGTGATGAAGGCGCTGGTGGCGCGTGACCCCACGGACCCGCTGATCCCGGGCGTGCTGGCGTACTTCCACGGCACCAAGCGCGGCGACCGGTGGGACTCGACGAAGGACACCGCGTGCGTGCTGTACGCGCTGTGCGACTACCTGGCGGCGGTCCGCGCCGGCCCGGCGGCGCTGGGATCTGTCAAGGTGTTCGCCAACGGCACCGAGCGCGGCGGCGCGACGCTCGATTCGACCGCGTCGAAGGTAATGACGTTCGGGGGCGCCGCACTGAAGCCCGGTGACAACACGATTGAAGTGCGGGGCGCAGAGGCGGCCGGCGCGCTGGTCCGGGTGCAGGTGCGGTTCACCCGCGCGAGCGGCGAGGCCACACCGGCCCGCGACCACGGCGTCAAGATGACGCGCACCGTGAGCGTGCGCGGCGCGGACGGGAACTGGACCGAGCTGGCGAGCGGCGCGAGTGTGCCGGTCGGCAGTTTCGTGAAGGTCCGCGTGACCGCCACACCGTCCGCGGGGGCGCTCCAGTTCTTCCTGATCGAGAGCCCGAAGCCGGCGGGTGCCGAGACGATCCCCGCGACCGATAAACGGTTCCCCACCGCCAGCGGGCACGTGCTGCGTGAGGACCGCGAGGGGATGACGTGCTTCCACTACGAGACGGCCCCCGCGGCGACCGCGGAGTTCGTGGCGCTGACCGAGTTCGCGGGGGAGTTCACGCTCCCACCGGCCCGCGGCGAACTGATGTACCAGCCGGCCAGCGGCGGGCACAGCGACTCGTTCGTGCTGAAGGTGACGGCGAAGTAAGCGCCGCTGTGGTTTGGAATGTGGCCCGCTCGCTCCGCGAGCGGAACGCTGTGCGGGCGGGTAACATCCGTGGTCGATCTGATCCGCATCGCACCGCTCGCGGAGCGAGCGGGCCACACTCCAAACCACAAAAGCGTATCGTGAGTTTGCCCCCGCCCGTCGGTGCTGTAACGCCCGTTACAGCGCCGATCGGTCGCAACCGACGGGGTCATCGACTGGACACTCGCTACCGCCCGACTGGCAATTCGCTACCAATTCGCTGGGCGGTTGCTCCCACCGAATCACACGCCTCAAAACCCCATCACGCCCTCGGGACACGTCAACATCGGTCCCGTGCCATCTGTAAAGATGTAGCGCGATGTCTTGCGCATTCGCTGACCGCAGACCATTTGGGTCGTGCAAGCGGCTCCTCCTTTGGGCAGGAACTCGGTGGAACCCACATCCAGAGCATGGCCGCGCGGGACCGCCTCGGTTACGCTGGCGGGACGGCAATTAACCCAACTGGGCAAAAACCTTATGTCGTTCGTCCGTTCCGCTGCCGCGGTTGCGGCCCTGTGCGTCACGGTGCTCCCGGCGATTGGCGCCGACGCGCCCGCGCTGGCCATCGAAGTTGACGCCCGCGAACTACCGCGGCGACTCGTTCACACCACGCTCGACATCCCGTGCAAACCCGGCCCGCTGCGGCTGGTGTACCCCAAGTGGTTCCCCGGCTCGCACGGCCCGCACGGCCGGGTCGAGGACGTGGCCGGGCTCCGGATCGAGACCGACAACGGCACCGCCGTGCGCTGGACCCGCGACGAGGTGGACCTTTACCGCTTCGTCCTCACGGTGCCGGACGGCGCCACCAAGCTCCGCGTGAAACTGGACACGGTCTGCGAGTCGGCCGGGGCGGACCGCGCCAGCACCCACACCGTCGGCACCCCGGACCTCGGCGTTATCAACTGGAACACGTGCCTGCTCTACCCGGAGGGGCCGGCGGCCGACGACCAGCCGGTGAACGTGCGGCTGCAACTGCCCGCCGGGTGGAAGTACGCCACCGCGCTGAAGGCGGACGGCGAGAAGGGCAAGGGCGACGCCGTGACGTTCGGCACCGCCTCACTCACCACGCTGGTGGACTGCCCGCTCATCGCCGGTCGGCACCTGAAGACGTTCAAGCTCGACGCCGGCGCCGGGCCGCCCGCGTTCCTGCACGTGACGTCGGAATCGCCGGAGGTGCTGAACCTGGACCCGAAGATCGTGGACCTGTACTCGCGGCTGGTGCGGGAGGCGTGGGCGCTGTTCGGCGTCGCGCACTACCCAGAGTACCACTTCCTGGTGGTGTGCAGCGACACCCTCGGCCAGTTCGGGCTGGAGCACCTGTCGTGCAGCCTCAACGGGGTAGGCGAACGCGGGCTGGTGGACGAGCGGCTCCGCAAGGGGTGGTGGCTGGCGAACCTGCTGCCGCACGAGTACGCCCACTCATGGTGCGGCAAGTACCGGCGCCCGGCGGCGATGGTCACACCGGACTTCAACACCCCGCAGAAGACCAAACTGCTGTGGGTGTACGAGGGGCTGACCGAGTACCTGGGAGAGGTGCTGTCGGTGCGGGCCGGGTTGCTCACCCCGGAGGAGTACCGGCTGACGATGACCGGCAAGATCCGCTCGCTGTCCCGCACCGCCGGGCGGCAGTGGCGGCCCCTGGAGGACACCGCGGTCGCGGCGCACCTGTCCCGCAACCCCGGCAACTCGTGGAACCAGTTGCGCCGCCTGCAGGACTTCTACATGGAAGGGATGCTGCTCTGGTACGAGTGCGACGCCATCATCCGTGAGAAGACCGAGGGGGCGAAGTCGCTCGACGACTTCTGCAAGCGGTTCTTCGCGGCCGTGCCGGGCAAAAAAACGGTCGCCGGGTACGAACTCGCGGACGTGGTGCGGGACCTGAAGGCGACGGCCGAGTACGACTGGGAGCCGTTCCTCCAGCGGCGGGTGGCGGCGCCGCAGGAGTCGCTCCCGCTGGAGGTGGTGGACCGGCTCGGCTACCGGCTGAAGTACACCGACAAGGCGCCCGGCGCGGGGCGGCCGAGCGCGCCACCGGACAACCCCGCCGCGGACTCGCTGGGGATGTCGGCGCCCGGCGGGGTGATCGCGAGCGTCGATCCGGGGCTACCGGCGGATAAGGCGGGCCTTTCCCCGGGTATGAAGGTGATCGGCGTTAACGGCAAGAAGTTCAGCGCGAACCGGCTGCGGGACGCCATCGCCGACAGCGTGGCCCGCAAGAAGGTCGAGCTACTGGTCGAAGACGGCGAGGACTTCCGCACTGTAGTGGTGCAGTACGCCGACGGGTTGCGTTACCTGGACCTGGAGCGGGTGCAGTCGCAAGCGGACGTGCTGGGCGAAATCCTCAAACCGCGTGCGAAATGACGCGTCCTCAGCCGGCCGGCGCCACGAGCGTGTCGGCCGGGTTCTGCTTGATGTCGAACGCCGTCAGGATGACGGTTCCGCCACCCGGCAGCGGGATGACGAACGGATCGGTGAGCGAAGGCCGATCCCAGCCGGTGTGGTCCGGCGATCGGTTGTTCCCGCTCGCCGTCACCACAATCATGAGGGCGGCGGACTTCTTCCACCCGAGCCGCAGCAACCGGTCCGTGACGCTTACGAACGTTCGCCGCCATTCTTCGCCCGCGCGGTTCCCGTCGTGGACGAGGACGAATTCGGCGAACGCCCAGCAGTGGTGGGCACCGTTGTCGGGTCCGCCGACACGCAAGTCCCCGCGGTTGCGGTTGGAGTCGTCGTCCGGCACGCCCTCGCTCGTATACGTGGGTTCGGCCGCGACTTCGCAAAACGGGTAACTCGCCTCCCGGTGCTTGCACGCCAGGAAGGCTTCGCGGTTGAGCCACTCCCCGAACGGAACGGCGGCTTCCACCAGCAACCGCAGATCAAGCGCTTTAGAGGCGAACCGGTCGCACACGGTTCGGAATACGTCAACGGCAAAGGAGCACGAGTCGGTCATTGGCATTCTTCGATCGGGTGAAGCCGCGTCGGTCCGGCCCGGCAAGCTGGCACTTTACGCAACGGCCCGCCGTTCGTCCCGGCGCCGGGCACGCGTGCCGGGACGAACGGCGATGTGTCATCGAGAACCGACTGCTGACCTCGACACGCCAGGAAGCCCCCCTTACCTTCCTCGCTTCGCCCACTCAACGGAGGCTGCCATGCACGCGGAACCGCAAAAGGAGCACAAGTGGTTGGAGCAACTGGTCGGCGAGTGGGTGATGGAGATGGACGGCGGCGGCCAGGATCAACCGTCGACCAAGCAAATCAACACCGAAACTGTTCGCTCGCTGGGGGTGTGGGTGCAGTGTGAGGGCACGAGTTCCATGCCCGACGGTTCCCCGGCCCGGACCGTGATGACGCTCGGCTACGACCCGGCCAAAAAGAAGTTCGTGGGCACGTTCATCGGGTCCATGATGACCAACCTCTGGGTGTACGAGGGCGAACTGGACGCGGCCGGCAAGGTGCTCACGCTCGACGCGGACGGGCCGAACTTCGCCGACCCGACCAAAACCGCCAAGTACAAGGACGCGATCGAGATCGTGTCCCCGGATCACCGCACGCTGACATCGCGGTTGCTCGGCGACGACGGTCAGTGGCACCACTTCTGTACCGCCCACTACCGCCGTAAAGCCTGACCCGCCAACCGTGGCCGACGTGCCCGCGCAACTGTTCGCCTGCGCCTCCCTGGTCGTGTCCGTAACGAACTCCAGTCCGTCATGGGGCCTGCCATCAGTGAAGTGTACGACGCACTCCGTGCGCAGGGCGTTGCCCCACCGGCTTGTGGTTCCCCCATCACCGGCCGGTTGACGGACACTTCCGACTTCGACGCCTGCGTACCGGTCGCGACTCCGGTCGAGCCGACCGGGCGGGGCCCGGGCCTTGATGCAAGGCGGCTACGAGGAGTTGGGGGCAGCGTGAGGTGAGTTCTGCGCGTGGACTGGTAGCAGCGGCCACGTACCGCGGGAAGATTTATGGGAACGTTATCTTGTCGAGTCGGAAACCAGCGACAACTCTGTCGACGGGCACAACGAACTCAACCGCCCGCTGGTGGGATGCTACCGCGTTTCGCCGCCCGGATGGAACAGCGATCTGGGCGGCGGAACACGTTTTTTCAATCCGTGCGGGCCGGCACGCGGCGTGCAAATGTTCAACACCGAACGGACGCCGCCCTCAACCGCACAGGATGCTCCGATGAACGCCACCCAAAAGAAGACCACGAAGGCCGCCCGCAAGCCCGCCCGTCCCGTTACCGAAACGCTGCTCGAACTGGTGTACCTGATGCACACCACCAAAGTGGTCGGCCGGCGCGAACCCGAGGCCCCGCGCCCCGGCCGGTCCGTCTGACCGCACACGTTATTAGAGAACTCACGCGCTGCCTGCCGGCCCCGGCACGGCAGCGTGACTCGTTTACAGGACCCGATGACCGTTCGGACCGCGGAGCATTCTTCCGTCGTTGTGTACTGCCGTGTAAGAGCTACGCAGGCGATCTCCTGAACCTTCAAAAGCCTTGCAACGCGCCTACCGACCTCGACAGCAAAAACGAACGGCGCGGGGGAACGATCTACAAAGTGACAATTTGATCCGGAACTGGCCTGAAGACGCTCGGGGATGCTCTGTGAATCGCGCGTGGCTCAAGAGCAGCGGTTGGGATGTGCGGCGATCAGAATGGGTGTGAATGCTGACACAAAAGAATGGGGGCGGCGGAGAAAAGAGTTGCAGAAGCAATTACGAAAAAACGACCGGCCGCAAGCTGTCACACTGTCGCCCATTCAGTGTGGCTGCCGCGGCCGGTCTGAAAGAACTATAGCCCACACACCATGTCAGAATCAACCCATTGAGTCGAAATATTCGGCGCTAAACAGGAGGTGTCAGAAATTCCGTCTTATCTGAATAGTTGCGAAATCGTCTTGCGAAGTGCGGTAACTAATAATGGTGACGTATGTTACGCCCATCCGCCGGGATTGCACTATACACGGCGCAAGACCTGGTATTGAGATTCGGATCGCAGCTACCGTTTCGCCTACTTTTGCCTTCATTACCAGGCGTGTCCAGCCGTTCGCACTGCCAAGGCACGTTTGTTCACGTTCTGGGTCGCCTTCGGAACACCTCCCGTACCGGGGAGGCGGCCCTTGAGCCGGTCTCCCCGGTGCGGCGTGTTACGTGCGATCCAACCCGCGCACCACACTTCCAATCGACCGACCAGTCAGCGCCGCGACAAGCGCCGGCCCGCCGACCTCGAGCGTCTCACCGAGTCCGGCCACCGGTACATCCATTGCCACCGCGAGTTGCGGCAACAGGTCGCTCGGCCATCCGGCCAAGTGGTGTCGCACCGCCTCGCCCGGGGTGACGCAGTCCGGACGCACGAACGCCCGGAGCACCAACCGGTCTGCGGTGGTAAGCACACCGTCGGTAAGGGGTACGCGCAGCAGGTACGTCTGCTCGGGGATCAAACTGTCGTCGCACACCACGGTCACCAGCGCCAGCTCGCGCGACAGCGCGGGATCGATCGCCCGAGCGTCTAGACGCCCCGCGAGTACCTCGTGAACCGCCCGGCGGCCGAATTTGCGGAGTTGGGCGTGTGCGTCGAGTGCGAAGTGGCGAATTTTCACGTGCGGGGAACCTCTATGCGTCCCGATTCGGCGACCGTCCTGGTCGCCCGTCCTGCGCGTCAGGGGACCTTTACTTTAACGCCGGGACGCGTCGCGACCAGAGCGGATTCTTGGCGCCGTGCGCAACCGTATGCCGGAAGGCTGTTAAGCGGTGAAGTTCAGGGCTTTGAGGATCTCGACGCGGGACCCGGTGGCGCACTTCGCGTACCGTTTGTCGAGCTTACCCGCCCGTCGGAACGCGGCCCGCGATTCGGCCGGCTGGCCCATCCGGTCCAGGAGCCATCCGAGCCGGAAGAACGTGCCCGCGTCCTTCGCGTCCCGCTCGGTCGCCTCCCGGTACGCCGCGGCCGCGCCGGCCAAGTCGCCTTTCTTTTCCAGCACCGCGGCAAGCGTTCGCGGCGCGGCGGCGTCGGCCGGGTCGCGCCGAACCGCCTCTCGGATCGCTTCGACCGCCCCGCCCGAATCGCCGCTTTTTTGAAGCGCGATCCCCAGGTTGTGGTGCGCGGGCGCGTAATCCGGATCGAGTCGGAGCGCGTCGCGGTAAGCGGCGATCGCGGCGTCGAGCTCGCCCTGGTGGGCCAGCGCGTTCCCGAGGTTGTAGTGGGCGCGACCGAACGACGGGTCGCACGCGATGGCCTGCCGGTGCGCGGCCAGTTCCTGCTCCGCGGAACCGAGATCGTGCAGCACGAGGCCCAAATTGGAGTGCGCCTTCGCGTACCCGGGATCAAGCTTGATCGCTTCGCGGTACGACTCGGCCGCCGGTGTGAGTTCGCCTTTCGCGTGCAGCGCGATCCCGAGGTTGTAGCGAACGGTGGCGTCTGTCGGGGCGAACCGGGACGCCTGCCGGTACGCCTCCACCGCCCCGTCCACATCGCCGCACTGACGCAGTGTGATGCCGAGGTTGTTCCACACGGCCGCGTTCTTCGGCCGGAGCGCCAGAGCCGCTCGGTACCACCCGACTCGCTCCGCCGCGGCGTCGGCCGCCGGCGCGGGGCCGGGGGATGCGAGGGCCATCAGCACCAACAGGCTGTCGGGCTGGCGCTCGTGGGCGGCGCGCAGGATCTGTGTGCGGCGCTCCGGGCGGATGCTCTCCTGCTCGCCCAGCACGGCCGCGAACTGTGGCGCCAGTTGGAGCGCATCGGGTTGGCCCGCGAGCCGGGTCAGCCGCTTTGCGTCCCGCGCGTGGATCGCCTCGCGCACCCGGCACCGGTAGGCGTTGGGGTCGACCGCACTGAGCAGTTCGAGCAGCGCGTCGGACGGCTCCGAGGCGAACCACTGGTCGAGGGTGGCGAGGAGCCGGCGCCCGATCACGGACTCGCGGAGCAGCTTACCGACCGCGGCGTGGGGCGTGCTCCCGGGTGCGATCCCGTGCCGCCGGAGCGCCTCCGCCCAGGCGGTGACGATCGCCGCCCGCGGGGGCAGCTTGTTGTCGCTAACGGTCCACCGCAGGTCCTCAATCCGGTCGAGTTCCTGAAGTGTGGTGAGGTCCGCGCGGGCGCGGGCGAGGCGCGGCTCGAACCCGTCCGCCCCCTCCACGGCCCTCCGCTCGGCCTGCTCGAGGAGGATGGCGGTACTGGAGGCGTCGTCATTCTGAAGAGCGTCTTCGCACTGCTTCAGCAGCGCCCCGACCGCGTCCGCGTTCCGGGCCAACCGCTCGCGCTCGATGCGCAGCTCCACCCCCGCCCGGAACGCCGCAACTCGGTCCGCGACGGCCGCTCCGTCCGAAGGGCGGTCCTCAGGGCTCGGCGCGAGGCACTGCTTCGCCAGTTCCACCAGCTCCGGTTCGGCCCCGCACGCGTCGAGCCGTGCGAGCGCGTCGCCCACGGTGCCCAGAACGGCTTTGGCGCGTACCTCCGCGGTCTTACCGGTGTACGGCGGGCGACCGGTCAGCACCTCGCACAGGATGCCGCCCAGCGCGAACACGTCCGCGCGCGGCCCGACGGCCGCCCACTCCCCCTGCGCCTGTTCGGGCGGCATGTACTGCGGGGTTCCGAACGAGCTGCCGGCGCGGGTCAGCGGGTCGGCGTCGCGCGACAGCTCGATCTCGCTCGCCGGGCCGGTGTCGTCCGGAGAGCCGTGCTCGGCGGCGCCCCCGTCGGCCGCGCCCGTGAGCACCTTGGCCAGCCCCCAGTCCATGACCTGAACCTCGCCGAACGCCCCGATCATCACGTTGGCGGTCTTCAGGTCCCGATGGATCACGTTCCGGCTGTGCGCGTACGCGACCGTCTGGCAGATCTGTTCGAACACTTGGATGAACCGCGCCCGCTCGTACCCGGGAGCCGGGCGCTCGCGCAGCAGGTCGCTCAGGGTGTGTCCCTTGATGAGTTTCATCACCAGAAAGGGGCGCCCGTCCGGAAAGGTGCCGAGGTCGTGAACGGGCGGTACGCCGAGGTGCTGGAGCTGCCCGGTGATCTGGCCTCGTCGAGGAACCGACGGGTAATGGCAGGGGTCCGTGGCGGACCGGCCCTGTGAGGTGCTGACGATTTGGCGGACAGCCCAACTGCCTAAGATGGCCATCGCCACAGGAGTTCGACGATGCCTCGAAAGGCCAGCCCACCGGCACCGACCACGTCCCGACGGAAGTTCACGGAGGAGTTCCGCCGCGAAGCCGTTCAGATGCTCCTGGATGGGCACACGGCGACCAGCGTGGCGGAGCGGCTCGGGCTCGACGACCCCACGCTCCTGTACAAGTGGAAGGCTCGGCAGCTCGAACATGCCGGCCCCGTCGCTTCGACCCTCGAGGATCGCGTGAAGCAACTCGAAGCCGAGTTGCTCCGCGTCACCCGCGAGCGCGACGTGCTAAAAAAGCGCTCGCCATTTTCGGCCGCAACGAGTGAGCGACGTGTATGCCGCCATCGAGTCCATCGCTCAGGACACGAGCATTCCTACGGTCACGATCTGCGACGCGCTCGAGGTGAGTCGCTCGGCGTACTACGACTGGCTCACCCGAGAACCCGGTGCTCGCGAGCAGGAGCTCGACGAACTCACACCCGCCATCGTGGACATCTTCGTGAGGCATCGCCGTCGCTACCGGGCCCGACGCATCGCCTCGGAATTGGCGGACGAGGACATCGTGTGCAGCCCGAAGCGCGTCGCGTGGGTCCTAAAAAGCCAGGGCTTGCGAGCGATCCAGCCGAGGTCGTTCGTACCCAAGACGACCGACTCGCGTCACACCCTGGGGTACAGCCCGAACCTGTTGCTCGAGGCGGATGAGCCGACGCGGGTCGATGAGTTGTGGGTTGGCGACATCACGTACCTGCCGCTGCGTGGCGGCGGGTTCGGGTACCTGGCCGCGTTGCTGGACCGGTACTCGCGTGACATCGTGGCGTGGTCGATTGACGCGACGATGACGGAGCCGCTGGTGCTGGACGTGTTGCGCCGTGCGATCCGCGAGCGCCAACCGAGGGCCGGTCTGGTGCATCACACGGATCGCGGCGGGCAGTACGCCGGCACCGAGTATCGAGCTGTGCTGCGTCGTGCCTCAATGAAGCAGAGCATGAGTCGGGCGGACAACTGCTACGACAACGCGTTCATGGAAAGTTGTTGGAGTTCGATCAAGCGCGAACTCGAAGTGGCCGAGTGTGACAGTGTCGCGGCGGCCCGGACGGTCGTCGCGGAGTACGTGAGGTACTACCGACTCGAGCGGGAGCATTCGGCGATCGGCTACCTTACACCCCACCAATTCGTAACCCGCACCATGGCCCAGAACTAAGCAGCTGGACTGTCCGCCAAATCGTCAGCATCCCAGAGGACCAAATCCTGACGTGGTCCCGGTGGCGACAGGAGCGCAACCGGATCGCCAAAGGGTGCCACCGCAAGCGCCGCCAGGCCGTGTTGAGCGCAGCCGATGTCGAGAGGCGGAGTCGGGGACAACCAGAGGCGCTGTAGTACTAAAGCACGTCTACTTTTCGTGGGGGAACTCCACCTGTGGGGCCGCCGCCGCACATCACGACTGCCGCGCTGTCACCACACGATGGCCCGGTGACGTGTCCCGCTGTTACCCGTAACGCGACCAGCGTGGTGAATCAGGGCAAACGCACTCAATCCTCGGGATTTTTCAGTAGTACCTGTTCGAGGTAGGTATTATCCCATCCGGCCTTGAGTCGCCGGTTCTTGATCCCACATTTGGCGTTTGCCTTCTTCAACATCGCCAAGGCGATCTTGCGCACGAGGGCCATATTCTGCGGGCCGTGCCCTTCACGGAGTCGGTGGTCGTCTTCTCGGAACGCGACATCCAGCACCCAATGGCATGAATTCTCGATGCACCAATGAGCCCGGATCCACGTTTGGAACCGCTTGGCCGATGCCTTCCGCGAGCTGATGTAATACCGCACCTCGTCGCTCGTCCTACCGGCGACCGTGCGGCTGCTGACGAGCACCACGACGGACCGCAACCGGGGCCACACATTCCGGTCCCGGATCGACTCCAGGTCGTCGATCACGAAGCAGAACCGCATCTCCTCGCGCCCGTGGCCCGTTCCTTCGTTGAGGTCGGTCGAGCGGCCCGCGTAGCTCGCCTCTAGGGCCCCCTCGGCCAACCGCTGGATGTCCTCGAGCAGCCGCGGCTGGTTGTCCTTGACCGCCAGCAGGTAGTCCCCCTTGGCGGCCACGATCTGCTGGGCGATGTCCTTCTGGGTGCCCATCGCGTCGATGCTCACCAGGGCCCCCGCGAGGTCCAGCCGCTCCAGCAGTTCCGGGATCGCGGTGATCTCGTTGGACTTCTCGTCGGTCTTCACCTGGGCCAACGTGAGGCCCAACTGCTGAGCCCATGCGCTGACGATGTGTGTGGCCTTGCGAGCCCCCGTGCCGGTGACCCGCTTGGACCCCCGCATGGTCTTCCCGTCGATCGGGATGTGGGGCACCCGGAGGCCCTCGGCGGCGTCCGCGACCCACGCCCGGAAGCACCGCCCGAACGCCTCCGGGCGGACCAGCGCGAACACCCGGTTGAGGGTGTCGTGGGACGGAATCCCGTTGCGCAGCGTCAGCCCCAGCCGGTCCCGGAACCAGGACTCCTTGGCCCGCGCGAACTCGGCGATCGACACGAAGTCATCGGCCCCGACGATCGTCCCACAGGTCACGATCATGAGTACATCAATCAAGTCGTGGAAGCACTTCAACTCGACCCGCGGATCCGGGATCTGGGACAGGTACTCGATTAACGGGCGTGGGCCGGGGGCGGCACTCATCGGCAGACTCCGAGGCGGTGAGGGCGCGCCAGAATCATATGGAGGCGGGGCCGCACATGCGCAGGAGGCGAGCGATGGCCGCTCGATCACACGCCTCAAAATTAGCTAGAATCCAGCGATTCCTAGGGGATTGAGTGCGTTTGCCCTGCGTGGTGAATCCGGCCGTGGAATCGGCCGCGACGGCGTTGTCGGCGCGTGACAAAGCGTCGGCCCAATCGGTCTCAGGCCCGCGCATCAACTCTTCAAGTGCGACTTGACAGGCGAGTCGGGCCGCCCGAGCGCCGCCTGCGTGCACGCCCTGGCCGTCGGCGAGCGCGACGACATAACCGCCCGGCACCTCGCACACGAGAAACACGTCCTCGTTGACGGCGTGCCCGCCCGCGGCGCTGAAAGTGTACGCCCGGATCATTCGCGCCTCGGGTCGTGAGTTCACCGGGCCAATTGTAACTGAGGTTATGCGGCGCGAGCGACCGCAAGTGAAGGGATGACGGAATCAATTACGTCGAGCGTGCGAAACGTCGCGCCCTGTTGGCGCTGGACCAGTTCGCGGGCCGAACGACCCATTCGCGCCCGCAGGTCGGGGTCGTTAAGGAGCTTCATCAACTCCGCCTCAAGGACATTTGCGTCGGGCACCATTAAGGCCCCGCCCGCTTCAACTAGGCGTTTGGCGGCGTCGCGGAAGTTCCACACGTGCGGCCCGAACACGCACGGCACCCCGTACCCTGCGGGCTCGATCATGCTCTGCCCGCCACGCACTCCGTCGAGGCTCCCGCCGGTAAATCCAACGTCCGCCAATCCCCACGCGGCGCCGAGTTCGCCCACCGTGTCGAGTAACATGACCGCCGGGGCTTCGGCCAGAGGGGTCGAAACGGTGGAACGGCGCACGAACGGCAGTTGCGAGGCTTCGACGAGCCGCACGACCTCCTCGAAACGATCGGGGTGACGCGGGACGAGGAGCAGTTTCACGTGCGGGAATCGCGTGCGCAACCGAGCGAACACGTCGAGGACGGTTGTTTCCTCTGGCGCGTGTGTGCTGCCGGCCAGCAGAACGAGGGAGGAGCCGCCCGACGGATCAGGTCCGACCAGACCAAGAAGCCCGCGCAGCCGCTCCGTTTCTGGTGTGCTGCGTGTGCGCAGCGCGCCGTCGTACTTGATCGACCCCGTCGTGACGAGCTTCGTACCCGTTACGCCGAGTTGCCGGAGGCGGTCGGTGTAGTCCGCCTCTTGGACCGCGAATCGCGTCACGTGGCGGAACAACAACAGTCGGGCGAGTCCGGCCACACGCTTCAGGCGCCGGAAACTACGCGGGCTCACCCGCGCGTTCACCACGACCACGGGCACATTTTTCTGACGTGCAGCGGCGAGAAAGTTCGGCCACAGTTCGCTTTCGGCGAGAACCACCAACGAAGGCTTTACCGCGCAAAGTGCCCACGCGACCGCCCAGGTGAAGTCGAACGGCCACGCGATCACATCCAGATCGGTGAACCGGCGTTTGGCCTCGCCGAGCCCGGTATCGGTGGTAGACGACACGACGACGTGCCAGTCGGGATGTCGCTTGCGGAAGGCCGGAACGAGCGTCCCGAGCAGATTGACCTCACCTACGCTGACCGCGTGAAACCACGCCACCGGCTTTCGCATCGGGTTGGTGATGCGGACTCGTCCGAACAACTTCGCGGCAAGGTTCTGGCGATAGCGACCGGTTCGAGCCGCGCGCCAGAGCAGCCACGGCGAGAGCGCGAGCAGAGCCAACAAGTAAACGAGATCAAGGAGCATGGGAATCGCAGTCCAAGATGCGGTGCGGCTGAGAGGATCCCCCCTTCCAGCCGCGATTCCCATTCTAGTTTGCTACCAGTCGCTGCCCAGCACCTCGCCACTCCCGAGCCTCACCGCGGCCCAGAAAGTGGCCGGACTCATGGACGGAGAAAGTACGCGAACGCTTCCATCTGCCAGCGCAACAATCATCCCTTCACGATGCGGCGTTTGCGGAACTGACCAGTCACATTCGTTAACCCATAGGGCACGAGGATTTTCCCAACTGTCTTGGAACCAAACTTGAGGTGCGACCTGGAACGTAGCCCCTGTGCGACTCGGGCGTGTAATCACCGGGTTGCCACTCGAAACCGGATAAACGTCTGAAGTTCCCCACGAATGGTGGGCAGTGGGAAAGCGGTGTAAACTCTGAGCAGAAGGAGACACACCGATGGCTGGCACGCGCAAGGTGTACACGGCGGAGTTCAAGCTCTCAGCCGTCCAGATGATTACCGAGCAGAAGCTCTCCGTGGCCGAGGTGGCACGCCGCCTCGGGGTCACCGAGAACCAGCTCCACGACGGGAAGAAGGCGGTCCTCAAGAAGGGTGCCGAGGCGTTCCCGGGATCGGGGCACCTGACCCCGGTCGAAGAAGAGCTGCGACAACTCCGGGCCGACGTCAAGCGACTGGAGATGGAGCGCGACATCCTCAACAAAGCCACGGCGTTCTTCGTCACCCAGATGAACTGACCTTCGCCGGGATCGAGGAACGCAAGGCCGCGTGGCCCATCGCGTTGATGTGCCGGGTGCTGGGGGTGTCGCGGTCCGGGTTCTACGCGTGGCGGTCGCGGGAGCCCAGTGCCGCCGAGGTCCGACGCGAGGAGTTGACCGAAGAGGTGAAGGCCATTCACGCCCAGGTGAAGGCCCGGTACGGGAGCCCGCGCATCCACGCCGAGCTGGCGGCGAACGGGCGCGCGTGCAGCGTGAACTTCGTGGCCCGGGTGATGCGCGAGGCCGGGATTGCCGCGAAAACCAAACGCAAGTTCCGTCAGACGACGGACTCCAACCACGGGTTGCCGGTGGCCGAGAACGTGTTGGCTCGGGCGTTCGACCCGGACGAGCCGAACACGCGCTGGTGTGCCGACATCACATACATCCCGACCCGCGAGGGGTGGCTGTACCTGGCGGTCGTGGAAGACCTGTTCCGCCGCCGGATCGTGGGCGGGTCGATGGATCAGACGAGGACCCGTCGGTTGGTGGTGGACGCGCTGGAGATGGCCCTGGCCCGTCGTCTCCAGGGGGCTTCGCCTTCGGCTCTGGTGGCGCACTCGGATCGTGGCAGTCAGTACGCCCGCGAGCATTATCATGCGTCGGTTGCGCGAGGAGCGGATCGCGTGCAGTATGAGCGGTGTGGGTCAGTGCTGGGATAATGCGGCCATGGAGTCGTTCTTCGCAAGCCTCAAGAAGGAACTCAGTAGTTTCAAGTTGGCGGCTTGGTTTTGTTGGCCGATCGTGCAGTAGTAATGGACTTATTTTCGCCATCTGTAGGTGCCAGCCCATCGGCCAACAGTATCAGGCATACCGCCGCCAGTGTCCACCCGAGGCCGCGGGCTGAGCGGGACCACAACCAGGCGTTACGCAGGATCAGCCCGACGGCCACCCACAGGAGTCGCACGACCCCATCGGTGGTCGAGGTCCGGGGCCGAACCTGCCCCAACTGGCGGTAGCTGCTCTCGATCCCGAATCGGGTCCGGTACAGGTCCCGAATCGCCACCGGGCTCCCGCTCACCCGCCACGCCGCGTACAGTAACTTCTTGCTCCGCCGGCCCCCGGTCCGCCGGTACCGGTAGCTCTTGTGAGCGATCACCACGTGCACCCGCACCGAGGTGCCCCGATCCGCGTGGGTGTACGCATATCGACCCGCGCCCCGCCGCCGCACGGCCCGCAACCCGACCCCCTTCACCCCGGGCCGGGGCTTGCGGCCCCGGACCACGGCCGGGATCACGAACGGCACACCCCGCGCCTGGAGCAACCGCATCACCGCGATCGAGAAGAACGCCTTGTCCAGCAGCGCGACCCGGACCGTAACCCGTGCCGCCGTCACCTGATCCAACAGCCGGGTGAGCACCGCGGTCATCGGCTCCTTCTCGCCCACGGCCGTCAACCCGAGCGTGTACCGGTCCGGTCCCCCGACGAGGCACGCGGTGGCGTACGTGTGGAACGTGTGGGTGCCGCCGGCCCCCTTGGACCGGGTGGTGTCCCGGTTCGGCGTCCCGAAGTACCCGATCCGGTGGTAGTCGATCGCGACCCGAGCCGCCCGCTTCCGCTTGCCGAGCGGGGCGTGGAGGGCCGGCCGCAACCGCCGCTCGAGGGTGCGGCGCCGCTTGGGCAGCGTGAGGTACAAGCAATCCCAGATGGCCTGCCCGGACGGGGCGTCGGCGATCGCGGCACAGGCCGCGGCCACCGAGCGGGCGAACGCCGCGGCGAACAGCACCACCCGCCACACCACCTCGGGTGTACAGGTGCGGCGACGCTTGGGCAGTTGGACCGCACGGCCGAGCCAGTCGGTCAGGACCGGACGGAGGTGCCGGGTGGCGTGGGCCGGGGTGGCTCGGATAGACTGACGTTTGGGTCGCATGGGGGCTCCGACAGTGGAGGCGTGGTAACCACCATTGACCGGTAAACCCATGCGGCCCGCTACTCATAAATCGCCCAACTTGAAACTACTGGAACTGGTTCACGACGAGGACTACGCCACCCGCGATGAAGCCAAGGCGAGCATCGTCGAGTACATCGAGGCGTTCGACAACCGCGTCCGCCGGCACTCATCGCTGGGCGACGTTGCCCCAGATGAGTACGAACGAACGCACAACCAAACCCACCGCTAGAACCTGTCTACTTTTCGTGGGGAACTCCAATCCCGGCCTCGGCGTCCACCTCGTTCACCCGCGCCATCTCAGAGTGTGTTTTGAAACCTATGGGTTGGGGTGCAGTTTGCGGAGTATGCGGTGAATCATGGCGGCTTGGATCATGGCTTCGGTGGTTTCGGTGTGGTACTCGTAATCGACCATGAGCCGCCGGTACCGGACGAACCAAGCGAACGTGCGCTCCACCACCCACCGCCGGGTGTGCACCTTGAACCCGTCCTTGGCGTTGGCGGTGATGGTCACCGCCCATCGGCACACGTTGCGGACGAACTGCTGGAACCGCTTGGAGAACCCGCTGTCGGCGATCACCTCACGCACCCGCGGCAGTCGGTGCCGCACCGCGCTCAGCAGCCACCGCCCGCCGTCCCGATCCTGGATGTCGGCCGTGAGCACCGACAGGGCCCACACCAACCCGAGCGAATCGACCCCGATGAACGGCTTGCGGCCGTTCACCTTTTTTCCCCCCGTCGTACCCCTTCGGGCCGCCGCGGTGGGTGATCTTGACCGTCTGACTGTCGACTCGCAAGGTCTCCGGGGTGGCGGGGTACCCGGCCTCGATGCGCACCTCCTCGCGGAGCGCCGCATGCACCTGATCCCAGGCGCCCGCGAGGCGCCAGTCGCGGAACAGGCCGTACACCGTTTGCCACGCCGGGAAGTCGTGGGGGAGCATGCGCCACGCCCCGCCCGCGCGCCGGTGGTAGAAGATCGCGTTCACCACCTCGCGCCGGTCCACCACCACCGGGTGACCACCCTTGGCGGTCCCGCACTTGGGCTTCGGCAACAGCCGGTCCAACTGCTCCCATTGCGCATCCGTCAGATCCGTCGGGTATCGCTTCCTACTCATGGCGGCCATGAGTAGACCATCTGCTGCTCAAAATCTAGAGCGGTTTCAAAACACACTCTGAGGGCCGTCCGCCTTCAGCAACCTCACCTGCACGGCGAACCCCGGCACCAGCCGCGACTCGCCCGCCGGACGCGGGGCCGGCACGGGCTGCTCCGCGCCCAGGCCCAGCGTCACCCCGACCAGCAGCACACACGCGGCCAGTTACCATTTCAGCGCAGATCCTTGCGACATGATCCCCTCCGTCAGTTCCGTGACACTCGCGGACGGGCACTCGGAAACCGACGGCAGTGCGACCGCTTCGGGCGCCACCGCACCGAGCCCCACGGCCAGAGCCGTGGGCTCCGCGCCCCGGCGCCGCAACCGCCCGGCGAGCAACCGGCGGGCGGCCGAGAGCCGGCTGTACACGGTCCCGACCGGCACACCGAGCTGACGCGCCACCGCCGACTGGGACTCGCCCCGCAGGTCGCACGCGACCACCAGGGCGCGGTACCGCTCGGGCAACTCGGCCACCGCCGCGCGGGTGTCGAAGTCCGGCTCCTGATCGGGTGGGCGCTTCCACGCCCGTCTCGGTCGCGGTCGGGCGGGGAACCCGTCAGCGACTCCCGCGCGGCCCGCCGGGCCGACCGCCGGCGGGCCGCCCGCGCGGTGTTCACCGCCACCCCGAACAGCCACCCGCCCACCGTGTCCGGCGAGTCCAGTTCACTGGCCCGCCGGGCCAGCACTAGAAACGTGGCCTGGAACGCGTCCTCGGCTTCGTGCCGGTGCCCGGTCACCCGCCGGCACACCGCCAGCACCGTCGGCCCGTGCCGCCGCACCAACTGGGCGAACGCGTCCGGGTCCCCGGTGCCCGCGAACCGGGCGACCAGTTCGCCGTCGGTCGCGTCCGCCCGGGCCGCCCGCCGCGCCCGGTTGACCGCCCCGGTCAGTACGCTCTGCGACATTCCGTTGCCTCCGCGGGCCGGCGTCGTGCCCGCCCACCCTGATACTGGCGCCGCACCGCCCGACCCTTCGCCGAAGTGGAGGAAAAATCTCCGAACGCGGAGCCGGGGCGGACCCTGAACCGAAAGGGTACCCGGCCGGGCCGGGCGCCCGCCAGTGGAGGTGTGCGGAGGGCGACACAAGGTCGGAGCGAAAGGCGGCGAGCGGCTAACGGTCCGCCCCGGCGCGCTTCAGCCGCTCTTCGAGCACCGGGACGAGTTCGTCGGGCGTGTGGCTCTTGGCAATGAGCTTACCGGTCGGGTCCAGGAGCCAGTACGCGGGCACCCCGGACACCCCGCTCGTGCCCTTGGCACCGAGCCGCCCTTGCGCCCAAGGTAAAGCGAGTTCCTTGAGCGCCGCGCGCCAGGGCGCCGCCTCGTCGTCGAGCGACAGCGACAGCGTCGTCAGCCCGCGGGCGGCGAACCGCTCGTGCAGCGCCTTCAGCGCCGGCAACTGCTTCTTGCACGGCGCGCACCAGTTCGCCCAGAAGTGGACCACCGTGTACCGGCCGCGGCAGTCCGCGAGCGTGCCGGTCTTGCCGTCGGCCCGGTCGAACGCGAGCGCCGGCGTGTCACCGACCACCGGGATCGGCTCGACCTCGGCCGTCACCTCCGGCACCTTCAGTTCGCCGCGCGCCGCGTCCGCGGGCGTCACCGTCACCCGCACCACCCGCCGGGCCAGCGGGTCGATGAGGCACCCGCTCGGCTTCGCGTACACCGCCACCGCCAGGTCGTACTCCCCGGCCGGCACCCCGCTCACCCGGAACGTGCCGTCGGGCGTGAGTTTTACGAACCAGGATTGGAGCGTGCTCAGGTACGCGAGCCCCTCCGGCGTGTTGCGCCAGGTGTCCCGCCACCCGTTCCGGGCGTCGAACCCCGCGGCGGCCACCGCCGGCGGCGGGGCGATCCCCGGTTCGCGACGGACCAGATAGTTGATCGAGTACGTGCAGTCCAGATCGGCCGGCACTTGGCCCGTCAGCTTCACCCGCCCGGTGAGCGTCGCGCCGCCGGAGCCGAGTTCCAGATCGGTGCGTGTGCCCGGTTTGAGCGCGAGGTGCACGCCCGGCCCGGAGCGAAAACCCGGATCTTCCCACGGCCCCAAAGAAACCCGAACGTAAATCGGGCCGGGCGGGACACGAGGAAGTTCAAATCGTCCGTTCGCGTCGGTGGTGGTGTGGAGTTTGAGGAAGACCAGCGGCTGGGTCCGGTCTTGAACGCGAACCGGTGCCACGAGCACCGTGGCGCCGGCGACCGGCTTCCCGCCGTCATGGAACGTTCCGCGGACCGTCCCCCACGGTTGGAGTTGGAGCGTGCCGGCGTCGGCCCCGTCGGCCGCGAACTCGGCGACCGCGATTCCCGCTTCGGACTGCGCGACTACGGCCCACGGCGCGCCCGGGTCGGGGAACTCGAACCGCCCCTGTGCGTCGGTGAAGATGCAGTAATCGAGATTCTTTGAAAGGGTCACTTGTTCCGTCGGGGTGGCGATCTGGACCTGGGCTTTCGCTACGGGTTTGCCCGCGGTGTCGGTTACGACACCGGTGCGCGTCCGGCTCGGGACGAGCTTGAAGTCCTGTTTTCGGCTCGTGGGATCGCCGGCCCGGAGTGCCGGTCCGTCCTGGGTACGATACCCCGGAGCTTCGACCCGGAGGCGGCGAAGCGGACTGTTGCCGTTGGGCACGGCGCGGAACTGCAACCGACCGTCCTCGCACCGCACCGCCGCGCCGCGCCATGCGAACACGACGTCGTCACTGAACCCGCTCACCGGGATGACGGTGAACTGTGGGATCGGCCGGCCCGTGACCGCATCCGTCACAGCTCCGGTAATGCGGGGTGTGGTTTTCAGTTCCACGGTTCGGTCCGCCGAGCCGCCGGTGACTTCCAGGTCGGTGTGGACGAAGTCGGCCGCATCGATCCGCACCTTCACCGGGCCGTCCGGAGCCGACCGCCACTCCCAGACGCCGTTCGCGTCGGTGCGCGGGGGAATGCCGGTGCCCGGCACCTTCGGATGGTTCGGGTTGCGCTCCGAGTAAATCGACTTGCTCCCCTTCCACTCCAGCAGGGTGATGTGCACCCCGGGAACCGGTTTACCGGCCTCATCGACAATGCGCAACCGGACCGGTTTACCCGCTGTCAGCCGAAAGTCCTGGGCCGGCATGTCCGCTTTGAGTTCGACCGTGCGGAGCTGCGGCGCCCAGCCCGGGGCGACAACGGTCAGCGATGTCTTTCCCGGAGCCAGTGCCGGGAGCCGGAACGTGCCGTCGGCGCCGGTTGCGAAGGTGCTCGTGACGCGCCCCGAGTGGGGGGCGTCGCCGTGAATCACGAGCGCATCCTTGATCGGTTTGCCCTCGGGGTCGGTGACCGTCCCGCGGACGCGGACCCCGGCCTTCAGCGCGAGCGTTGCCGTGCCCTTCCGGAGCGCATCCATCGTGACTCGTGCGCTCTTGGCAGCCTGCTCCCACTTGTCGTTCGCGAAGTCCGGGTGTGTCGCCAGGAGGCTCAGCTCCACCTCCGGGTGGTCCGGGACGTTGTCGATGCTCCACCGCCCGTTGGCGTCCGTTGTGGGCGAATAGTCACCCCACGCCAACGTGTGATCGTAGCGGACGCGGTTGTCGCTCCCGACGGGCTTGGGGTCGTTGGCCAGGTGTACCTCAACCCGGGCGCCGGCGACCGGCTTCCCCTTCTCGTCAACGATCCGCCCGCCCGCGGTCACGGCCGGCTCGAGCCGGAATGTGTACTCGGCGGGCACGCCCTTCCCGCTCGCCAGCTCGCTCCGCTCCCAGTTCGCGAACAGCGTGGCGAACGACTTCTTCCCCGCCCACAGCCGAAGGATGGTGAAGGTCTTCGGGAGCAGGACCCGGGTGGCGCCGGCGGCGTCGGTCTCGATGTCGCGGTTGGCCTGAAAGCCCTCCTCCTCGGTCCAGATGCTCGAGTGGACGTTCGCGCCCGGCAGCGGCTTGCCCGTGGAATCGAGGACGACCACCCGCATTGCCTCGACGGCGGGCGGCTCGGGCACCCGCTCCTGTGGGGCCGCAGGTTTGGGGGCTTCGCTTGGGGCGGCCCCGGTGCGTGCCGCGAGCGCGCCGGCCGCCGCGAGGCACCCACACAGGAGCACCGCGCCGAGCGCGCCCCGGAATTTGTTCCAACCCGTCATGCCGATTCCTCCGTGTACGAGTTCGCCGACTTGCGACGAGAGCCCTGCGGCGCCCGGGCCGCCGGTCGCGAGCGCGAGGGCGGCGCGGACCACGGCCTGTGCGAGGCGGTTCGGTACCGCGACCGCGGACGGACCGAGCAGGAGCGTGCCGAGAAGGGCGGGGAGCCCGATCCCGCGCCGCGCGAGCGCGTCGCGGAGCCGCCGGCGGCCCAATTCGAGGCGCTTTTTGAGCGTGGCCAGCGGGCACCCCAGGCGCTCGGCCGCCTCGTCCCGGCTCGCACCCTCGAGCGAGCAGAGTACCAGCGGCGCACGAAGCACCTCGGGCAGCGCGAGCAACTCCTCGTCGAGCGCCGCGAGCAGCTCGCGCCCGGTCATTTCGTCGAGCGGGTCCGGCGGGGTTCGGGGCGCGCCGCGCTCCTCGCGCCGCGCCCGCCGGGTCGCGGTCCTGCGGGCCTTGAGCGCCAGCAGGTGGGCGGTCCGGTGCAACCAGTTCGCGACCGACGGCTGCCACCGGCCGCCCGCCGCCTTCCGGGCCAGGAGCAGAAATGCGGCTTGGAACACGTCCTCCGCGTCCTGGCTGCGGCCGAGCACCCGGTGCCCGGCGGCGAGCACCATCGGCCCGTGGCGGCGCACGAGCGCTTCGAACGCGGCCTCGTCCCGCCGGTCGGCGAACCGCTGAAGCAGCTCCCGGTCCGTGCCCCCGACCTCCGCGTGCTCCCCGACGAACCGCCGCACGCACTGCCGGTCGATCCCGATGCGTGGCATCGTTGAGCCCCTCCGTTCGAACAGGCTTCCGGCCCGTCGCTGTACATGAAATCCCCGCCGGCGCCGGATCGGCTAACGGAAGCGGCCACCTTTTGTGGCGGCCGCGCTGCGGAGTTGCGATGGGTGAGTGAAGACTGGCGCCCGCCACGGCGGGCCGGAAGAACATGAAACCAGGGGCGAGCAAGAGGCGGGCGTCACTTCTTTCCGAACAGCGACCAGCCCCGTTTCCCGCTCGTCTCGCCTTCCCGGAACAGCACCCCCTCGCGATGGAACTGGCGTACTGCGGCGAAGAGGCCCGTAAGCACGCACGCGGCCAGCACTCCGAACACGACCGGCACGTGCCCCCACGGGAACGCGTCGGTCCGCACCGCGAGCAGCCGCTGCTGGAACAGCAGCGCGTTCGCCACCGGCACCCAGCGGGTGAACTCGCTCAGCTCGATCCCGGGCGTCATGCTCCAGTACGCCAGCGGCAGCACCACGAAGAACAGCGGCACCATGTAGTAGTTGCCTTCCTTCGTGCTGCGTGCGAACACACCCAGAGACAGCGCCAGCGCGGCGAACAGCAGCGCCAGCGGGATCGCGGCCAGGAGGCACGCGGCCAGCCCCGCCAGCGAGATCAGCCCGTGCCCGAACAGCCCCGGGGCCAGCAGCGGGGCGGCGGCCACCGCCACCAGCATCAGCGCCACGTTCCACAGCGCGGTGCCGAAGCTGAAGCACGTCGTAGCCAGGAACTTCCCCGCCACGATCTCGGTGCGCTCCGCCGGGCTGATGAGCAGCGTCTCCATCGTGCCGCGCTCCTTTTCGCCCGCGGTCATGTCGATGGCCGGGTAGATGGCGCCGGTCAGCATCCACATCACGAGCAGGAACGGGATCACCTTCACCAGCATGTCGCGCAGGTCGTCGGCGATCTTCTTCTCGCTGGTCTTCTCGGACTGCGGGTCGCGGATCTCGATCGGGTGGTCGATGTCGGCCGGCAGCCCCAGCCGGGCGAACCGGGCGGCCTTGAGGTCGTTAGACCAGTGCTCCAGGACGCCGGTGACCCGCTGCACCGCGAGTTTCGAGTTCTCCTCGCCGTCGCGGCCCAGCACGCGCACCGCGGGGCGCGCCCCGCGGTCCACCGGAACCGTTGTCGTGGCCACCGGGAACGTGCCCACCGCAACGGGCACCTCGATCTCGGGCCGCTCGTACCGCGCGAGCCGGGCCGGAAGGTCGGAATCGAGGACCACGATGGCGTCCACGCGCCGCTGCGCGAGCAGTTCGCGGTACTCGTCGTCGGTTCCGGCCGGGAGCGGCTCGACGCCCATGGGCGCGGACACGAGCGCGGTGCCGGTGTACCGGGGGGCGAACTGCCCGTCGGGGCCGAACAGCGCCGGGTACGCCCGGAGTTCTTGCGCCGCGGCGCCGGGGCCGCCGAGGACCGGGGTCAGGTCCGGCTCGGCCGCCGGCGCGTGCCCGGGGCCGACCACCCCGACCACCAGCTTCTTTTCCTTCAGGGCGGTGACGAACAGGATGCCGACGCCCACGAACAGCGGGTACATGAGCACCGGCAGCCCGAGGATGAGGAACAGCGTGCGGCGGTCCCGCAACTGGTCGCGGACTTCGCGACCGGCGATCAGTCTGACGACGGGCCAGCGCATAGGTTCTGTCGGCGTGCGGTGTGGAGGGGCCTTTTCCGCTGTTATACGCGCCGCACGGGCCGCACAGCTCTGCCGCCCTCACTTTGAACTCCGCGACGCGCGACCGGCGGGGAGGTTTCGCCCCACACACGAACTCTCAGGTTCCGCTCCGTGCTGCGTCCCAGACGCGGCGGGTTCTTTTTTGCGCGCGGTGGTTCGGGTACAACGGTTCTACCGCGGCCCGCCCCTCTCACGGGCCGCCGCCGACCGACTACCGGACAGGTGCGTTTATGCGTTTCCGTTTGCTGCTCACGGCTGCGGTGCTGATCGCGGCGCCGCTCGCTTTGCCCGCCGCGGACAAGCGGCCGATGAAGGTGCAAGACCTCTTCGCGTTCAAACGGGTCGCGAGCCCGCAAATCAGCCCCGACGGCAAAGCCGTCGTCTATCAGGTCACCACGGTCGATCTGGGGGCCAACAAGTCCTCGACGGCGCTGTGGCTCGCGGCGACGGACGGGAAGACCGAGCCGAAGCAGATCACCGATCCGAAGGGCAAGAAGGACATGAACCCGCGGTGGTCGCCGGACGGCACGCGCGTGCTGTTCGAGTCCACGCGGTCTGGCACCCCGCAACTGTGGGTGCTGACCGTCGGTGAGGAGCCGAAGCCGGTCACCAGCATCAGCACGGGCGCGTCGAACGGCACCTGGGCGCCCGACGGCAAGTCGGTCGCGTTCGTATCGACGGTGTACCCGGAGTTCAGCGAGAAGCCGTTCCCGGAATCGGACAAGCTCAACAAGGAGAAGGACGAGGAGATCGAGAAGAGCCCGGTGAAGGCGAAAACGTTCACGAAGCTGTTCTACCGGCACTGGGACGATTACGTCGGCGACAAGCGGCAGCACCTGTTCGTGTGCAACCTCGACGGCACCGACACGCGCGACGTCACCCCCGGCGACCGCGACGCCAACCCCACGTCGTCTACCTTCAGCAGCGGCGACGACTTCACCTTCTCGCCCGACGGCAAGTACCTGGTGTTCACCGCGGTGCCCGACAAGGACGAGTCGTGGAGCACCAACTACGACATCTGCCGCGTGTCGGTCACGAACACCTCGACCAAGTGGGAGTGCCTGACGAAGGACAACAAAGCCGCGGACGGCGGCCCGAAGTTCAGCCCGGACGGCAAGAAACTGGCGTGGCGTGCGCAGAAGCAGGCCGGCTACGAGGCGGACAAGTGGGACGTGCTTGTAGCGGATGCAAAGCCAGATGGCACGCTTGTCGGCAAGCCGCGAAGCATGTTGGGTTTCGATGACGTGTCAGCGAACGAGTTCTGTTGGTCCGGCAACGAATGGCTGCTTTTTACCGCCGATCGCAAGGGCTTCACCGCCCTTCACAAAACCACACTCGCGATCGACAAGGGGAACATCGGATGGAACCCCGGCCGCACCGGGGCCGTCGCAGGTGTAAGTTCCGACAAAACTGGTGAGCGAATCGCGTTCACCAAAGCCCAAATGGACCATCCGGCCGAGGTCTTTTCGGAGTTTCAAGGCGACCTGTCGGGTGTAATCGGGAACAACATCAGCCGCGCGAACGACAAACTGCTCGCCGAACTCGATCTGCCGAGGCCGGAGTCGGAGGAGGTGCCGGTCGAGGGCGGGGTGAAGATGCAGATGTGGGTGCTGAAGCCGCCCGGGTTCGACGCGTCGAAGAAGTGGCCGGTGGCGTACCTCGTCCACGGCGGCCCGCAGGGCGCGTGGGAGGATTCGTGGAGCTTCCGCTGGAACCCGCAGGCGTGGGCGGCGCAGGGCTACGTGGTGGTGATGCCGAACCCGCGCGGGAGCACCGGCTTCGGTCAGAAGTTCGTGGACGAGATCACCGGCGACTGGGGCGGCAAGTGCTACCGCGACCTCATGGCCGGGCTCGATTACGTCGAGAAGCTGCCCTACGTCGATAAGGACCGGATCGGGTCTGCGGGCGGCAGCTTCGGCGGGTACATGATGAACTGGTTCGCGGTGAACGACGCGGCGAAGCGGTTCAAGTGCCTCATCACGCACTGCTCGGTGTGGAACTTCGAGAGCATGTGGGGCACGACGGACGAACTGTGGTTCGACGAGTGGGAGCACGGCGGGCTGCCGTGGGAGAAGCCCGGCAAGTACGCCGAGTTCTCACCGCACAAGAAGGCTGGCAACATGGCGAAGGCCAAGACGCCGATGCTCATCATTCACAACGACCTGGACTTCCGCTGTCCGATCGGGCAGGGGCACGAGCTGTTCAGCGCGCTCCAGCGCCAGGGGGTGCCGTCGCGGTTCGTGAACTTCCCGGACGAGGGCCACTGGGTGCTGAAGCCGAAGAACAGCGAGCACTGGCACAAGGAAGTGTTCGCCTGGCTGAAGAAGTACGTCCCGCCGGGGCCGAAATAGCATTTAAAAACGCAGAGACAGTTTGGCCACAAAAAAGCACAAAGGGCACAAAAGAGAACCGAAGAGAAGAACTGATTTCAATTAGTGGCGGCGGGTCCACCCCAGCGCTCACCGCGTGGTGGCACGCGTCCCGCCGCGTTGCCACCAGATCGGCCCCGCGTGTGTGGCGCACAGACCCCGGTTACCGGCCCGTCGATCAACGGCAGATCGCAGAGGCGCCGGGGCCGTGAAGGCGTAAACTGACCGCGTACTGTGTACCCCTTAAACGCGAGGCTTGGCATGGTTCGGTTCGCACTGCTCGGTTCGCTGGTGCTCGCGCTCGTGTCTCACGCTTGGGCGGAAGACAAAAAAGACATGCCGAAGGAGCTGGTTCCGTTTCAGGGCACCTGGAAGGTGGTCAAGGCCGAGGTCAAAGGGGAGGCGGTCCTGGAGAAGGATTTCGCGGCCGGCCGGTTCATCTTCGAGGGCACGAAGGTGACGGTGATCGAGGACGAGAAGAGCAAGCCCGATGTCGGCACGTTCGCGGTGAGCAACGAGAAGGAGCCGTTCACGATCGACCTCGTCCAGCCGGACGATAAGGCACTCGGGATCTACAAGTTCGACAAGGACGGCAAGCTGACGATGTGCTTCGCCACGGGCAAGGACGCGACGCGCCCGAAGGAGTTCGACGGGAAGAACGCCGCGCTCCTGGTGCTGGAGAAGGTGAAGAAGTGACCGCACCCAGTGGTTTCAAGGTCCAGTTCCAAGTTGGGAACCCGCTCAGCAAAAGCCCTTGGGCCATTCGTGTGCTTTTGGCTTCACCTGGAACTTGGAACGACTGGCATCAAGATGCGGCTCACAGGTCAACGTCCCACACCACGATCTTACCACGGGCCGCGGCGGCGCACCGCAGACCGTCGGCGCTAAAGCAGACCGCTCTCAACTGCCCGACGCCCCACGCGAACCGCTTCAGTTCGGTGCGCGTGGGCACCTCGTAAAAGACCACCTCCGGCTGTCCGGCCGTGTACGCCAGTACCGGCCGGCTCGGGTGGAACGCGAGGTCTCGGCCCGGCCGGTCGGCGGCTTCGGCGATCGTCCACACCTTGCCATCGCCCACCGCCCCGAACCAGACCGCGGGGCCGCGGAACGCCGCGAACGTCCCGTCAGACGCGAGCGCGAGCGCGCGGACCGCCGCGCCGTTCGCGGTCTTGAACTGCCGGGCCGCCCGGGCGGCCGGCTCCGGGCCGCCAAAGCCCCACACGCGAACGTTGCTCCCGCGCGCGCCCGCGACCCACTGCTCGTCGGCCGAAACCGCCAGCACCCGGAGGTCGCCCCGCCCCCACGCTCCGGGTGTCGTCTTGCCGGAGAGCGGGTTCCAGCGCACGATTCGGAATTGACCGGCGCTGTCGTGTGTGAGGTACACGAACTGCCCGGTGCGCCCGACCTCGAACGCGAACCCGTGATCCTTCGGACACGCGCGCACGGGCGCGTCGGGATCGAGCGGGTACACCTGCACCGGCGGCCGCAACCCGTGGCGGAACGCGACAACCGCGCGCCCGTCGGCGGTGAACCCGACCCCGGGCGCCTCGTGCGGCATCGGATCGGGTGTACCGAACCACCCCAGCACGGCGCCTGAAAGGGCGTCCAGAACGCACACCCGGCCGGAACCCCACGCGGCGAGCGCCCGCCCGTCCGCGGAGAACGCGAGCGCCAGCGGCCGGAAGTCCGGTTCCGATAGATCGAAGGCGCGCATCTCGGTTTCACTCAGGGCGGATGTGAGATAAGATACCTGAACCGGGCGCCCGCGCCGCGGGTCCTTTTCAGGTGCCCATTCGCTCCCCCGCCGCCTAACGACGGAACGAAACCCGCACATGCCACGCGACCGCGCCACCGACGACGCCACCGACCTGTACACCCGCGGCCACAACGCGCTCACCGCCGGCGACTACCAGGAGGCCGTGGAGTGCTACTCCCGCGCGATCCGGTTGCGCCCGGGGGACTTCGCCGGGTACCGGTTTCGCGCACATGCGTACATCGAACTGGGCGATCGGGTCCGGGCGCTCAACGACCTCGATCAAGCCATCCGGCTCAAGCCCGATGACGCCCAGACGTACGCCGACCGCGCCGAAGAGCTGTTCGCGCAGGTGCAGTACGACCAAGCCATTACGGACTGTGATCGGGCGCTGAAACTGGACCCGAAGCGGGTCGCATTGGTGGCGCTCCGGGGCCGGTGCCACGCCGACCGGGGCGACAGCGAGGCCGCGTTCCGCGACTTCGCCGCGGCCATCGACGCCGACCCGAATAACGCCTACCGCTACCGGCTGTGGCGCGCGCAGCTCCACCTCGATCTCGAAAACTATACGGCCGCGCTCGATGACGCCACCACGGTCATCGCCGCGGACCCGCGGCACGCGGGCGCGCTTGCGCTGCGGGCCACCGTGCGGCAGTTCGCCGGCGACTACGCGGCGGCGGTCGCGGACTACACCGCGACTCTGGAGGTGAAGCCGAACGACCCGCTCGTACACCTGGGGCGGGCGGTGTGCCGGCTGCTGCTCCGCGACTACGTCGGCGCCGCGGCCGACGCGGACGAGGTGATCCGGCAACTGCCGGGCGTGGTGCGGGCCTACGAGATCCGCGGGAACTGCCGCAAGGCGCAGGGCGACCTGACCGGCGCGCTGGCCGACTTCAATGAGGCCATCAAGCTCGCGCCGGGGGCCGCGGTGCCGTACAACGAGCGCGCCGGCGTCCACTACGCGCAGGGCCGGTACGCCGCGGCGATCCGGGACCACACCGACGCGCTGAAGCGTGACCCGCGCTCGGCGTCCACGTTCAACCAGTTGGCGTGGATCTGGTCCACCTGCCCGGACCCGGAGGTGCGCAACGGCGACCGCGCCCGGGACTGTGCGACCCGGGCGTGCGAACTGACCGAGTGGGGCGAGCCGAGCTTCATCGACACGCTCGCCGCTGCGTGCGCCGAGTGCGGCGAGTTCGACGACGCCGTGCGGTGGCAGGAGAAGGCAATGGACCTGGTCGCGGAGCCGGAGCGCCGGGCCGACTACCGGTCCCGGCTGGCGCTGTACGAGGCCGGGAAGCCGGCCCGCGCCGCCGGCGGCGCGTAGGCGAACGGGCGCGGGCGGTCGTGCCGCGTTTCGCGCAACCGGTCCTTCTCCGGCCCGTAGCTTCTTGCGCATGCGATTGTCGGGCCGGCTGGTGAAGACGCGGCTCCGTCGCCCCCGCTCAGTGCCGCCGCACGCAGTCGGCGAATCGATTCGGCTCCGTGCGTGCGGGTCCAATGGTTCCGCCTGTCCTTCACCCGTGTGTTGAATCCCCCCCCAACGAATCCACAGTGAACACCGCGACGCGCGCCGGGAGTTGCAGACCGCGGTGCGCAATCACATTCCGTTGGCGTGTGACCGACCTCGTGGGCCAGCCGCCGAAGCTGGCTTTCGCTGAACTCGATCCTGCCATCTGGATCGCAGAAGTGGTATCGCGTAACGAGCAGAACCGAGCGGTCGCGGTAACGATGGGTTCGATGACGGAGGCCAACGCCCTAACTTCGCCCGGTTACCAGGATCAACACACGAAACGGTTCTTGGGCGCCGGACAGGGCCGTTCCTTTATTCAAGTTGGGGGATCCCGATAAGCGCCTTCGCTTGTTCGGGGTGCATCTGTAACCGTTCGATGGCTTCGGGTCGGCTCTTGGCACCGACCGTTGCCAGCAGGTGAACCACGGCATTGCGCAGGGCGGCGAGAACGTGCGGAGCGGCGCCCTTGCGGACCCGGCACGCCCTCGCCCAGGGTCACGTCCGGGACGTAATGCAACTGGTTCTCGATACGCCAGTGGTCCCGGAGTAGGCTCAGAAGTGCCCCCGCGTTCGCCCGGTCCGCCGAGAGGCTGGTGATCCCGTGTACCACTTCGACCGTCGTCACGCCGTTCACGGTCCGCTCGCGTGTGATCTGGAACCCTTGCTTGAGGCCCTTCCAATCTTGCCCCGCGGTCCGGATCCGCGTCACGTGCAGGGTTCGCTTCTCGATCCGCCCGTGCCCCTTGTCACACGACGTCGCGATCCGGTCGGGTGGGACCGGCGGGGCGATGCGCCCAGGGGGAAGTGGCCGCCGCGATGGATCGGGCGGCGGTTGCGAACGCGAACCCACCCTTGATGTCGGTGACCAGGGCGGGTTGGTTGTCCTTGGCCACGAGGACGTAATCGCCCCCGGCCTCGATCACCTGTTTGGCCAGGTCCCGTTGACAGAACATCGCGTCCCCGGTCACCACTTTGCCCGCCACGGGTACGAGGCCCAACAGTTCCAACGCGGCCTTGTGTTCGTTGGTCTTGGAATCGACCCGCACCTGGGCCAGTACGGCCGCGACGGCCGGCGCGTACGCGGCCACCAGGTGCTGTCCGGGCACCTCGCCGTCGCGGCTGCCACGCAGGGCCTTGCCATCAATGGCGATGTGCTCGAACGGTGTGGACGCGATGCGGCCCTCGACCCAACGCGTGAGGGCGGCTTCGAGTTGTTCCGGATCGAACCGGCGGAGCGTGCGTGAGAGGGTGGATTTGGCGGGCGTTTTGCCCCGCCGGAAGCCGAGGGCGTGGGCCAGCGGGGTCCCGTGCTGTCGCCCGAAGCGTGCGATCCCGGTCAGGCTCTTGCGTCCCATGAGCAGGGCCAATGCGACGAGCCCCATAACCGCGGGCAACGGATGGACCCGGCCGTGGCGGCTGCGTGGGTCGGGAAGTGTGGCCAACGCGTCGTACAGCGTGCAAGGGGGCATACGCGCCTCCGGGACCAACAGGCAATGTCCCCCGATTAACCAACCGCACCCAAATCCACAACATGAAATAAGGAACGGCCCTGGGGCGCCGGACACTCGCAATTGACCGGACCGCGGGCTCGGCGTATTGTCCTGCCGCTTCGCGCCCCGGCTCTCCGGCGGCGCACCGTGAAGAACACCGGGGCGGGCACGGATGCGCGTTCGCAGTTGGCTAATCCGCGGGCTCATCCTTGCCGGAGTCGCGGCCCTTGTCGCACTCGGCTGGGTCGCGAACTCGTGGATCAGTCCGGACCGCGTGCGCGAGAAGGTGATAGCCACCCTCGCGGACCAACTCGATGACGTGGACGTTCAGGTCGGGTCCGCCCGGCTCCGCATTTTGGGCGGAATCGCGGTCACCGACCTCCGCCTGACGCGCCGCGGGGACCCGCCGGACCAGCCGTTCCTCGCGGTCCCCAGTGCGGTTCTGTTCCACGATAAGGAGCAACTCAACCACGGCCGGCTGGTCATCAAGAAGGTGCAACTCGAGAACCCGACCATCCGCATCGAGCGCGCGGCGGACGGGAAGTGGAACGTTGCGGAGGTGGTCCGGTCCGGTCCGGCCGACAAGCCGGTGCCCACGTTCGAGGTGAAGGGGGCCACCGTCGTCGTAACCGATCACGCGCCGGACGGGCTGCCGGCGACGACCTTTACCGGGGTGCAAGGCACGCTGCAAAACGACCCGCTCCCGACCCTGACGGTACAGGGCAGCGGGACGGCCAAGCCGTTCGGCCAGGTGAAAGTGAGCGGGCGGCTCAATCGGATCAACAGCCACCTGGCACTGACCCTCAAGCTGCCCGAGTTTCCGGTGGGGCCGACGGCCGTTTCAGCGGCCCGGCGGTTCGCCCCGGAACTGGCCCCGCACCTTGCAAAGCTGACGGCGGTGGCGAACGTGACGGCCGAGGTGACCTACGCGCCCGAGGGGGCTCCCAACTGGCGCCACGACGTGCGGCTCGACGTGAAGGACGCCAAGTTCGAGCACCCTGACCTGCCGAAGGTGCTCGAGAACATCACCGCGACGGTGCGCAGCACCGACGGCCGGGTGAAGGTCGATGAGGCGACCGCGACGCTCGGGGACGCGAAGCTCCGGGTGGCACTCGAGACGCGTCCGGAGGCCCCGCCGGCGGTTCCCGGCGACGACCCGCTCAAGCGGTTCGAGGACCGGCTCCAGCGGCTCGATCTGGCGGTCACCGGCGTGCCGCTGGACGACGCCCTGTTCAACCGGCTGCCGGACAAGATGAAAAAGGCCCGGCGCATGTTCGCGCCCACCGGGCTCATCGACGTCGGGTACAAGCTGACGCGCGAGGCGGGCGGGTGGCGCCGAGAGTTGGAGGCCCGGCCCCGCAACGGCGGGCTGACGTACGAGAAGTTCCGGTACCCGGTTGCGGACGTGCGCGGGCTAGTCAAGCACACCGTAACTCATGCCGGCGGGGCGAGCACCACGATCGACCTGCTCGGCGACGCCGCG
The DNA here is from genome assembly GCF_008065095.1 of Gemmata obscuriglobus. Lineage (NCBI taxonomy): Bacteria > Pseudomonadati > Planctomycetota > Planctomycetia > Gemmatales > Gemmataceae > Gemmata > Gemmata obscuriglobus. The sequence goes on along the minus strand of NZ_CP042911.1, from coordinate 8,358,990 downwards.
GGGCAACTGATTACCATCAAGGGGCGGCTGGACGGCGAGGGCGAGGACCCGGCGATCAGCCTCCGCGTCACCGGGACGAACGTCCCGCTCGATGAAGCCCTGTGCAAGGCGCTACCGGCGAAGTCCGCGGAGCTGGTGCGCGAGTTCCGCGCCAGCGGGCGGGGCGACTTCGTAGTCGAGGTCACCCAGCAAGCGGGGGTGAACCTGACCGATAACGAGTTCCGCATCGACGTGAAGGACGGGAAGCTGAACTACACCGCCTTTCCGTACCCGCTGGAGAAGGTGAAGGGGCGGCTGGTGCTCCGCACCAACTCGACCGACCTCGACCGGCCGGTGCGGCCGGGAGGGCAACGCGAACCTTTGCCGGACCGGGACGAGATCATCTTCGACGGGTTCACCGCGGTCCACGCGGGCGCCGCGGTGTGGATGAACGGCTCGAAGCGCCCGATCCCCGACAGCCGGGACCGCAAGCTGATCGTTCACGTGGGCGGGACGTCGGTCCCTCTGAACGCGGCCCTGAAAACGGCCCTGGGGGCGGTGAAGGCCGAGAACCTCTGGGCGGAGTTCCAGCCCCGGGGGGCCCTCACCTTTACCGCAGACGTGGAGGTGATCGACCGCGCGCCCCCCCCGGACCGCCCGGACTTCGACCCGCCGCTGAACCCCGCGACCGACGTCAAGGTCACGTTCGGGTTCTCCGGCCCGACCGTCACTCCGCGGTTCTTCGCCTACGAGCTGACCGAGTTCTCGGGCTGGCTGGAGTACAAGCAGAACCGGCTCGATGTCGCGCACCTCTCCGCGCGGCACGGGCCCAGCCGGGTGAAGCTCGCCGCCGGCGAGGTGCGGTTCTATTCGGACGGTGCGGTGTGGGCCAACCTGGGCGGGATCGAGGTGAAGCCGTGCGTCGCGGACGCCGACTTCAAGAAGGCGCTGCCCGGCAAGCTCGGGGCCGCCCTGGACGAGTTGCAACTGCGGGGCGGGGCGGAACTGCTGGTGAAGCACCTGGTGATCAGCGCGCCGCCCGGCGCGAGGAGCGAGCCGAGCGCGGTCGTCACCGCCGGTGCGTCCGGCGCCGCGCCGGACGCACTCGGGGGCCTTACGCCCTCCGTCCGCCCGGAGCCGGACCCCATCGTGTACTGGGACGCGGAGCTGAAACTGTTCGGCGCGGCGCTGGACACGGGCATCGCGTGGGAGGACGCGTACGGGGCCGTCTCGTGCCGCGGGCGGTACGAGGGCACGCACCTCGGCGCCGTCCGCGGCACTGTGTGGCTCGACCGCGCGGTGGTGTCGCGGGTGCCGGTCACGGTGGCCCGGTGCCAGCTCCGGGCCGACCCCCAGCAGCCCGACCCGGCCCGCCCGGGCCGGTTCCTGCCGCCCCTGCTCCAGCTCACCAACGTCGCCGGGGACCTGTTCCACGGCGAACTCGGCGGCCAGGCCTGGGTCGTACTCGCCGAGGGCACCCGGTACGAGGTGTGGCTCACCGCCGCCAACGTGCAGCTCGAGGAACTCGCGCGGCACTACAACCTCAACAAGCCGGGGTCCGATTCGGACCTGAAGGGCGTCGCGCAGGCGCAACTGTTGGTGTTCAACCGCCCCGACCCGAGGACCGGCCGGCTCACCGTCGAGGGGACCGGCAAGATCGACGTGCCGACGGGCCGCATGTACAACCTGCCGGTGCTGTTGGAGCTGGTGAAGGTGCTGAAGCTCCAGGCCCCGGACAAGACCGCGTTCGAACAGGCGCACGTGGTGTTCCGGCTGCTCGGCGACCGGATCAAGGTGGAGCAGCTCGACCTGATCGGCAAGGCGATCTGCCTGGGCGGGTCGGGCGAGCTGGACACGAGCGGCGAGTACGTGAAGTTCGAGTTCTACACGGTGCTGTCGCAGGTGCTCAAGATGTCGGACACGCTGGTCGGCGACCTGACCGCGTTCCTGAGCCGCAACCTGTACACCATCAAGTTGACCCGGGAGAACGGGGAACTGAAGTACCGCCAGCAGCCGGTGCCGGCGATCACCGACCCGGCCCGGGCGGTGCTGGAGCGGCTCAAGCGCGGGACCGCGCGGTTCACCGGAAAGTGAAGAACGAGGGGTGCGGCCGGAGACGAAGTCGGGCCGCACCCCTCGTTCCTGACGGCCCGACAGTTCCCCTGTGTCGTCGCGCGTGCCGCGAGGAGAAGGCGTGTTTGGAACGACCCTGAACCGGATGATCTTCTGGGAGCTGGTGCGGGTGTTCCTGCTCTCCCTCGGCTCGCTCACCGGGCTGGTGCTGGTGGTGATGTCCGTGCAGCAGGCGTCGCAGCTCGGGCTGTCGCTGGCGCAGCTCGTGCGCGCGGTCCCGCTGCTGGTCCCGAGCATCCTGCCGATCGCGATCCCGGCCACCACGCTGTTCGCCGCGTGCGTCGTGTACGGCCGGCTGGCCCACGACAACGAGGTGATCGCGCTGAAGGCGGCCGGGGTGCACCTGTTCGGGATCGTGAAGCCGACCCTGCTGCTGGGGGTGCTGACCACCGCCACCACCGCGGCCCTGGCGCACAGCACGATCCCGCGCACGCAACAGATGTTCTGGGACGAGATCCTGTCGGACCCGGAGGAGGTGCTTTACAACATGATCCGCCGGGACCGGTGCCTGCGGCACCCGAGCCTGCCCAACGTCCTGTACGTGCGCGACGTGGAGGGCAAGCGGCTCATCGACGTGGTCGTCAAGCGCCGGATCAAGGAGAAAGACCCCCGGACCGGGGCCGAGGTCGTCATGGGGTACGACATGGTGGCCCGGATGCACGAGGCCCAGTTACGGGTGGACGTGGCCGCCGGCACCCTGTCGATCGAGCCGGACCGGTTGGTGATTGATGGGAAGAACGCGTCCGGGTCGGCGGCCAGCAGCGGGGCGTTCGTGATGGACCTGCCGGACTCGGTAACGGGCAAAGAGGCCCGCCTCAAGACCAGCACGCTGACCTGGGATGAGCTGCCGGAGAGGGCGGCGGGCGTGGCCGCCAAACTGGACCGGATCACGCGCGAGCGGGCCGCGCGCCAGGCCGAAATCAACCAGATGGACCCGAACCTGCGGGCCAACGCCCAGGCCCAGATCGAGGGGTACAACTTCGAGATCGCCGGCACCACGAAGCAACTGCGGAACCTGCAAGCGGAGGTCCACGCGCGGCCCGCGCTGGCCGTGAGCTGCCTGGTGTTCGCGCTGGTCGGCTGCCCGGTCGGTGTGTACCTGAACCGGTCCGATTACCTGAGCACGTTCATGATGTGCTTCCTGCCGACGCTGCTGGTGTATTACCCGCTGCTGCTGGCCGGCACCGACATGGGTAAAAGTGGCCGCCTCCCGATGGCGCTGGGGTGCTGGGCCGCGGACATCGTCATGGGGGCTGTCGGCGTGCTGCTGGCGTGGCGGCTGTTGCGGCGCTGAGCGCGACCGCGGCCGTCTGGTGCTATTCAGACCGAGCTGCCACCCGGGCAGGCACGTCAGTGTGTCATGCCGTTTAGAATTGCCTCATGCGGCCCCGCGGCGTGCGTGGGCGTTGTGGCGGGATGTGCCCCCTGAGCAGTGAGCAACAGGGGCACATCCCGCCGTTGCGTGCGCAGGGCGGCCACGGATCTGGTGATCCGTCGGGTTAAACGCATTCGCGCCTGGCGCGACGCCAAAACAGTTGGCACGGGGGATGACTGAGGGGCCATCTTCCGGCCCGCGCCTCTTCCGGCAGTAACAGGCTTCGGCTCCGAACTCTCACGGGCGCCTGAAAGGGCCGGGATCGAACACGGCCACTTACCCCCGGGGCCGCCCGCGCCACTGACAACGTGCGGCGATGGTGGTAGAATGCACTGCACGAGGCGGGGGGCCGGGCGAATGAAGTGCATGCGGTGCGCGAAACAAGCCACCTACCACATTACCGAAGTGTTGCCCGAGGAGCGGTTCGAGGAGGTTCACCTCTGCGAGGACTGCGCCAAGAAATACCTCTCGCAACCGCATAAGAAGCCGGCACCTGCCAAGCCCGTCGACGTGCGCGAGCCCGGCGAGGAGGTGCTCGCCGGGCCGACGTGCGGCAAGTGCGGCCTGTCCTACCTCGAGTTCCGCAACCACGGGCGGTTCGGCTGCGCGCACGATTACGACGCGTTCAAGGGCGAGCTGCTCCCGCTGCTGGAGAGCATTCACGGCGAGGTGCGGCACGTCGGCAAAACCCCGCGCCGCTTGCCCCGCACGCAGAGCGACCAGGTGGAGCTGACCGCGCTGCGGCGCCGCCTCCAGCAACTGGTGACCGAAGAAAACTACGAAGAGGCGGCCCGCGTTCGCGACCGCATCCGGGAACTCGAAAACGGTTAAGCCGAGAGCCGCGGGGCCGAATTCGGGCCCCGCGGTCGGGCTCGGGCTTCCCGACGGGAGGGTTGGGGTGAAGTGCCAGATCTGTGACGCCCCGGCCACGTTCCACCTGACGGACGTGGTGAACAAGAAGCGGCGCGAGCTGCACCTGTGCGAGCGGTGCGCGCGCGAACGCAACCTGATTCCCGAGCCGCCCGGCCCGCAGATCGATCTGAAGGCGCTGATGGGGCTGCTCACGAACCCGTTCCACGCGCCCCCCGCGCTCGCGCCGGAGCCGGCGCCCGAGCCCGTATGCGCGCAGTGCGGGATGGCGGTGCCCGAGTTCAAGGCCACCGGCCGCCTCGGGTGCTCGCACGATTACGAGGCGCTGCGCCCCGCCCTCGAACCACTGCTGGAGCGGATCCACCGCGCGATGACCCACGCGGGCAAGACCCCACGGGCCGTGCGGGTGAGCGAGTGGAAGCGGCGGCTCGGCGCCGCGGTCGCCGCGGAGAACTATGAAGAGGCCGCACGGCTCCGCGACCTGATCCGCGCCCACGAATAGTTCCACGGTTCACGTTCCAAGTGCCACATCGAAGCCGGCCCCCCTGCCTTCGTGCCTTGAACTTGGAGCTTGGAGCTTGGAGCTTGGAACTTACCGATGAACCTTGACAGCCTGCTCCCGAACCTCGGCGAATGGCTCCGCGGCACCGGCCCCGAGTCGGACGTGGTGGTGTCCACACGCATCCGGCTGGCGCGGAACCTCGCCGACCTGCCGTTCGCCACCCGCGCGACCGCGACCCACAAGGCGGACGTCATCCGCCTGGCGAAGGAGGCCGTCGCCAAGTGTGGCGGCGCGCACCCGCTCGAGTACGCCGACGTTCAGGCGATGTCGCCGCTCGACCGGCAGTTCCTTGTCGAGCGGCAGCTCATCAGTCGCGAACTCGCGAGCGGGCTGGACGGCCCCCGCGGGGTCGCGTTCGACCCGACCGAGACCGTCAGTGTGATGGTGAACGAGGAGGACCACCTGCGGCTCCAGGTGCTCCGCAGCGGGTTCGCGCTCGACGAGGCGTGGCGGGACATCGACCGCCTCGACGACGCCCTGGAGCAGCGCCTCGCCTACGCGTTCCACACGCAGTTCGGGTACCTGACCGCGTGCCCCACGAACGTCGGCACCGGGATGCGGGCCAGCGTGATGTTGCACCTGCCGGCGCTGGGACTGACCAAGCAGATCGACAAGGTGTTCCGCGCGCTCCAGAAGATTAACCTGGCGGTGCGCGGGTTGCACGGGGAGGGGTCGCGCGCGTTCGGCGACCTGTACCAGATCTCGAATCACGTCACCCTCGGGAAGAGCGAGGCCAAGATCCTCGACGAGATCCGCGAGGTGATCGTGACGATCATGCAGTACGAGCGCCAGGCCCGCGCCGCGCTGATGAAGGAGCGCCGGCAGGCCGAGCACGACCGCGTCGCGCGGGCCATCGGCACGCTCGGCAGCGCCACCATGATCACCGCCGAGGAGACGATGGAGCTGCTCTCCGCGGTGCGGCTGGGCATTCACCTGCACCTGCTCGACGGCATTCCGGTGACCGCGGTGAACCAGTTGTTCATTCACACGCAGTCCGCACACCTCCAGAAGCTCGCCGGGCACGCGCTCGGCGGCGAGGAGCGGAACACGGCGCGTGCGAAGTACCTCAAGACGCGGCTCCGCGACCTCGATTCGCACAAATGATGAGCGCAGACACTTCACCACCGCCGAACGGCCCGCCGCCGGGCGCGATCGCGCCCGAGGGGCTGCCGGCCGGCCGGTTCGACCTGTTCCGGTTCGTGGTCCTGGGCGGGTTCCTGGGGCTCTGGACGTGGAAGCTGCTCGAGCCCAGCCCGGTGCCGGAGGCGCTGGCCGCCGAACTCGACAACGACTGGCGGTTCTTCCTCGCAAAATCGCTGCACGGGGGGGCGTACGCGTTCCTCACGGTTCTGGTGTTCGCGCTCCCGGTGGCGCGGTGCTGGCACTGGTTTTTGGTGGGGCTGCTCGCGCTCCACGGCGTCGCGACCGAGATCGGCCAGACGTTCGTACCGAACCGCTCCGGGAGCGTGCGCGACGTGCTCATTGACTGGGCCGGCGTCGCGCTCGGCGTGCTGATTTGCTACTGGGCGCGTCGGTTGGTGGGCGGGGGGCGTAAACCGCTCGCGTGAGGCACGGACCGCGCCGTGCTGGCCGCGAACGGCCCCTTTTCCGCTTAAGCGCTCTGCCCCATCATCGCGGCGAACCGGCGCTGCATCTCTTCCGGCGAAACGTCCTCAATGTGAGTGGCCAGCGTCCACTGGTGCCCGAACGGGTCGAGTAGGGTGCCGGAGCGGTCGCCGTAGAACTGGTCCTGCACCGGGCGCACGACCTTCGCGCCGGCGGCCACGGCGGTCGCGAAGGCCGCGTCCACGTCCGGCACGAACACGCACAGCCCGCCGCTCGTTCCCCCCAACGATTCGGGGCCGCGGTTCCCCCACTCCGGCATCTCGTCGGCGAGCATGACCCGCGCCCCGCCGATCTCGATCTCGGCGTGCGCGATCACCCCGCCGGGCAATTCGAACCGCATCACTTCCGAGGCGCCGAGCGCGTCCTTGTAAAAGGCGAGCGCGTTCGCCCCGTGGCGAACCGTAATCGACGGGGTGACGGTGTGGTACCCGGCGGGCCGGTAACTGGTGGACATCGCGCGAACCTCCTTCGGGTGAGTAGCCGCCGCGAAGGTAGCTGCGCGCCGATGTGTACACAAGGTCAGGATGGGCGATTCGCCCTCACCTGCGGCGGACAATTCCATGCCCGCCGCAGGTGTGAAGTTCCCTCCGAGCGGTGAAGATGATGGCTCATATTTTCTACGGAGTATTGGCCGATTCGGTCTGATCGATCAGACCGCCGCCCCGCGTTTCCGTGCCTCCCACTCGTCGCTTGAAATCAGCACCTGTCGCGCGTTGCTTCCGTTGAACCCGCCGACGAGCCCGTCCTCGGCCATGTAGTCGATGAGCCGCGACGCCTTCCCGTACCCGATGCCGAGCGCGCGCTGGAGGAGCGACGTGCTGCCCCGCTGCTCGCGGATGACGATCTCCACCGCCTGCTCGTAAATCGGGTCGCGCTCGCGCAGCTTCTCCCCGATCTCCCCGCCGCCCCCGCCGGACTCGGTCTGGTCGCGGGTCTTGAGGTTCTGAAGCTCGCTGTCGTAGTTCGGGGTGTCGGTGGCGATCGCGCTCACGACGCGCTCGATTTCGGCGTCCTCGACGTACGCCCCTTGCGCGCGGGTCAGCACCCCGGTTTGCAGGAACAGCATGTCGCCCCGGCCCAGGAGCCGCTCGCCCCCCTTCTCGTCGAGCACCACCGCGCTGTCGGACCGGTTCGTTACGCGGAAGCAGATGCGCGCCGGCAGGTTCGATTTGATGAGGCCGGTGACCACATCGACCGTGGGCTTTTGGGTGGCGAGGATCAGGTGAATGCCCGCGGCCCGAGATTTCTGCGCCAGCAGGATGATGTTCCCTTCGATCTCCTTTTTCATCTTCATCATCAGGTCGCCGACCTCGTCGATCACGATGACGATGTACGGCATCTTCCGCGGGATCGCGCGCAGCTCCTCCTCGCTGTCCGGGTTCACCCGGCGCGCGATCTCCTCGAACGGCAGCTCGTTGTAGCTCGCGATGTTGCGGACCCGCGCGCGGTGCAGCCACTCGTACCGCTCTTCCATCTTGTCCACCGCCCACGCCAGAATCGCGTCGGCCTTCTTGTCCTCTTTCACCACCGGCGTCATGAGGTGCGGGATCTGCGCGTAATCGCTCAGCTCGACCTTCTTCGGGTCGATGAGGATCATCCGGCACTCGTCGGGCCGGCGCGTGAGCAGGAGGGACACGATGATGGTGTTCAGGCACACGGATTTACCGGTGCCGGTGCTACCGGCGATCAGCAGGTGCGGCATGGTCGCGAGGTCGTAGGCGAGGGGGCGCCCCTCCACGTCCTTGCCGATGAAAAGCGGGAGCTTGAACTTGCTCACCTTCGGCGTCGGTGCGAGCGCCCCGACCAACTCTTTCAGTTGGACCGTTTGGCGGATCTCGTTGGGCACCTCAATGCCGACGGTGTTGCGCCCGGGCAGCGGCGCGACCACCCGCACGCTCGCCACCCGCAAGTTCAGCGCGAGGTCGTCGGCCAGTGTGGTGATCTTGTTCAGCCGGGTGCCGGTTTCGAGGCTGATCTCGTACTGCGTGATGACCGGCCCGGTGTGAATGCCGACCACTTTCACCGTCAGCCCGAAGTCCTGGAACGTCTTCTCCAGCAGCACCGCCATCTCGCGCAGCTTCTGCTCGTGGTCGTCGACCGGGAACGGCTCGGGGTCGTTCAGAAGCGACAGCGGCGGCAGCTCGTAATCGACGCACGAGGGCTGCTCCTCCAGCGACGGGACCGCGAACGACATCGACACCGGTTGCGAGTCGGCGTGAACGTGAATCGGGATGTTCTCGGGCCGCGCCGGTTCGGAGGCGGGTTCCCCTTGTGCCGCGGGTGCTGGTTCGGGCGGAACGAGCGACTTCACCGGGGGCGGGGTTGTCGTCAGGTTCGGGATCGGTCCGCCCTTCGTAATCGGGATCGGCGGTGTCGCAGGATGAGCGGGCGCGGCGGACGGCTTACGCGCCGGGATGGCCGCATAGGCGGCCCGCGCCAGTCCCGCGCCCGTACGCGCGACCGCCTTCAGCCCGGCGCCGATGCGGACGAGTACGATCTCCATCCCATCGGCCACACGATCGTTGACCCACACCGCGCCGCCCCACACGGCGCGCAGGGCGGCCCGCGCCCACCGCGCGAGTAGCAACATGAGCCAGTCCGCGACGAGGAGTACGCTCGCGACCGCCGACAAACCGAAAATGACGAGTGCCCACACGGGCTCGGTGGCGTCTTCGAGGCCGAACCGCAGGTACGCGCCGACCGACCCGCCGCGCCCGGCAACCGAGGGCGGCGCGAGCCCCTGGCCGAACCAATCGACACCCATCGCGGCGACGGTCGTCACCGCGCACCAGCCGAACACGCGCACCGCGAGCCGCGTTGGCGTGCGGTTGGCGATCAGCAGCGCGGTCACCGCGAACCAGCCGGCGAGCAGCACGAACGCCGCCCACCCGAGCGGTTCCAGCAGTAGAGCCGCGGCATCGTCGCCCCAGGTGCCGAACGCGTTCGGCCCGGCCTTCAGTGGGCGGGCCGTTCCGACGGCCGTCGCCAGCAACCCGCCCACCGCGAGCAGGGTGAGCGCCAGGGCATCGACGCGCCAGGGCGACCGGGGCGGCTGAAGCGTTTGTTCGTCCTTTTCGGCCATCGGCTCGGCCCTTGATCCGCGCGAGTTGCACAACCCACATTGTCACGCGTAGGACGCAACCGCTGAACCCGACATCGCGCACCACAGCCCGGGTTTTCGTGTTCGCCCCGTCGCGCGGTCGGTACAACACGAACGGCCGGAACAACTGGAGCGGCCGTGAAGCAGCGCGTCGCTGCGACGGGCCGCGAGGGGGCAACTGTTGATGCTGCACGTCGCGCTGTGGGAGCCGGAGATTCCTCCTAACACCGGGAACATCGCGCGCCTGTGCGCGGCGACCAACACGCGGCTGCACCTAATCGGCAAACTCGGCTTTCGCCTCGACGACCGTGCCCTGAAACGCGCCGGGCTCGATTACTGGCACGCGGTCGATGTGGTGCGGCACGTGACGTTTGCGGACTTCGAGCGGGCCCTGACCGGGGAGGTGAAACGCGACTCCCCCTCCGGCACCACCACCGATGCGGATAGAATCGAGCACCCCCTTCCGCGCGTGTGGTGCGTGGAGACGCCGGCCGAGCGGCCGTACACGCGAGCCGAATTCGCCGACGGCGACTGCCTGCTGTTCGGGAGCGAGTCGAGCGGCCTTCCCCCGTCGGTGCGGGAACGCTATGCGGACCGGCTGGTGGGCATCCCGATGCCGGGCGGTGCGGTGCGCAGCCTCAACCTCGCGACGGCCGTCGGGATTGTGCTGTACGACGCGCTGCGTCGCCTGCACGGGTGGTAAAATCAGCCCCGGCTCGCCGAGTTGCGCTCCGCTTCGCGGCAACCGACCGCGACACGCGGGCCGCAGCGCGGTTGGATAAATGTTCGTCGAGTCGGGGGGCGAACGGTTCGAGGTGTTGATGTCTCGTGCGGTTGTTGCATTTTCGGGCGCGGAAGAGCTGGCCCGGTACGTTCACACGGTACTCTGTGACAGGGACGCGCTGGACCCCAACCAGTCGCCGCTGGTGCGCACCCCCCTCAATCGCGGCGCCCGGGTGTGCGGGTTGGTGTTCCACGTCGAAGGCCCCCGTCTCTTGCGCACCAGCGCCGTTTGGTCCGCCGACGACGCGCGCATCATCTTTTACGATTCGTCCGGTGTGCGCTTTCAGGACGTGACGCTGAGCGAAAGCCCGGCCTTGAGTGAGCCCGGCCCGCAGGGGCCGGGGGGCGGCTGAAGATGCGGACAATTTGTCGCACGGCGTGCCCGGTTCAGTCGTCGTCGTCCTTCTTCTTGTTGAACACGATCCGGCACCCGCCGGCGGCGCTCGACTCCGCGACCGCCGCGGGCTTGCCCGCGAGCACCTGCTTCACCGCCTCCTCGACGTACTTCACCTTGGGCGAGGCGCCGGAGTTGTCGTCGAACGCGCCCATGTACGCTACCTTACGGTCCTTCGTCAGAACGAAGCACTCGGGCGTGTACATCGCGCCGTAGGCCTGCGCGGACGCCTGCGACGGGTCGTAGAGGTAGGTGAACCCGAACTTCTTCTTGGTCGCGCGTTCCTTCATCGCGGGCAGCGCATCGACCTTACCCGTGTTCACGTTGATCGCGACGAACCCGACCTTGCTGTCGGGCTTGTTGCACCGGGCCGCGAACTCCACGAGCCGGTCCTCGTAGCCCTCCGCGATGATGCAACTGTTGCAGGTGAACACCACCACCAGCACGTCCTTGTCCTTCCAGTCGGCGAAGGAGTGCTTCTTGCCGTCGGTCCCTTCGAGGTCCTTCCAGGTCGGCGCGGCGTCGCCGATGTTGAGCTTCTTGTTGAACTTGCCGGCGCCGGCCGGCGCCGGCGCCAGCAGACCGGTAACGAAAGCGAGGAGCAAAGCGGGAAGGAGCTTCATCGGTGTCCCTCTCGGGCCTTTCCGGCTCACACCTTTTTGAGGTATGTGGTTCCGGTGTCCACGTGATCGAGCGTGACCGAGCGGCACAGCCCGACGAGCGCCGGGTCGGCGGCCGGCGCTTGGACCTCGCAGATGCCGAAGAACTGGTCCTGGAGAAAGCGAAGGATCTGCGACAGCAGGAGCTTTGCCAGCCCGAGCCGCCGCAGATCCGAGCGCACCTGGATGTCGAGCACGCCGGCCGACGGGAACCCCCAGCGCCAGCCGTACCCCTCCAGCTCCCACACCAGCGCCCGGGCCGCAATGAACCCGCTCGCCAGCTTGTCCACCATCCGGAACTCGACCGGGTCCAGCGTGCCCCACACGCACTCGTGCCACCAGCTCGGCACACCGGCCGCCCGCATCACCTGCGTCTCGTACCGCTTCCGCAACATGCTGAACCGCGCGTCCGGGATCGACAGCGGCGCGTCCAGCTTCTTCTGGAACACCAGGGTTTGTTCGCCGGGCTCGTAGCCCATCTTCTTGAAGAACGGGTCGGCGGCGGGGTCGGAGGCGAGGAACCCGGGGCAGTTGGTCCCGCCGTACAGCCCGAACCCGAACGGGCAGTGCGGCCACACCGGCCCGGCGCGGAGCGTCGTCGCGCCGCGCGCCGTGAGGTACTCCTCGCACCGCTTGACCAGCGCCGCCCCGACGCCCTTGCGCATCACCGAGGGCCGGACCGCGACCGAGCAGATGACGCCGTGCGTGCGGTCCAGGGCGGTGAGGGCCTCGTTCGGGCCGAACCCCGCCAGGGCGTACCCGACGATCTTGTTGTCGGCCTCGTCGTCGACGGCCACGATCAGGCCGTCGTGGTCGAAGTGGGGCTTGGAGAAGATCCACCGCTCGAGCAGCGCGGGCGTGCGCAGCGGGAAGCTGCCGCGGGCCGTGTGCGACTCGTTCCACACGTCGGCGAGGGCCGGCGGGTCGGTGTTGCGAAAGCGGCGGAAGACGATCACAGACGACTCTCGCGGGCCGCCAGGGGGAGGAACGGCGGCGGTAAACAGATTACGGCATACTATAGGGGGAGTCGCGCCCCCGCAAGCCAGCCGCCGGGCCTTTCGCCGCACCTCCCGAAGCCAACGGAGCGCCCCATGTTTCGCTCGATCTGGTGCCCCTCGTTCGCACTCGTGCTCGCGCTCGCGGCGGCCGTCCGGGGCGCGGACTGGCCGCAACTGCACGGCCCGGCGCGCGACGGCCGTTCCTCGGAAACCGGGCTCAACTGGGACTGGGCGCCGGGCGGGCCGGAGTTGGTGTGGAAGCTCGACGCCGGTCACGGCTGGGCCGGCCCCGCGGTCAGCGGCGACCGCCTGATCCTGTTCCACCGCGTGGGCGACGACGAGGTCGTCGCGTGCCTCGACGCCGCGACCGGCAAAGAGAAGTGGGCCGCCAAGTACCCGACGAAGTACAAGGACGACTTCGGCTTCGACGACGGCCCGCGGGCCACGCCCACGATCGCCGACGGGGTGGTGTACACGCTCGGGGCCGACGCCGACTTCACGGCGACCGAACTCGCCACCGGTAAGACGCTCTGGGCGCGCAACCTGATGGCGGACTACCGGCCCCCGAAGGGGTTCTTCGGGGTCGCGTGCTCGCCCCTCTTGCACGACAAGAAGCTGTACGTGAACGTCGGCGCGAAGGGCGCGGGCGTGGTGTGCTTCGACGCCGCGACCGGCAAGGAGGTGTGGAAGTCCACCGGCGACGGCGCGAGCTACTCGTCCCCGGTGCTCGGCGAGTTCGACGGCAAGCCCGCGGTGGTGTTCCTGACCCGCGCCGGGCTGCGGGTGCTCGCCCCCGCGACCGGCAAATCGGTGTACGACTTCCCGTGGCGCCCCCGCGACACCAACAGCGTGCAGGCCGCCAGCCCGGTGGTGTGGAAGGACGAGGTGTTCCTCACCGCGTCCTATGACACGGGCGGCCTGCTGGCCCGGCTCAAGGGCGGCCAGGTGGAGGAGGTCTGGTCGAACGATAAGACGCTGTCGAGCCAGTACAACACGCCGGTCCGCGTCGGTGACTACTTGTACGGTACGCACGGCCGCTCGGACGCAGGCGCGGCGCTCTTGCGCTGCGTCGCGTGGAAGACCGGCGAGGTGAAGTGGAGCGAGCCGAAGTTCGGCGGCGCGTCGCTGATCGCCGTGGACGGCGGGCTGCTCGCCCTGAACGAGGGCGGCGAACTGGTCCGGTTCGACGCCTCGCCTGACGGCTACAAGGAGCGCGCCCGCGCCACGCTGCTCGCGAAGGGAACCCGCCCGGCTCCGGCGCTGGCGAACGGCCGGCTCTACGCCCGCGACAGCAAACAACTCGTGTGCGTGAGCCTGAAGAAGTGAACGTTCAGTCGTCCAATACGCGCCCGGTCTTCCGGAAGTCCGAATCCGGTTTTGCGGGGGCGGTGCCACGTACCCCACTGTCGGGCGGCTCGCCAACAAAAGCGACGCCACCGCAGGTTCACGTGTCAGACGGGATCGGAGGCGATCAACCCCGAGCTGTTTCTCGAACGTCCGATGGGATGGTGCCGGTGATTGGGCGTATGACCCACCGGCCGACGGGCGTCGGCCGGTGGGGGGAAACTGGCGTTCCTGATGAGCGGTTGCGAAACTGCTCGCGCCGGAAACACGTGCGATCGGGCGGTTAGTGGCGGAACAGGAACTCGCGGGTGTTGATGAGGGCCCACACGAGGTCTTCCCACGCCTTGCGTTTGTCCTCGCGCTTGGCCACGTGCTCCAGCGCGATCTTCCGCTCGTCGTCGAACGGCGCCCGGCCCAGGGCCGCGAAGTAAAGGCTCGTCAGGATCTCACCGTCCGACTTCTTCTCGGCCAGCAGCTTGCCGAGGCGGTTGCCCGGGTTGCGGACCTTCTCGTTCACCGTCGGGCCGTTGATGAGTTGGAGCGCCTGGGCCAGGTTCCCGTCGCTCTCGCGCTCGCACTCGCACGCCAACTCGCGGGCCGGCTGGCCGAACGCCTTCAGGAACGGGTGGTTCACCTCGCCGTCGGGCAGTTGCACCGCCCGCGTCCCGGCCGGCAGCCCCGCGAACTTCTCGGGCACCCCGGTGAAGTCACAGATCGCGTCGAGCAGTTGCTCCGCCGTCAGCAGCTTCGTGACCGCGTGCGAGAAGTACTTGCCGTCGTCGCGGTTCGAGTCGTTCGGCTGCGCCGAGAGCTGGTACGTCCGCGACTTCATGACGGTCTTCACCAGCCGCTTCATGTCGAACTTGTTTTTGGCGAAGTCCTTCGCGAGCGCGTCGAGCAGTTCGTCGTTGCACGACGGGTTCGACTCGCGGAAGTCGTCCACGGGGTCCACGATCCCCTTGCCCATCAGGTGGAACCACACGCGGTTCACCACCGACTTCGAGAAGAAGGCGTTGTCGGCCGAGGTGAGCCACTGCGCCAGCACGGCCCGGCGATCCTCGCCGGCCTTCACCTCGGCTTCGCCGGTGCCGATGTACCGGGGCTTCATCGCCCGTCCCGACCGCGGCTGGCTGACCTCGCCGTCGCGGGCACTGAACACCACCTCGGCGCCGGGCGCCCCGCCCGGCGGGCGGGTGCCGACCACCGGCTCCGGCTTGGTCCTCACCCGGGCGAACCACGCGGCCATGCCGTAGTAGTCGTCCTGGCTCCACCGCTCGAACGGGTGGTTGTGGCACTTCGCGCACTGCATCCGCACCCCGAGGAACAGTTGCGCGGTGGTCTCGGCCAGCGCGGTGGGGTCCTTGGCGATGCGGTAGTAGTTCGCGGGCGGGTTCTCGTAGGAGTTCCCGTTCGCGGTGATGATCTCCTGCACGATCTTGTCGAGCGGGGTGTTCTTCTGGAAGTGCCCGCGGAGCCACGCCTGGAACCCGTAACTGCCCTTCACCTGGATCGTCTTGCGGCTGGACCGCAGCACGTCGGCCCACTTGAGCGCCCAGAAGTCCGCGAACTCGTCCGTGTCCACGAGGGCGTCGATCAGGTGCTCGCGCTTCTTGGCGCTGGTGTCGGCCAGGAACCCCTTCGCCTCGTCCGCGGTCGGCATGCGGCCGATGCAGTCGAGGTACGCGCGGCGGACGAACTCGTGGTCCTCGGCCAGGTCCGACGGGGCGATGCTCATCTGCTTGAGCTTGGCGAACGTGTGGGTGTCCACGAAGTTCGTTTCGGGCGGGTTCGGCCACACGAACCCCTCGCGCGGCTCGAGATACGTGATCCGCACCGCGACCAGTTCTTCGAGGTACCGGGCCAGGATCGCCACTTCGCCGGACCGCTTGAACTCCACGAGCCCGGTCGGGGTGACGTCGGCGATGGAGGGGTCGCTGCTGCTGAAGTTGGTGAGCCGGGTCACGTCGCGCGTGGAGCCGTCGACGAACGTGACGGCCACGCCCAGTTGCTGCCACTTGCCCGGGGCCTTCAGGAGCCGCGCCGGCGGCGTGACTTCGACCTTCTTGACCGGCGGCAGGGCGGGGGCGTCGTCCTTCAGCCCTTCGGCGAGCCACGCGCTCACCACCTCGCCGGGCACGCTGGTGAGGCCGAACCGCTGGCCGCCCTCGTGCGGCACCGCGCCGACGCCCTTCAGCAGCAGCAGGCTCTGCTCGGGGCTGTGCTTGCCGGTGCGGCGGCCGAACTGGTCGCGCGTGAGCTGCAGGTAGTCCGCGGCCGGGTCGAACCCGCGGAGCGACAGCTTGAACCCGTTCTTGCCGCTCGGGGTGCCGTGGCACGCGCCCATGTTGCACCCGCCGACGTTCATCGCGGCGATCACGTCGCGCCGGAAGCTCACCGGGGCGGGACGGTCCATCCCCTCGACCGTGACGGGCACGCGAACGACCGTGCCGTTGGCGCTCACGATCACCGTCGCGGTGCCGTTCTTGATCGGGCGCAGGTAGGCGCCCTCCTGAAGGTCGACGACCCCCGCGGGTTCCACGGCCACCTCGGCAAGCGCAGTGAGGTCGCGTGCGGACCCGTCGGCGTACTTCCCGCTGACGACAAGCTGCCGCGCGTCACGCACCCCGCGGAGCGAAACGCTCCCGGGTGAAACCGTGACACCGTCGGGCCGGCCGATGGTCGCTTTGCGCTCGCCGGGGTCGGTGGGCGGTGCGGCGACGGCCGCACCGGGCGCGAGCGCGAGGAGGGCGGTAACGATTCCGCGTGCGCAAGCGGATACGGAGAGGTACGTTCGCGTGACGGAGGGTCGCATCGGCGTGTTCCTCGCTGGGAGTGCGAGCCGGGGCAGGGCGCCCGGTGTCAGGTGGGGTCGCGTGGAAAGGCAGCGCCTTCGGTTGGTGAGATGGTTTAGTGTAAACCGCCGGTGGCCGCAGAGCGAGAGGAAAAAGCGCGAAGCTCCAAACGCCCCCAGAATCGCCACTTCGCGCCTCGCGCGAACTCTTCGTTACGGCGCAGTTACAGCGCCCCCGCGGGCTCGGCCGTCTTGAGTTTGCTGGCGCCGTGAGAATCGAACGGTCACGCGAGTTCCGCACAGAAGTAACGGCTCGGGCCGGAATCGTCTCCTACATTCGGAGTGGTGCCCGCGGCCCGACCGCACCCGTTCCGGCCGACACGACGTCGCCGGCCGCCGAACCGACAGGACCCCGCCGCCGGCGCGGAGCGCTCAATGCCCACCCCGACCGCCCGCACGCTCGTCGACCGTATCGCATATTTCGACGCGGTTTGCGCGGCCGGCGTGCTCGCCCCCAACCAGCTCACGCGTGCCGCGATGGCCCCGGGCCGGACGGCGGCGGAGTTCGCCGCCGGTCTGGTCGCCGCGGGGCTGCTCACGCGGTTCCAGGCCGACCGCCTGCTCGCGGGCCGCGCCGACGGGTTCGTGTTCGGCCCCTACGTGATCCTCGAGCCGGTCGGCCGCGGGTCGATGAGCCGGGTGTACAAGGCCCGGCACCGCACCATGAACCGGGCGGTCGCGATCAAAATTCTGTCGGCCGAGCTGACCCGCACCGCGGCGGACCGGCAGCGGTTCCAGGCGCAGGCGCGGGCCGCGGGCCGGCTGTCGCACCCCAACGTCGTCACCGCACTCGATGCGAACGTGCTGGCCGACCGGTTTTACCTCGTTCTGGAATTCGTGGACGGCCCGAACCTGGAGGTGCTGGTCGCCCAGCGCGGGCCGCGTCCGGTAGACGAGGCGTGCGAACTCGTGCGCCAAATCGCCCACGGGCTGCGGCACGCTCACGAGCGCGGGGCCGCGCACGGGCACTTGGCCCCCGACAACGTGCTGATCTCCCGCCCCACGGCGCTCGGCCCGCCGACGGTCAAGATCACGGGCTTCGGGCTCCCGCCGATGGGAACCGGCCCGTCCGCTTACCGCGCGCCCGAAAGCTTAACCGCGCCGCACGCGGCCGATCCGGGTTCCGACCTGTACGCGCTCGGGGGCGTGTTCTACTTCCTGCTGACGGGGCACGCCCCGTCCACCGGTGCCGCCAACGCGTCGAGTCGGCAACCGGCACCAGTTGCCGCCTTGCGGCCCGACGTGCCGCCGGCGGTGGCCGCGGTCGTTCACCGGCTGATGGCACCGCACCCGTCGGCCCGTTTTGCGTCCGCGGCGGAGCTGCTGGCCCACCTCGACGCCGCCTGCGTGCCGGCGGCGCTCCCGGTGGACGGTGTGAGCTTCGACCTACCACCGGAAGCGGCGTACGCACCCGGCAGCGGCTACCTGACCGGGCGCCAACCGCTCGCACCCGACTCCGGGGAGCTATCGTCGGACGTGTTCGTGCTACCGGAAGTCGTGCCGGAGCAATCGCCGTGGGCGCAGCTCACCGAGCCGACCGCCGCCGACGCGACCGCGTCTGATGTGTCCGACACCCGGATCCTGTCACCGTACCGGGTGCCGCGCCTGCGGCCGCCCTTCACCGTACCGGTGTGGGTCGCGGTAGGGGCGGTGCTGTTCTCGCTCGTCGCACTCGTGGCGGCGGGCAAGTTCCTGGTGAAATGACCGCTACGCCGCGGGTTCTTCCACGGGTTTGGTGGCGTCGAGCAGGAACCCGCACACCGCGGACGCGGCAAACGCACCGGCGAGACACGTGAACGCCGTGTTCCAGCTCGTTGCGTGCTGTAGCTCGACGAGCACCCGGGCCGAAAACGCGGCCCCGAGGTTGCCCCACATGTTGCCCCACCCGAGCGCGGCGCCCACGTTCTTCCCGCCCACGTCCTGAGCGAACGACCAGATCGTCGGGTTGTGCATGTCCACCAGGAACGCCATTACCCCCAGCGCGATCACCACGGTCCAGGCGTCCGGCAAATGAGGGATCAGCAGGAACGCGACCGCGCACCCGCTGAGCGCGGCGCCGATGGGCACCGCACGGCCGGCCTTCGGCCCGAGCCAGCGGCGCGTGAAATCGGTGAACACGCCGCCGAAGATCATCCCGAGGCACCCGATGCCGAGGGCCACGGTTTGCATCCGCCCGGCCTGGTCGAGGGGCGTGTCGTGTACCTTCTCGAGGTACTTGGGGAGCAGGGTGACCAGGAACGCCCACCCGAGGTTCATGCCGAACTGCATCGCCCCGAAGAGCCACATGTTGCGTGACCGGGCGAGCGCCGCAAATCGCGTGACGAGTGACAGCTTCGCCGGATCGTTGCCCCCTTCGCGTGCGGGGGCCGGCGCACCGGGCGGGTTGTCGCGAACGATCAGCCAAAACAGGAGCGCGACGACCACCCCGCACAGCCCGTACACCACGAACACCCCGCGCCAGTTCACCGGCGCCTCGTTCGCGTCCAGCGCCGCCGGAGACGGCGTGATGGCCCACTCGACGAGCGCGACGCCCGCCAGCGCGGCGGCCAGCACCGCGGTGAGCCACGGGGCAACGACCCCGCCGATCCGCCCGCCGAACGCGACGACCGAACTGAACCGCCCGCGCTCTTCGGGTCGCGCCCAGCGTTTCACGAGGCCCGCAGCCGCGGGGTACGCTCCGGATTCGGTCACCCCGAGCAGCAGGCGGATGCCGACCAGGGCGACCGCCCCGCCGACGAACCCGGTTAACATGGTGACGACCGACCACGCCGCGATCGAGACGGTGAGCACGGCACGGGCGCCGTACCGGTCGGCGAGGCTGCCCATCGGGATCTGGAACAGGGCGTAGGTTAAAAAGAACGCGCCGAGGATGTCGGCCAGACGCTTGTCCGCCCACTTCTTCTTCTTGGCGGCGACAACGTCTTCGGGCGACAACTCGGCCCCGGCGGGCGGGTTGGGGCCGAACTTCTTCTTCTTGGCCGCCGCGATGTCGTCGTTCGAGAGGGTGTCGGCGTCGGTGGGCTCGGGCGCGAGCGGGAGCAGCAGCTCGCGCTCCATCGGCGCGGCGAGCGTTGAGAAGCAAACGCGGTCGATGTACATCCAGAAGGCCGCGACCGCTGTCACGGCGACGATGAGGTAGCGCTGAGGCATTGGGAGTCCGGCTCGGTCGATGCGGATCAGGGGCGGCATGCGTGGAGAGACGCACACCAGCGCCCCGGGTGGGAAGGCCCCAGAGTAGCAAGCCCCCAAAGCAGATGCACGGGGAAACACCCGCGGGCGCGTCTGTCCGTCTGTCTCACGACGTTTGATCTTGCTGCCGATCGGCGGCCGGGGGTGCGTCTCCCTCCGGTGCGCGGGCGCGCGTCCGGTCCGGGAGGGACGGTTATCGTGCGCTGGGGTGTGTTGGCCGGGTGCGCGGCGGCCGGTGTGGGGGCCGCATTCGTCACTGGGGCCACGGCGCTTCCCCGCCCGCCGCTGCCGGTCGCACGCGGCCACAAAACCGGCTACTTCAACATGGCCAATGTGATGTGCGAGTACGAGCGCGCCAGGGCCGCGGCCGTGCGACTGGAAACGCGATGCGGCCGGCTCGCGGCCAACCTCGTCGGCCTTCGGGCGATGCACGCCGACCTGAAAGTCCGCCACATCGCCGTAACCGACCCGAACACGGAGTTCGACCTGCTATCCGAACTCCGCTCGCTGACCCGGCTCGTCGAAGCCTGGACCGCACCATCGCCAAGATGCTCAACACGCGGGCCAGCATTATTATCGTCGAGCTGTGCGACGGCATCCGGACCGTCGCCGCCGCCATGGCTCGGGAGAATCATCTCGCGGCGCTGCTGCCGACCCGGACGCGGTCACTCCGCAAGAGGCCGAGAACCCACTGTTCAAGGAACTGGAGCTGAAGCCGACCGCGCTGCAGCCGTTCTACGTCGATCCGGGCGCCGAGTTCTCCGACGAGATCGTCCGCCGGCGGAACGAGAAGTTCGCCACCGAAACGGCCCACTGAATGCGAGCCGATCAGCCTTCGGCCCGGGACAACACATAAACAGCGCCGGGATCGGCGTATCCCGGCAGTTCGACCTGCCGCTGGTACCGGAGTCCCACCTTTTCCATCACGCGCGTGGACGCACGGTTGGTCACCAGCGCCACCGCGACCACGGCCGTCACCGCCGGGTTCGCCAGTGCCGCACGGACCAGCGGGCCGGCGCACTCGGTGGCGTACCCGTGGCCCCACGCCGCGCGCCGGAACCGGTACCCGAGTTCCAGTTCGGTGTCGCGCGTCCAGCCGATGGCGGACGCCATCCGGTGAAACGGCGCCGGGCGGACGAACACCCACCCGAGAATGTCCCCGGTCGCGCGTTCTTCGACCGCCCACACCCCGCCCGGCGGATTTTCGTAGAACGGGAGCCACACGCGGATCAGTTCGCGGTAAGCGGCCACGCTCTCGCGCGCGAACGGCCCGATGTAGCGCATCACCTCGGGATCCGCATCAAGTTCGAGCAGCCGTGCGGCGTCCGCATCGGTGCCGGCGAACCGCCGCAACCGGAGCCGTTCGGTTTCGAGCAGCACCTCGCTCACGACCCCTCCCACTTGTTACCCGCGAGGTCACACCCGCGCCACCCCGAACCCGAGCCCGGGCACCAGCCACGAGTTCCGGCACACCGTTGCATGTGCTAACCGTTCCGTTTACAATCGTCAATCGCCGCCTCGCGCCCGCCCGCCACCCGCCTCCGCCACGGAGCACGTCTCATGCTCACCGTCTTCGGCAACCGCACCCGGTACTGCGACGGCCTGTCCCGCCGGTCGTTCCTCAAAGTCGGCGCGCTCGGCGTCGGCGGGCTGACGCTCCCGGACCTCATGCGGGCGGAGGCCAAAAGCGGCCGGGCGTCGCACAAGTCGGTCATCATGGTATACCTGTCGGGCGGGATGGCGCACCAGGACACGTTCGACCTGAAGCCCAACGGCCCGGCGGAACTGAGGGGCGAGTTCAAGCCCATCGGCACGAACGTGACCGGCGTCCAGTTCGGCGAGCACGTCCCGAAGCTGGCGAAGTGCGCCGACAAGCTGGCGGTGATCCGCTCGCTGGTGGGGCAGCGGGACGAGCACAGCTCCTGGCAGAGCTACACCGCCACGACGATGGACGCCGCGCGGCGCGAGAACAAGCCGCACTTCGGCAGCGTGGTGGCCCGGATGCAGGGCCAGACCGACCCCACCGTGCCCGCGTTCGTGGACCTGTCGCCCACGATGCAGCACAAACCGTACAACACGCCCGGCCCAGCGAACCTCGGCCGCAGCGCCGCCCCCGCCAAGGTGGACGGCGACGAACTGGCGGTGATGAAGAACCTCGCGGTCACCCCGGCAGAGCTCCAGGACCGGAAGGCCCTCCTCGAACGGGTGGACGCGTTCCGCAAGACCGCCGGCCAGAGCAACGCCGTTAGCGCCGACACGTTCCACGACCGGGCGTTCGACGTGCTCACGTCCAGCAAGCTGGTGGAAGCGCTGGACGTGACGAAAGAGAGCCCGAAGCTCCGCGAGCGGTACGGGAAGGGCTCACCGCGGCACCTCGGCGACGGCGCTCCGCAGTGGAACGATCAGCTTCTGATGGCCCGCCGGCTCGTCGAAGCCGGGTGCCGCGTGGTCACGGTGGCTTACGGCTTTTGGGACACGCACGGGAACAACTTCAAGTACCTGAAGGACCACCTGCCACTGTTCGACACCGGCGTCTCGGCGCTGGTGGAAGACATCTACACCCGCGGGCTCCAGGACGACGTGACGGTGTGCGTGTGGGGCGAGTTCGGCCGCACCCCGAAGATCAACAAGGACGCGGGCCGCGACCACTGGTCCCGGGTGAACTTCGCGCTCCTCTCGGGCGGCGGGATGAAAACCGGGCAGGTGATCGGCAGCACCGACAGCGCCGCCGGGGAGGCCAAGGACGACCCGATCCCGTACCCGAGCGTGCTGGCGAGCGTGTACAAGAATTTGGGTCTCGACCCGCACGCGATGGTGTACGATGTGTCGAACCGCCCCAACCCCATTCTCCCGGGTGGTGTCCTTCCCATCGAAAAACTGTACTGAGGACCGCCGCATGACGCGTGCCTTTTTGCTGGCGACCGTGTGTGCTAGCACGTGGGCGGTAGCGGCCCCGGTGCCGCCGCCGTCCGAACAAGAGCTGATCGCCAAGCACTGGGGGAAACCCGAGGGCGAGGGCAAGTTCGAGTTAAAGGGCAAGCAACTCACCCTCCGCGCGACCGGGGACGGCCCCTCCGACATGCGCGTCACCCGCACCGTCCGCGGGGACTTCACGGCCCGCGTGACGCTGGCCGAGGTCGCCACCCCCGCCAAGGGCGACGCCCGTCGGCCGCACGCTTACGCCGGCCTGTGTGTCCGGGGAGGCGGTTACAGCCTCTCGCACTTCCTGCTTCAGATATACAACCGCGGTGACGACGGAGAACTGTATGCCGCCCCGCAGCGGTCCGTGTGGACGGACCGGTTCATTGACGGGCAGGGCGGTGGCGGGACCAGTTTGAAGGAGGTGGAGCAGGGGCAAACCGTTCACTTCGAGGTCACGCGCAAAGACAAGACCGTCACCGTGTCGTACAGCCTTGATGGCAAGGAGTGGGCTGCGCCGCAGGCGTTCGGCGAGAAGCTGGACTTCCCCGACGAGGTGACCGTTTCCGTGTACCTGAACCACTGCACCTGCCAGAAACTGCACGCCACGTTCGACGGCTTCACGATCACGCCCCTCAAGAAGTGATCCCGGAGGAGCGGTTACACTTCCAGATCCCACACGACCACGCGGCCGGCGTCCCCGGCCGCCGCGGCCCGCGTTCCGTCCGGCGAAACGGCGATCGCACGCAACGGGCCGATCCCCCAATCGAACGACTTCTCCAGCTCCCACGAGGTCGTCGAGTACACCCGCACCGCGCCTTCTTTGCTGGCTGTGAAGAGGGACCGTCCGTCCGGACTGAACGCGGCGTCCATGAAGGGTTTCGCCGCCAACTGCACCCCAGCAATCTCGCGGCACTCCGGCACTTCGCGAACGAACATCTCGCGCCCGGCGGAGTAAACCAAAAACCGCCCGTCCGGGCTGAGGGCCAGCGCGAACGACCCGCTCGACAGCGCCCGGTGCGATTCGCTCGCTCGCTCTTCGAGGGTGTCGGCCGCCAGTAAATAGAACCGCTTGCACCCGACCGCGGCGAGCCACTTCCCGTCGGACGACGCCGCGAGCCGGTTGACGGCCCCGGACGCGAGTTCCACTTCGGCGCCCGCGGTTCCGGTGCTGAGATCGTACCGACCCAGACGATCATTACGTGTGCCGGCGACGAACACGGCGCGCCCGTCCGGGGCCGGCGCGAACGACTGGCAACGGTCGCCGAACCGTCGGATCTCGCCCCCGGTGTTCCGGTCCAGCACCGACAGCCCGCCTTGCCGACACAACACGCCGTCGGGAACGAACGCGAGTGACAGCCCGACCGCCGAGTTGGTTTCTGCGGTCCAGAGCCGCGCGCCGGTAATCGGGTCGATGAGCTTGCACGCCAGGTAGTATCCGCTCAGCGCGAGCGCGTGCCCGTCGGGGGTGAACGCGAGCGCATCAATGGGCCGCGAGTGCGCTTTCCAGATCAGCATCCGCTCATGATATGTGCGACGGGCGGTCAGAGGTCAACGTCCCAAACGATCACCTTGCCGTCCTCGGTGCCGGCCGCGGCCAGCGCGCCGTCCGGCGAGAACGCTACCGACACGAGCTTCCCGACCTTCCAGTCGTAGGTGCGGGCCCGCTTGCCTTTCTCAGTGTCCCAAAGCGTGACCGTGCCATCGTTTCGGGTACATGCGACAGTTCCGCCGGGGTGAACCGCGATACCGGTTACAAACGACCGTCCGGGGTGAACCAACTCGCCCACGGGAGCGCCGGTGATCGCGTCGCACATCTGAACCTTGCGGCTATCGGTACGAACCAGCAGTTTCACCCCGTCGGCAGTGAACGCGAGTTGTCGAACCGGGCTCGCCGAATCCATCGGAACGGACACCCGGAGTTCGCCGCCCGCGGCGTCGCGAACCTGAACGGATTGCTTCGGGTACGCGAGCCCTTCGTAAACGGAAAGTGCGAACCGGTTTCCAGTCGGAGCCAAAGCAACCGAGCCAAAATACGTGTCAGAGTTCCAGCGGTCCTCACGGTCGCGAACCCACCGGACATTCATGTCCGGCACGCCCCAGCACGACAGGGCCGGGGCCACTCCCCCCCGCGCCACAATTACCCGGTCGTCAGCAGCGGCATTTTCGTTCCCCCCCTTCGTTTGCGACACTTCAACGGGTTCTCTTCCCGGAGGCAGTGCGAACAGCCGATCGCACTCGAAATTGGAGACGAAGAGGTACGCACCGCCGAGCAAAAACGAGCAGTACCGAAACGCATCCAGTTCGAACGCGATTCTCCACACGGGTGCCCCGGTGCTCGCGTCCCACGCTTCCGCGCCGCCAGCCGCAGTGAACTGACTGTAAGCCGCCACAATCAAGCCGCCGGGGCCGATTGTGAGTCGGTCCAGCGGGCGCGAGGTGGAACTCTGAATAATGCGCACGACGGCTCTTCCGGTTCCGACCTCGGGTCACACATCCACGTCCCACACCATGACGGTTCCGTCGTCGCTCATCACCGCCGCCCGGGTTCCGTCGGCGCTGAAACACACGGCCCGCAACGGCCCGATCTTCCAGTCGAACGCTCCGACGGCCTTCCACGACTGCGTGTCGTAAAGCGTCACGGCCCCGCTCTCGCTTGCCGCCGCCAGAACCGTGCCCGCGGGGTTGAACGCCACTGCGGTCACCTCCGGCGGCGGCTTGGGCTTTCTGGCCTTTTTCGCGGTGGCTTTCGCCGCGGCCTGTTTTGCCTCGGGCTTCTTCAGAACGGGAACCTTCGCCCGCACCTTCACACCCTCGGCCGTCGCCCGCAGTCGCACGTCAGGACCGTCCGGGTATGCCATGTACCCGCCCGTGGGGTGGACGGCGAGCGCCATGCCGGCCTTACCGAGTAGTTTGCTCGCTTCGTTCGACTTGAGCGCGCGGTGAAACACAACCGAACCGTCCGCCACTGAACGCACGGTGAGACCGTGAAACGGTTCGCCACCACCGAACTTGTACTCCAGAGCCACGAAGACACCGCCCGGACCGCAAATCGCACCGAACCAGTAGTGTGACCCGAGCGGGCGGCGGTGCCGGCCGGTGTCTTCGGAGTACCGCGCCAGCGCCCACGCTTTGCGCACCTTTTTCTTGAGTTCCGGAGCGTAGTCGTACCGCGTGAGCCAACCCTGCCCGTGGGACACCAAAAAGAACCCGTTGGTCGCGTCGAAATGCGCCCACGACGGGGCATCCTTAGGTAGCCCCGCCCCCTTGGTCGTCCCGGTGGCGACGGTGAGTACGTCGGTGAAGCTGTTCCCGGACCGATAGAGGTATACGAGCGATCCGTCGGGGTTCAGCGCCACCCGCTCCAGCGCGCCCTCATTCGTGACCACCGGGCGCGGCGTCCGGTCGAGCCACCGCGGCCACACTTGAACGCGATCCCCGACGGACGCGAGCAGAGCGGTACCGTCGGGCGAGAACGCGAGCCGGGCCGGTCTCCGTGAACCGCTCTCCGGCGCCAGATCGGATTTGAGTGTAAACATCGTTATTTAAACGGTACCACGTCAGAGGTCCACGTCCCAGACCACGACCTTGCCGGTGTCGCTACCCGCAGCCGCCAGCGCGCCGTCGGGCGAGAACGCGACCGACCGCATCCGCCCGACGGCCCAAGTGAACGTGTGCGTAACCTCCCAGGCGGCGGTGTCGAACAGCTTCACGGTGGCGTCGTTGCTGGTAGCCGCGAGGTACCGGCCCGACGGGTGAAACGCGATACCCGTAAAGTGCTTCCGGCTGTCGTTGGCGATCGTGCGCGGCGGGCGGGCGAGGTCGCCCCCGGGCCAGGCCGCAAGTACCGCTTTCGCAGCCGCGATCAGCGTCCCGTCCGGCGCGGCCGCCAGGGTGCAGGCCGACGAGCCCCACACCGTTTTCGCGACCACCCCGCCGGTTGCCGCGGCGCGGACGGTCACGGCGGTGCGGTATTCGGGAAACTCGCCCTCCCACTCCGCAACCGCGAAGCGGTCGGTACCGGGAACCCAGGCCAGGCCCCAGTGCAGGTTCCCGTCGCCGGTCGGGTCGGCCGGCCAGTCCGTATCGATCGCGTTGGAGACATCAGCATACCGCCGCAGGCGGGAACCGTTCCGCTCCAGGTCGAACCGCCCGCTGAGCACCGCACCGCCGTCGGTGCCGAGCGCGAACCGATCGGCGTAAGTTAGGCGCTGGAACCGCGGGCGGAAGCCGCTGCCGTCGATGTCGTCGACCCGGAAGTCGTTACCGGCGAGCGCGAACAGCCGCGGCCGGTGGGGGTGAAAGGCGAGCTGGCGGACCGCACCGGTCCGGAGCCGGACCGGCAAGCGTCGGTCATCGAACAGCGAGAACACAACGACCGCCCGGTCGCCGACGGCCAGGGTTCGCCCATCCGGGGAGAAGCACACCGCCCCGGCCCCGTTCGCGCCCGCGTCGAGAACCCGCATCGCCACCCTCACCGGAGCCGCGCTCGACAGCCTGGAGCGCCCTTCGCCCTCACGGTAGCCCCGAGGGCACCCGCCCTCGGACCGCGGCACTACACCCACTACGGTTTCGGCTCCTCGGTCTCACTCGTACTTCCATCGGCTTTGAAGAGCTTCCACCCTTCCTCTTTGATCTCGACGTACTGGAAGTGCTTCGGCTCCACGCCCGGAAGATCCACCTGGGGGTTTGTGAACTTCCACACTTCCGTGTCGTCGTTCGGCTTGAGCACATACACCTGGGCCGGCAGGTAGGCGACCTTTGCGGTAGCCGGTCCCGTGCCGTACAGGGCCAATCGTAGGTGCTTGAACTCGTGCTGGTCCTTGCCGAGCCGCGGCTTGATGTCCAGGTAGATGTAATTCTCGTCGGTCTTGTAGACGGAGATGTCGAGTCGCTCTTGCAGCTCACTCGCCTTGACGCGCGTAAAGAACTGCAGCGGAATGCGCTGGAGGAGCTGAGCCGGTTCGTGCAGGCGTGACCGCCACCACCGACGGACGGGGTTATCATCCGGCACCGCGTCTGCCGCCTGATCAGCAGGGGGGCGCCTGAACTCGGTCACCGTCTTTGCGAGCCCGCTGTACCAATACGCCGCCGTCTCGTTGCAGATGTACGCCTCGTAGTCGGTGCCAGTTTTGTCCGCGGCATTATTGAGGCGCAGAACGGCACAGTTGGGCTTCATGCACAGCACCTGCCCGCTGTAGGCTGTGGACTTCTGGCTCACGTTGTCGGTGCGGGTGAGCCCGACCTCGGCCCGGACGTTCGTCAGTGCGGCGGTCTTCTCTTCCCATGCCTTCAGGTGTTCCGCGACCAGCGGGGCAACGGGCTCCGCGGGCTTTTCGGCCGTTTTGGGCTTCGCCGGCTCTTCCACCTGGGTCGCTGGCGGGCTGACGGGGTCACTGATGACCACCGGCGCAGGTTGCGGGCACCGCGGGACGTACACAACCCGCCCGCGCCGCGGCGGGCAGGCGGCGATGAGCGAAATGGCGAAGAGAATGGCGACTGAGCGCACGCGCACCTCCGATTCGGTACGGACGCGTCCGGCGCGCCCGCGGCTGGCGTGAGACTATACCCGCCACTCCGACACTTGAAAGATCAGCCGCGGATGATTTGTGCCATACACTCCGCGAGCTTCTCCGGCGTGCAGACCAGGATGTCCATCCCGGCCTTGCGGCACTTCCCGGCGGTGTCCTTGTTGTACGACGGTCGGGCGTCGTACCCGAGCGCGCCCAGGCCGATCATGCGCACCCCGCCGTCGGCCATCAGCCGCGTTTGCGCGACCAGATCGGCCTCCGGTCGGCCCTCGTAGAAGTCCGTGATGAGAACGACGATGGTACGCTGCGGCTGGCGCACCAGCTCGTTCGCGTACATCAGCCCCTTCGTGATGTCGGTGCCGCCGCCGAGCTGGATCGAGAGCAGCACGTCCACCGGCTGCCCCACCTGGTCCGACAGGTCCACCACCTCGGTGTCGAACAGCACCAGCGAGGTCTTCACGGCCGGCAGTTCGGCAAAGATGCTCGCCATCACCGCGGAGAAGATCGCGCTCTCGAGCATCGACCCGGACTGGTCCACCACCACGATCACGTGCCAGGGCTTCTTCTTCCGCTCGGCGGCGTAGAAGTACACCTGATCGACCAGCAGCTTGCCCTTCTCCGCGCTGTAGTTCTTGAGGTTCCGGCGCAGCGTGGTCTTGAGGTCCAGGTTGCGGAACACCTTCCGCGGCGAGTGCCGATCCCGACGAATCGCGCCGGTGATCGCCTGCTCGACCTGAACCTGCATCTTCCGCTTCAGCTCTTCGACCACCTGCTCGATGATCTTGCGCGCCAGTACGCGGGTCTTTTCGTTCAACAGCCCGCGGTGGGTGAGCAGCGTTTTCACCAGCTCTAGGTTCGGTTCGATCTTCTCCAGAAGCTCGGGCTTCTCCATCAGCTCCGCGATCCCGCGGCGCTTGACCAGCTCCCGCTGCATCACCTCTTTGGACTGGTTCGGGAACAGCTCGTTGACCGCGTCCACCCAGTCCGGGACGGTGAGCTGCGGGCCGCCGCTGCCGCCGGCGCGCGACGCCGAACGCCCGCGCCCGCCCCGGCCGCCACCGTTCCCATCACCGCCGGGCTCGAACAGGAACCCGACCAGCTCTTCCACCCGCTCGGCGTCGCCGTCGCCCCCGCAGTTGATGCCGTGCTGCTCGGCGGTCTTGCCGAGCACCAGGCGCCAGCGCGCGAGGGTGTGCGGGTCGGCCGGTACTGGACCGGCGTCGCTCTCGTTACCGGTTGTCACGTTCGCGCTCCCAATGGTCGCACTCGAAAGGCCGATTTTCACCGCAGAGGGCACGAGAGGGCGCAGAGAGAAAACGAGAAACGGCGTGATGAAGCCGAGCCTTCTTTCTCTCTGCGCCCTCTCGTGCCCTCTGCGGTGAAACATGTCTTCATCACAACGGCCAGTTCCGCAATGTTGCGGCCACCGCGGCATCAAGCCGGGCCACCAGTGCTGTCGCGCCCAGGCTCCCGCTGACGGCGCGCAGGTCGGTCGAGCCGTCGAGCCCGTAGTGCCGCGCGACGGTCGCCGCGAGCGCGTCCTTCTGCGGGTTCGACAGCCGCTCGATCGCCGCCCGGAGCCGCGGAAGCATCACCAGGAACGGGTCCCATTCTGCGGCCTTCAAGAGGTCGTCGATTGCGGTGACCAGCGCGTCGGCGCCGAGCATCAGCGACGTGCGCGACACCGCCAGCATCCCGTCGAGCAGGTCGCCCGCCGTGACCATCACCTCCGTGGACGCCTGCGCCAGGTTCGACACCTCGGCGGCGAGCACGCCCGGCGCAATCACCCGGATCTCGCACAGCAGCCCCAGGAACGCTCCGCGCAGGAACGGGACCGTCGATTGCGCGGCGGCGTTCTGCGCCGCCTGTGCGAACAGGGTGCGGTCGTACCGCACGCCGTCGCGCAGCACGACCTCGGCCAGCCCGATGAGGCCGTCCACGACGCCCTGCTGCTCCTCTTCCGGCACGTTGGCGGCGTTGGGCAGCGCGAAGCACGCGCGGTCGAAGCAGCGGTTCAGCAGTTCCGCGATCACGTCGCGCCGCAGCCCGCGGAACGCGGCGTACTGTTCCAGTCGGCCGAGGTACTGGAGCGCGGTCGCCTGCGACGCGAACGACGGGTCCGTATCGACCGCCGGCCCGCACGCGTCCTCGGCGGCGGACACGAGGTCCGGCATGTCCATATCGACCGCTTCGAGCAGCCGCGCGCAGGTCTGGCCGGCGCTGCTCCCGGCCTCGGCGAGCGCCTCCCGGAGCCGGTTCAGCGCCGCCGACTCGACCGTGTCGCCGTACAGGTTCTGCTCGATCAGCGCGGGCTCGGTGCGCGGGTCCCACTTGAGGTGCCACTCCTCGCGGAACAGCGTTCCGGAGAAGTCCCCGCCGGTGCCGGTGATCGCGGCGAACGGCACCTTCAGGTAGGACACCCGGTGCAGGAACGCGGACCGCCGCGCCGCGAGCGGGTCGCGCTTGTCGAGCTTCGCCGACATCTTCTTTTCTTTGCCGAGCACCTCGCCGAGTTCGAGGTCGGCGATCTGCGCGTGGAAGTCGTTCACGATCGGCAGCCGGCCGATCTTCGACGTGACCTTGCCGATCCGGTTGCCGATCCCGGCCTGGTCCATCGCGTCGCGGAGCTTCCGGCCCTCTTCGTTCGGGTTGCCCTTGCAGCAGCACGTGACGAGCGCGTCGGAGATGTCGTCGAGCGTCGGGTGGGCGCGGCCCCGCAGGCGCGCGAGCATCCCGGCGTG
Source organism: Gemmata obscuriglobus (assembly GCF_008065095.1). NCBI lineage: Bacteria > Pseudomonadati > Planctomycetota > Planctomycetia > Gemmatales > Gemmataceae > Gemmata > Gemmata obscuriglobus. The sequence goes on along the minus strand of NZ_CP042911.1, from coordinate 8,327,936 downwards.
GTGCGTGACCGAGATCGCGTCGGCGGTGGAGAGCGGGTCGCCGCCCTTGCGCATCGTCCGCAGCACTGCGATGGCGTGCTCCATCGCGATGTCGCTCGCGCGCCCGGCGGCGGTGAGGTCGTAGCACGTCTGGTAGAACTGCGGCGCCCGGTTCCCGGCCCCGTACCCGGACAGCTCGGAGATGCGGAAGTACGAGTACGGCACGACCGTGGTGTAAACGGTCCCCTCCGGACACGGCGGCGGCGCGGCCTTGTCGTCACGGTCGAGGAACAGATGGAAGCCCCCGCAGACGACCATCGCGTCCGCGGGCTTCAGCTTGCGCGCGGCGAGCGTGTCGGCGATCACTTTCAGGAAGTGCCGCTCGCGCTCGACGGTGCCTTCGGCGTGCTCGGCGGCGTGGTCCGCGGTCGCGCGGGCGGCGGCGCAGAACGTCGCCAGCTCGCGGCGGAACGCCTCGTAATCGGTCCCCTCGGGGTTCTCGAACAGCGTGTCCCACGCCTCGCTCCAGCTCTTGAACCCGGCGGCCTCGGCCAGATGCTTGTAGAACCCGCTCGACGTGATGAGCCGGTCCTCGTCGGGCGCGACGCTGGGCGCCTCGCGCGGCGGCTGCTGGCCCTGCGGCTCCGGCACGTGACGCTCGACGCGGGCGTAGTGCGGCAGGTCGATAAACACCACGGCCGCTTTGACGGTCGCCGCCGTCTTCATCGCCACGTACTCGGGCGAGTACGGCGTGAGCGGGTACCAGACCGCGAACCGGGCCGGGATGTCGGCCGCCGGGCTGACGTGGCCGTTCAGCCCCAGCACGTTGTCGTCGTCGCGGTACGAGGAGTAGATCGCGACCGGCGGCGCGGTCGCCGGGTCCGTCACGAAGGGGATGAGGTCGTTGGCCTCGAACGGCCCCTCAATGAAGATCACCTTCGGCCTGCGCGCGGCAATCGCGCTCTGGACGTGGCGCGCGGTGGTGGGCGAGTGGTGCCGCACCGGGAACCAGTACAGCGGGTCCGCGAACACGGCGTCGACGCGCCGCGCGATCTCGGCGGGGTCCAGCCCGGCGTCCGTCAAAGTAGCAGAAGATGAAGACATAAGAGTGTTCACCGCAGAGGGCTGAGTGCGAGAACAGGAAGGCAGTTTCTGACAGGATTAACAGGATAAACAGGATTTAAAAACAAAAGAAATCTGTCTTGGTCTTTATCTTGTCAATCCTGTTGATCCTGTCAAAAACTGCCTTCCTGCCCACAACTGCCCCTCGAGTTCCAACACGCGGACCTGCCCGACGACAGTGGGCTGTAAAACTGTCTTCCCCTCCTACAACTGCTCCACGAGCGCGTCGTGGAACTCCTTCCAGGCTTTCTCTTTCGCGCCGCGCTTCTTCGCGACCACGGTCGCGTACTCCTTCAGCGCGTTCTTGTCATCCTGGTCCTCCTTCACCACCGCGCCGATCATGTTGCGGGCGATGTCCGCCGGCCCCACCTCGCCGGCACCGAAGAACCGGGCGTGCAGCGCCGCGTCCAGCGCCACCCCGATCGCCTCGGCGGTGGAGAGGGTGGTGCTCGGCTTCTTGATGCTCACCCCGTCGCTGCTCTTGCCGTTGCGGATCTCGCGGAACACCGTCGCCAGCAGCTCGATCACCGGCGGGCTGAGCTTCGCCGGCAGGTTGTACCGCTCCAGCAGCTCCGCCGACCGCTGCTGAACGATCTTCACCTCGGTCTTCTGGTCGCCCACGATCGGGATGTGGACGTAGTTGAACCGGCGCTTCAGCGCGGCCGAGAGCTCGTTCACGCCCTGGTCGCGGGTGTTGGCCGTGGCGATGATGTTGAACCCCGGCTTCGCGAACACCATCGCGTTGTCGGGCAGCTCGGGGACCGCGACCGCCTTGTCCGACAGCATCGACACGAGCGCGTCCTGAACGTCCGGCACGACGCGGCTCAGCTCCTCGAAGCGGAAGAGCGCCCCGGCCCGCATCGCGATCACGGCGGGCGACGGAACCATGTTCTGCGGGCTGTACCCGTGCGCGATCAGTTGCGCGATGTTCCACGAGTACTTGATCTGCTCCTCGGTCGTCCCCGCGGTGCCCTGGATGGTGAGCAGCGACGTGCCGCAGATGGCCGCGGCGAGGTGCTCGGACAGCCAGCTCTTCCCGGTGCCCGGCTCGCCGACCAGCAGGAGCGCGCGCTCGGACGCGAGCGTCACGATCGACCGCTCCACGATCCCGTCGTCGCCGAAGAACTTGCGCGTGATCGGCACCTCGACCGCTTTACCGTTGATGGTGGCTTTGAGCGGTTTGGGCGTGCCGACGATGTACGCCAGCACCGCGCGGGGCGACAGCTTCCAGTTGGCCGGCGGGGTGTCGGCGTCGTTCTGGCGCAGCGCCTCGAGCTGGTCCGCGTACCGCCGCTCGGCGGGCTCGCGGAGCACGGTGTCGGGCGTCACGGTCGGCGCCGGCCCCGCGGCGGTCGCGAGCGCGGGTGTCGGGGCGGCGGGTACGGGTTTCTTGGCCATGTTGAGCGCAGAAGGTTCGGGTTACGAGGTAAAGTTCATCGCCTTGAGCAGCGCGGCCTTGTTCACGTTCTCCTTGGAGATCGTGATGTAGTCCGGGCCGCCGGCGAACGTGGTCAGGGGCTGGAGCACGAGCCGGCACCGCTCGTAGTGCATCACGCCGAACAGTGGCGGGTTCGGCACCTTCGCCTTGCGCACCTCCTCGAACGCGGCCCGCAGCGCCTTGCCTTCCGGGTTCGCGCCGACGACCGCGTGGAGCTTCAGCCGCCCGGCGGTCAGTTCGTACACCGTCTGGCCCGGTTCGTCGCCGTCCCCGGGCTTGCCGATGTCGTAGTCGCGGATCACGACCTCTTCCTGAAGCTCGGTGTCCAGGTCGAGCGGCCCGGCCGCGTGCTTCGCCAGGCGCTCCGCCGCGGCCGGCGCGGACCACTGGAGGTAGCGGTCCCACTGCGCGAACGGCTTGCCCACCGTGACCGTGCTCTGGTCCGTCAGCGACAGCTTCCAGCCGCCGACCTCGTCGCCCGACACGGCCGCGTTCGTGACGTTGAGGCTGGTGCGTTCGAGGAACAGGAACGGCGAGAACTTCTGCTTCTGCGGCAGGTGGAGGAACCCCTCCGGCGGGATGTCCTGGTCCTTCTTCAGGGGGAACACCGTGGACCAGCTCACCTTCTGTCCCGCTTTGATCGGCCCGGCGTCCGCGACCGCCCGCAGCCGGAACTCGAACATCGCGAACGCGTTCTCGGCGACCTTCTTCACGACCCCAAGGTTCACCACCTCGACGGCGGGCAGCGGTTGCGACGGCGGCGCCCAGGTGAGGCGGTCGTACTCCTTCTCGTCGCTCGCGTCGAGCGCGTGAATCATCCCGCGGCTGAGCAGCCACGCGCGGTTCAGGAAGAACGTGAACCGGCGGCGCGAGAACGTTTTCTCCTGGCGCGTGAACCGGCCGAGTTCGTCGGTGGCGACGCGGAGCGTGCCGCCGAGGCGCAGGAGCCGCATCCGGGCGGCCTCTTGCATCGCCCCGGCGAGCGTCTGCCGGGTCGCATCGGAGGCGGTGGTGAGCCCGCCGAGAAGCAGTTCTTCGACCGCGATCGACAGTTGGTCGAGCGTGGCGCGGAGCTTCGGGCGGTCGGCGGCGGGCGGTAGCACGGCTAGGCGTCCTCTTCGTGTGCGTCTTCGTCGCCGAACTCGGGCGCCGGCGGGGGCGGCGCGAGGACGCCGCGGGCCACTTCGAGCGTCAGCATCCGGTCGAACAGCCGGAACGTCGTGACCGCTCGCATGAGCGCCCCGGCCGCGGACCGCTCGCCGGCCTGTACGGCATCGACGAGCGTCGTCAGCTTCTCGGCCAAGTGCTCAGCGCCGGCGGTGCGGAACTCGTCGCGAAGAGAGGTCAGGCGCGCGAGGTGGGCTGAACCCGCGGCCCGCACCCCGCGCACCACGAGGTCGTCCATCGCGGCGTGCAGCCGGTCGAGGGCGTCGCGGAGTTCGGCGATTTCGTCCATCGGTCCGGCCTTTTGTCCGTTTTCTACGGTCGTCGCAGCCCCGCGCCGACACGAAACGTTACACCCGGTCACGCCCGCCGTTACGACACAAGATTATTCGCACCAGAACCTTACACCAACAGGGCCGACAACAAGGGCACTCGAATGAGTCGGGCGTAACCGCCGTTGAGCCGTTCGCGGGCTGCTGCCGCGAGTCACTTTTGTGCCACTTCCGGACCAGCTCGACGGCACTCTTATGCCGCTTCCTGTCCACTCCCCGACCCAGCGGGCCACCAAGTTGTTCAAGCGGCTGACTGGCACCACCGAGCTAATTCACGGTCCGGCTTGTGGTGTCTGTTTCTTGTGGCACAGACATTCCTGTCTGTGCGGCGCGAGAAGGCCGCACAGACAGGAATGTCTGTGCCACAAAGACAAAACCAAAACAGACACCAGTAACGGATCGCGTATCAGGGAACCAATCACCGATCCTGTGTCGCTTCGCCCACCGAACTCGCGCGGAACGTGTGCCGTGGAGATAAACGGCTGATGGCACGCACCTGTTCTGGAGCGCTCGCGCTTCGCGGAGTCGATCACATGGCGTAGAAGTCCTCGGGAACCGTCTCCGTCGGCCGCCAGTCGATCTCGCCGGCTTCCGCGCCCTTGTACTTCAAGAAGGTCTCACTCAGGGCGTCCTTGTTCAATGTCGGCTTGTGCGCCTTACTCGCCGTCACCCAGTTGTCCGCCGCCGCCGGGTCCAATTTCCCGGATTTCGCGAGCCCCACCACCAGCACCAGCAGGTGCTTGCACAGCGCCCCCTTCAGCCCGCCGCAAACGTTCAGGTTCTGCGTGCCGCAGCAGAACGTGCCGTCGCTCGCGAGCCGGCACGAATACACCAGGTCCGAGTACGACTGGCTCTTGACCACGCCCACGAGGTGTGTGTCGGTCACGTCGGCGAACAGTTGGAAGCGTTCCGCCTTGAGCATATCCGCCGCTTTTTCGATCCGCGAGGGATCTACCTTCCGAGGCAGTTCCTTGAGGAACGTGTCGAAATCGAGGCTGCCCGCGACCGCCAGGGCGACGGCTGGCACCACTTTCCCGGGGTGCGGTCCTTCCCCGACCCAGTTCGCGCCTTCGGGCGCGGTCAGGCCCTTCGGGAACTTGGTGTCGGCGTCGAACTTCGCTTGAGAGAACGAGGCGTTTTTCAGCGTCGCGCCGGTGAAGTCGGCGCCGCGCAGGTCGGAGAAGGCGAAATCGGCACCCGTCAGATCGACGTTCTGGAAGTTGGTCCGCAGGAACGTAGCCGCCCGCAGGTTCGCGTTCGCCAGGATCGCGCCGCGGAACACCGCGTCGGCCGCTCTGGCGCTCGCGAAATTCGCCTTACGGGCCGGTACGTCGGCGAAACTCGCGCCCTGAATCTGGGAGCCAGAGAACGACGCCTCACTCAGCATCGCGCCGTCGAACTTCGCCCCGCGCAAGTCGAGGTTGTTGAGCCGCGCCCCGGCCAGCTTCTCGTTGCTGAGGTCCGTGTCGCGAAGCGAGCCGAGCGCCTCGCGCTCCTTGTCGGTGCGGGCGTTGAACCGGGCGACCCCGGCTTTACCGCCGCGCAGGTCCGTCAACATTTGTTCGCGCACCTTGTCGCCGGCCGCGGTTTGCGCCTGTTCCTGCCGCGCCCATTCGTCGGCGCTGGGGATCGGGACCTCCAGCGCCTCGCACCACGCGGCACGGGCCAGCGCGAGCAGCTCTTTCGGCTTCAGCGGGCACTTTTTGCTCTCGACTTTGATCGAACCGAGCCGCGGCGCCCCCTTCGACCAGAGATCGACGAGGTTGAGCATCCCCTGCTCGAACGTCGGCGCGTCTACGGAAGAGCTGAACGTGTGCCGGCGCTCGGGCTGGTAGTGCATGTACCCCCCTCCGGGGTACTGGTGTGTGCCGTAACTGCGCAGCGACGCGTGCAGCTCGACGTGCTCCGTTCCGGTCAGCCCCAACTCGATCGACGCGGTGAGCTGTTTGGATTGTTTCGCCGCCTTCGCGAGTTCGAGCATGTTCGGGCCGACCGCGCGGGGCGGCTTGTGAACGAAGCCCTTTGCCTTCGAGGCGTCGAGGCCGTCCACCTTCGCCCCGGTGAGGTTCGCGCCGGTGAAGTCGGCCCCAGCCACGTTCGCCCCGGTGAGATCCGCCCCGGCGAGGTTCGCACCGCGGAAGTTGGCCTTACGCAGGTCCGCGTTTGTGAAGTTGGTACCGCGCAGGTCGGCGTCCACGCACGTCGCGCCGGCGAGGTTCGCGGCTGTGAAATCGGTCTTTTGCAGCTTGGCGTGCGACAGATCCGCTCCGGTGAAGTCGCACCCGCCGAAGTGCGACTGCTCGAGTTCCGCGCCGCTAAGGTCGGTCTTCTTGAACGTGCAATCGGTCGCGCGGGTGAAACTTCCGGTGCGGATCTTCAGCGTCGCGCCCGAAAAGTCGCACCGCACGAACTCCGCTGGGTTCCAGCGGACACCATCCATCTTGACGTTCTTAAGGCTGCAATTCTCGGCGTCCGAGAACGAGCCTTCGGTGAACCGGGCGCCGTCGAACTTGGCTCCCTTAATCTTGTCAAAAGACACGTTGCTGAGAGAGCAATTGCGGAAGTCGCTGCCGTCGAGGGTGATGCGGTACAGGGTCGCCTCCGCGAGTTCGATCGTGCGGAAGTCCGTCCCAGCCAGGTCGAGCGTGGCGCCGCTGACGCTGAGTCGTGACTGCATCCGGCTCCAGAACTGGTGATCGCGACGCGGCCCCTTAAGAATTGCAAGGAACTCGTCGGCCGTGGGCAGAACGAGCTGGTAGAAGCCCGCGGCATCCAGCACCCGCACGCTGGGGTGCTGCTTCTGGATCTTCGCGACGGCGGCGGGCGGCTTGCCGCGCGTCCCTGCCCCTTGAACCACAATGTCCGGAGCGGCCTGCTCGCCATCCACGAGCGTACCGCCCTCGTCCTTGATCGCCTGTTCGAGTTCCGTCTGCTGGGACCAGAACTTGCCGACGAGCGCGACCTTCTGCCCGGCGAGTTTGCCGGTCGGTGCCTTCGCTTTTGCTGCTTTCGCTGCCTTCGCCATGGGCAAACCTTTCAAGGCTCCGACTGTTTGTTCGGTTCCCTGGGACCGCGGGCGTCCCGCCCGCCGCTCCGCGCGTGGCATCGCAACTCGGTCCGCCGAAACGTCGCTCGACACGCGAAGCCAGGCGGGCCAGAGGCCCGCGCTCCGGCGCGGTCACATCACATCGCGTAAAAGTCTTCGGGCACGGTTTCCGTGGGCCGCCAGTCCACCTCACCGGCCTCCGCGCCCTTGTACTTCAGGAACGTCGCGGTCACCACGTCCTTGTCGGGCTTGTGGCCGTCCGCCGTCTTCCCCATGCGGCGGGCCTTGTGCAGCCAGTCGAGCGCGGTCGCGGGGGCGAGTTGTCCGGCCTTCACCAGCCCGGCCACGAGCACCAGCAGGTGCTTGCACGGCGCCCCGCGCGACACCACGCACTGGATCAGGTTCTGGGTGCAGCACGAGTACCGCCCGTCCTGCGCGAGCCGGCACACGTACACGCGCGACGCCGACGACTGGCTCCGCACGATCCCGCATACGAACTCGGTCTGCACGTCCGCGTAGAGCTGGAACCGCTCGCCGCGGAGCATCGTGAGCGCCTTCGACAGCGCCCCGGAGTCGGTGACGCCCTGCGCCGCGTCGAGGAAGTCGTCCCACGGCGTGCGCGTTTCGGGGATCTTCGGTGTGGCCTTGGATTTCGCCATGGGCGTACCTCACTCGGTGCGATCGGAACCCAGGGGCTCTCGCCCCTGGCTACTCAGCGGCCGCCCCTTTGGGGCTAAAACCAACACGCGTCTGATACATGAACCCATCTGCGGTGTCGCTTGTGTTGACGAGCCGCGACCGCCAGGGAGCGGTGCCACGTATCCCGCTCCCTGGCGGTCGCGGCTCGTCAACACAAGCGGCAGTATCACCGGATACGTGTATGAGAGCCCTGGAAGGGCGACGGTCTGGTAGCCAGAGACTCGCGCTCCGGCGCGGTCACATCGCGTAGAAGTCTTCCGGCACGGTCTCGGTCGGGCGCCAGTCGATCTCGCCGGCCTGCGCGCCCTTGTACTTCAGGAACGAGTCGGCGATGTGGTTCTGCACCGTCTTGTTCCACCGCGGCCCCTTGCTGTTCGCGGCCACGACCCACTTGTCCGCGGTCGCGGGGTCGAGCTGTCCGGCCCGGGCCAGGCCGATCACCAGCACCAGCAGGTGCTTGCACGGCTCGTCCGCGAGCCCGCGACACTGGGCCATGTCCGCGGTGCCGCACGAGTAGGTGCCGTCCTCCGTGAGCACGCACGAGTAGACCGTGTCGATGTCGCGCTGGCTCTTCACGATGCCGCGCACCATCGCCGGCTCGACCTCGGAGAAGATCTGGTTCCGCTGCTTCTTGAGCATGTCGAGCGTGCGGGCCATCCGCTTCTCGTCGATGACCGTGTGGAGCCGGGCCATCAGCCCGTTGATGTCGTGAGCAGCCGCGTTCTTGCCCCGGCCCGTCAGCCGCGGGTCGGTGCCCGTGCCGTGCCAGTGCATCTCACCCGGCGGCACGAAGCCCTCGGGCCACGCCGTGTCCTTGTCGAAGTAGGAGTGCATCAGGGCCACGTCGGTCAGCGTCGCGCCGGTGAAGTCGGTCCCGGTGAAGCCGACGTTGGTGGCGTCGGCCCCGGTGAGGTTCGCGCCCGCGAACGTCCCCTTGCGGAAGCTACTGCCCGACAGCTTCGCGCCCGCGAGCGCCGCACCGGTGAAGTCGGTCGCGTCGAACACGCCGCCGGTGAGCCCCGCGCCGGTGAGGTCGGCCCCGGCGAACGACGCCTTTTTCCAGGTGCCGCCGAGCCGGGTTCCGTCGAGGCGGGCGCCCGCGAGCTTGCACCCAGCGAGTACGGCGCCGTCGGCCGACACCCCGCGCAGGTCGATGCCGGACAGGTCCGCGCCGCTCAGGTCGGCCCCGGTCAGTGGGATTGCGGCCCGCGCCGGGCCGGTGAGCCGGTTCCACTTCGCCACACCGGCGGCGCCGCTCTTCAGCACCGCGACCCAGTCGGTCGGGGGCTTCTTCCCGGCGCCGGCCTTCTTGGCCGCGGGCTTCTTGGCCGCGGGCTTCTTGGCCGCGGGTTTCGCGCTCGCGGCGGGCTTCTTCTTGGCCATCGGGCTCACATCGCGTAGAAGTCTTCGGGCACGGTCGCTGCTTTCGGTGCGGCCTTCTTCGCCGCCACTCTGCCGTGACTCTCTTGGGCCGAGTTGTGCAGAATTATGACGCGCGAACGCGCGCCCGCAAGGTGCGCAGAGCGCGAAAAACGCGTGAAGCCGGTGGGGCCGGAACGCGTCACGCGAGCACTTCGCGCAGCACCTCACCGTGAACGTCGGTCAGCCGGCGCTCGATGCCGTTGTGGTAGAACGAGAGCCGCTCGTGGTTCAGCCCCAGGAGGTGCAGCACCGTGGCGTGGAGGTCGTAGATCGTGGCCCTCTTGTCCGCGGCCTCGTAGCCGAAGTCGTCCGTCGCGCCGTGGCTGAACGCGCGCTTCACCCCGGCCCCCGCGAGCCACACCGTGAACCCTTTCGGGTTGTGGTCGCGGCCGCTCGCCCCCTTCTGGAACGTCGGCATCCGCCCGAACTCCGTCACCCACACCACTAACGTGTCTTTGAGCAGCCCCGTGCGCTTGAGGTCGGTCAGCAGGGCCGCGAGCGGCCTGTCGAGAACCGCCGCGTGGGTCTCGTACTGCGGCTTGATGGTCTTGTGCCCGTCCCAGTTGCCGACGCCCTCGCCCATCGCGTACGCGCCGTTGAAGAGCTGGACGAACCGCACGTCGCGCTCCAGGAGCCGCCGGGCGAGCAGGCAGTTGCGCGCGAACCCGGCCTTCCAGCGGTCCTTGTCGTCCGTGCCGTATTCCGTGTGAACCCGCGCGGGCTCTTTCGACAGGTCGGCGACCTCCGCGGCGCGGAGCTGCATCCGGGCGGCCATCTCGTAGCTCGCGATCCGCGCGCTCAGTTGCGAGTCGCCGCCGCGGGCCTGCGCGTGCTCGGCGTTGAGCAGCTTCAGGAAGTCGCGGGTGTCGGCGTCCGCCTTCGCGGTCACGCCCGCGGGCCGGGCGAGGTGCGGGATCGGCTTGTCGGCGCTGAACGGCGTGCCCTGGAACACCCCGGGCAGGAACGCGCTGCCCCAGTTGTTCGGCCCCACCTGCGGCACGCCGCGCGGGTCCGGGATCGCGACGAACGCGGGCAGGTCCTTGTTCTCGCTCCCCAGCGCGTAGCTCACCCACGCGCCGGTGCTGGGGAACCCGTCGAGCGTGAACCCGGTGCTCATCTGGTTCTCGGCCGGGCCGTGCGTGTTGCTCTTCGCGGTCATCGAGTGAACGAAGCACATCTCGTCCGCGAGCCCGGCGAGGTTCGGCAGCAGATCCGAGACCATCTTGCCGCTCTGGCCCCGCGGCCTGAACGCCCAGATCGGTTTGACGAGGTTCCCCTGCGCGCCCTGGAACGTGACCAGCTTGTCGCCGCCCGGCAGGGGCTGGCCGTCGCGCTTCACCAGCTCGGGCTTGTAGTCGAAGGTGTCGACGTGGCTGACCGCGCCGGAGCAGAACACGACCAGCACCCGCTTCGCCTTCGGCGCGAAGTGCGGCTCGCGGGCGCCCAGCGGGGCGTTGGGCTTGATGTCGGGCCGGAGGGGGGACGCGGCGTCGCCGGCGAGCAGCCCGTGCTCGGCCAGCAGCGCGGCGAGCGCGATGCCGCCGAGGCCGGTGCCGGCGTCGCGCAGGAACGCGCGGCGGTCCGTGAGCCAGTGCGGGGCCCGGGCGGGGGGGCGGAGGGGCATCGGTGGGGTCTCGCTTCGGCGGAGGGTCGAAACGAGGATACCCGACTCAGGCCCACGCCGCGAGCAGTTTCGTGTGATCCGACAGGTCGCTGAACAGGAGGTCCGGGGCGCACCCGGCGAGTTCGTCGAGCGGGTGCCACCCGGTCGCGACCGCGACCGCCTTGGCCCCGATCGCGCGGGCGCACGTCACGTCGTGCGGGGTGTCGCCGATCACCCACACGTCCGCCGGGGCGACGTCGCGCCCGAGGTGCGCGACCGTGTGCGCGAGCGCGGCCCGGGCCACGTCGTCGCGCTCGTACCGGTCGTCGCCGAACCCGCCGCACACGAAGTAGTCCCACAGCCCGAAGTGGGCGAGCTTGTGCTGCGCCCCCACGCGCACGTTGCCGGTCAGCAGCCCCAGCACCGCCCCCGGTTGCGCCGCGAGGTGCGCGAGCAGCGCGGGGATGCCCGGGCACACCTCCCCGCCGCGCTCCCGCAGGTGCCCGGGCAGGTTCGCGAGGTACGCGTCGCGCAGCTTGTGTTGGTTCGCGAGCGTCGGTTCGATCCCGTGAACGACCAGCAGGTCGCGGCCGATGGCGCCGTCCGTGCGCCCGCTGTACGTCACGTCGTCGCGCAGCTCGGCCACGCCGAACGCGGACGTGAGGGCCTGCTCCATGGCGGCCTTGCCGGCCCCGCCGGTGCGGACCAGTGTGCCGTCGATGTCGAAGAGGATGATTGGCATGATTGGCGTTATACTGAGTGCGGGGTGCGGAGCCCGGAACGAACGCATCTCCCGTTCGCGCTGCGCGCCCCAGATCCGGAAAGACCTTATGCGCGTCCTTGCGATCGGTGACGTACACGGCTGCCTCGGCCACCTCGACGACCTGCTCGCGTGGGTCGCCCCCGCCGCCACCGACGAACTCATCTTCCTGGGCGACTACGTGGACCGCGGCCCCGACACGCGCGGGGTGCTGAACCGGCTCATCGAGCTGAAGCAAAAGCGGCCGGTGGTCTGCCTGCGCGGGAACCACGAGGTGATGATGCTGGAGGCGCGGTTCGGCAGCCGCTCCGACCGCAAGCAGTGGCTCTCCGTGGGCGGGGTGCAGGCGCTCGGCTCCTACGGCCCGGCCCTGGGCGTGAGTGGCACCTTCGACGACGTCCCCGGTGGGCACTGGGAGTTCCTCGAGTACGAACTCGTGCCCTACCACGAAACGGACCGCTTCATCTTCGTCCACGCCGGCGTGTACCCCGACGCGGCGCTGGACGACCAGCCGGACAACATGCTGTACTGGGAGTTCTTGCCCGAAGCGATGCGGCACTGTTCGGGCAAGCAGGTGATTTGCGGGCACTCGTCGCAGCGGTCGGGGCTGCCGAAGGTGATCCCGGGCGCGGTGTGCATCGACACGCACGCCTACGCGGGCGGCTGGCTCACCTGCCTCGACGCCATCTCCGGCCGGTACTGGCAGGTGGACGTGATCGGCCGCAAGCGCGAGGGGCGAGTGGATTACGAGGAGTAAACTCGGTCCCAAGTCCCAGGTCTGAAGGTCGCAGGTCGTAAAGTCGAAAACCTCCAGGGGGTTGGTTTTCGACTTTACGACCTGCGACCTTCAGACCTGGGACTTGGGACTGATTGAGAAGTGCGGGTTCTGGATCAGCCCGATGTGGTTCCCGAACGGGTCCGCGACAGTCGCCATTTTGATACCCTCGCCCACGTCCTGAATCGGGTCCACGACCGTCGCACCGAGTCCCGTGACGCGTGCCAGCTCTGATGTGATGTCGGCGGTACCCCAGTAGGCGACCGTCCCGCCCGGCCCAATTACCCCTTCGGGGTGCAGCCCCAACTCGAACCCGCCCACGTTGAAGCCCACGTAAAACGGCTGGTCGAAGTAGGGCGCGACGCCCGCGAACCCGGTGTACCACTGCTTCGCGGCGTCGAGCTGCTCGGGGCGAACGTGAACGATCAGGGTGCGAAGGCCGAGGAGCATGAATTCCGCCTGTTGTGGGTTGATCGGTTTGAGGCGCGGGGGCGATCGCATTACAATGCACGGGAGCCGGGAGGGAAGCAATGTCAGCCAACGCGCCGATCGAACCCGAATGGCGAACGGCCCTTCTGTCGTCTGCCGCTGCGCTCCGTCGGGTTGCGAACTACACGCTGCCGCACGAACTCGACCGCCGCGGGCTGGAACTCGGCGAGCGAAAGGACGCGCTGACCGCGGACGAACGCGCCGAACTGCTCGCGTGGGTCGCGTTCACACAGCAGCGGTCCGCCGAAAAACTCGAAGCAGAACTGGCCCTGCGCCGGCTCGTGTCGATCTGCCCCGAACTCGCGAACCCGGCGTGAGCGCCTTCTCCGAGGTGCGCCGGTCCGAAGTCGCCACACGCGCCGGTCATCGTTGCGAATATTGCCACCTCCCGACCCGCGGGCAGGTGGCCACCTTTCCCATCGACCACATCCTTCCGCGGCGCGATGGCGGCACCACCGACCTCAGCAACCTCGCCCTGACCTGCCCGCACTGCAACGCTCACAAATGGACGGCCGCCACCGGTTCGGATCCCGAAACCGGCGAAACCGCTGCTCTGTTCAATCCCCGTATTGATGATTGGGAGTTGCATTTTGCTTGGGCCGATGACGGCTCAGGCGCGTTGCGCGGACGCACGGCCACTGCCCGCGCCACCATTTCCGCGCTGGGTATCAACGATACCGACATGCTCGCTCTTCGGATTCTACTCGCGGAGCTGGGGCTGTTTCCTGAATCGGCCGGCGGATAGCTCGGCGTGCGCCAGAAACCCTCTTCCGATCACCCGGCGCAAGCGGGTAGGATAGCAGGTCTGCCGGCACACACTCGGAACCGCCATGCGCCTCACTCTCCTCCTCGCGCTCGCGCCGCTCGTCAGTTCCACGGCCGCGGCCCGCGACGACCGCGCGAAGCCGCCCGCGGTCGATTTCGCACGCGACGTGCAGCCCGTTCTGGCGAAACACTGCGTGTCGTGTCACGGTCCGGACAAGCAGAAGGGCGGGCTGCGCCTCGACCGCGGCGCCGACGCACTCAAGGGTGGCGATTCGGGCGCCGCGATCGTTCCGGGGAAGCCGGCCCACAGCCCGCTCCTCCAACGATTGACGGCGGAGGACGCGAGCGAGCGCATGCCGCCCGACCGCGATCCGCTCACGCGCGCGCAAATCGAAACGCTCTCGAAGTGGGTCGAAGCGGGCGCGAAGTGGCCCGCCGCCACCGGGACCGCCGAGCAGCACTGGGCGTTCGTGCCGGTCAAGCGCCCGACCCCCGATCCGAAACACCCCGGACGCAATCCGATCGACGCGTTCGTAACCGCGAAGCTCAGCGGCAACGGGCTGTCCCTGTCCCCGCAGGCGGACCGCCGCACGCTCCTGCGGCGCCTGAAGTTCGACCTGCTCGGGCTCCCGCCCACGCCGGAGGAAGTGGAGGCGTTCGCCGCGGACAAGAGCCCGGACGCCTACGAGAAGCTCGTGGACCGCTACCTGGCGTCGCCGCACTACGGCGAGCGGTGGGCGCGCCACTGGCTCGACGCGGTCCGGTTCGCGGAGTCCAACGGGTTCGAGACCAACCAGCCCCGGCCGAACGCGTGGCACTACCGCGACTACGTCATCAAGGCGCTGAACGACGACAAGCCCTACGACCTCTTCGTGCGCGAGCAACTCGCCGGCGACCTGCTGGGCGCGGACGCCGCGACCGGGTTCATCGTCGGCGGCGCGTGGGACGAGGTGAAGAGCCCCGATACCACGCTCACACTGAACCAGCGGGCCGACGAACTGCACGACATGGTCGGCACCACCGGGGCCGCCTTCCTGGGGCTGTCGGTGGCGTGCGCGCGGTGCCACAGCCACAAGTTCGACCCCATCCCGCAGCTCGACTACTACCGGATCAAGGCCGTGTTCGCGGACGTGCAGCACGGCGAGCGCCCGGTGCGGACCGGCGACCCCGTCGCCCGCGCGAAGGAGGCCGACCGCCTGCGCGCCCAACTCGCGGCGCTGGAGCAGCGACTCGCGGCGCTGGAGCCGCTCGCCGACCCGGTCGCGGCCGACGCCCGGCGCGCCGCGGTCAACCCGAAGCGGAACACCGACCGCATCAAGCCGGCGCGGGCGAAGTTCGTGCGGTTCGTGGTCTTCGAGACCAACAACCTGGAGCCGTGCATCGACGAACTGGAGGTCTTCTCCGCCGGGCCGAACCCGGTTAACGTCGCGCGAGCGTCCGCCGGGGCGAAGGCGGTCGCGTCGGGCACCTACCCCGGCTCGCCGAACATCCACGCGCTGGCGTTCCTGAACGACGGCCGGTACGGGAACGGCCGGAGCTGGATCTCGAACCGGAGCGGCCGCGGGTGGGTGGAACTCGAACTCGCCGAGCCGGCCCTCATCGACCGCGTCGTGTGGGGCCGCGACCGCGAGGGTCGGTTCGCGGACCGGCTGCCGATCCGCTACCGCATTGATGTCTCGCTCGACCGCGAGTCGTGGAGCGTGGCGGCGTCGTCGGACGACCGCGCGCCGTTCGCGAAGGACGCCGCACTCGTTCCCGGGGGCCTGACTGCCACCGAAAAGGCCACCTGGGCGTCACTCGCGCAGCAGATCGACGGGTTGCGGCAGAAGCTGACCGACCTCGATCGCGGGCCGGTGGCCTACGCCGGCCGCCTGGCGCCGCCCGAGGTGACGTACCGGCTCCACCGCGGCGACGCGACGCAGCCGCGCGAGGCGGTCGGCCCCGGGGCGCTCACCGAACTCGGGCCGAAGTTCGACATCCCCGAAGGCGCGAGCGGACCGGAGCGCCGGCTGGCGCTCGCGCGGTGGATCACCGACCCGCGGCACCCGCTCACCGCGCGCGTCGCCGTGAACCGGCTGTGGCAGCACCATTTCGGCGTCGGGATCGTGGACACCCCGAGCGACTTCGGCAAGAACGGCGCGAAGCCCTCGCACCCCGAACTGCTCGACTGGCTGGCGTCCGAACTGGTCGAGCGCAAGTGGTCGCAGAAGGCCGTTCACAGACTCATCGTGACGAGCGCGACCTACCGGCAGGCGTCGGCGGAGCGGCCCGACGGGCTCGCGAAGGACGCGCAGTCGCGGCTCCTGTGGCGGTACCCGCCCCGCCGCATTGAGGCCGAACCGCTGCGCGACGCGGTGCTGTTCGTGAGCGGGACGATCGACCTCACGATGGGCGGCCCCGGGTTCGACCTGTTCGAGCCGAACGGGAACTACGTGAAGGTGTACGCGCCGAAGAAGCGGTTCGGCCCGGCCGAGTTCCGCCGGATGATCTACCAGCACAAGCCGCGGATGCAGCTCGACGACACGTTCGGCGTGTTCGACTGCCCGGACGCCGGCCAGATCGCGCCGAAGCGCAACGTGTCCACCACCCCGCTGCAAGCGCTCAACCTGCTCAACAGCGGCTTCGTACTTCAGCAAGCCGATTCCTTCGCGGACCGGGTCCGGAAGGACGCCGGAGCAGATGTCGGAGCGCAAGTGAAGCGTGTGTTCGCGCTGGCGTTCCAGCGCCCCCCGAGCGCGAAAGAGTCGAGCGCCGCGGCCGCACTCGCGCGGGAGCACGGGCTCGCGGCGCTGTGCCGCGCGGTGCTGAACGCGAACGAGTTCGTGTTCGTGGACTGACATCCGGTGTGAAACGAGTTCAGCCGTTTCTCGTTCGCCCCCGACAGCCGCCCGCAAGAGTGCGGGGTGCGGCGCGGAAGTCGTTCGTGAGTGATCTGCGCGGCGGTGCGGCGAGTGGCGATCGAGGAGATGGGGACCGGGGCCGCACGGACCGAAAAAGCCGAGCCGGTCGTGTACGCGCTCCCGCGCCCTTTTCAGAGGCGGCGGGAGCGGTTCCGTCGGCCCGGTTCATCACCCTTTAGCGGGCGACTTCCGCCGCCCGGCTCGTGCGGACCAGGTCCGCCAGCGCGTCGGCGCTCAGCCCGATGTCCGCGAGCAGTTCGTTCCGCTCGCCGTGCTCGATGAACCGGTCCGGGATGCCGCGGCGCACGACGTTCCGCGTGTCGAGGCCCGCCGCGTTGGCGGCCTCCAGCACCGCGGAGCCGAACCCGCCCTCAACGGTCCCTTCCTCCACCGTCACGACCAAGGGGAGGGCGTCCACCGCGCGGAGGATGGTGTCCTTGTCGAGCGGCTTCACGAACCGGGCGTTGACCACGCCCATGTGGATGCCCTCCGCCTTCAGCTTCTTCGCGGCGGCCACGCAGTTCGACAGCAGCGTGCCGAACGCGACGAAGCACCCGTCCTCGCCCCACTCGATCACCTCGGCCTTGCCCAGTTCGATCGGCGCCACCGGCTCGGCGCGCTCCATCGTCTCCAGGTTAGCCTTCGGGTACCGGACCGAGATCGGCCCGGTGTGCTGCAGCGCGAACTTGACCATCGGCGCCACGTCGGCCTCGTCGCCGGGGGCCATGCTCACCATGTTCGGGAACAGCCGCATGTACGGCACGTCGAACACGCCGTGGTGCGTCGGGCCGTCCGGGCCGGTCAGGCCGGCGCGGTCCATCAGGAACGTGACGTGCAGGTTCTGCAGGCACACCTCCTGGAAGATCTGGTCGAAGCTGCGCTGCAGGAACGTGCTGTAGATGTCCACCACCGGGTTGGCGCCGGACTTGGCCATGCCGGCCGCGAACGCGACCGCGTGGCTCTCGCAGATGCCCACGTCGTGGAACCGGTCCGGGAAGTCCTCGCGCACCTTCTCCAGCTTGTTCCCCTGGCACATCGCGGCGGTCATCACCGCGATCGTGGGGTCGTCCTGCATCGCCCGGTGCAGCGCGACGCTGACCGCGTCGGTGTACGCCCTCGCCCCGCCCTTTTTGAACGACACGATCGCGCGGTCCGGGCCGACCTCCGCGAACACCGGCGGGGTGTGGTACGTCACCGGGTCCTCGGCCGCCTGCGGCACCCCGTGCCCCTTGTTGGTGAGCACGTGCAGCAGGATCGGCCCCTTCTGCCCCTTGAGGTCCTTGAGGATCTTGCGCAGCGCCGGCAGGTCGTGCCCGTCCACCGGCCCGAAGTAGCGGAACCCGAGCTCCTCGAACAGCATCCCGTCCTTGATCCACGCCTTGAGCCCGTCGCGCATCGCCTCCAGCGACGCCCGGGCCGTCTCCCCGATGAGCGGGACGTGGTCCAGGATCTGGTTGATGCGCCGCTTGCCGCCCTGGTAGAGGCCGGTCATCCGGCACTGGTCGAAGTACTTCGCCACCCCGCCGGTCCGCGGGCAGATCGACATCTTGTTGTCGTTCAGGATCACCAGCGTGTTCTGGCCCATCCCGCCGATGTTGTTGAGCGCCTCGAACACGATCCCCGACGGGAACGCGCCGTCGCCGATCACCGCGACCGCGTGGTTGTCGGGGCGGCCCATCAGCTCGTCGCCGGCCTTGAGCCCGGACGCGGTCGAGACGCTGCACCCGGCGTGGCCGGTCATGAACAGGTCGTACTCGCTCTCGCCGGGGTGCGGGAACCCCATCAGCCCGCCCTTGGTGCGGATCGTGTGGAACTGCTCGTAGCGGCCGGTGATGAGCTTCTGCGGGTAGATCTGGTGCCCGGTGTCCCAGATGAGCCGGTCCTTGTCCTTCGAGAAGTCGAAGGCGAGGTGGAGGGCCACCGTCAGCTCGACCACCCCGAGGTTGCTGGCGAAGTGCGCGGGCCGCGTGGTGAGCACGCGGATCAGCTCGTCGCGGATCTCGTGGGTGAGCTGCTGCAACTGCTCGTCCGAGAGCGCGTGCAGGTCGGCCGGGGATTGGATCTGCGGCAACAGTTGCGTCGTCATGTCGTTCCCCCGGGAAGCGGTGGGGAGTGACCCGGAAAGAGCGGGGCGTGGGGGCGGAGGCCGGCACCGGCGGGTGCGCCTTCACCCCTCACCCCTCACTTCCGGCCCTCACTCCCCACTCCCCACTCCCCACTCCTTACTTCTCTCGAGTCACCACGTACCGGGCCAGGTCCGCGAGCGGTTCGCTGCCGAGTCGTTCGGCGGCGGCGACCGCGAGCTGGCCCAACTCGGCCGCCCGCCGCCGGGACGCCTCAACGCCGAGGAGCCCCGGGTAGGTCAGCTTCCCGCGGGCGGCGTCTTTGCCCACCCGCTTGCCGGCCTTGTCGGCCGTGCTCTCGACGTCCAGCAGGTCGTCGGTCACCTGAAATGCCAGTCCGAACGCGTCCGCGTAATCGTCCGCCGCCTTCAGCGCCTCCGGGCAGGCGCCCGCGGGCCGCTCGGCCTGCGCCGCGAACACCCCGAGCCGCAGCGACGAGCGGAACAGCGCGCCGGTCTTGCGGCGGTGGATGTCCTCGAGCCGCCCCACCCCTTGAAGGGCGGTCGGGCCGGCGGGGACGCGGCCTTCGGCTTCGAGGTCGAGCGTCTGCCCGCCGACCATCCCGACCGCCCCTGCGCCCTTTGCCAGCTCTCTGCAACTAACCGCAGCGGTCCGGGGCGCGTAACCCGCACACACGACCTCGAACGCGGCCGTCAGCAGCGCGTCGCCCGCGAGGATCGCGAGCGCCTCGCCGAATTTCTTGTGGCACGTCGGCTGCCCGCGGCGCAGGTCGTCGTCGTCCATCGCCGGCAGGTCGTCGTGGATCAGCGAGTACGTGTGAACCATCTCCACCGCGCACGCCGACGGCAGCGCCGCATCGGGGGCGCCGCCCGCCGCCTCGCACGCGAGCGCCACCAGCAGCGGCCGCAGCCGCTTCCCGGGCGAGAACAGGCTGTACGCCATCGCCTCGGTCAGCGCCGGCGGGGCATCCCGGGTCACCAGCCCCAACGCGTCCCGGAGGGCCAGTTCGACCCGCTCCTGGCGCGCCTTCAGTGCGTCCAGTAGCCGATCGGCCGCCGAACCGGCGCAGCCCGCGGGAGCAGCAATGTTATTAACTTTGCGTTGCAAAGCCAACCGGGTTTGGGTGTCACCGGTGTCAGATCCCGAAGTCATTCCGTTATTCCCGGGTCGCGTGCGGGCGGCGGTGCGGGCTTGCGCACGGCGGCCTTCGCGGTTTCGATGGAGGCGACGTGATCGAACGGGCGCAGGTCGGCACCACCCTCTTCGTTCAGGCCGGCGAGCAGTTTCACCTTTTGCTCGGCGTCGCGGAGCTGGCCGTAGCACTGCCGGAGCAGGCTCACGCCCCGCTCGTAGCGGCTCAGCGCGTCTTCGAGGGTGGTGGTGCCGTCTTCGAGTTCGCGCAGGATGCCGTCGAGTTCGTCCAGCGCGAGTTCGAACGGGACGGGCGCGGCGGGTGGCTCGGGCATGGCGTGCGTCCCGTCCCTGGGGCAGAGAAAGAAAGGCGAAGTGCGGAGCCCGGGGCGACGGGCGGCGCCGGCGGTGCTACCCGCCGGCCGCTGGGGTCTGGTCCGGGTCCGAATCTCGCGCTCCGGGGTTCGTGCGTTCCGGGTCCGTCGGTTCCGTGGCCGTCACCAGCGAGCGAACGGTGCCGCCGCGGACGCGGGTGAGGAGCAAATCGCCCGGCCGCAGGTGGTCCACCTCGCGGACCAACCGGCCGTCACCCGTGTGCGTCAGGCTATAACCGCGGCCGAGCACCTGCAAGGGGCTTAACGATTCTAACTGCGCGGAACGCCCG
Organism: Gemmata obscuriglobus; assembly: GCF_008065095.1. Lineage (NCBI taxonomy): Bacteria > Pseudomonadati > Planctomycetota > Planctomycetia > Gemmatales > Gemmataceae > Gemmata > Gemmata obscuriglobus. Next base: position 8,307,563 of record NZ_CP042911.1, on the reverse strand, counting down.
GCCAGCTCCTGTGCCGCCTGAAGGAGCCGGTGGCGGGCCGCGCGGTGCAGCCGCTCGGCGATGTCGTCGAGCCGCTGCCCGGAGTTGTGAACCCGCTGGAGCGGGAGCCGGAACGCCTGGCGCGCGGCGATCTGGTCGAGCCGCTGCTTCGCGAGCCGGAGGCGCCGCGCCACCGATTCGCCCATCCGCTCGCGCAGCTCCCCGAGGGACGCGAGCAACTCGCGCCGGTCCGGGGTGAGGGCGATGACGGCGGCGGTCGGCGTCTCGGCGCGGTGGTCGGCGACCAGGTCGGCGACGGTCACGTCCGTCTCGTGCCCGACCGCGGACACCACCGGCACCTCGGATTTGAAGACCGCGTCCGCGACGACCTCTTCGTTGAACGCCCACAGGTCTTCGGCGCTGCCGCCGCCGCGGCCCAGGACGATCGCGTCGAAGGCGAGCTTGTTGTTCCGGTGGAGCCAGTTCAGTTGCAGCAAGGCACGGGCGACATCCTGTGCGGCGCCCTCGCCCTGCACCCGCGACGGGCGGACGACGAGTTCGGTGAAGGGCCACCGCTGCGCGAACACCTCGATCATGTCGCGCACCGCCGCGCCCGTGGCGCTGGCGATCAGCCCGACCCGCTGCGGCGGGCGCGGGAGCGGGCGCTTGCGCGCGGGGCTGAAGTACCCCTTCGCGAGCAGCTTCTCCTTCAACTGCCGCAGCGCGAGTTCCGCGCCGCCGACGCCCTTCGGCTGCACCTCCTCGACGACGAACTGGTACTCGCCCTTGGGGTCGTAGACGGTGAGCCGGCCGCGGGCGATGATCTCCATGCCGTTCCGGAGATCGAACCGGAGCCGCAGGTTGATCCCGCGGAACGCGACGGTTTTGATCTGGGCGGTGGCGTCCTTGAGCGTGAAGTACCAGTGCCCGCTGCTGGCGCGGGTGAAGTTGGACACCTCGCCCGCGACCCACACGGACAGGAACTTGGCTTCCAGTGTGCCGCGCACCTGGGCGGTGAGCTGCGACACCGTGAGCGGCTGAACGGCGGGTTTCGGGACCGCACTCATGGCCGACGCACCAGGTAAATGGGGTCACCCTGCTGATCGTGCATACAGCATACCAGCGTGAGATGTCCGAACGCAGCCCGGTCGGCCCATTCCTGCTCGATCAGCAGCGCGGCCGCGCCGGGCGGTAACGATTGCGGGTCCGAGAGCCGCACCGCGGGCCGGGCGTAGTAGAACGTTACCCCCTCGTCCTTCAGCTTGAAAACGTGCAACGGCCCGTCCGGAACGTGCTCGCGCAAGGCGGCACCGGTGGCTTCGGCGTTCCGCCCCGCGGTGCGGCTCGGGACGACCACCTCCACGAACACGACCTTCGCCACCGCCCAGCAGAGCAGGAAGGTGAGGAGCAATGGCAACCTACCCCCCAGCGCCCTCCCTGAAGGGAAGGGGAGAGAAGGCACTCCGGAACCGGTTCGCGTATTCGGTTCGCTGGACGGATCATCCGAACTCCCCCTCCCTTCAGGGAGGGGGTTGGGGGGTGGGTTGCCTTTCGTGCTGACCCACGCGAGCAGCCCCATCACCGCGAGGCCCATGAGGCCCGCGCTGACGGGCAGCGCGTACCGCACGTTGTGGTTCGGAACGAGCGTCCAGAACAGCAGGTTCGGCCACGTCCAGCAGTGGAGCAGTTGCAACAACAGCTTCCCGCGCGCGTCCCACCGCTTCCAAACGCTCGGCCGGAACGTGAGCAGCGCGAACCCCGACACCGGGAAGTGCGCGGCGAGCACCGCGAGCGGGTACGTCACGAGTTCGGCCCACGGGTAGCCCTTACTCGCCTTCGGGGCGAACCGGTACGCCGCCTCCTTGCGGACCGTGTCCGCCAGCGCGTCCCAGCCCACTTCGTGGACCACCGCGGCGGCCCACAGCGCGCACGCGGCGGTCGCAACACCGACCGCAACGAGGTGGCGCCAGCCGAACAGCAGCCCGAGGCGCCCGCGCCAGATCAGCAGCGGGACGGCGGTAAGGTAAAAGAACGCCGGCGCGGTCCACTTCGTGAGCGCCCCGCCCGCGACACACAGCAGCGCGCCGACCCAGAAGCCGAGGGCAACTCGGCGGCCTTCGGCTTCAACCGCGCGGTACAGGAGGACGATCGCGGCCGTCACCCAGCCCACGAGCGTCATGTCGATTTCCGCGCTCGGCACCTTGTCGAGCCACAGCACCGAACACGGGAGCAAAAGGGCGATCAGCAGCCCCGCACGCGCGCCTAGCGTGCGGGAAAAGAGGCCGTACATCAGTACGACCGACAGCGCCGCGGCCAGAGCCGAGGGGAGCCGCGCGGTGGCGGCGGTGACCTCGCCGAAGGGGAGGCTGCACAGCCCGATCGCGACGTAATGACCGGGGGGCTTCGTGAGGAACGGCTCGCCGTATAGCATCGGGTACAGCCAGTGCCCTTCGAGGCACGAGCGGCCGATGATCGCGCGGAGGGCTTCGGTCCGGTACAGCGGCCCCGCGGAGGTGCCGTACAGGAACAGGAACACGCACCAGCCCGCGACCAGCGCCGGCGCGAGCCGCCCGCGGGGCAGCGAGACGTGCAGAGGAATGCGTGTCGCGAGTCGAATCGGCGGCCTCCTTGCTGCGCCGGAGCGCGGGCCTCCGGCCCGCTCGGTTGCCCCGGCCGTATTGCGTTACGACCAGTCGCGCGCAATCTTGATTCACGGTCCGGGTGGCTGTGTCTGTTTCTTGTGGCACAGACATTCCTGTCTGTGCGGCGCGAGATGACCGCACAGACAGGAATGTCTGTGCCACAAAAACAAAACCAAAGCAGACACCAGTAGCCGGGTACGAGTATGAGTGCCGTCGGGAAGCGGGCCAGAGGCCCGCGCTCCAGTTACACCACCTTCCGCCGCACCAACCCAGCGGCAACTCCCACGAGAGCGATCAACCAGCACCCCGCGGGCACCCAGTCGCCGAACTGGGCGTAGAGTGAGCCCCGCGCGTCGATCGGCACGACCGCGGTCACGATCGCGTCCACCTTCTTGGAATCGCTCCACCGGTCGGTGGGCAGTTTCACAATTCGCCCGTCCGAGTCGATGAACCCGGAAATGCCCATGTTCACGCTGCGCACCACCGCCCGCCGGGCCTCGATCGCGCGGAACCGGCAGATCGCTAAGTGCTGCTCGTGCTCCTCGGTGCCCTTGAACCAGCCGTCGTTCGAGATGTTGACCAGGAAATCCACCGGCTCGGACGCCGCGTACTGCCGGGCCAGGTAAGGGTCGGAGTCCTCGTAGCAGATCAGGCACCCGAAGGTGAACTTGCGCCCGTCGCGCGCGGCCAGCGGGAACCGGGTCCACCGCTCGCCGGGGCGGCACGCGTAGTCGTGCGTGTACGGGGTGAACCGCTTCATGAACGGCAACTCGTCCCCCAGCGGCACGTACTCGCCGAAGGGGACGAGGTGCATCTTGTCGTACCGCCCGGCGGCGGCGCTGAAGGCGATCTGCGGGTCGCCCGGCTTCCAGAGCGGGTCGCGCGCGAGCGGCTTCACCAGCAACGCCGAGTTGTACTTCCACACGCGGGCGCCGTCCCACTCGAGCCCGTTCAGCCCGAACAGCACGTTCGTGCCCCATTGCCGGTTCAGGAACCAGTCCTGCGAGTTGACGCGGTGCCGCTGGAACCCCGGCACGGAGTCCCCGAGGGACGCGCCCGGCGCCACATCGCACCAGTCCACCGGGCAGCACGTTTCCGGCCACACGACCAGGTCCGGCGGGTCGCCGTAAAAGCGGTTCTCGGTGCGGTCGTACTGGATGGCCTGGTAGTGCAAGTCGCTGTACGACTGAAGGAGCCCGTTCGGGTCGTCCATCTTGTCGTCCTGCGTCAGGTTCCCCTGAACCGCGCTGACCTTCGGCCCCTCGCCGAAGGGGGCGTGGTTGAGCCGCCAGCCCCCGTACCCGAGGCCGACGCCGAGCAGCGCCAGGGCGAAGGCCAGCCCTCCGCCGACCTTCTTCCAGGACGGGAAGGACGCGCCGGCCGAACCGCTGACGGGTTGAGGCGCCGGCCGCGCGCAGAGCCGCAGAACCAGTTCCGCCACCGCGCCGTTGACCGCACCCACCACGAACGAAACCGCGTACACGCCGCCCACGTCCGCGATCTGGATCAGCGGCGTGAAGGCGTGCTGGGTGTACCCGAGGAAGTACCACCCGAACCCGATCATCTGGTACGCGCCGACGTGCTTCATGAACGTGAAGCCGGTCGGGAAGTGCATCCGGAAGAACTCGAACGCGACCCACGCCACCGGCACCGAGACCGCCAGCGGCAGCTTCAGGGCGTCGAGTTTCCGCAGCACGGCGAGGGCGGCGAGCCAGAACAGCGGCATGACGACCGCCAACCCGAGCCATGACCCGTACATCATCGGGTGCGCGACGCGGACCCATTGTGTCGCGAGCGCGAAGAACGTGAACCCGCCGAGGTACGCGGCGAGGTACCGGCGCCAGCCCGAGACGGGGGCACGCACCAGCGTGAGCCACGGCACCAGCGCGACGAACCCGAGCGGCCCGAGGTCGCACGGGAAGAACGCCAGCCACAACAGCACGCCCGAGGCGATCGCGGGCACGAACACGCGAGGCTTCACGCGGAGTCCTTCCGGAGTGACAAAGGCTTAGAAACGGTGGTCGGATGGGCGCATGGTCGTGGCTTCATGTCGGCCATACGGGTCTCGTGTATGAAAGCAGATTTTTGACCGGATCGACAGGGTAAACGGGATGAAGGCAGATCAATTTCAAATCCCGTTTACCCTGTCGGTCCGGTCAAAAACGGCCTGCACCCATCCGTTCGTTGTGGTCCTCGCGCCCGTTTTACAGCAGCACCACGTCCGCGAGCGTGCCGGCATCGGCGCGCGTGTTGCCGGCCGGCAGCACCAGGAGCGCGTCCGCGCGTTGCGTGCTCACGAGGTCGGGTGAGCCGGTCGTTGTGAGCGGGCGCACGCCCCACCCGGTCGCGTGCGGCTCCAGTTTCGCCGGGCGGTAGGTGGGCCGGTCGGTGCTCTCGGCCAGACCGTCCGCCAGCGGCAGCCTGATTGTGCGCGGACCGGCCTCCGCGTGTCCACCCAGGATTCGGAGGGCCGGCCGCACGAACAGCTCGAACCCCACGAACGCGCTCACCGGGTTGCCCGGCAGCCCGAACACCAGCGTGCCTTTTTCCGTGGTGCCGAACAGGATCGGCTTGCCCGGCTTCATTCGGATCTGGCGGAACCGGATGACTACGCCGAGTTCCTTCAGCACCTCGGGCACGAAGTCGTGGTCCCCCACCGACATCCCGCCCGCGATCACCACCACGTCGGAAACGTCGAGCCCTTCGCGAATTAGCGACTCCGTGACGGCGCGGTCGTCGCGGGCGATTCCCAGGTAGCGGGGCCGTCCGCCCCCGCGGGCGGTCAGGGCGGTGAGCATCGGGCCGTTCGAGTTACGGATTTGTCCGGGCCGCGGTTTCGTGCCCGCTTCGACGATCTCGTCGCCGGTGACGATGACCCCGACGCGCGGGAACGGGAACGCCGGTACCGCCGTCTGCCCGACGCTCGCGAGCACACCGCACGCGGCGGGGGTGATCGGCGTCCCCTTCGCCAGCACGACCGCCCCGGCCCTCATCTCCGCGCCCTGAGCGTACACCCACTGGCGCGACTTCACACCGGCATCGACGATCCGCACACGCCCGCCGCCGAGTTTCTCGGTGTGCTCCTGCATCACAACCGCGTCGGCGCCGTCCGGGATCGGCGCCCCGGTGAAGATGCGGGCCGCCTCGCCGGTTCCGACTGACTTGAGGGGCACCTTTCCGGCGGGCACCTCCTCAACCACCGTTAACTCGGCGCCGGCCGACGCGCAGTCGGCGCTGCGGACCGCGTACCCGTCGCGAAGCGACTTCGCGAACGGCGGCGAGTCCGCGTCCGCGGTGATGTCGGCCGCGAGCACCTGCCCCAGCGCCGCGACGGAGAGCGCCGCGACTTCGGCTTCCAGCGGCCGGGAGTGGCTCAGAACGGTAGCGAGTGCGTCGGCGACTTCGAACATGGTGTTGCACCTCCCGGAGCGGTGCGGATGGTATACCGATACCCGGTGCGTGAGCTATCCTGATCGTTACTGGGGCGCGAGCCTCCGGCTTTTGCGGTGTTGGTCGTGTCGCTCAACAGACAACCGGCTCCGCTATCGCGGCTCTTGTAACCGACGCGGGCCAGAGAGCAGGCACCATGACCGAAGCGGAATGGCTGGCGTGCGACAACCGTCAGCCGATGCTAGAGCACTTCCGGGATCGCTTCAGCAGCCGGAAGTTGCGGCTATTCGCCTGTGCCTGCTGCCGCCGCGTCTGGCCGTTTCTGTCACCCGGCAGCCGCACAGCTTTGGAGATCGCCGAGCGGTTCGCCGATGACGAGGTCGGAGCCGCAGAACTCGAACTGGCGAGCGAACGTGCGCACACGGCCGCGAGAAGCGCCGAGGATGAGGCGGTCGTCCTCGCGACCCTTCCGGACGCATGGTTCGCCGCTGTGGATGCGGCGTCTTCTGCGGCCGGCCGGGAGAGCTTCCTCGGCTGGCCGGGACGGAACGAGTACAACGGCGAGCGGTTGATGGAGGAACACCGGGGCTTCGCCGAGTTGCTCCGCGACATCTTCGGGAACCCGTTTCGGCCGATCGCCTTCGCCCCGGAGTGGCGCACGGACACCGTTCGCGCCCTGGCACGCGAGATGTACGAGTCGCGCGACTTCGGCGCGATGCCGATCCTCGCCGACGCGCTTCAGGACGCCGGGTGCGACAACGACGACATCTTGAACCACTGCCGCGACCCAAAGGGCGCTCACGTCCGCGGGTGCTGGGTCGTGGATTGGGTGCTGGAAAAGGGATGACGGCTCACGAAGCGGTGCTTCGTGAGCCCTCTTCAACGTTTGGAAATGTCAGGTCGCGCCGGGAGCAGAAGTCTGCGACGAGTGCAGGTCGTGCCCGTGCTGGTGCAGGATCTCCCACGCCCGCGGGCGGGCGTCGCCGGCCGACACGGCCATCACGAACGGCCCGTCCTCGCGGTCGGTCGCGGGCACCTCGGTGCTGCGCCGGTGCATTCCCATGCCGATCCAACCGCCGAAGAAGCCGACGAGCATGGCGCCGCAAACGCCCGCCGTGACGCCCAGGCCGAACAGGTCGTGCGGTCCGTTCAGGGGCGATAAGACCCGGTTCAACAGCGGCGTCAGTGCGATACCCACTGCCGCTCCGATAACGCTGCCCAGAACCGCACCAGCGAAGGTGTGTCCCCGCTCCAGCATGTCGACCGTGTGGCCGTTGTGTAGCCGGCCGGTGTACCCGATTTGCCTGTCGCGGAACCCCGCCAGCCGTAACCGTAGCAGGGCCTCGTCCGCGTCGCCCTGGTTGTCGAACGCCGCGACCACATCCGCGCGGCACGAACTGCTATTATGCCCCCACATGGTTCCCTCTCCCGACGGTTGGGTTGGGCAACCGGTAAAGGGTGCAACTGCCGCGCCGAAGGAGCGCCGCTCGGGTCAACCGGAACCGAGGTACACATGCTGACGATCTACATCGACGCGGACGCCTGCCCGGTCAAGGACGAGGTGTACAAGGTGGCCCGGCGGTACGGCATGAAAACCGTGATCGTCGCGAACAGCACCATGCGCGTCCCGACCGACGCCATCTTTGAGCTGGTCGTGCGCACGGGCTTCGGCGCGGCCGACGACTGGATCGCGGGCGTGATCGGTGCCGCCGACATCTGCATCACATCGGACATCCCGCTCGCAGCGCGGTGCGTCGCCAACGGGGCGGTCGCGCTCGACCCGAAGGGGCGGCTGTTCACCGCGGACACCATCGGCGAGGCGGTCGCGATGCGCGACCTGATGGACGAACTCCGCACGACGGGTCAGGCGAGCGGCGGGCCGGCAGCAATGACCCCGAAGGACCGCTCACGATTTCTGGCGCGCCTGGACGAGGCGGTCAACGCCGCTCGTCGCGCTGCGAAGACATGAAGAGGATTGGCCACAAAAAAGCACAAAGGGAGATCGAAGCAGAAGAGGATTGGCCACAAAAAAGCACAAAGGGCACAAAAGGGAACCAAAACAGATAGAGAACAAAGAGAGGTTGGCCGCAAAAAAGCACAAAGGGCACAAAAGGAAACCGAAGACGAAAGAGCGAGTTCAAAACTCTTCTCTATCTGTTTTGGTTCCCTTTTGTGCCCTTTGTGCTTTTTTGTGGCCAATCCTCTTCTGCCTTCGTCT